>CAZNIT010000032.1:0-15629 GCA_964573205.1 uncultured Sulfurospirillum sp. | reverse complement strand
GTCTAAAACTCTATGATCATAAGCCTTAAGCTTAAGTCTAATTTTTTCCATCAATTTCCCTTAAAAGAACTTGTCAAACTCTCATCTGACACAAATTTGAACCCGGAGTATACAACAATAAGAGCTTAAAGTCAATATTTTTCGGGCTTTTTACGTAAAATCTACGATTTTTATTTCCTTCTACAAAGGAAATAAATAAATGTAAATTAAAATATATTGAATTTGACAAGAGTGATTTTTTAAGAGTGATTTTATATTTACGGATGAGGAATTTTAATTTTCGAGTTTAAAAGGTAGGCGATAAGCAAAACGAAAAACAATATCACATATAAATTCGTAATAATTTCATAACTGTATATCAAATATAAAACCCAAAGAAGTATCGCACCAAGAGGTGTCGGAACACCTTCGAAATATTTCGTAACACTTCCGGCTTCGCTTTTTATATTGAACTCTATAAGTCTGCGAAGACCGCTTATGATATAAGCGATAAAAACGACTCCTACAACCGCGCTTTCGAACCCGACACCCTTTTGTAAAGCGTAAAACAGCAAAAACGCCGGCATTACTACGAAGGAGATAAAATCCGCAAAGGAATCAAGTTGTACCCCGAACTCACAGGAGAGATTGTATTTTCTTGCGATTTTTCCATCGAGTATATCAAGTCCGCCGGCAATCCATGCAAGAGTGATCGCTACGGTGAATTTACCCTCCTGGATAAAATACATCGCTATTATACCTAAAGAGATATTTGCAAATGTGACGATATTCGCCAAATTAAATCTATTCTCTTTATTGTATAAACTCATATCAATGCCTTTATTAATTTTATAAACTAATTATATCCAAGTCGATGTTTTAATTTGCTATACTAACGACACTATATTAACAAAAGGGAAACATATGGCACAAACCAAAAAAGTGGTATTTATCGCAAAAGATGACTCTATAGAGGAGCTTAAACAACTTTTGACGGATATGGTTAAACCTTCACAAGAAGAGGAGGGATGTCTTTTATACCATATCTATCAAATGAAAGAGAAACCGACCACATTTGTCGTTATAGAGACTTGGGAGAGCGAAGAGGCGCTTGACGGACATAGAAATTCAAAACACTATAAATATTATAAGAGCCATTTCGAACCTTACACAGCCGAAAAATACTCGGATGAGTTGATAGAGTTGGGAGTTTAAACTCCCAACCGCAACTCATCGGCTATCGCTATCATTTGAGAGAAACTCTCAATATTCCAGCTTGCGGTTCCCACCAATATTCCGTCACAATTTTTAATTTGTAAAATCTCTCTTGTGTTCGCGACCTTTACGCTTCCGCCGTACAAAAGAGGAGCTTTGATCTTTTTACGAAGCTCTCCTAAAGTCTCTTCTATCTGTTCGGATGTTGCGGTAAGTCCCGTTCCTATCGCCCAAACGGGTTCATATGCGACGATCAATTTTTCATAAGATAGATCGATCCCTTCAAGTTGATCGAAATTATATGCTATAACCGCATCGATTCCCTCTTCTCTCACCTCTTTCGGCTCACCTATACAATAAACGATCTCAAAACCTTTTGATTTGAAAAAATCGTACTTTTTTGCACAAAGTTCCTGAGATTCACCGAATATGTGGCGTCTTTCACTATGACCGACAAGAATCGTTTTAAGAGAAAACTCTTCGATCTGCTCTAACGCGATCTCTCCGGTATATGAACCTTTTTCAACCGGATAGGCATTTTGTACGCCGACAGTAATCCTTTCATCAAGCAAAAAGCTATCAAGAGCCGTAGCGGGCGGGAAAACCATCACCTTCTGAGAACTTGCGGTATCTTTTATAAAACGATCAAGTCGCTCCAAAAAACCACGCGTACTTTTTCGAGTATGATTTGTTTTAAAATTTGATGCGATTATCATGATACATTCGCTTTTCTTACAGCTTCAATCCCCGGAAGCATTTTGCCTTCAAGAAGCTCAAGGCTTGCACCGCCGCCCGTGGAGATGAAAGTCATCTCATCGATATCTCCCGCACGCTGTACTACATCCGCCGTATCACCGCCGCCTATGATTGTAGTCGCATGAGATTCGGCTATGTAGTGACTCATCATAAAAGAGCCTTTTGAATATTTGTCCATCTCATAAACTCCCATCGGACCGTTCCAAAGAATAGTCTGTGCGTCGTTTAAAGCTTCTCGAAAGAGTCTATTTGTAGCAGGTCCCACATCAAGTCCCATCCACTCTTCCGGAATCTCCTGTATCGGCAGATATTTTACCGGTGCGGTTTCGTTAAACTCGGGAGCTACGACCAGATCAACCGGCAGATAAAGTTTCACACCTCTTCCCATAGCACGATAGATGATCTTTTTCGCATCCTCGATCAAATGATCTTCGACCAACGATTTCCCTATTTCGTAGCCTTGCGCTTTTAAAAAGGTAAAAGCCATACCTCCGCCTATGATGAGTTTATCGACTTTATCCACAAGATTTACAAGAGCTTGAAGCTTGCCGGAGACTTTACTTCCTCCGACAACCGCTATAAAAGGACGAATAGGCGTCATAACGGATTTATGAAAGAAATTCACCTCTTTTTGCATCAAAAAACCGGCAGCCTTATGGTCTTTGTCAAAAAGTGCGGGCAATGCGAAAATTGAAGCATGTTTTCTATGGCTGGCACCAAAAGCGTCATTTACATAAAAATCCGCCATTGAAGCTAAACGCTTGGCAAACTCTTCGTCGTTTGCAGTTTCGCCGGGATTGTATCTTAAGTTTTCAAGCAGTAACACTTCACCGTCTTGAAGATTTTGAGCAACTTCTATAGTATCGTCTCCGACAACATTTTCAGCCATACGAACTTCTTGCTTCAAAAGACTTTTAAGTCTTTTTGCGACGGGCTTGAGAGAATCTTTCTCTTCATTCCACTCGCCGGGTTTCGGACGACCGTAATGACTCGCCAAAATGATCTTGCAATCTCGGTCTATACAGTAACGAATCGTTGGAAGTGCCGATCTAATTCTACGATCATCACTTATGTTTCCAAACTCATCTTTCGGTACATTAAAATCACATCTTATGAGTACTCTTTTGCCTTCAAGATCAAGTTCTTTGATAGATAAAAGTTCCATTTTATTCCTTTATACTTTTGCGATATGTTCGGCCATGTCGATGAGTCTGCAGCTATAACCCCATTCGTTGTCATACCAAGCCATAACTTTGACGAAATTGCCTTCAACCACCTGCGTTAAATCCGCCGCAACGATAGCACTTATCGGGGAACCGATAAAATCGGAGGATACCCTTTTGTCATAATCCACTTCGATATAGTTTTTCATATTTGCGTTTTGAGCCGCTTCGAAAGCTTTGTTCACTTCCTCTTTCGAAGTCTCTTTTTTCACTATCACATTCAAATCTATCATGGAGACATCGGGAGTGGGAACGCGAATGGATTGACCGTTTAGTTTCCCCTTCAAGTGGGGCATAACCAATCCTATGGCTTTCGCGGCACCTGTAGTCGTGGGGATCATATTCACAGCCGCCGCACGGGCACGCCGAGGATCTTTTTTATGTTTAACATCGAGAATATTCTGATCGTTCGTATATGAATGAACCGTTGTCACAAGTCCCTTTTCTATACCGAAAATATCGTCGATCACTTTTGTAACCGGCGCTAAACAGTTCGTCGTACAGCTGGCGTTGGAAACGATCTTCTGCCCGCAATACTCATGCTCGTTGACGCCCATTACGAATGTAGCGGTCTCTTTATCTTTCGCCGGCGCCGAGAAGAGTACCTTTTTGATTCCTCTATCGATATACGGTTGGGATTTTTCCTGAGTGTAAAACGCTCCGGTACACTCTAGTAAAACTTCCGCACCGTATTTAGCGAAATCGAGATTATTCGGATCTCTATCGTTTAGAAACTTCACTTTCGATTTACCGATCTGCATATAATCATCTTCTAAAATTTCGACCGTATCATTGAAAGTTCCATGCACGCTGTCGTATTTTAAAAGATACTTCGTCATTTCACGATCAGTGGTATCGTTTACGACGACAAGCTCGATATCGTCTCTTTCGTTGAGAATCCTCGCAACACACCTTCCTATTCGCCCAAAACCGGTTATAGCCACTTTCAAAGCCATTCATACCCCTTTAGTAAATTTTATGATAATATACTCATCCAAACGGTCAAATATATTAAAAATATCGTAATAATATTTCATATTAATATTTTAAGTTAAAAAAGGTTTAAAACAGTTTAAATGAAAGCGGCAATTTTCGGCGGAAGCTTCGATCCTCCTCACAAAGGTCATGAACAAATTATTCAAAAAGCCCTTCAAAAGCTTGATATCGATACACTATTCATAGTGCCTACTTATTTAAATCCTTTTAAAGAAAATTTTTTCGCACCGCCGCATTTACGATACAAATGGGTAAAAAAGTTACTAAGAGCGTATAAAAATATAAAAATTATTGACTACGAAATGAAAAAAAATCGTCCCGTGAGTACGATCGAAACCGTTGAGTATATAAATAAACTATATCATCCGCAAAAACTATATCTTATAATCGGTGCGGATAATCTAAAATCTTTAAAAAAATGGCACAAATATAAAAAGCTCAAAAACAAGGTCGAATTTGTTATAGCGACTAGAGAGGACATCCACATTCCCAAAAACTTGAAAAAACTTAAGGTAAATGCTAATATAAGTTCAACAGATTTAAGGGAAAAACCTGATATAAAAGCACTTCCAAAATCCATAGCAAATGAGATATTAAAATATTATAAACATAAGGAACAAAATGAACGACAAAATCGAAACGATAGTAAAACTGCTAGATGATAAAAAAGCCGAAAATATACAAGTATTTGATATGAGAGATAAAGAGTATCTTGTTGATGATGTAATCATAGCCACTACACTTGGACAAAAACATGGTGATGCACTTCTTGATTATTTAAAAGCCACCATCAAAAAACTGGGAGAATCCATCCTTCATACGGACGAAGCCGATGAGTGGATCGTAATAGATTTAGGAGATATGCTCATCCACCTTATGACGCCTGAGCACCGAACAAAATACAACATAGAAGAGTTTTTAACTTACCAAAAACAACAAAAAAATATTACGGATGGTTACATTGAGTAACGTAATTTTATAATCAGTAAATATTTTTATTCAAAGTCTAAACATATATACTAAACGTACCGATCTGCTGGAAAGATTGTAAATAAAGGTTTTTAAATGTTAGCCAGCAGAAAATATGTATATCAAAATCCTGAAACAAAAAATGAGATCGAAGATTTTCCGGTACTAAAAACTAAAAATATAAAAATAAAAAGACCTGAACCGATCGACGAAGAGATCGAACTCTCTCCTAAAAAATATATCATGAGTAAAACCGATCCCAAGGGTATCATAGAGTACGGCAACGAATATTTCGTAGAGATAAGCGGGTACAAAGAGAGTGAACTAGTAGGAAAACCTCACAATATCATCAGACATCCGGATATGCCCAAAGTGATCTTTAAGCTTTTATGGGATCGACTTGAGAGTAGAAAAAATATCTACGCGATAGTAAAAAATCTCTCAAAAAGCGGCCGTTACTATTGGGTCATCACCGATTTCGACATTAAAGTAAACAGAGCTTCGAATGAAGTTTTAGGCTATTTCGCATATAGAAAATCGGCACCAAAACATGCCGTCAAAGAGATAGAAAAACTCTATAAAAAACTTATTGAGATAGAAAAAGAGAGCGGAATGGAAGGATCACAAAAATATCTAGTAGGATTTCTTGAAGCAAGAGGTCAAACATATGACGAGTATATAGACGAAATCACCAGAAATACGGGTATTATCAAACTCTGGTTTAAAACCATGAAGAAATTCTTCTCGAAAAAGGATTATTAAAACTCTTTTTTCGTAAACGAAATGAAAATTTTCTCACTCAGATCTATCCTTCGCAAAAAGCTTCGTTTACTGGCTCTTTCATGGACGGTATGATCTCCGTCGCCGAAAGGTCCAAAACCGTCAAGCGTCACCACTCCCGCCGAAGAAACGATATTTGCGTCGCTCACCCCTCCTCTTTTTTCAGTAAGAAGTTTCGAATTCGTTATATTTTCTATCTTTTTTATAAACTCTGCCTGCACATTCGAGCTTTGCATAACGTCTCTTTGTATATCTCCGCTAAGTGTCGCTTTCGTACCATTTACGAATGAAGAGTTCACGATATCGAAAATCGACTTCAATACCCTGTCTCTCTCCGTCGCGAGGGTATATCGTAGTTCAAGGACAACTCTGGCATGGGGAGATATCGTATTCGCGCCTATACCTCCTTCAATCATGCCGACATTTACCGTTGTACCTTTTTTCAAATCCGTCAGTTCACTCAAGGCGATTAGTTTTCTAGCGGCCTCAAGATTGGCGTTTATACCCTCACTATAACTATTTCCCGCATGAGCGGCTTTTCCTTCTATGTCTATAAAAAAAGTACCTACTCCTTTTCGCTCGGTAACGACTTCATCATTCAATCCGGCCGCTTCATATACGAGACAATAATCGTAATTCTTTGCGATCTTTTGCGTTAAAAATTTAGAATCGTCACTACCCGTCTCTTCATCGCTTACAAGAAGCATATCTATATTCACGATCTCTCCCGTCTTCTCATAGACTCTTCTTAAAGCCGTCAAAGCTACATAATTACCGCCTTTCATATCACAAACTCCAGGACCATAAATCCACTCTTCATCTTCACTAAAATACTCAAAACTATTTGGAGGGAATACCGTATCAAGATGCCCTAATAAAAGTAATTTTTTACCCTCCCTTTTTTTGGAGATAAAATGCAAATGATCGCCTATCTCCTCTCTTTTAAAAACGATTGTTTCATATCCTATCTCTTGCATCCATTTAGAAAAAATTTCACCGTTTTTATCGACGCCAACTTTATTTTTAGTATATGAGTTGATATTTACTATTTCCGATAATTCACGGAAGTCAAACTTATTTCGCACATGATTCCTTTTTTATACCTTAACTTCAGATTATTGCGTTTAATTAAAAATTAAATATAATTATACAACTAATATTATTTAAAAAGGATATGCCGTGTCAAAATATACAATCGGTATGTGGATGTACCAAAATAGCGGGGGAGATAAAATTCAGCAAAAAATAGTTGACAAACTCCTTGAAAAAGATATTTCGACTATAGTCGATCTAAATCTTAGATACGCAAAAGTAAAAAACGGCAAAATCATCTGTCGATCGGCGGTTATGGAAGAGTTGGATCTATTTTTCTCGTACAATGCCGGCGAACAGACGCTCTATCAAGTATATCTTTACGAGATATTAAACAAATTCATACCCACCCTCAACAGTTATGAATCGTTCGCACTTAGCGAAGATAAATTCAAAACCGCTCATCTTCTCAAACGAAACGGTGTCACTACGGCCGATTATATGCTCTGCCACAGAGACGAAGTTAAAAATCTAAGAGAAATATTAAAAGAGTGGGGAGGAAAGATCGTCTATAAACCGACCGACGGATGGGGCGGTGTCGGGCTTGTAAAGATAGAAAACGAAGCCGCTTTGGATATGCTTTTACCGTTTTTAAACCAAACGGATATACGCTATTTTTATGTAGAGAGATTTATAACGTACGACAATACCGATTTTCGCATAGATATTGTTGACGGAGAGTTCGTAGCATGTTATGGACGGCGTGCTCCAAAAGACAACTGGAAAACAAATATCACAAGCGGCGGTTCCATTATGTTACGCGAAGCTAACGACGAAGTGGTAAAAATCGCAAAACAAGCGGCAAAAATATGCGGTCTTGATATTGCGGGTGTTGATTTAATTTACGATTTGGAAAAAGAGGAATATGTTGTGCTTGAGGTTAATGGAATTCCCGCTTTCGCAACTCCGCAGCAGGAAAAAATGGGACTAAACTTCAACGACAAGAAGATAGAGCTCATTGTTAATCTGATAGAGAAAAAAGTAAAAGGATACTCCTAAGATGGGCAAAAAGAAAAAAAACAGACAAAAGCTGCCGAAAATCGGTCTTTTATATCTTGATTTCGTATTAAGATTTTTTGACAAATCAAATTTCCGCGGGTGGCCGGATAAAATTGAAACGGTTACATACCATTGGAAAAACGATAAAAATCGTTTCATAAAAGAGGTCAAACGAAAAAAAATAGATGTGCTGATCGGAAATATTCCGGCAACCGCATATGAAACCTTCAGAGAGATAGCAAGAGAACTTCCCCATGTGCGATTTATCCCGTCTTTGGATACTCAATTTTCTAACAAGTCAAAAGAGAATGTAACAAGGTTTTGCTGGAAATATGACATCCCTGTACCAAAAACATATATCTTTTACGATAGAAAAAAAGGTTACGAGTTCATAGAAAAGACCTCCTATCCGAAAATCGTAAAAAAGAGTTACGGCCCGTCAAATTACGGCGGCTATTTCGTACATAAGGTTGATTCTAAAGAAGAAGCGAAAAAACTATTTAACACAAAAAAATATCATCCTATGTATCTTCAGGATTTTGTACCTATGGAAGCGGATGTCAGAGTCATGCTCATAGGACACAAACCCGTATGCGCTTTTTGGAGAAGACCGCCTGAGGGAGAATGGCTTACAAATACATCCCAAGGCGGTAGTATGGATTATCATAATGTTCCAAAAGAGCTTTTGGATCTGGCTGTTAGAGTTTCAAAAGCGGCAAACGCCGAATATTGGGCATGCGATATAGCGGTCGGAAAAGATGGAAAATACCGAATCCTTGAATGCGCAACAGCATTTGCGGCTTTTCCTTACATAAGAGACTGGATAGGACAGTATCTAATGTGGAAATTAAGCGACGGAAAATTCAAAAAACCGAATGTTCCTCTTTATAACTGGGAAGAGCTTGGAAAAATAGATACATCACTTCTAAGAACTATGAGATATATAACTTTTGGCAGATATACTCCAAGCTTTGACGGTGAATATTTCATGAAGAAAAAGAAAGCTACATTGGAAGGTCAAAAAGAGGTTTTCGTTCTCGATAGTCTCTACCCTATGCTAGATACGAAAAAGAGAAAAGGCGAAGAGTGGCCAAGTGAAAAATGGAATTTTCAAGATAAATACCGCCTAAAAAGTATCAAAACCATGGAAGTGGAAAAACCCGACGGCGACGAATCCGCCATAAACACCGAAGATGTAAATGACGAAGCGTTTTTCGAATACTTATCGACGGCGGCGAAAAAGGAGGGATTCGGCAAGAAAAAGGCTAAACGGCTTCTTAATGAACACGGTAAAGAGAAGTTGATAAAAACCCTCCAAAACAATCCCCAAGAGTTAAAACGAATGAAGGGGATCAAGAAAAAAAGATTTAAAAAATTACTCGACGGCTGGGAGAAATTTAAACGGATATTTATGGTATAATCACCGACCATATTATTTAAGCCATCATGGAGAGATATGAAACAACAATACAAATCATATGAGCAGACCTGCTCTTTTTTAAAAGAGTGTGTTCAAAATTATCCGAATCTCATCAAAATAGAGAGTATCGGTAAAAGCTGGGAAGGTAGAGAGATACTTCTTGCGACGATCACCATAGGCGTCGAAAACGCCGATTTAAAATCGGCTCTATTATATACCGGTACTATTCATGCTAGAGAGTGGATTGGAAATGAGTTAAGCATCGCTTTTATAGAGTATATACTTAAAAATCACCAAAGTGATCCAAAGATTGCAGCAGCTCTTACAAAAAACACACTCTATATGGTTCCTTGTCTAAACCCCGACGGTTTCGAATACTCTAGAACTCATTTTTCATTTTGGCGTAAAAATCGCCGTGACAATAAAGACGGAACGTTCGGAGTCGATCTAAATAGAAACTTTAGCGTAGGCTTCACAAAGATAAAAGATACATCCTCAAATGTCTATGGAGGACCTGAACCGTTTTCGGAGCCGGAAACAAGAGCGATAAAAGAGTTTGTTGACGCCCATCCGAATATAACTATGGCGCTTGATTATCACTCCCAAGGAAATGTTTTTTTTCCCGCTCATAAGTTCAATCATGAAGCTGAAATCGAGGGAACGGATTTAAATGTTTTATGTGCGAACATGAACTACGAAATCAAAAAAATCACAGGCAGACAATACGGCATACACAGAGGCAAACCTCCCACTAAACTCATAAGCGGAAGCGGTCGCGAATACTACTACTCAAAAGGAATCATCGCGGCCGTCGTGGAAGTCGGCACTAGAAACATACCCGATTATATGCAGAATATGACCGAAAGCATACACGAGAACATTCCCGCTCTACTTTACGCTCTCTCAGAAGCCAAAAACTATGCAAAAAGCGCCCCCAAAAGAGTGGAAAATTTTTACCTGGAATCAGTTTGCGATAATAGTGTAACGCTTAAATGGGAAGACGATAGCGACAATCCGAATCTTTTTTACCAGATATACAGAAGTACAAAACACAAAGAGGCATGCAGAGAAGAGAGCCTCATAGCAACGACCACAAAAAAAACTTTTACCGATATCGAACTTGAAAGTGCAACCGAATATTTTTACTATCTAAGATCGGTCGATAAAATCACCAACACAAGATCACCTTTCGCACCTCAACTAAAAGTTAAAACGAAACTAGGAAGAGAAGAATTTTCAAAAACCATCTTCCCGCCGCCGCAAGAGATCGGATATGTTGCGGAAAAATCGATAGAACAAAATAGAGATCATTTCGGTAAAAACTCCATATTTGTCGGAGTAAATCAAACTAAAGGGATAAGTTACGGAGTTTTGGCTTTTTCACTAGCCAACATTCCCGAAAACGCGATAATCCATGAAGCGTCCATATCGATGTATCCTATGAACCGCGTAAATGTTAAAATAGAAAAATACGGCGAATGGTCGCTCTCATTCATAGATCAGCAAAGCGTAAGTGAAATAACCGATTTTCACCAAATCCACGAAGCTGAGATCATACAAACACTTGGAGAGACCATTCCCTCGGAAAAACTGACTCAAGGTATCTGGAGAGAGTGGCACTTCAACGACTATGAAAAAAAACTGCTCGAAGCTGAAATCGCAAATAAGAAAGTTCTTTTTCGTTTTCAAGGGCCGACAAAACTCCCCCTTGGGCGAGATTCTCAAATGATGCAGTTTGATCTTGGATACGGTCCCTTCGGCGGAGGTATTCACTATCGGCCGCATCTGGATATAAAGTACTCTCTACCGCCGACAAAACTGGAAATCAAACCCACAATCATCAGTACTGTAAAAAAAGAGCAAATCATACCCGATAAACTCTCATGCGGATTTGATGAAAACAGCGACAAGATTTACGGCTATATGGAATTTTCGCTCGATACCCTACCCGATCCAGACTCTACGGTTATAACCGACGCCTACATAGTCATCCAGAACAAAAACAGACCGAAACTTTCGATAGACGCGAGATACAATATAGAGTTTATAGATACGAAAAATTACGGCTGGGACGATATAAAAAATAGAGATAGAATAGAGTTTATCGGCTATGAAGTCAGTATTTCGGATCTCAAAAAAAGAGACAAGCATTTCTTTTTGTTCGATACTCTAAGCAAGCTGGAGTTGGAAAACTTCCATAAACAAAACCGTCGTGCAAATTTCGTCATCAAAGCGACAACCGCAGGAGACGCTAAAAATCATAAAGTTGACTGGCACGATAAACATGACGAAAAAGAGGTCAAACTAGTCATAAAATTCATAAAACGCCGTAAATTAGCGCCGCAAGAGTGCAAAAACCTCAAAGCTACATTGGAAAAGGGGATGGTGAAATTAACTTGGGAAAACCCCAAAGATGAAAACTTCGTAGGAGCGTATGTCGTGAGAAACCGTTTTCATCCGCCTAAAAATCATCATGACGGAGTCAAACTGTATGCGGGAAGCGACAACTATACATATGACAATTTCGGTTCGACGAAGATAGATAAATATTACGCCGTTTTTAGCTACGATGATGTTCCAAACTACTCTAAACCGCAGATTCTTGAATATAAAGGCAAATAGTTGGCAAAAAAAGCTACTAAAAAAGAGATAGAGGAGATAAGAAAAAGGTTCATAGAGCGCTACAAAGACGCCAAAACGGAATTAAACTATAAAAATCTTTATGAGCTTTTAGTCTCCGTTATGCTTTCGGCTCAGTGTACGGATAAGCGGGTAAATATCATCACGCCCTCTTTTTTCGAGAAATACCCCTCGCCAAAAAAGCTCTCTAACGCCGATATAGACGATGTAAAAGAGCTGATAAAAACCTGTTCCTTTTTCAACAACAAAGCCAAAAATCTTATCAAAATGGCAAAAAGCGTTGTTGAAAATTACGGCGGTAAAATTCCGCTCGACGAAAAAGAGTTGATAAAACTAGCGGGAGTCGGACAAAAAACGGCTCATGTAGTCATGATCGAATACACCCAAAAAAATCTTATGGCGGTCGATACTCATGTTTTTCGCGTTGCCCACAGGCTGGGCTTAAGCAACGCAAAAACCGTCAAACAAACCGAAGAGGATCTGGTAAAAGCCTTCAAAACCGACCTTTATATCCTTCATCAGGCGATGGTGCTTTTTGGGCGCTATATCTGCACTGCCAAAAATCCAAAATGTGACACGGAGTGTTTTTTAGCGGATCTTTGCAAAACAAAAGAGAGTTTTAAAGCCGGCTAATGAAATTAAATATAAAAACCTTAACGATCGAAGCTTTAAAACTTATACTCATCGTCATAGTTGTTACAAATCTCATAAGCTTTTTTAAAAAACCCGATATCGCGACTAAAAATTTACCGAATATCCCGATTAAATTTATAAACGGGCAAGAGAGTTCTCTTGTACAATTTAAAGATAAACCGCTTATTCTCTACTTTTGGGGCTCTTGGTGTCCCGTCTGCAAAATAAGCTCACCCGTCATAAACGATCTTTCAAAAGAGTATAAAGTCGTAACGATAGCCGTAAACAGCGGAAACGATGAAGAGCTTAAAAAATATATGCTAGAACATGATCTTCAATTTCCCACCGTCAACGACAACGACGGAAAGCTCGCCAAAATATTCGGCATAACTACTTTTCCGACAACATTTACATATAATGACGAGGGCAAAAACATCTTTGTTGACAGCGGTTATACATCAGCCGTTTCGTTAAAATTTAAACTCTGGCTCGGCAAATTTCTCTAACCAAATTTAGTACAAAAATCCAAATAACCAAAGCGGAATTTTCCTGCCGCTTCCTATCTCGATATCGTCCGCCGCGATATAGCTCTCCTTGATACCGTTGATTTGCGTAAAATCTTTGTTTTTTCCGCCTATTTCAAAGGTATATTTCTCATCGACGAAGAAATCTCCCTTTTTTGCGTAATTGGTTTGATGGCCGCTTTGAAGCTGATTGACGAAAAAAGCTTCCCTAATCGTGCCTATTTCACTGTTTTTACAATATGAAAAATTCAAATTAGTATTGCCCAGATAGAGTTTTTCCGGCTTTGATAGTATGGCATGACCTTTCGCCTCCTGTTTCACGGTCAAAATCAATCCGCCCATTTGCAGATAATACAGATAATTATAAAGCGTGTTTCGATTGATTCCTATTTTTGTTGAAAGTTTTGTAATATTTAACTCATAAGGTTTTGACTGACAAAGCAAAGATAGAAGTTTTTTAAGTTTAAATATATTTTTTGGCTCAATATTGAAAACCATCGGAAGATCACTCTCCAATACGGTCGAGACGATCTCAAAAAGCTTTTGATGATAGTTTTTACGGTTTTGCTTGTAAAAGGGATAGTATCCATATTTTAGATAGTTGCCAAAATGGGCAAACGGCTTGATTTTTTCGTTTATTTTTAAAGCTATCTGCACATGATCTGTCAAAATCTCTTCGAGCGTATAACTACGATGCGACTCTTTCGTTTCAAACTCCAAAAATTCTCTAAAACTCAATCCGTTTATACGATATAACACCGCTCTTCTACTCAAATCGATCTTTGAATGCTCAAGCTCAAGAGCGCTAGAACCGCTAAATATTACCTTCAAATCAAAAGTATCGTAGATCGATTTGAGCTCTCTTGCAAAATTCGGATACTTGTGTATCTCATCAATTGCCAAAACCTCGCCGCCTCTTTTATAAAACTCTTGAGCGATTTCATAAAGCGAACGGTTAAGTACTTCAAAATGATCGGCGCTAAAATAGAGCTTTTTTTCAAAAGGCAAATCCGACATTTTCAGGTATTGTAAAATAAATGTCGTCTTTCCCACTCCTCTACCGCCGATAATACCGATAAGCTTATCGTCCATATCAAGACTTTCATGCATATAGCGCTTGAATCGAAGTGAAGTATTTTGCAGTTGATAAAAAAAAGTGTTTTGTATAGTATCCAACATTATATACCTTTTGCTTAATGTATTAGACATTTTATGCAATATCTGCTTAATGTGATATTAATATAACGATTTTTTTGCATAAAAAGTAAAAAATAAGTACAATACATCATGCAAAATCGATCGAAATTAGTAATTCTTGGTATTGGAAACATTTTACAAAAAGATGACGGCATCGGAGTCTATGCAAGTGAATATCTACTTAAAAACTATACATTTAATCCTAAAATAAAAATCATCAACGGCGGAGTGGAGGGAATCGGACTTTTAGATATTTTCAGCGATTTTGAACAAATAGTCATACTAGATACCATAGCCATAGACGATCTGCCCGGCTCAATCTACAACATCCCCGCCTGTGAACTGGGAGGATATGGACTCAACAGCGGTAGCGCTCATGAGATAGGAGTTTTACAATGTCTCGATATACTTAACCTCAAGGGCAAACCAAAACCAAAAGCCAACATAATAGCAATAGTTCCAAAAGAGATCACTTTTGAGTTTGCACTTAGCACTACTCTTAAAAAAAAGTTTGAAGAGTATATCAAAATAGTTTTAGCCGATCTGTCAAAAAGAGGAATCAACTCCTTCAAAAAAGAGAACATTTCACTTACAAAGATCATCGAAAAATTCAAAAATCCCTCAGCTATCTAACTTTTTACTAGACTTGTCTCCCAGCCGTCATACTGTGCGCCGTATTTACCTGCCGTATCGATCAGGTAGTGTGTTACATCGTCGATCTCATAGTAAAAAGGTTTATCTTGCCGGTAGATCTTTACCCCGTCAAAGCCCTCTTCATGCGAGATATCTTCCATATAGGTAAAGCCCTCCTCTTCTACCTCTTTTAAAAAAGCATCTTTTTGATCGATATCGCTGAAAAAGATGCGGTGTTCTATTGCTCTTTTTTGCCGGAGTTCATCGCCGTTTGCCTTGAGTGAGTCGCACACTTTATGGTTTTGGATGATCTGCCACTCTTTGGCGGTAGGAAAAAGGAGGTTTTGGTAGTAGTTCCATTCGCTGTCATCTTGATAACCCGACTCGATCTCGTACCCCTCGAACCCATCTAAAGCATACTCTAAAAAATCTTGCCAGTTGTAGGTAAACTGAAGATAGAAGATAAAGGTTACGCTCCCTTGTGTGATCACCCGCCCGACATATTTGCCGATGCGAAACTTCAGCATCGCCGCTTCGAGTTTATCTTCCATATAGAGTATCTCAGGCTCTTCG
>CAZNIT010000031.1:0-36379 GCA_964573205.1 uncultured Sulfurospirillum sp. | reverse complement strand
TTTCGGTAGCCGTCCCGCAACCGCTCAAGAGTACAAATAAAATAAACAGTAGCGAAAATCTCAAAAAACGCATAAAAATCTCCTGATCCGTTTATACTATATCGGCAAAAAATCCGTTTTGAGACTGCTTTTGAATATCTTCATGTATCAAAACGGGCACAAACCCGTTTTGACTATTTACTAAAACGAAGGAAAACCTTCCGGTTTACTTAAAAACCAAACTTCTATCTCGGATTCATCATTTTCATCCGTACCGTATTTGGTTGCGAATTTCCACAATTTATCGTTTTTTAGAAGTAGATACATCTGCATATTTTCCGTTTTTAAGATTTTCGAATCCAGTATCTCATACGAAATATTTGAAGTTGAGTTTACATCTTTGACATTTTCATGAACCGTGATATCGGTACCGTTTATATCCAATTTGGCAAAAACCGTATCACCATTTTCCTCCCATGAAGTGTAAAAAGTACTATTATTCAAATCATCTACCGACATTGGTAGAGTATTGTTTTTATCGAGTACTTTTACCTCTATTTCTCTGTTTACTGTTTCTATCCCGTCAGTTAAATTTATTTCCATACTATCCGTACCGTTAAAATCGTTCGGAGGAAAATAGACGACACTCTTTATCTCACCTACGGAAACGGTAAAGTTGTTATCGACAATTTGATCATTTATTTTCAAGCCGCCATGTTGTGGTTTTTGCACTATACCCATAGTCAAAGGATCGCCGTCCGCATCCATAGGAACTACTGCTTTTAGCATATTTATAGGAACTTCGTTTAATGTGATAGGGGGAAATTTCAGACCGATTTCAGGGGCATGATTTCCATCGCCAAATACAAACCCGGGATAACCCATAGGCTTTTGTTTATACCATTTTTCTATATTTATACCGTCATCATCTTTTATAAAGATCATAAGATAAGCGAGAGTTTGATCTATCAGTGTTAAATTATGCTCTTTTCCTTCAACGGTTGCTACAACATTTCCGTTTACAATTTCATATGTTCCTTTTTCGACATTTAACATATATCCGTTTTGTTCCGTAACCGTTATATTTTGATCGGTTGTGTTTAATTCCGTATAGATCGTATTATTATTCTCTTCCCAAGAGGAGTAAAAAGTTTTGTTTGCAAAAATATCGGCAGTAACAGGGACACTTTTTACGGTAACAAAAGTTCTAATCTCATCAAAACTGTTTTGATCTTTCGTCTCATCCTCCCCTTCCCCGTCATAATCTTCCGCGACTTCGGCTACGACGCTAAATATATTTTCAGGTTCGTCAAATTCCGATAAAGGAATACTAAGTTCAACACCGTTAGATAGGACTTTATAGTTATAGTTTTCAACCAAAGATACACCGTCTCCTTGTAGCTCGCCTTCTGCAAACATGATTTTGGCAAGATAAGAATCATCTTTCATCATGCCGAATTCAAACTGTTTATTGATCTCTATCCATAGTATATTTGAGTAACCGTCCGTCGGTTCAACGCTATCGATCGCATTTTTTATGCTACCTTTGGCTTTTACCGTTATAACAAGATTATTGTTTTTTATGGTTGTAACCATAGATATCAACTCGAAACCAGGATTTTTCCCTTTGGAGTCGTTTGAAGGATCTTCGACGACTTGAGTGAAATTCGCACTCATTTGGTATATTTTAGCTTTTGCGTCGTCGATATTACCAAAAAGATAAAACTCTTCACCCGAGTTTGCATCCTTTAGTACGGAATATTTATCGGTTTTTATAACTCTTTGTATATCCGAGTCAGAGGTTTTTATTTTTCCGTCTTCAACGGTATAAGTTGATAAATCAAATTCTTGTTCATTGTATTTATTCGTCCATTTTATATGAGTTTGATTGAAATCGAGCATACCGAATTCCGCACTACCTACAACATAGAAAGTTTTGTTTTCTATCTCATCTTTTTTGATCGGTAATTCGGCAGGATCGAAAGCGCCTCCATTATCGGCTATATTGTTGGAAATCTCTCTCTTTTTCATAGCTTGCGCCAACTTTTTAGTAGCATCGCTATCACCGGAGTTACCGTCTTTTAAATCTTCCGCGACATCTTCTATGATTTGTGTTACACTTACATTCGCATCTCTCGCCGCTTCATGAAACGCACCTATAATCTCTTTATAATCACCTTTTACCGGATCATCCGCTAAAGGATCGATACCGAACATAGATTTTATGTCTTCGTTTGCGGCTTTAAGATTTTGCTCATTTGCTCCGATCTCTTGCATTCTTACCACAACCGCTTCGGTCAACGGCGAAATATTCACTTTCACAGCCCCGCTATCGGTAGTTACGGCCGCTGCGGATCTAAGCTCCAAATCGGGTGCACACTCGCTTCTGACCATAGAAACCGGGTTTAACATCCTAGAAGAGCTATCACATGTAACCTCTACGACGACTACACCGTTATATGATACATTCAAATCATAAGTACCGTCATTTTCATCTGTTCTTCCTGTAGCCAATACTCTGTTTTTATCTCCAGAAGGATAAGCTTTTACAATACCGTAAACGATCAAATCATCGACCGCTACTCCGGATATTTTTACATTTGTCTCATTTTTTGGATCGCTGCTACCGCCGCATCCGATCACTATAAAAGTAAAACATACTGCTAAAAGATACTTGATCATTTAAAAACTCCTTATAGTATTTTAATTAAACATAAATTCATTATATTAGGTGATACATTAATAATAAATTAATTATTAACAAAAATTAAATGCTTTTTTTAATTAATTTCAAAATCAAGACATTAATCCTCCATTAACGCTCATATCTTATAATTTCAGTATAAAAATTCTTTAGTCACAAGGAGTCAATCATGAAAAAGTTAGTCATGAAAAAATATATAGTTTCTACGATTACCGCCCTCTTACTGGGCACATCTTCACTTTTTGCCATCGATGCGCAAAATAGCACTATAAATCCGTTTGAAGAGATCCGAAAACTGCAACAACAGATGGATCAAATTTTCAATAGGTTCCATCAAAAATTTCTAAACGATGCCGCTTTCGCAAAGTTTGACAGCTCTTTTGCCGCTTCGCCGGCAATAGATATGCAAGATAACGGCAAAAACTACACCATTAAAGCGAATATTCCGGGAGTTGACGAAAAGAGTATCAATATCACTCAAAAAGACGGGATGCTTACCATAAAAGCGAAATCAATGAAAGAGAAAGAGGAAAAAAACGACAAGTTTATGAAAAAAGAGAGATTTGTCGGAGAATTTGTGAGAGTTTTAACTCTACCAAAAGATGCGGATGCGGACAATTTGAAAACGGAGTATAAAAACGGAGTTCTTAAAATAGTCATACCGAAAAAATAAAATTCAGGGGTTTGGATACCTCCAAATCCCAACCTTTTTGATTTAATTCTCACATTAAAATATAAAAAGCCGCTAGTTACACACTTTTTTATGATATCATGTAATTATACGAAGCCTTTAAGGAGTATATTATGAAAAAGTTGCTAGTGATTTTGACTCTGCTTATCTCTATCTTACATTCCGATACAGCTTTATTGATTAAGAAGGGATGGCAGTTGATAGGTTCGGCATCCGATATAACCGACATGAGTATCTTTACATCCAAAAATGTGGAACAGATCTGGCATTTCAACGCCTCCGAACAAAAATGGATGGGTTACTCGCCTGATGAAAAAATAGCGAAAAAGATAAAAAGCCGAGGTTACGACTCCATCTCCTCTTTAAAAAGCTGGCACGGCTTTTGGATAAAAAGTAAAAAAGAGTGGGTATTAACTTTTTCTCAAACCGGCGCCAACGATGAAAATATCGTACTTAAAAAAGGATGGAATCTCATTTCCATACCAGTCGATACGACTGTTTCTCCACACATCTTCGATAAAATGAGCGTGTGGAAATATTCAAACGACAAATGGGAATTTTTCGACTCGGACGCAAACGAAGAGTTTCCCTCCATAACCCATATTTCCAACAGCGACGGTATTTGGGTAAAATCAAATAAAGAGCAAAACGTTTCGATAGTCACGCAATCGGCCAAACTGCATAATTTCAAAGATATGAACTCTTTGAAGGCTTATATAAAAGATATGTTGTTGATAAATCAAAGACCCTTTTACGGATACTTCGATCTTGCCGTTGGGTCGGCAATAACGGGCGGAGCCAACGAAATATACGATTCGCCGACCGCACAAAAAGATACGGCCAACTCATCTCAAGGCGCAGAAGACGCATCTAAAACCAATCTTCAAGAAGAGGGAGTTGACGAGTCCGATATCGTCAAACATAATAACGATCATATATTTTATCTAAGTGTAGATCCCAAAAAGTATCCGCAAATGTATGTCAATGTCACAAGTTTTGAAAATATCGCCGCAGGCGATCTCTCACCTATCAACAGTTTCAAAATAGAAGGCTACGCGACGGATATGTACTTAAACGGTGATAGATTGGTGGTTTTGTCAAAATACGGTTCCCAAAATTACAAACCCGTATTTACTAAAAAGATCCAAAACGAAGATATCCCCGAGTATTACACTCCTTCTATGATATTGGAGATATTCAACGTCTCGGATATCTCGAACATCAATAGAGTCGCAAAATTCAAAATAGACGGTACGATAAATTCCAGCCGTGTTATAGGCGACGATCTGTATGTTATCGGCTCATTCGATCCGTACATTCGATATACTTATGAGAAGATCTATGTTGACGCTCCTGAGTGCAAAGAGTATTTTTACGACGATGGTAATTATAACCAAGGAGGCGGCGGCAACTCTAATGAATCTCTACCGGCCGAAACGAAACAAGCCTCACAAAAAACGCTTAAATTTGCAAGACTCATCAATCTCGACCAAATTTACAGCGACAAATACACCGAATGTTACGACCTTTATAAAGACGAAGAGGGCAAACTTTACAAAAACGACTACGACAATCCGAAAATTGCCTATGAAAAAATTCTTCCGTCCATTCAAAAAAACTTAGAAGCGAAAAAGATGCTAGTCGATCCAAAAACATTTTTTGCACCCGATAAAAAAGATCAAGCAAGCACCATAACCACCATAAGCAAATTCGATATTAAAAGCGCTACGTTCGAAAAAAGCGTATCGATACTAGGATACAGCGACACTATTTACGCTTCACCAAAAGCGATTTATACGGTCTCGACCAAATATCCCATATATTTCGACTTTAAAAGATACAAAGAAAGATCCGTGGTTTATAAATTCGATCTCGACGAAAATCTCACATACGAATCCTCAGGGTTTGTAACGGGACGAATACTGAACCAGTTTTCCCTCAGCGAATATAACGATATTTTACGCATAGCCACCACCACCGGAAACTCTTGGCAAAGAGATACCGTAAATACTCTCTATACGCTAAAAAGCGTAAAAGATTCGCTTATCGTTCAAGGAGTTTTAAGCGGTCTTGGAAAAGAGGGAGAGACGATCCGTTCGGTCAGATTTTTGGGAGACAGGGGATATGTAGTGACATTCAGGAGAACCGATCCTTTTTACACGATCGATCTTAGCGATCCTCTGCGACCGACAAAGATAGGAGAATTGAAAATCGACGGCTTCTCATCCTACCTTCATCCGATAGACGATACGCATATTCTCGGATTCGGAAGAGACGCTACGCCTCAAGGAGAAGTACTAGGATTGAAAATGGAACTTTTTAATATAGAAGATTTTGCAAATCCCAAAAGTGTTGATAGTTATACTTTTCCCGCAAACTATACTAGAAGCGAAGTCGAATATAACCACAAAGCACTAGCTTTCAGAGAGAGCGACAAACTTCTAGCATTTGCCTATCAGACATATAATCAGATTCAAAGTAACTATCTTGGCGTATTTCAGATAGATGGAGATAAGATAAGTGTATTTAATCCTATAAAATCATCAAATACAACAGCATATGACCCTTATCAACCGTTTCAACGAGGTTTGATATTTGATTTTGCGGATAAAACTTATATAGCATACTTTTTCAACGGTATCATAAACTATGATCTGTTAGAAAAACTAAAGGGGAAGTAAAATGAGATTTATTATGATTTTTATATTAGTAGCGACTATTACAGGATGTGGAGGAAGCGGTACCGCAGATACTGCTCCCTCATCACCAAACACCCAAGACAGCAGCAAAAAACCACCGTCCGTTCCCGATATCGGCTAAGAGATTTTCTCTTAGCGTCTGCTCACTTCTTGGCAAAGTGAAACGAAATATTTAGCGTTTTCCACCGGTACATCAGGAAGTATTCCATGTCCGAGATTGAAGATGTGTCTTCCATCTTTCATGGTTTCGGCTATTGAGGTTACACACTCTTTTATAGCCTCTTTGTTGTATAACCTGCAAGGCTCCATATTTCCCTGCAATACATACTTGTCTCCCAGCCTCTCTTTTGCAAACTCCATCGGAGTTGACCAATCCACGCCGAATACATCGAACTCTCCGTCTATTTCGTCAAGATAAGCCGGGATTCCTTTCGGAAACATGATTATCGGAATATGAGGATACTTTTTCTTGATATACGAAGCTATCTCTTTCATGTAGTTCCAGCTAAATTCCATATATTTGCTCTTTTCAAGAGCCGCTGCCCATGAGTCGAATATCTGAACGACATCGACTCCCGCTTCTATCTGTTTTTCGAGATAAAATTTAACGACCTCCGTAACTTTTGCCAAAAGTTTATGCATAAACTCCGGTTCGCTGTATATCAGTTTTTTTACTATGTTGTAAGTTTTCGTTCCCTGCCCTTCTATCATATAAGTAGCGAGAGTCCACGGCGCTCCGGTAAAGCCGATAAGTGCTTTATCGTCTGCAAGTTGTTCTCTTACGAGTTTAATAGTATCGTAAACATATGTTAATTTATCGGCTGCGGCTTCACCGCCAAGAAGTGCGTTTAACGCCTCTTCGTCTCTAACCGGTTTTGCAAATACCGGACCTTCACCTTTTACGAAATCAAGTTCCATTCCCATTTCGTTTGGAACGACCAATATATCCGAAAACAAAATCGCGGCATCAACTCCGACTATGTCTATAGGCTGAAGGGTAACTTCGGCGGCAAGCTTTGGATTGTGGCAGAGGTTTAAAAAATTTCCCGCCTGCTCTCTTACCGCCATATATTCAGGCAGGTACCTTCCCGCTTGCCTCATCATCCAAACCGGCGTATATGGCGTCTTTTTACCAAAACATGCATCTACAAAAATCTTACTCATCCTAATGACTCCCTCCCTTATGTAAAAAATATAATCCTATCGACAATGCAAGAATCGAACCTGCAAAATATAACATCTCCAAAGCACCGTCGTATGATGTATGAAGAACTCTTTGAAAAAAACTGACTACCAAAACCATAACGATAACTTTTGCAAGTTTATCTTTAAGTTCATCAAGAGAGTGAATCTCCAAAATCTTCGATGAACCATGTTTTGCGATATCGATTTCCGATATAAAAAGTTCATAAAGCCCGAATCCAAAAATGATAAGTACGATTGCTATCAAATAAAGATCTATCGCTCCTATGAGTCCGCTTACTATATCTTCATGAAAATGTTCGGGATGAAGCCCCTGAACATATGTTTTAAAGACCAATGATATCACACCCCAGATATCAGCACTCGCTACGACAAACAGGGAAATAGCTCCAAGCATACTAAATATCACCGCAAACAGAACAAAAAATCTACTCTGCCAAAGTGTTGTCTCAAAAACTCTCTCTATGAAAGATTGATTTTTTGATATCTCTTCGTTTTTAATGTCTTTTAACCGCACATCGTTTTCGTGCTCCATCTAATCCTCCAGTTTTATCCATTCCTGCGCAATACGCAGAGAATTCGTCGCCGCTCCGACTCTCACCTGATCGGCGACATTCCAAAAATGGAGTATATTATCTCTAAAAATATCTTTTCTTATCCTTCCGACATAAGTTAAATCGGTATCGGTCGCGGTTATGGGCATAGGATACACACTATTTTCAAGATCATCCTGCACTACCAGATTTTTGAAGTTTGCAAACGCCTCCCTTACACGATCGACCTCGACAATCACATCTTCACCGAATGTAACCGTAATTGACTCGCTATGCGATCTCAAAACGGGAACCCTAACACAAGTCGCCGCCACTTCGATATCTTTGTGAAGAATTTTTCTGGTTTCATTTACCATTTTCATCTCCTCTTTCGTAAAGCCGTTTTCCATCGCTATATCTACCTGAGGAATGACATTTAACGCTATTTGGTGCTTGAACGCTTCGTGCGCGCTCTCATCGAGCTTAAACGCGAAAAAATCCTGCATCTGTTTTATAAGTTCTTCCATACCCGCTTTTCCTGCACCGCTTGTAGCTTGGTATGTACTCACATCAACTCTGACTATGCCGTAAAGATCATCCAGAGCTTTCAACGCTTGAACCATCTGTATGGTGGAGCAGTTAGGATTTGCTATGATTCCTTTACTTTTCCATAAAGCTACATCTTGAGGATTCACTTCGGGAACGACAAGAGGAATATCGGGATCCATTCTAAAATGGCTCGTGTTATCTATGACCACGGCTCCGGCTTCAACAGCTGAAGATGCATATTCGGCGGAGATGCTTCCTCCCGCACTAAAAAAAGCTATATCTACCTCCTCCTCCTCAAAAACTTCATGAGTTAACTCTTTCACCTTTATCGTTTTTGATAAATACTCTATCTCTTTACCCACGCTTCTAGCACTTGCCAGCGGTACCAGTTTCGCAATCGGAAAATCATGCTCCTCAAAAAGTCTGTAAAACTCTTCACCTACAGCGCCTGTCGCTCCTACC
Source organism: uncultured Sulfurospirillum sp. (assembly GCA_964573205.1). Lineage (GTDB taxonomy): Bacteria > Campylobacterota > Campylobacteria > Campylobacterales > QNZT01 > QNZT01. Next base: position 27,559 of record CAZNIT010000031.1, on the reverse strand, counting down.
ACAGCCACATTAAATTTTCTCATCTATTTATCACCCTTTAATTTTTTTATATCGATATGTTATTTTTGTCCCATTCGAACGTCAAGCCCGAGATCTTCAGGCACTATCAGATCGCTTTCGCTTAAAATGACGGCTCTCTCCACAACGGAGCGAAGCTCTCGTACATTCCCAGGCCAATCGTACTGAAGTAGAATCTCTTTAGCTTCGTCGCTAAGACTCTTATATGAAAGATCGTATTGTCTGCAAGTACGATACAGATACTCTGTAGCTATATCGATAACTTCCTCTTTCCGCTCTCTCAAAGGCGCTATTTTAACAGGAATTGTATTTAATCTATAATACAAATCTTCACGAAACTCTTTATTTTTTATCTTTTCGACGATATCGGCGTTTGTTGCACATACAATTCTTACATCTATTTTCGTAGGTACGGTTCCGCCCACTCTCACAATCTCTCTTTCTTGTATCACTCTAAGAAGTTTAGCCTGCAAAGAGACGGGCATCTCTCCTATCTCATCCAAAAACAGCGTTCCTTTATTCGCTGTTTCAAAATGTCCTTTTTTAAGAGATGTCGCATCCGTAAAAGCACCCTTTTCGTATCCGAAAAGCTCACTTTCCAAAAGGTTTTCAGGAATAGCCGCCATATTAATTGCAATAAAAGGACCTGCATATCGAGGTGACTCTTCATGAATATATTTTGCAAACAACTCTTTCCCCACACCGCTTTCGCCCAGAAGCATAATTGAAGCATCTGTTTTAGATGCCTTATGTAATATTTTCTTTATCTTCTCTAGTTTCTCACTCGTTCCGTAAAACTTTTTTCTTCTATCGCTTCCTTGTTTTCTTCTCTCTACTTTTATTTTTCTAGTATCGGGTTTACCGACTCGTCTGTCTTTGGTCACAAATCTTTTTTCGTAAGCAGCTTGAACCTCTTTGACTTTTTCTACTCTTTTTATAGCATTCAAGAGATCTTCGATATCAAAAGGTTTAGTCAGAAAATCTTTGACATTTTCATAACGAATCGCCTCTATAGCGGTACTTAGAGTCGCGTTTCCCGTCATGATGATTATGGAACATTTAAAATGTATCTCCTTTATAAATTCAAGTCCGCTCATTCTGGGCATTGTGATGTCGGTGATGATCAACTCATATGTCGAGTCTATCTTTTTCATTGCGTCAATGGCGTTTTTAAACAAAGTCACTTCGTACTCTTTAAAATCCTTCATAGCCATTTCGAGGGATTTTCTCATATTTATATCATCTTCGACAATCGCAATTTTCATGAAACTATAACCTTTATGCAGTATATATAGTTTCTAATATAACATGATTTTAATTAATATTTATTTTAATGAAGTAATTTAAATATAGTATAAGCTAGAGAGTTTCACTCCTCTAGCTCCGTCTCCTCTTCTTTCTCTTCTTTAGGACATTTTGCCATACTGACGACAATATCTTCACTCTCGGTTCTAACTACAATAACACCACTCGTATTTCTACCGGCTTTCCTTATATGCTGCATATCGACGCGGATCATTTTACCGCTGCTAGTAAGAATCATCAAATCTTTCTCCTCGTCAACCAAAGTCACCCCGACGAGATCTTTCGTTTTAGCGGTCAATTTCATGGCAATAACACCTTTGCCGCCTCTTTTTTGCTCTCTATACTCTTCAACTTCGGTTCGTTTGCCGATACCTTTTTCACTAAGAGCCAAAATCTCCTGAGATTCATCTTTTATAAGGATGGCTCCAACAACTTCGTCCCCTTCGTTTTTGAATTTAATACCCGTTACACCTTTAGCCGATCGCCCCATCTTGCGAACATCGCTATACGGAAATCTTATACACATACCCTTTTTGGTTACGATAAAGATAAATTTGTGATTCTCTTCAAGAATCTGAGAAGTTACCAGTTCATCATCCTCTTCTAGCGTGATGGCACGCACGCCAACACTTCTGATGTTTTTAAATTCATCAAGACCGGTTCTTTTTACGGTACCGTTTTTGGTAAAGAAAACAAGCGATTTATTCTCACTAAAATCTGTCGTAGGAATGATCGCTTTTATCTTCTCTTCGGGCTGAAGATTGATTAGATTCACTACCGCTTTTCCTTTTGCCGTTCTACTGCCTTCGGGAATACGATAAACTTTCAACCAATAAAGCTGACCGAAGTTCGTAACGAACATCAATGTATCATGCGTATTAGCGGTAAAGAAACTCTCAATAAAATCATCTTCATAAGTCGTTACCGCCGTCTTTCCTTTTCCGCCTCTTTTTTGTCTCTCGTACATTTTAAGAGGCACTCTTTTTATATATCCTCTGTGCGTAATCGTAACGACCATAGGCTCGTTGGGAATAAGATCCTCAATGTCGATTTCATCGTAATCCTCAACGATCTGCGTAAGTCTCGGCGTGGAGTATTTTTTCTTTATTTCGATCAACTCTTCTTTAATGAGTTCGTTCAAGAGATCTTCGCTTTTTAGTATAGCGCTTAATCTCTTGATCTCCTCCATAAGCTCAGCCAGTTCGTTTTCTATCTTGTCTCTTTCAAGACCCGTGAGTCTTTGTAGTTTCATATCCAAAATCGCCGATGCCTGAACGACCGACAAACCGAAACGCTCGACCAGCGACTCTTTTGCTTCAGGAGTATCTTTACTAGCACGAATCACTTTTATAACTTCATCGATATTGTCAAGTGCGATTTTAAGACCTTCCAAAATATGAGCTCTAGCTTTCGCCTTTTCAAGTTCATATATGGTTCGTCTTATAATGACCGTTTTTCTGTGAGATAAAAAAAGATCCAAAAGTTCATAAAGCGTAAAGATTTTCGGCTCTTTGTTCACAATAGCCAGCAATATCACACCGAATGTCATCTGCATAGATGTCGATTTGTATAAATTGTTCAAGACAATCTCGCTCATCGCATCGCGCTTTAACTCAATGACTACACGCATTCCTTCTCTATCACTCTCGTCTCTTACTTCGCCGATACCGTCAAGGTGTTTATCTTTGACCAAGTTAGCGATGTTTTCTATCAATTTCGCTTTATTTACTTGATAGGGAAGTTCATCTATTATGATAATATCCTTTTGCCCTTTTCTTTCGATATGAGTTTTCGCGCGGATCTTGACTCTACCTCGACCGGTAAGATAAGCGTCTCTGATACCTTTTTTACCGTAAATAACGCCTCCGGTTGGAAAATCCGGTCCTTGAACTATCTCAAGAAGTTCTTGAGTTGTCGCGTTTTTATTCTCTATAATATATAAAAGCGCATCTATCAATTCATCCAATCGATGAGGCGGAATATTCGTAGCCATACCGACCGCAATACCGCTTGATCCGTTTAAAAGTAGATTTGGAACTCTAGCTGGAAGGACATCGGGTTCTTTCAACGAATCGTCGTAGTTTGGAACAAAATCTACCGTCTCTTTATCTATATCCCTTAAAAGCTCTTCGGATAGCGTTGTCATTCTCGCTTCCGTATAACGCATAGCGGCGGGATTGTCGCCGTCGATAGAACCGAAGTTTCCTTGCCCGTCGATCAAAGGAATCCTCATAGAAAACGGTTGCGCCATACGAACGAGTGCGTCATATACGGCATTATCTCCGTGAGGATGATATTTACCTATCGTATCACCGACAATTCTTGCCGATTTTTTGTATGGAGCACGCGAGCTTAGATTCAACTCGTTCATAGCGTAAAGGATTCTTCTATGAACCGGTTTTAATCCGTCTCTGGCATCAGGAAGAGCTCTTCCTATGATGACGCTCATCGAATAATCGAGATAACTTGTTTTAATGGAGTCTTCGATGTTAATATTGTCTATATTATCATCGTTTTCAAAAAGGTTATTTGCCATTTTGTTACCTTTTGTTAAGTAAATTTAGATATTTTATCCAAAAAGCACTTATATGTCACTTGCATCCGCCAGCGCGAGCCCGAATAGCGGGACTATCCCGCACTTCAAGATCGTTTGTTTCGCTTCGTACAGTGTCGTTGCGGTAGTAACGATATCGTCTATCAAAATGACATATTTTGAATCGTTTGGCTTATATATAAAATCTCTTGGATTGTTCAATCTATATTCAAGGCTTTTGCCGGAATAATTCACGCTATTTTTCGCTCTCAAAAGCCCAAAACTCACTTTTATATTTTTGCATTTTAAAGCGTTTGATAAAATAGCCGTATGCGAATAACCGTTTCTAGCATGATCGTCTATCGCAACGGCAGTTACCGTTTGGTTGAATCGGAGCTCTCTTTTAAAATGAGCGAACGAATTTTCAGCGAGTATTTTAAAAACGGCCGAACCGATATGAGTATGCTTTGTTTTTAGAAGATCTTCTATCTCTTTATATCTATAAAAGCTATATATTTTAAATCCGTCTCGTAATTCTCTAAATGTCAAGGTCGGTCTGCAATATATTTTTTGACATCTTTTACAGATAATATAAAACGAAAGATCATGACAGAGTAAGCAGCGCATAAGACAATTTTAGCGCAAAGAAGAGAGTATGTAAAGCCGACAAAGAGATAAACATCTCTTTGTCGGATAAGATGTGTAAAAGAGTATAAACTAATTAATGAATAATTGTTTTACACTTAACCTCTCTCCACTGAAGTACCGGATCGGCGACTTTTATCTTCTTCGTGATAGTTTTGTAAACAGGTGCGATAGGAATAGTTCTTGTGCTTGCCGGCTGAATAACGGTTTTAACTTTTACAGTTTTGTAAACCGCCGGAACAGGAACAGTTTTCGTAGTAGCGGGAGTATCTACAACTTTTTTCGTAACTGTTTTGTAAACTGCCGGAACAGGAACTCTTTTAACGGTTGCAGGTGAAACCAAAACTTTTTTGGTAATTGTTTTATATACCGGAGGAGTCTCTACAAGACACATAATCTCACCGGTAGTACCGTCAACTTTCTCTACAAGACCTCTACCTTTTTTCCAAGTGGTAGCTCCGGGCTTCACAAGAACTTTTTCGGTAACCGTTTTATATTTCGCAGGTACTTTAACTAGTTTTTCGCTTGCGGGTTTAACAAGAATTTTCTCTTTTACCGTTTTGTAAGTCGCGGGAACGGGAACGATTCTCTCGCTAGCCTCTTTTACAAGTACCTTTTCGGTTTTGTAACCGTACTTTGCAGGTATTACCTCGATTCTCTCACCGGGCTCTCTAACTAAAACTTTTTCGGTTTTGAGTTCGTATTTTGCCGGTGTAAGAACTCTAGCGTAACATTTGCCAGGTTCTGCATTCGGCGGATATAATTCGCTCGGGCCTTGAACCGTTTTTGTAACGGTTACGACTTTCGCGGATTTAGCTCTTGCTTCGGCAAGCTCCGCTTGAAGCGCTTTGATTTCCGCGTCTCTGTTGTCAACTTTTGCAACTTCGACTTTTTTAGCTACGGGGGTATTGCAGACCTTCTTTTCTGCACAGCCACTAAGAGCAACCGCAGCGACAACTGCAAATACTACTGAACTTTTTGTAAAAACTCTCATTTTCACTCCTTTTAAATTATTAGTGCGATATATTTTACCTAAAATTAACTTATATAACTTTATATAGTATAAATTATGATATTTAAGCAAAAAAAAGTTTAGTAATCTTATTTTTAATATCTATAGGGTAAAAAGAATATCCTATTTTCGAAAAAAAATTTTTTCCTTAAGAAAAAAGCAAGGTTTTTTTTCTACTCTTTGAGATGATAAACACTCATGTTGAATTTAAGATCTATCTTACCGCCGGATGCCTGCAAAATTACCGGGAAATTGATTTTTATGACATTGTTCACGCTCTTTAGATTTTCAACAAAGTCGTAAAACTTAACGGGAGTGTTCGCATTAAAATCGGCGCTGAATTCATAAATATCCAAACCGCTTTCACTCTTTGTTTTTTTCATCCGCTTTAAGTTTACATTGTTGAAATATCGCTTTGCGAGAGTTAAAAACTCATCTTCGTTAAAATCGTTGGCAAACGCCTTAATCGTTTTTTTATATCTATTTTGCAAATCGCTCAATTTTTTTTCAAGCTCTTGGCGTTTTTCTCGAAGTATGATCTCCTGACGCTTTTGAAAAGAGTATTCCGCTTTTTTACTTTTGTATGTTTTTATAGAAGGTATGACAAAAAGAAATACGAAAAACATCACTACGACCATAAAAGCGAGTATGAATATAATGAATCTCAATGTCTTTTTATTTGAAGCTTCACTCATTTTTCGACCTTTTGCGGCTGTATCGTATTAAAAGATTCAAACTCCACTTTTGCGTCTTTCATTTTTGAAAATTTGACCTCGCTTTTTGTAAAAATAGACTTTAAAGGAGGCTGAAGCAATAACGTATATGCTTCTTTGCTGATTGAATACCCTTTCAAAAGCAGTGAATTTCTCTCCATAACAACACTTGTCAAAGTAATTTGATCCGGAATGAGATCGAAGAGATTTTTCATACTCACTTTCAAAACATCGTTCGTTTTTTCGACTTCATCGTAAATCTTTTTTTGCGAATTTATAAGCATAACCTTTTTGCTTAAGTTCGTGACCTCTTTTGAAGTTGTAGCGTTTTGATGTTGTAAAGAGTCGAGCATCTTTATATAAAACGAAGATTTATAGTGAATTATCACTCCAAAAACGATCAATCCGATCGAAACCAATATGATAAAAGAGAGCCAAAGCGCACTCATCCGATCTAGTAATCTCTTTTTTCGAGGCTTGATGAAACTACGCATTTATATCCGTCTCCTGCATCGCGAGCTTTAAAAGTTGATCATGAATATCGATAGAGTCTCTTTTGATGTCTATCAACAACTGCTCTTTTAAATACTCTATAACCTCTTTACTTAAATCACAGCTATCGTATATCTTAACCGCTGTTATAAAATCGCTATCGTAAAGTTCATTTTCATAAAATTCTCTCAATGAAGCGTCGAAATATTTAACGAGTCTCAAATCCTGCCCGAAAAGTCTGCTTACGACTTCCTCATTTTCGTCTTTATGGGTACTTTGAAACTGCTTTTCGTCACTTTGTACATCATCGAGAATATCTAAAATCTCCGTATTCTCTTCCATCTCCAAATCAAGGTCTATCTCTTCGAGCATCTCATCTTCCAATGAGTCGCCGTCCGTATCCTCACTCTCAAAATCGGAACTTAAAAGATCCTCCTCCTTGGCTATGTTTATAAAAGCCCCGTATAACAAACGCCCGCCTTTAAAAATCATTACGGTTATGGAGTTTACGCAATTCATCATATAAAGCGTGACATTCTCTTTATCTTGCGAAGTCTCTCTCTTGATAAGAGAATCCAAAATCAAAAAAGGAGAGAAAATAAAATCCAGTCCCGTGTCGATAAAAAGTTTCTCGGCCCATTTAATATCTATAAGCGACGCATATATGGAATATTTTTTATCGATACATATCTCTTTAACATTGTTGTAGTCGATATGGTATTTTTTATAATCGGATTTTAAACAAGATGGCACCACTCCTTGACCGTAAGAATTTAAAAAAAGTACGATGTAGGTTTGCTCCACATCTTCTTGAAGTGTTTGGATATAGGTTATGACATCTTTTGAGAGACGCTCTTTTGAGTGAAGTTCGAACTCTTTCGTCTCTTCTAGAAGAGTTTGAGTCTTTTTAACTCGCTTTACTTTTATAGCACAACTCTCTTCATAGACTATAACCGCGATGAACTGATTTGTCATTCGCTTTTTTATAGCTTTAAATAGTCCCATCTCTCTCCCCGCACATAGGATGTGCTTTTTTATAGTGATGCATTTTCATACTACCGGTCAGCTTCGTATATATCTGCGTCGTTTCAAGCGACGAATGCCCAAGTAGCAGACTTACGTCCGTAATTCTCGCACCCTCGTTCAATAGATCGCTGGCAAAAGCATGCCTTAATTGATGAGGCGTCACCTTGATGCCTATCTTTTCAAAAATCTTTTTTATCCTGTAACGAATCTGGTTTTCACTCAATTTAACGCCCGATTTTTCGAATAGATAACAGTTCGGTTTCACACTTTCGATATATAGTTTGAGCTCTTTTTGTAAACTTTTCAACAACGGTAAGTGTCTGATTTTATCACCTTTTCCTTTAATCGACACCCACTCATGTTTAATAAATTCAATTTTTAAATTTGCCATTTCACTAACACGAAGTCCCAGAGAATAAGCGACTTTCAAAATCACCCTCTCCTGAAGATCGCACTTTTGCAAAGCTTCGTAGATATGGATTTTAGCAACCGGTTTAGGCAGAGTTTTCGGAACTTTTACGTTAGTATCGTTCAAAAGCTTCAAAACGACGCCTCTATTTCGCAGATAATTAACAAACGATTTGACTATGGATATTTTTTTATAAATGGTCTTTTTGCTTTTTGTGGAGATTTTCATTCTATACCCCATCATATCTATCAGATATACATTATTCTCTAGCGATATATCCAGATATTCCAAAGCTTCGTTGAGATTGACTCTATAAGTGTAAATTGTATTTCCCGAATAGTTTAAATTGTTTTCCAGATAGTTTAGAAAGTTATCACTCTGGTTTTTGAAATAATTTTTCATAAATCGTTTTGAATTTTTTATATCGTTTTATGCACTGTGCATATAACTCTTTATCCGTCATAACGGTAGGATTCAACTTTTGAAACTTTTGCGTCATCACTTCCGTTATCATTTTAATTTTAATTTTATCTCGCTTACTAAAATTTTGCTTATTTGTTAAATTTTCTATTTTTTTTAAATAATTATCCGCTTCCAAAATATAATCCGCAAGCTCGGCGGAAATTTTACTCTGAGCCAAAATAGAAAAAGCCATTTTGTTATAAGGATCAAGATCGAAAGCTTTTTTTGCAAGATCTCTAGCCTCTTGATAATCACCCATAAAATATTTTACACGCGCTTGCATAGAGTATCTGTAAGAGTCGCTAAAACCGAAAAAGAAGATAACCATAATTACGACAAAAACCGTCAAAGCGGTAAATATAGCTTTAAACATGATTTAGTTTCTCCTTTATCCTCTTTTTAGCTTCTTCTTTACTCATGCCGCTTACATAAAAGGGTTCACCGGCATAAAAATCGAGTCTGCAAAACGGTTTGGGTATAATGAAGCGATCCCAACTGTTGATCTGCCAAAAAGACGAAGCTTTATATCTATAGGTAATTATCGGCAAATTTTTTTTCTGAGCGATAGCCACTATCCCGTCCGCTACCGAGTGCCTGGGACCTCTTGGACCATCAGGCGTTATAGCTATACTTTCACCCTCTTCGATCTTTTTGAAACTCTCTTTCAAAGCTTTTACGCCGCCTTTAAAGCTACTTCCTCGTATAAAAGAAAACCCGAAAAAGCCGGCGGTCCTTGCGATAAGTTCACCGTCGAAATGTTCGCTTATCATCAATGACATTTTAACATTTTTCATATATTTTTTATACAAAAAGGGATTCATGAGTATCTCCCCATGCCAAAAAGCTACTAATGACGGAGCGACATAACCCTCTTTAGGCAAATGAAACCTCTTTTTACAAGTCAGATAAAGCACTCTGATCATCAAGTAGCCAAGAGGGGGTATGAAAGATAGTAAAATCTTTCGTTTAAACTTCTTGCTTAATAACTTCCCCATAAAGCACCATCCTTCGCGGATCAACGATCTTTACGGGTACGATCTTGCCAAGCAGCTCTTCACTTCCCTCTACTTCGATCATAAAATTGTTGTCGCTTCTACCGCCGACTTTTCCACCGCTTCTTAACTCATCGAAATAGACATCGTAAACTCTTCCAAACTGCGCCGCAGATATCTCGTCCAATATCTCGTTTTGTCGATCTTGAAGAGTTTTGAGTCGTTCGGAGGCCACCGAAGGATCGACCGGCTCCATCATAGCAGCTTTAGTCAACGGTCTGGGAGAGTATTTAAAACTGAACATTTGTTCGAATTTCACCCGATTGACGACATCCATAGTCTCTTCGAAATCCTCTTCGCTCTCTCCCGGAAAAGCGACGATTATATCCGTACTTATATGTACATCATGAACCATCTCTCTAAGTTTTTGCGCACGATCCAAAAACCACTCTTTGCTATATCCTCTTTTCATCTCTTTTAAAATTCTACTCGAACCGCTTTGAAGAGGCATATGCATAGATTTGCATATTTTCGGATTTGCGGCAAAAACCTTTAAAAACCTATCATCCATATGTAGCGGATGAGGAGAAGTGAACCTAATTCTTTTCACTTCGTCTATCTCGCTTATCATTTCCAGAAGATCGACAAAATCTACATTTTTTTCAGATGTCGTAAATTTCTTTCCGTAGTTGTTTACGTTTTGTCCCAGAAGAAAAATCTCTTTGGCGCCGTTTAGTGCGGCTTTTTTCGCCTCCTTGACAATTAACTCGCTGGGGATGGATATCTCTTCTCCCCTAGTCGATGGAACGATACAAAAAGTACACTGTTTATCGCAACCTATCGATATATTGATAAGAGCTTTATAGGGAGTATTTCTATAATCGCTAAAAGCGTATGTACTCTCGTCGAAGTCTATATCTATTTCAACGGCACCTTTTTTATGAATCACATTCGTGATTTTCGAAACATTTCTAGCTCCGAGAACAAAATCGACATATGGCGCGCGTTTTAATATTTCATCTCCTAAATGACTGGCCGTACAACCGCATACTCCTATTTTAGCACCCTCTTTTTTCTTTTTGTTAAATTGTCCGATTTCGGAAAAAAGTTTTTGTACGGGCTTTTCGCGCACACTACAGGTGTTTATCAAAATCAGGTCGGCATCTTCATATCCGTCGATAAGTTCATAATCTTCTTTTTGACTCAATTCGGCTATCATATGCTCGCTATCACGTACGTTCATAGCGCAACCGATAGTTTGGATAAACAATTTTTTAGACAAAATGTTCCTTATAAAATATGAACTTCATAAAGATAGTCGTTTTCGTCAAGACCGAATTTTACCTCTCTAAGATAGACGCTATACCCCTTCTCTTCAAAAAAATCGACTAACGCGACAAGATCTTTATGGGCATTATTTTGATCGAAATAGAAAATCTTTTGACCCGACTTCTCTATCTCTTTTGCAATATCTTCTAATTTTATTGTTTTTTGCTTAGCATTTTTGTCATGCTTTGCCAATTTTAACGTCATAAACATACCCTTAAATAATTTAATCTAAGAGTATATCACTATTTGTATAAATAATCTATTAAGTAAAAAGTACAGCTAAACTTAAGGGAGTTTTAACTATAATGCTTTTCCTACTAATAAGCGGCAAAATCACACACTACTATCATTTAACAAAAATAAGGAGCGGCAAAAAAGTGGAAAAGATTATTAATATAATAGAGTCTATTGCGCATGAAAAAGGGCTTAAGATCAGCGAGGCGAAAGAGGCGGTTTCGACCGCACTTATAAAAACGGCGGAAAAAGTATTTGGTGAAAACTATGATTATGCCGTACATATAGACGAAAAAAATAAAGAACTTACACTTTTCCAAAAAGTTCTCGTTGTTGCCGACGACGATGAAAGACTCTCTCAAAACGATGACGAGTGTGAAAAATTTATCGCTATAAGCGAAGCCAAAGAGGCCGACGAAGATGTCGAGATCGATGATGAGATCACCTATCAACTAAGCCTTGACAATATGGGAAGAACCGCCGCCGCAATACTTTATAGGGAACTTGAATATCATATTCAAAGACTTCTTGAACAAAATATCTTCGGAAAATACAAAGAGAAGATCGGCGAGCTCATAAGCGCTCCGGTTACAAGCGTGGATTCGAACGAAAATACATTTTTAGAGTATCGCGAAGTTCGTGCCGTCCTTCCTATGAAAAGCCGTATAAAAGGTGAGAAATTTAAACCGGGCGATACCGTAAAATCGGTAATAAGACGCGTATATATAGATAAAAAACTCGGAATGCAGATAGAGGTATCAAGAACCTCTCCTAAATTTTTGGAAAAATTACTTGAACTTCAAGTACCTGAGATAAAAGATGAACTCGTCATCATCCACTCATGCGCTAGAATTCCGGGTGAGAGAGCGAAAATCGCGCTCTCAGCCGTAACCCCGAATGTAGATCCCGTAGGTGCTACCGTAGGAACAAAAGGGGTAAGAATAAATGCGGTAAGTCAAGAACTGCACGGAGAGAACATTGACTGCATAGAATATAGCTCCATTCCGGAAAAATTTATCGCCAGAGCAATGTCTCCGGCAATAATCTCCGCGGTAAGAATCGAGGGAGAAAAAGCGATAGTTACACTCCCTGCCGACCAAAAATCAAAAGCCATAGGAAAAAGCGGTATAAATATCCGTCTAGCATCGATGTTGACCGGTTTTGAAATAGAACTTGTCGAACTTGGAGGAACTTCATCAGGCGACGAAAACGATCAAGAAAATACTCAAAGCAATCCCGACGCACTAAAAGCTCTCTTCGGAGATTAAAAGTTATCTTTTAAAATATGGATTTAGTTTAAGCAGAACTAAATCCGCCACAATATTTCCGATCAAAGTTAAAAAAGCCGATATGATCAAAATTCCCATTATCACCGGATAGTCACGACTCATAGCACTTTGGTAAAATAAAAGTCCCATGCCGTCGATGGCAAATATCGACTCCAAAATCACACTACCTCCGATCAGTCCCGGAAGAGAAAGTCCGAGCATCGTTATGATAGGCGGTGATAGATTTGGAAGTATATATCTTCTTAATATGCTCTTTTCATCGACTCCTCTTGCTTTGGCGAAAAATATATAATCACTTTTTAAGATATCTATCGTCAGACTTCTGACATACATCACAAGAGATCCGACTCCACCGAAAACTATCACGAAAATAGGCAAAACAAGATGCCAAGCTTGATCCAAAAATTTCATCACTCCCTCTTTGGGTTCTATCGACTCAAGTCCGGAAATCGGAAACCATCCCAAATTTACCGAAAAAAAGATTATAAGAAGAAGCGCGAGATAAAACGACGGTACCGAATAACTTATCAAAGAGAATCTTTTCAAATTTCTATCGAACGAAGCTCCGGATTTCAAAGCGCTCTTTATACCCAAATATAAGGAGATGACGAATATAAACAACATAGAAACGCCGTTAATAATCAATGTAATGGGTATTCTTGAGAGTATCTCATCTTTGACCGGTTTACCGCTGGCAAAAGAGATGCCGAAATCAAAATGCAACATAGCCCGCAACCAGGAAAAAAATTGTACATAAAGCGGGCGGTCAAGCCCGTAAACCTCTTTTAAATGATCGATAGACTCTTTTGTAATGTTCGGATTTAATTCACCACTCGCAAAAAATGAATTTGGAGCGGCGTGAATCGCTATGAATGAAATAAGTGAGATGATAAAAAGCATCAACGCTACATAGAGCAGTTTTCGAGCGAATTGCCTCATATACTATTTTCGGCGATCCCAGCATATGGCGATCTGTCCGTTCTCATCTCTTTCTACCGCACACATTCCCATTATATTGTATCCCGCGTCAACATAGTGTATTTCTCCGGTTACGCCTTTTGAGAGATCGCTTAAAAGATACATTCCGCTATTTCCAACCTCATCGATCGTAACATTTTTCTTAAGCGGAGAGTTGACCTCGTTCCAATTTAATATATTTTTAAAATCCCCTATACCGCTTGCGGCAAGCGTCTTGATGGGACCTGCGCTGATTGCATTCACTCTGATACCTCTCACTCCCAGATCGACGGCCAAATAACGCACACTCGCTTCAAGCGCAGCTTTCGCAACTCCCATAACATTGTAATTTGGAACGTATTTTGGACCACCCAGATAACTTAGTGTCAAAATCGAAGAGTTGTCGTTCAATACGCTTTCACAAGCTCTGCAAAGCGCTAGAAGCGAATATACCGAGGTATCCATAGCCAATGCGAAATCATCTCTTAACGTATCAAGATAACTTCCTTCAAGAGATCTTCTCGGCGCGAAAGCTACGGAATGAACTATAAAATCTATTTCCCCGAAACCGTTTTTTATACTTTCGGTTAATCGAGTCAAATCATCGTCATCGGTAACGTCAAGTTTATATACTTTATCGCTTCCGAACTCTTTAGCTATAGGATCGACTCTCTTTTTTATCGAATCGTTCAAATAGGTAAACGCAAGTTCAGCACCCTGTAAATGACATGCTTTCGCAATTCCGTAAGCTATCGATTTGTTATTGGCTATACCGACGACAAGCCCTTTTTTGCCCTTCATAAACATCAAAAATCTCCTGAAATAAATTGAATTATTTTATCATGATTATCATATATACTCTAATAAATCAAACCTTTTTTCAAAAACGCTTCACGAATATTTTTCATCTGAGTATGTTTATTTTTACACCATAACGGAGCGATAAGAGAAGCGTCGTCGATTCCGGCGGTCACTCTTTGAATCATGATATTTTGAGGAATTATATCAAACGCCTCGATCAACGTTTCGATATACTCCTTTTGAGTGATCGGAGTGAACTTTCCCCTTTTATAATCGATAGCCAAAGCCGTATTTTCCGTAACGTACATCGGATGAATCTTCAACGAGTCAACTTTCATCTTAACCGAAGCTTCGACGCTATCAAGCATCATACCGCGATCTTCGCCAGGAAGTCCGAATATCAGATGACCGCAAACATTAAGACCATACTCCTTGCTCTTAACAATCCACTCTTTCATATTCTCGACGCCATGACCTCTATTGATCGCTTCGAGAGTTTTATCATAAACGCTTTGTATCCCGTACTCTATCCATATCTCTTTCTCTTTTGACAGTTTTGCCAAATATTGTAAAACTTCGTCATTTACGCTATCGGTTCTCGTACCTATACTAAGACCTATACAGTCTTCCCGTAAAAGTGCCTCTTCATAAAGAGCCTTTAGCGTATCCATCGGAGCGTAGGTATTTGTAAAAGATTGAAAATAGGCGATAAATTTTTTCGCACCGAATTTTTTTTCTAATTTTATTTTCGTATATCTATACTGATCTCTAACTTGCTCGATCTGTTTTTGAAGAAACGGATTGTACCCCGAATCCGGATTTAGATAGAACTTTCTTGACGATTTTTGCGATAAATTTGGACTGAATGATTCGTTTTCGCAAAAGCTACACCCGCCTCTAGCGACTTTACCGTCGATATTCGGACAGGTGAAACCGAAAATGGAAATCGGAACTTTATAAACTTGTTCTCTAAATTTTCGGCGAAAATAACGCCCCGCAGTTAAAATTTCTCTCATATAGCTACTGAATAAAATATTGTCCGTCGAAACTGACAAGAGAGTATTTCGTTTCGCGTCCTAAACTGTCGATCAAACCTTCGAGCGATAAAAACGAAAGTGAATCCGCACCGATATATCTTCTGATCTCTTCATCGCTCATATTCGCACTGATAAGCTCCTCGTAACTAGGAGTATCTATACCGTAACGGCAAGGATGTTTTATCTGAGGAGAAGCAAGCTTGAAGTGAACTTCTTTAGCTCCCGCATCTTTAAGCATTTTCACTATCTGTTTCGATGTCGTTCCGCGAACCAATGAGTCATCGATAATAACGACTCTTTTGCCGTTTATGACCGATTTTATCGGAGATAGTTTAAGTCTGACTTTCAAATCTCTCATCTCCTGAATGGGCTCTATGAAAGTTCTTCCGACATAATGATTTCTTACTATCGCATTTTCAAAACGAATTCCGCTCTCTTCGGCGTATCCCAAAGCGGCGGCCACCCCACTATCTGGTACCGGCAAAACAAGATCGGCATCGACAGGATTCTCACGCGCCAATCTCTTTCCCATCTCTATTCTTTTTTCATAAACATTTTTACCGTCGATTACGCTGTCGGGTCTTGCGAAATAGATATATTCGAACGCACAAGGTCTTGGCTTGGGCTCATAGAGTTGAATGGACTTCGGCTTCATCCCCTTTTCAAACACCAACATTTCGCCCGGCTTCACCTCTCTTAAAAATTTTGCACCCACAAGCTCAAAAGCGCATGTCTCGCTTGCGACGATATATCCTCCGTTCTCAAACTCTCCGAGTGCCAGAGGTCTTACACCGTATCTATCTCTAATGGCAAACATTTTGGTTCTACTTTGAATTACAAAACAGTATGCCCCTTTGATCTCTTCAAGCGCTTCGATAATACGATCTTGAAGATTGTCTTTTTGACTTCTTGCGATAAGATGGATTATATTTTCGGTATCCATATAAGATTGGAAAATAGCTCCCTCTTTTATAAGTTTTTCTCTAACTTCATCTTTATTGATAAGGTTCCCGTTATGAGCGATAGAGATTTCACCAAGAAGATATTTCGCCGCTATCGGCTGGGCGTCCAGTATCGAACTGCTACCGGCCGTAGAATATCGGTTATGGCCGATCGCTTTTGAACCCTTTAAAAACTCGAATGTATCTTCATCGGAAAACACATCCGTTACCAGACCTCTTCTTTTTCTCGTATAGATATGTTTACCGTCGCTGGAACTGATCCCGGAAGCTTCTTGTCCACGGTGCTGCATCGAAAAAAGCGCATAATACGCTACTTTTGAAGCGTTTTTTACATTGAATACACCGACCACTGCACACATATATTTCCCCTATATTCCCAGACAATCTGTTATTTTATACATTCCGTTTTGCTGTTTTATAAGCCATTTTGCCGCTTTTATGGCTCCCTTTGCAAATGTATCGCGACTCGTGGCGGTATGATTTAGCTCTATAAACTCTCCGTCGTTATAAAACCCTACCGTATGCCTTCCTACGATATCACCCCCTCTTAGAGCCATCACCGCAATTTCGTCTTTACTTCTTGCTCCAATATTTCCGTCTCTGCCGCTGACTCGAACTTTATCTAACTCAAGACCTCTAGCCGCCGCGACATGTTCTGCTAAAGTCAAAGCGGTTCCGCTTGGAGCGTCTTTTTTATATCGATGATGCATTTCGACTATTTCGGCATCAAAATCGCTCAAAGCTTCACTCGCCATATATGCAAGTTTATTGAGTATCGCCACACCTAGCGACATATTGGTCGCATAGAGTATCGGCATATATTTGGATGCTTCCATCATGAGATTTATCTGATGTTTATTTAGTCCCGTCGTACCTATGACTAACGGCTTTGCATCAGATTCCAACGCACATTCCAACAATTTTTCGGTACCTTCCGCAATTGTGAAATCTATTATGACGTCACTCTTTTGAAGAAGAGTTTTCGTATCGTTGGTTATAAGCGAATAAGAAGGTACCGTAATATTAAACTCTTCTATCGCATGAAGCGTCGCCGCTTTTGCGACCTCGTCGTTTTGAAGATTTTTTATAAGAAGCTCTCCGACTCTTCCCGTTGCGCCATGAATACCTATATTTATCATTTTCTCTATTTTCCCTCTTGAATTTAATGCTCTCTCGCCACTACTTGCAAGGCCGCTACCGCTCCGTCACCCGCCGCACATACCACTTGTCTGGCAGCTTCTATGCGAATATCTCCCGCGGCGTACAGCCCCTCTAGAGAAGTTCTCATACCAAGATCGACGATCACTTCCCCATACTCGTTTAAATCACAAAGATAACTTCCGTCCTCTTGTCTTAACACATCATTGTTGACATTCATGCCGACAAAGACGAAAATTCCAGGAACCTTAAGATCTCTTTCATTACCCTCTTTGTCCACCGTAATCACACCGTCAACACCCATAGCCGAACCGTAAACTTTTTTGATACCGGAATTTAACACTAGCTCTATCTTTGAATTATTTTTTACTTTTTCAACTGTTGCCGGAGCTGCACGAAATTGATCTCTTCTGTGTATAACGTAAACTTTCGAGCATATGTTCGAAAGATATATGGCCTCTTCAAGTGCGGTATCCCCACCACCAAGTACGGCTACCTCTTTATCTTTATAAAAAAAGCCATCACATGTGGCGCAATTACTAACTCCTTTACCGTAAAACTCGTCTTCACCTTCAAAACCGGCTCTTTTGGGCGTACTACCGGTACATACGATAACGTTTTTCGCTTTTATCGTTTCGTTTTCACCTATATGAATTATAAAAATCTCCTCATCTTTCGAAACTCTTGAAACCTCTTTCATTTCATGTTTTAATCCAAAACGCATACATTGCTCAGGCCATGGCTGCATAAACTCTATTCCCGTAAGAACATCTTTTATACCGGGATAGTTTTCTATTTCGCTGCTTTGTGTTATCTGACCGCCCGGCATTCCCTTCTCGTACATAACAACATTTTTGAGCCCTCCTCTTGTCGCGTACAATCCGGCCGTCAAACCGGCGGGGCCTCCCCCTATTATCGCTAAATCGAGCATACGTTTCTCCTTCTTTTATTCTACAATCTCTATTTGGCTATTTTGTTTATATCTTTTATCTTTAAATCTTTCAATCTCAAAAGCACAAGGGATTTCATAAATGTTAAAGCGTTGTATAAACTTTAAAAGCGTATTCATACCGCTGGTAATCGCAATCATACTATCTTCTGCTTTAAATCTCTTTTGATACAGATCAATTGCGAGTATAGGATTTTTTTTTATCAGTTTTTGTGAAATTTCTTTACCGTTTTGCATATTCGAGCTATAAATCAGCACGGTATATTTTTCCGACTTAGGAACGAAGATATCATTTTTGGTATAAAAAACATGCTCTTTAAAATCAAAAAATTTATACTCTGAAAATTTATAGTTATAGTAGGCGAAGGCACCGGCCACCATCAAGGCGCCGAAAAAAGATGCAAAAACGTAAGTGAGGGAGAAAGGACTCCCTCTTTTCGAAGTTCTTTTCAACAAGCGCACATACCCTTATCGAAATGAAAACTTCCCATTATAAAAGCGAATCGATCTTATCCGCCAACACTTGTTTTCCCGCCGCTCCGACCATCTGGTCAACAAGCTCGCCGTCTTTGAAGAATAGAAGTGTAGGAATCGATCTGATACCGTATTGAATAGCGATATCCTGCTCTTCGTCGGTATTTACTTTCGCAATAGTCGCTTTACCGTCGAAATCCTCCGCCAACTCTTCGATAACCGGCGCTATCATACGACAAGGTCCGCACCAAGGAGCCCAAAAATCAACTAGAGTCACTCCTTTTGCTATCGTCTCTTTAAAATTGTCGTTCGTTAATTCTACATATTTTCCCATATTTTCTCCTGCTTATTTTTTTGTATTAATATAGATTAATAGGTGTAAATTATACAATTTTAATCTTATTTTAAAGTTAATGGTTATATGGTTTATAAAATAAAGTCAATAAATTTAACAAGATGAACGGTTTAAATCAAATACTTTTATAAAATCATGATAAAATTGACCGAAAAAACAGCCATATCCCAGACTTTGGCTTGATGAAAACATAATAACTCTCATCAGTAAAAACAGGAGACTATTTTGAAACTGCTTTTAAATCTAATACCTCTGAACGTACTGGCTTTGTTGTTGATCCTGCTTCATGAAAGAGGATTCTTAAATCAATTTTTCGATTCTACGAACAAATGCGGCGACTATAAATTTTTGGCTCTTATAGGCGGTCTTCTCCTTATGACTCTCTCATGGGAACTTGTAAAGGCTACTATGCTGGCACCGAAAGGTTCCGGTTCCTGGCTCGATTTTTTTATGTCATTCGCGTTCGTAGTAGGATTGATTATGTATGCGGTCTTTGAGTATGCCCAAAGCGCAAAAGTACCCTCCGCACCCTATTTGCTCCTTACGGAGGCACAGCTTTTGGATGTTATGGTCGGCTTCGTACTGGCAATCAGCAACGCCAGAAGAGATCTAAATTTAGGCAACTAACGCCTACTCCATCACTATTTCGATACGCCTGTTTTTCGCTCTTCCCTCAGGCGTATCGTTATCGGCGATCGGATTTAATTCGCCTTTGCCCACAGCCGTGATTTTAGAAGAATCTATGCCGTAAAGAATCATCAGATCTTTCACCGCATTCGCTCTTTTTCTCGAAAGTGCGATATTTTGGGCATGAGTTCCGGAGTTGTCGGTGTATCCTTCAACGGTCACATGCCGGTACCCTCTTGAATTTAATCTTTCGACGATTTGCCTTATTTTCACTTTGCTATCGATGGTGATATTTGCGGAATTGGGTTCAAACATAACTTCGACGGTTTCACTCTCCCTAGGCAGAGGTTTAAACGTTATCTTTTTAGTTTTCAATTTTTTTAGTCGATATCCTACGGGTTTGGCGATAGGACACCCTATTGCGTCAACCGCCGTTCCTCTTGGAGTATCGGCACATCTATCTATTTCGTCTCTTACACCGTCTCCGTCGGTATCGGAAAAAAATCGACGCTTTTTAACACTTTTATCAAAAGAGAGTTCGGGCGCTCTCTCGCCCTCAAGCTCCGCATATTCCGGTGAAGCATCATAATCGTACATCTCGTAATCATCCTCCGCTTTATATCCGAATCCTCCCGTACTTATTCGAAAGCCCAGAAAAAGAGCGGCTTCACTATCTTGTCCTCCTTCACTACTGATTAACTGCATCCATCGTCCCTCTGCTACAAGCTTGAAATCGTCGTTATTATATCCGAAAAAAGGAAACTCCAGCCCTGCTGCGAGCTGAAGATACGGAGCGCTATTAAATCCCTCCCTCTCATTGTTGACATATTCGTATCCTATACCGCCGTAAGCGTAGGGGATGAGCGAACTATAGTAAATATCCGTCGCTTCATATAAAACATTCGCCGAAAACTGCATTAAAAAATCGACACCCCCGTCTTTTTCCGATACATTTACATATGAAAAATCGAATTTAGGTTTTAAATTGTCACCGGTATCGGCGGTAATATCGAATCCGAACGTATGTTTGTTCAACGCAAAAGAGTCTTCAAAATCACTTAAACCGTACTTGAATGTAAAAAACATATTTTCCAGCGCACCAAGAGGAGCTACCGTAAAAAACAGCATCGATGCAAGAAGTACGGATTTTTTCATAAGAAATTCCTTGAGGTAGTAAAATTATTACTTATTTTATCAAGTTAGAATTTAAAGTAAATTATTTGTATCCAATAATAGTTCTTTATAAGCTTTATGAAGATTGTTCATCGCCTCTTCCAAGACAATTTTAGGAACGGCGAAATTGAGCCTCATAAATCCCCCGCATGAAGATGAAAAGGAAAAACCGGGATTTAAACCCAAATTCGCTTCGTTTATGAACCAGTTATGAAGCTCTTTAGGATCCATTCCAAGATCACGACAATCAAGCCAAAGTAAAAATGTGGACTCCGTTTTTAAAGGCTTGATTTTTTTCATAGATTTAAATCTTTCATGCAGATAATCAAGATTGGTTTTTAGATACTCTTTTAGCCGCTTCAACCAAATATCGCTATCGTTATATGCGGCTATCGTCGCACTTTGTGAAATCAAAGAGGCCTCCGAAAGATTTAATCGTTTAAAAATTTCAAAAAACTTTCTTCTAAGCGAATCGTTTTTAATGACGGCATAAGCTCTAACGATACCGGCGATATTGAAACTTTTCGATGGAGCATTGAGAGTTACGGTTATATCTGCGGCATCTTTAACGGTAGCTATAGGTATATGAAAATTATTCTCGTACGTCAAATCGGCATGAACTTCGTCGCTTATTATAATAATACCGTTTTTTTTACAAATTGAAGCTACTCTTTCAAGCTCCTCCCTTTGCCACACTCTACCGGTAGGATTTTGAGGAGAACAAAATAAAAAAAGCTTCGCCTCTTTAGCTCTCTTTTCAAAATCCTCAAAATCTATCTCATATCTTCCGTTGCTAAGTATAAGTTCGTTCACTAAAAGGGTTCGTTTCTCTCTTTTTACCGCACTAAAAAAAGGAGGATAGACGGGCGGCTGAATCAATACTTTGTCTTTTTCTTTCGTAAAAGCCAAAACAGAAAGATTAAGAGCCGTAACTATTGAACAAATAGGAACGATCCACTCTCTATCTACATCGAAGTTATGCGATTTTTTCATCCAGTTTCGTATCGAATCGAAATAGGCGTCGCTATAAAGAGTATATCCGTAAATCGGATGTTCCAGACGATCCCTCAAAGCCTTTTGTATCGCATCGCTGACAGGAAAATCCATATCCGCCACCCAAAGAGGAATAACATCGCTCTTCTTGAACTTCTCCTCTCTTAAATCGTACTTTTCGCTAAAGCTACCCTCTCTTGAAATTATTTTATCGAATCTCATCTAAGACGCCAAATACTCATTTGTGCAACGCTATGTTGAAATTTTCTACCGCTCTCTCTTATTACAAATTCTATATCTCTAGTATCGATAAGTTCGAAGCGATCGTTCAAAATATCTTTCAATCCCTCGATAGTGGTATAGTTTTCACCGTCTTTTTTAAATCCGCCTATCCATTTGTCTCTAGGAGTAAACTCTTCACTCCAACTATAAGGAGACGAGAGCACCAATAAACCGTCATGATTTAGTCTTTTATCCACATCCTTTAAAAAACCGACCGGATTATAAAGACGATCCAGTAAATTTCCGGCAAAAATCAAATCATACCCACTAAAAACAGGTTTTAAATTACAAGCATCGCCTTGCCAAAACTTTACCTTTTTCGCTTCGTTTTGAAAACCGTAATTTTTTATATCGATCTCCTTGTACTCAAACAACTCTCCTTCCGTGACTATTTTATATCTCACTCTCTTATCCTGCGAAAGTTTTGTTCCAAGAGAGATAAATCTTGCGGAAAAATCGACCCCCGTAACTTCGTCAAATTTTCTGGCAAGTTCGAAAGTGCTTCTTCCGGTGGCACAGCCTATATCTAAAGCTCTTTTCCTTTGACCGCGTTTTAAATGCCCAAAACAGATTTTCGCACAAGTTGCGGGATAATTTTTTATATTAAAATAGTCATCACCCCAGCCGAATTCAAGATATTGAGAAATTTGCGTATCGTTTTCGTAATTATTGGAAGCTATACTCTCTTTATAAGAACTTTTAACATACCTAAAACCTGCATGTTGATAAAAATGTCTCCTAAAAGCGTATCTACTACTAAGAAGAATCTCGTTTGCGGTCGAGATAAACGATCCGCCTTTTATGAGATTATGTTTGGAGTCAAATGTGGGTGTTGTAAAATCATCATACCATGGATGAACCTCAAATCCGTCAAAAGGATATATGGGAGTTTGAGTCCACTGCCAAACATTTCCGACCACATCGAAAAAATCACCGTGCTTGAACATATTTACCGGAGTTGAGGAGATAAAATGAGCCAAGTTGATGTTTGCTTTCGTATCGTCGTAAATCCGGGGAATATTACAATGTTTAGCTAATGCATACCACTCATCTTCCGTCGGAAGCCTTAACTCTTCTCCTTTTTTTTCACTAAGCCAGTTACAGTATGCTTTTGCTTCATGATAGTTTACTTCAACAGGATGGTTTAAAAGAAGAGGGAGCGTTTTGTTTATAAATCTAAGCCGATATCCGTTTTGTTCTTTTTCCCAAAAGTGCGGATATTTTACTTTTGCAAATTTTTTCCACGCTAACCCCTCTTCTTCCCAAAACCTGTTCTTTTCATATCCGCCATCATTTACGAATTCTAGAAATTCACCGTTTGTTACCAAATATTTTGAAGCGAAAAAGTCCGGTATCTCAACATCATGACTTCCATATTCATTATCCCAGCCGTAATAATCATCGTCCCTTTTCTTGCCGATAGAGATTTTGCCGCCTTGCACTTTTAAAAGTTCATTTTTGATTTTAATACCCTCTTCTTCACATACTTGCCAGGCACCCTCTTTTAAAAACTCTATTGGAAGCTCTCTTATGAGAACGGATGATGTTTCAAGATGAATTCTCTCATGCTCAATACCCATCAAAATCGCCCAAAAAGGAGATTGCCAGTCGATTGGCAAAGCAAGATCCATACTCTCAATAAGATCATTTACAATATCTTTAATTTTTTTTCTATACTCCAGTGTCTGTTTTACGCTCGGCCATTCAT
Source organism: uncultured Sulfurospirillum sp. (assembly GCA_964573205.1). GTDB lineage: Bacteria > Campylobacterota > Campylobacteria > Campylobacterales > QNZT01 > QNZT01. The sequence continues at coordinate 3,624 of CAZNIT010000031.1, read as the reverse complement.
AATGTTTTTCATCAAGATCATCCCAACTCATTTCATCCACACCGACCGCGAAAATAGATTCGAGTTTTGAATCCACTCTTTTATCAATAGCTTTTGCGATAAGAAGTTTATTTATAAAAAAAACAGCGGTATGTCCGAAATAAAAAATCAAAGGATGTCTTAATTTATTATGGGTACGGTAATAGTAAGCTTCGTCAGAATTTAAATAATAAAAAAGTCTTTCATACTGTTCGAAAGTGTCGTTGAAGTAAGTTTTTAGTTCTTCTCTTTTTTGTTGAGGGTCATTTCCAAAAAGTGATATCATGACAACTCCATATGTTGAAATTGTCTTAATTTACTATAAAGTGATTGAATATGCGGTAAATGAAGGTTACAAACGAAGCAAATGCTTCGTTTGTAAAAACTATTATTTAGTCTTCAAGTTTGTTATAATCACCGCCTGGATAAACGATATTAAACTTGATAGCTTGTCCTTTTTTATTAGGATCGGCATCAAATGCATCTTTATAATCACTCACAGGATCATCAAGCCCAAAGAGCGACGCATCTAGTTTGGCAGGATTTCTTACGAAACTTCTGTCATACCCGCTATCGGTGATCTCATGAAGAGTACCGTAAATTTTTACAGGCCAAGGGTGTTGTGCATTTTCTACTAAAATCTCTTTTGCCATATCGGATATTCCTAAATTATCGCCTTTAGCTATAATTTTATCGAAATATTTAGCCATATTTATAGTCAAGGCGTTATCCTCATCAACAGGCGTCTCATGAAGTACGGAGTTGATCACATCGTTTGTAGTCGTTACCGTGATACCTCCGCCCCCGGCTTTTCTAGCACCAAATACTACAGCCGATCCGGCAGGCGAAGTAAATCTAAGTTTTCTACTATCGGCACTCTCTTTTTTGACATCAAGCTCAAATGTAACGGTCAAATATTCAAGATCGGTTTTATCTCCTGAATTAAACTTTTGCATAAGGGTATCTTCACCCGTACCTCTAGTAAAGTGCATAACAAAAGTAGCTACGAATTTTCCTTCATCTTTTCCGTTAACAAAGAAAGGATTGTTACTCATCGAAGCGTTATCTTCTTGAGCGAAACACTTCATGTTACATACATTGGCAAGATAATCCCTCATCATATCGTATTTTTCATCAACGCTTTTATCTTTATCATCTTCACCGAGCACTATATAGTTAGCAGGAATATAAACTTCTTGAATTCTATTTTCATCCTGATTTCCTTCGACAGGAGTTTCATATTTCGTACCGTCGTATTCAGTTAACGCATCGTATAACAAAATTCCTCCGTCAGGAGTGTTTATATCATCATCATCAGGTCCGAGTTTTCCGAAATCGGACTGAAAAACATATGTTACACCGCTTTTTGGACCACATTTCACACCCGAACCGCTCGTATCGACATCTTTACATTCGTTTAACTCACTATGAACGACTGTGGCTACGGTATTTGTATTATTGGTGTTGTTTCTATTTATTACAACCGTACCGCCTGTTCTCGGATCGACCTCCTTCGTACCACTTTCGGTTTTGATTTTTATACTAACGGAAGTATCGGGAGTCGCACCGCCACCGCTTCCATCGCCATTGCCTCCGCCGTCACCGTTTCCGCTACCGCTACTTTTTGAACTGCCACATCCGCTGAGTGTCAAAGCACCTATGACCACTATACTCGCCGCTACACTTGTTAAAACTCTTTTATTCATCGTAAAATTTCTCCTTTTTGAATTTAAATACATATTTTGCATATCTTTTATATCGACACAACTGAAAAAAACTGTAACTATTTTCTGCCGAAAACACAAAATAATTAAATTTTGAATTATATTAACATACTAATATAAATTTAATTTTAAGCAGATATTATTCATTCATCGGAATATTTACGCCACATTTTGAAGCAAAAAACACATAAATTAAATATATTTAATTTATATAATTTATAATTAAATAATTAACAACGAAAATTAATAATTTAAGAATATTTCGTTATTATATTGATAAAACTTTTATAGTTAATTTCTTAATCAAAAATAGTAGTATGTTACATTGTGAAACATGTAATAGGACTAAGACTAAAATAGTTTAAATATATCCACTATTTTTCGAAAGGTATTTTAATAGAATGAAATTTTATTTTCGATTAGTCATTTTAATCGCTCTTGCAATAACCGCTATATACGGTTTGACACCGTCGCAAATACAGCAGGCAAAAGCTGCCATAGCCGCAAATCCGTCGCTTTTAAACTCCCCACAAGCAAAACAGCTTATGCAGCAACAAAGCAGCAATGCGGCGGAAACTGTAGATATGAGCAAAAAACCTCTTGTTATTGAAAATAATATTGAAACAAATTCGCAAGAGAAAAAAAGCTATGAAAATGAAGTATTGAAAAAAAAATTAAAAAATGAGAAAGAAGTTAAAGAGCAGTTTTTAAGACTTAAACCGCTCTCATACAAACCCAACAACCAAAGATTATGGGAGATCAAATCAAACCAATCAAACATCAACCGTAAAAAACTGCAAAGATTTTCAAAAGAGTTTTTTAGAAATAAAAACCAAATCAATCCAAACAGAATCGTAGCTCCTTCAAACTATATAATAAACAAAGGCGACACAATCACCTTTTGGATTTACGGCGCTACGAATATACAACATAAACTCGAAGTTGACGCAAGAGGAAATATAAATATCCCGCAAGTGGGTCCAGTTCATGTCGCCGGTGAAAAATTTCAAGAAGTCAAAGACCTTTTGACAAATTATCTATCAAGCTCATATAAAAATTCACAAGTTGTCGTCGATCTAAACTCCTTTTCCACTGCACAAGTTACGGTTACCGGCTTTGTTAACGCTCCCGGAATTTACAATACGACTTCCGTCTCAAGCGTAAAAGATATACTCATGCAAGCACGAGGAGTATCGGATGTGGGTTCGGTTAGAAAGATAAAAGTTATTAGAAACGGACAGGTTATCGATACTATAGACTATTATCATCTTCTTGTACAAGGACTAGATCACGGCGATACGGTTTTACAATCGGGCGATACGATCCATGTACCAAGAGCTTACGGTCTCATATCGGTTGACGGAGAAGTTCATAAAGCCGCGATCTATGAAATTGAGCCCGGAGAAACACTTACGAAGATCTTAAAACTCGCAGGCGGATTAAAAGCCGCCGCAAGCGGTAAAAAAATATATGTAAAAAGATTCAACCGCCACTCCAATATCGAGTACAAGACACTGACTCTCTCTCAGGCTAGAAGTTTTGTCGCAAGAGACGGTGACGAGGTATATGTAGGAAAGTTGAATAAAAGTGACGAGAGATATATAGAAGTTATCGGAAACGTGATAGACGAGGGTAAAAAGCATATAGGTTCCGGCAAAATCAAACTCTCCGCTTTTCTTCGCTCACAAATCAAAGGCGGAAAACTTGATAGCTTCTTTTTGGAAAATACTCAATTCGACTACGCCATGATCAAAAGAGTTACAAAGGATCTGACACCCAAGGTTTATAATGTTAATCTTCAAGATATTCTAAAGGGTCGATCAGATTTTACACTACACAATAAAGATAAACTCTATATTTTCAACAAATTAGACACTTCGAT
>CAZNIT010000030.1:0-77144 GCA_964573205.1 uncultured Sulfurospirillum sp. | reverse complement strand
GTTTGAATGCTTGTATCCGGTATGCTCTTTCGGATCGAGATGATTATAGACGAAAGATTGAAAAAGTTTTGATAGTATTCGTCGTATGGGAAGATTTTTAGCCGGAAGTTTCGCCCTAATAGTAAGCATCTGATATTCTCCAAAAATAAATAAATCTATTATATCAGTATTTAAAGACTAATCAAATATCTTTTATAAATTTCTCTTTTTTCTTCATATCTCATACTGGCGAATGCGGGAGACGGAGATGGTAGCGTTACGGTTTTTACGCTTAAATTTTTATACTCCTTATCATAGAGCTTCGCCGCTTTTTGTCCCGTAAAGGCGATCATCTTTATCGTTGGATGGATTTTTAAAATAGAAGGTATATCGGATAGTATGCAGTTTTTAAGATTCCCGTCGCTCGAATTTTGACGCTCGCAAGATGCTACTATATCATAAAGCCCGATTTTCGCGAACTTCAACAGCTCTATCTTTCGCTCCTTCGTTTCAACAGGCATTGCGAATATCTCGCCCATTATTTTCCAAAACCGGTTTCGTTTATGAGCGTAATAAAAATCATATTTAAATGAATCAAGACTAGGGAAAGTTCCCAATATTAGGATTTTCGTATCGTCAAAAACGATGGGTTTGAAGGGATGCTCATATCTTTTCATGCGCATCCCCTCTTTTAAAAAAGTTTACTCTACTTCAGCGTCGATGACATCATCGTCATCTTTTTTCGTCTTTGCTCCGCCCGCTTGTTCACCGCCGGCAGCTCCCTGCTCTTTTTTGTAAGCGGCTTCCGCCAATTTATGACTGGCATCGGTAAGCTCTTTTACTTTAGCGTCTATCTGATCTTTTGTAACGCTCTCACTTTTTAAAAGCTCTTTTAGCTCACTCACGAGTCCTTCGATTTTCGCTTTTTCATCCGCTTCGACTTTATCTCCGAGATCGCTCAAAGACTTCTGCGTCTGATGCACAAGCGCGTCAGCCTGATTTTTCGCCTCGACAAGCTCTTTTCTCTTCTCATCTTCGGCTTTGTGCGCCTCGGCATCTTGTACCATCTTCTCTATCTCTTCTTCGCTAAGTCCCGATGATCCCGTGATCTTGATCTCTTGTTGTTTACCGCTAGCTTTATCGACGGCACTAACGGTCAAGATACCGTTTGCATCGATGTCGAATGTTACTTCGATTTGAGGTACCCCTCTAGGTGCGGGCGGAATTCCCTCGAGATTAAACTGACCTAGAGATTTGTTATCTTTTGCGAACTCTCTTTCACCTTGCAGTACATGGATGGTAACCGCCGGCTGATTATCTTCGGCGGTCGAGAATGTTTGCGTCTTTTTAACCGGTATCGTCGTACCTTTTTCGATGACTTTGGTAGTGACTCCTCCGAGTGTTTCTATACCGAGACTAAGAGGTGTTACATCAAGAAGAAGTACATCTTTTACATCACCTTTTATAACGGCGCCTTGGATAGCCGCACCGATAGCGACCACTTCGTCGGGATTTACCGATTTGTTGAGATCTTTTCCGAAGAAACTCTTCACTCTCTCTTGTACAAGCGGTACACGAGTAGAACCGCCGACCATCACGATCTCTTTTATATCTCCTTTGGATACACCGGAATCTTTCAAAACCTCTTCGATTTTTTGAATAGTTTCATCGACTAGGTCATCTATGAGCGACTCGAATTTCGCACGGGTCAGTTTTTTTACAAGGTGCTTTGGGCCACTTGCATCGGCTGTGATAAAGGGTAGATTTATCTCCGTTTCCGTCGCGGAAGAGAGCTCTTTTTTCGCGTTCTCAGCCGCTTCTTTCAATCTTTGAAGCGCCATGACATCGCCTTTTAGATCTATACCGCTATCGCTTTTAAACTCATCTACAAGCCAATCGATCAGGCGGTTGTCAAAATCGTCGCCACCCAAAAACGCATTACCGCCGGTCGCAAGAACTTCAACAACATTATCTCCCGTCTCAAGCACGGTAACATCGAATGTACCGCCTCCTAGATCATATACGCAGATCTGTTCAGCCTCTTTTTTATCAAGACCGTAAGCCAAAGCCGCGGCTGTAGGTTCGTTTATGATTCTTACGACATTAAGCCCCGCGATAGTTCCCGCTTCTTGTGTCGCCTTTCTCTGCGAATCGTTAAAATAAGCCGGAACGGTAATGACGACATCTGTGACTTTATCTCCCAAATAAGCTTCCGCATCCTCTTTTAATTTCGTTAAAACTTTTGCGGAAATCTCCTGAGGTGTGTAAGTCTTACCGTCAACTTCGATAGCGCATGCGCCGTTTCTATCGACTACATGGTAAGGGAGTCTCTTTTTCGCCTCCTCGGCCGCACTTTCGTTACACATAAGCCCCATAATTCTTTTTATGGAATAGATGGTTTTTTCCGGATTCGTCACCATCTGTCTTTTTGCCGGATCGCCTATTAGTATTTCACCCTTGTCGGTAAATGCCACAATTGACGGTGTGGTGTTTTTTCCTTCTTTGTTTGGAGCTACTTTAGCCTCCCCTCTCTCATATACGGCAACGCATGAATTTGTCGTTCCTAGATCTATTCCTATTACTTTACTCATTTTTATTCTCCTTAAATTAAAATCTTTTTTTATCTATATCAATTTGAAATCGAAACCATCGCGGGTCTCAAAACTCTATCTTTTATTTTATAACCTTTTTGCAAAACTTGAACGATCTGACCGCTTTCATGCTCGTCGCTATCAACACGCATAACGGCTTCATGAAAGTTCGGATCAAAACCGCTATCGATATCTACAAGTTCTATTCCATGTTTTGCAAACACTTTTTTAAACTGCTCCATAGTCAGCTCGATTCCCTCTTTGATATTTTCAAGAGCCTCCTCCGTACTTTGGCTCTCGCCCATACTAGCTCTGGCATTGTCAAGAGAATCTATCACCGCCAGTAAATCTCTGGCAAACTGTTCATGAGCGTAAGCTATGGCTTGTTGTTTCTCTTTTTCGACTCTTTTTTTGATATTTTCAAACTCCGCCAAATCTCTTAGTCTAAGCTCTTCAAGCTCGGCGATCTTCTCTTCAAGCTCGCTTATACGATCGGCTTCTTCATTTTCGGACTCCGACTCCGATTTGGATCGGGAATCAGACTCTATCTCTTTCTCCTCTTCTTGAATATCTTGAGTCTCTTCTAATTCTTCCTCAAATTTTTCTCGCTTTTTTCTACTCACATTTGACTCCTTTTAAAACATCCAGATTTCCTCTCAATGGAATCTGATCATGATATTTTGCCGTTATTATACAACTTTAGTCTCTTCTTGTCAAGGGTGTATTGATTTTTTTGTATAAAAATACTTTAGTCATATAAACTCAACTATACTCCGGGCAAAATTCTCCCCTTTATTTGCAATATACGCAGGAGTGAAATATTCCGATCATGTACTATCTTTTAATTTGATTTTGGTTTATGAGGTCTGTTTTTTAATTAGGAAGGGGGAAAAGGCAAAAGGTATCTTTAATTACAGATATCTTCTGATCAATCTTTTTATCTTTGCGAAAAAGGATTCTCTATAAACGGGCAATCCCATAAAAAGATCATCTAAAGCTTCTCTCTCGATTTGAGTTAGTTTTGTCATTGTGCATTCCTTTTGAAATCTTTTTGACTAAATGTACCAAATCTTCTTCGTCAAGCTCCGCAAGCATTTTAAATATTGCGGGTACGGCTTGCGGTTTCGAATTACCAAGACGCCAATCTTGATAAGTTCGCATCGATACACCAAGTTTTTCAGCCATCTCTTTTTGGCTGATCTTTTTGCCCAAGTACTGTGCTTCCACTGCATTGTGCAAGATATTGAATAAGTCGCTAGATTCCATGTATAAATAGTAACAAAACTATGTTAAGCCATACATAAATTGTACTACAACATACAGTTACCTAAACAAAACATAATCTATAACTTATTAAATATACTGCAATTGTATCATTATATATTTAATATTGAATAAAACAGACAATTTTTTTATCTTTTTATACAGATTTCCGTATGTTTTGTCAATTTTTTATTCTATTCTTAAAATAATATTCTAATTATCATTAAACTTTGAATATATTTCATTTCAATTTTTACTCTTTTCTCTTCAACTCCTTTTACAAACGGTAACACATAATGGCACGCTTTATGCTACGGGATCATCAATGACTCGATAATATAAAAATAACTAATCAATCATCCGTTAAAAGGAGCTCAAAATGTTCGATCCGTTAGGTTTGTTGAAAAAAGAAAATCTGGCACTTAAACTAAAAACGAATCTCAAAGAGCGTACATTTATCTGCCAAGATCTTCAAACCTATACGGGTGATTGCGCGAGAGTCGCTAGATACGCTTTAAAAGATATCGCAAATAGCGACTCCATCGATATAGAGATATCAAAAGATAAAGATAACAGTTTTCATATATTCGCATACGACCTGATAGAGACAAAACCTTTTAGCCATACTTTCAACTCGATTTTAGGCGTTGACAGTATCGGATACAACGCACTCGATGATTTCAATACGCATACGCTCTATCATCGCATAAGTTATCCAAATGAAAAACTGGAACTTTTCAAATATATCTGCGATACGCAGACTATCCCGATTCACCCCTCGGATATCGGATATGAACAAGACGGTGAAGGAAGATGGTATATGCTTATCTACCGTTCAAACGGAAGAGTAAAAAAGTTTACGGCAAATGATCAAAGAAGAAGCTGGGAATATGAAACTCAAAATCAAAAAAGACTTCTTGTAGAATTAAATGAAACCAAAAAGATAGATGAAAGCTATTTCCACATCTATAACGGACAAAAATTAGACAGAAGAGAGCTTAAACTAGTCAGACGATAGCTTAAACAACTTTATGATAGACATATGAATAGTCTATTTTCAACTGATCATCATATTTCTGTTTTAAAGAGTTCAAAATCACTCCGGCATTTTTTATTTTCAACTTTTTGACAAGAGTATCGATCTCTTTTACGCTCTTTTTCTCACTAAACTCGGACTTCACGACAAACAGCACGATATCGGCATATTTCATCATCGATATAGTATCAGAGACATAATTTACGGGCGGCGTATCTAAAACTATATAATCAAAATCTTTTCTCAACTCTTCGATGATCTTTTCGGTTTTCGACGAAGATATCAACTCGGTGGGATTTGGAGGAATTTTACCCGATGTCACGATATAGAAATTTTTATATTGATTGTTCTGCCATACGATCTGCTTGAACGATTTTTTACCCGATATCAAGTCGCTCACGCCTATTTCGTTGGTGAGACCGAATTTTTTATGAAGCTGCGGTTTTCTAAGATCAAAAGATAAAACTATCGCCTTTTTCTCTCCCATACCGAGAATAGTCGCCAAGTTCGCCGCAAAAGTGGTCTTTCCTTCATTCGGAACACTCGAGGTAACTAAAATCACCTTCGATCTGTTTTTCGTAACAATATAATCAAGATTGTTTCTAATAACCCTAAAAGCTTCGGCAGCTTTGGAGTTTGGCGCTTCAAGCAGATATGCTTTGTTATATTTGGACTCGTTTTGGATGTATGGAATTTTTCCAAAAACAGGTATATCCGTCAACTCCTGAAGATCGTATATGGTCTTTATTTTCGTATCCAAAAGTGTACGCAAAAAAGTATGAGCTATCATACCGAGAATACCTAGAAAAAGCCATGTTGCTAACAAGATCGAAAGTTTGGGACGAACTCTTTTTTTAGGAAGCTTAGGAAAATCCAATACCTTTTTGTCTGATATGACCGAAGCCTTTTTGAGCGCTATTTCAGACTGTTTTTCTAAAAGATAATTATAAATTTTATCATTTATATTGAAAAGATTTTCATATCTGCTAAGCTCGATCTCTTTTTTCGGAAGTTCTGAAAGAAGATTGCTATATTCTCTAATAATACCTCTTAATACCGAAACTCTTTTACCAAGGCGACCATATATACCGGCCGTTATATTTTGTATCGACTCTTTCACCTTCTCTATGGAAGCTTCCATCGCCTGCATTTTCGGATGCGCGTATGTATATAACTCGTCAAGCTGTTGTTTTTGTATCTGAAGGTTCTCCAACTCGTCGAAGAGATTATTGAGTACGGGATATTGAGCGGAGAGCGAACTTACGGCTCTATAGTCTCCCCTTTTTACTTTATCGTAAAGGCTTTTTACGGTTTCGTACTCCAATTGGCTATTTTTATACTCTTGCTTAAATTCGTTTAACCTCTGAATATTTTCTTGTATCTGAGTTTTTACATCCGCAATATTGTTCCTCTTTTTATATTTTTGCAAAGAGAGTTCGGATAGTTTTAGTTTTCGACCTGTCAAGGCCAACTGTTTATTTATAAATTCTAACTTTCTCGTCTGCTCTTGCAATAGATCTTTCTTTATATGATGCAGATAATGATGTAGATAAGTATCTAAAAAATCTTTCGTTCTTTGCGCTATATTGTCGCTGTAGCTTATTTTTAAAACCTGAGATTTAAACGAAGCCGGCTGTACCGAGAAACGACCTTTTACCCTCTCGAGAATATTCGCGGGATCTTCAAACCTGACTATATAACTTTGATCGGCGAAATTTCTCTTTTTTATAATAGAAAAATAGGAGTTTTTATAATAAACGGGTTTTGAATATTTAAAAGTACGATTTAGTTTTATAGAGTTTTTACTTTTAAAAAAAGGCAAAGCCGAGACTATCCGATCGTTTAAACTTTCGATGGATTGAAGTCTAAAATATCCGTCTCCCTCATCCGTAATCAAGAAAGATCTATTAAAAAGCTCTTTATCTAAAATGGAGAGTTCGCCGACTTCAAACGGAGCGCTTTTATAAAGCTCTTTGGTTTTTAAAAAATCATCACGATAATATCTAACTCCCATTTTAAGATCTTCTATCGTATCTTCAAGTAGAAAATTGGAGCGAAGTATATCTATCTGTGTCTCGATATTTTCTTCAGGAAAAGCGATACTTATATCAAAACCGCCGTTTTGAGCCTGCGGTATTTTTTTATCTATGGCAATTGCGGTATAGGATTCATAAACAGGTTCGGTTACATAGTATAAAACCAAAGCCGTTAAAATAGAAGATAAAAAGATTAGCAGATTTATCCATTTGTACCTGAAAAATGTGCTGAACAATTTCCTAAAATAGACGGGTCTGTCGTTAATCGAAATCTGCATATTGCCCTTTCATTGGATTATTATCCTAATAAAATCGGCAAATCAAATTATATTTTTAACTCTTCGCATAAAATACCGTGCACTTTTTCAAGATAGATGGAGATGGTAATTTTCTCATCAAAATTTTCAAGTATATGCTCTCTAGCGATTTCACCCATCTCTTCTCTTTTTTCGGTATCCGTTTCATACATCATTCGCATCTTTTCAAAAAGATCCAAATGATCTTTCGGGCGACATAAAAAACCGCTTTTATTATCCTTTACCAACTCTTTACACCCGGGTACGTTCGATGCGACAATCGGCTTTTTCATTGCGGCCGCCTCCATCAAAACCATACTCATACCTTCACGATAAGAGGGCAAAACGACACAATCCGCTTCGGATATGAACTCTTTGACATTATCGGTTGATCCCATAAACTCAATTAATCCTTCTTTATGCCAACTAAGCACCTGCTTTCTCTCTATAGCCTGAGGATTTTTACTGTCAACGAATCCGGCAAGTTTACATACGACATCGTCTTTATATTTCGATTTTAACAACCTGGCGGCTTCGATGTACTCTCCCACTCCCTTATCCCATAGAAGTCTGGCAATGAGAATAAAAGTGAACTTCTCATTTTTTTTCGACTTCAAAGGTAAAAACTTCTGCGCATTCACCCCCTCACCGGGCAAAAGCAGACATTTCTTTTCATCTACGATACCCGATTTTAGAAAGTAATATTTATCGTCTTGATTGATAAACCAAACTTCATGAGAGTATTGAAGAGCGAACTTATAAAGTCTTCTGGCGACTTTAGATGTTAAATTGTTATGGATAAACGTATATCCAAGCCCGGTAATCATAGATATGGAGGTAATATTTGCATAATTTGCGGCGATCGAGCCGTAAATGTTCGGCTTTATAGTATAGTGAAAGATAATGTCGGGTTTAATCTCTTTATAAATTTTATGAAGCTTGTTTATGAGGATAAAATCGGATAAAATATTCGCTCCGCTATTATCCATCTCCAAATGTATGAAAATCGCACCCAGCATTTCAATCTCATGAGTATATTTATCTCCCGGAGCCAAAACATATAGCTGATGCCCGCTTTCTATCATAGTCCGCATAAGCGAGTAACGAAATTTCACCATACTCCATGCGGTATTCGCCACAAGCATTATTTTAGACATGAAACTCTTTTTCAGTACAGATAAAACGACCGCCGCGGGCTAAAGCATACATAAATCTCTCCGAAGAATTCACTTGTTCTTAGTTAAAACAGATTGGAATAATAACACTCGTATCTACTCTTGTCTAATATATATTGTACTATTTAGAGTTTATTCTATTCTTGAAAAAATCTTACGAAATTTTTCATATGAAAAATTAATAAAATATAATAAAAAATATTTTTTATAAATAGAAATGAAGATTTAATTATTAAAATTTTATATTAAAAAACATGGCTTCAATAAATATTTAAGATTAAAAAAAAATAAGTTTTCAAGTTACAATAATACACAAACTATAGTTATCTAAGTAAATTTGGGCACATTACATATACAATATAAATTAAAAACCAACAATATCTTTTTCAGTTTATACAATAATAAAAAATAAATATACTTAATTAAGTATTAATTAAATTTACTATATTATATGTTTAATTAAATTATATGGGTGTAGTGATGTTAATAACTGAAGATGATATCAGCGTTATAAAAGATTTATTTTACAATAAAAAAGATACTCAACAATATAAACTACTTTCTCTTTTATTCCAACATAAGCAATTAAGTAAAATACCTAATGACGAAAGGAAAAAATTAAAAAATATCCCCGGATTACGACAACAAATAAATAAAATCTTAAAACAAGAAAATTTCTACTTAGAAAAAATCACTTATGAGATAAAAAAAATTAAACAGAAAAATATCCAAAATTTAATCTTAGATACAAAAAATTATTTTGATAAAACAAAAAGAACACATGACTTAGAAAAAATAAAAATTCTTAATACCTGTACGGATAATCATATTGAATATTTACATCACCTCGTAAGCAGCTTAAATAATAGCAACTGTGAAATTGAATTCGCTACTATACTAAATAAAAAAAATGAAAATATTCTTAGAAAAATTAACATGGTATCCAATAAATCATATTTTAAATTTTTTCAAATCAACTCATACTATGTTACTGATATTAAATTATTTTTTATTTTAATAGAACGCAAAAATACAAAACGCTTATTTTATTTCGATAAAAAAAATTCTATTTATATTGAAAATGAGATACTAAAAGATGACTCCATACTTTATAATTTTCTAAATAGTATTTTTATGACAGGTAAAAGTAAGCCGTTAAGCATTACGGCAATTGACAAACAAATTACAGTTAGTGAAAGAAATAAATTACTATCCGAAATATTTGAAAATATCAGAATATTACAATATAAATCAAAAAACAAAGAACAGACAATCTATAAAATTCTCGAATATATATTTCAAAACCAATCAGAGGAAGAGCTTATAAGCTCTTCCTTAATCGAGAAAATTTAATAAATATTCAATAATAAGTTTTAAAGAAAGTTTTCTAAATTTATTTTTATCAAACTTTTCAAACCTCTTAGTTTTCATAAACTTTGTAATAGCTTTAACTAATTTAATAGTCAACATAATCTCTACAGCCATAATATTTCCTTAATATTAAATTAAGGTTTATCGGCTATTTATAAGATGGATAAATTGCCGATATATACTATAAGAAGAGATTCAAACAAACAATGATATAATTCATCTGTTTGAGATAGTTGTTCTACAGTCTCATAATATATGCAACAGGCGCTAATTGGTTCTTGGCGGAATTTTCTAGTGCCTGGCTGCAAACCTTCATAAAAATTATACAAAAATATTTTCATAATTTTATTTATTTCAACTCATCTCATATGCAAATATTTGATTTTATACGTTATAATATGTCATATCTTTGTTATATATATTTTACCTTTCTGCTCTCTTATTTTAATCATGTAAAATAATAGTAGATTTTATAATTTATATTTTTTTAATTAAATAAGTATATTAATTTATTGAATGCCAAATATTAATTATCTAACTTTATACTAATAAAATGTAACAAAGTTATTAGTATCAAGAATGTTTGTAAACCTCATATTAATAAAAGAGTATTTAAAGTTACAATAATACACAAATTTATAATAATCTGCTATACTAAAACAAAACCCTGTTATTAATGAACATTCAAGGATTTGGTATGGCGATCTCAGGTGACGGTATCGATGCGCAAAACGCGAACTGGAAATTTGACTCTGATGTAGCTGAACATTTCGAAGAGCATATTTCAAAATCCGTACCCTTATATAAAGAGGGACATCATTTGGTTACGAAGTTAAGCGATTTTTTCATCAAAGATGACTCTATCTGCTATGAGCTGGGATCATCGACGGGAACTCTTACGAACAAACTCGCACTTCGTCATGATTTCAGAAACTCGAAATTCATCGGCATTGAGATCGAAGAGGCGATGGTGAAAAAAGCCAAGTCCCTTTATCAAAATAAAAATCTAACATTTTTAAACGAAGATATGCTCACTTTCGAATTTGAATCCTCCGATTTGATCATAGCTTACTATACCGTACAGTTTATACATCCCAAACTCAGGCAAGATCTGATCAACAAAATCTACGAAAGATTAAACTGGGGCGGTGCGTTTATAATGTATGAAAAAGTACGAGCCAACGATGCCAGATTTCAAGATATCATAACCACTCTCTATATGGAGTACAAACTCGACAACGGATACAGCGCGGATGAGATCATAGCCAAAACCAGAAGTTTAAAAGGAGTGCTCGAGCCCTTCTCCACGCAGGGCAATCTCGATATGCTCAAAAGAGCGGGATTCGTTGATATCATAACTATCCAAAAATATATGAATTTCGAAGGTTTTTTAGCTATCAAATGAGAAATTTCATAATATTTATAAAGTGGATTTTCGTTAGAGCTTGGTATATGAAAAGAGCTTTCTTCATATTTAGAGATAGACTACTTTATACAAAATCAAGCCGAATTTTTTACAAAAGAGCCGCACAAAGAGATTATGAGATAGAACATACGAGATTTTACAACTTTTTAGGTCGAACGCTATTTGCCTTAAAAGAGTTGACAGCGCTAATTACCGATGATAAAATATTCAAAAAATCGATCATTTTGGAAGGCTACGAAAACTACGACCCAAAACGACTCTACAAAGAGGGAAACGACCGACTACTTTGGCCTCTGTCACCTTTTGTCGAACTTAAAAAGAGCGTCGTATCCGAGGATTTTTTCAAAAAGATAGAAAACTCCTACAAATACAGCGTAAAGAACGATCCTTACTTAACCATGAACAAAGAGAAAGTTTGGGAAAAACATCTTAAAGAGTTTAAAGAGTTCTATTTCGACAAAAACGACAATTTGATAAAAGAGCGTATAATAAATTTTAGAAAAGAAAAAGGCAGCGGTGCGAACATACTCACCGATCATTTCGAAGTTATAAATTCAGAGTACGGATATTTCAAATCTTATTTAAAATCTTTAGATCTTATTTTGGATTTTCACCGTTTTTCAAATTTCATCGAACCGTCGATTCTTCAAAGTGTATCGGACTCTTATGCGGGAGAGCCAAATCTACCGGTATATCGCGGTCAAAGGCTGAGCGATAGAATCATCTTTTTGGCGACGGTTATCTCCGAGATCAAAAAACATCTTTTTTTCGACGACTCAAAAAGAACATGTATCGTCGATATCGGCGGAGGTTTCGGGCATATGGGGAGATTTACCCACTACTACATTCAAAACAGTTGTTATATTTTGGTCGAACTTAGCGAAATGTCCGTTTTTGGAGCATACTTTTTAAAATACGCCTTCAACGA
This sequence comes from uncultured Sulfurospirillum sp., assembly GCA_964573205.1. Taxonomy (GTDB): domain Bacteria; phylum Campylobacterota; class Campylobacteria; order Campylobacterales; family QNZT01; genus QNZT01. Next base: position 65,043 of record CAZNIT010000030.1, on the reverse strand, counting down.
TAAAAAAGTTGCCACCATAGCCGACATTCTCGATAGAACGGATGATTTTGAAAGTCTTATAAACGAGTACGATTTCATCATCCTTCCGGCTTGGGCGATCTCAAAACTTCCGAACGAATTTGTTGATCTTCATATCGCCACGGGCTCAATCGCCGAGATGCCCGAACATTTTGCACAAATGTATCTGAACGAAATAGACAGAACGCTAAAATTCGGAGGATATTTTTATACCAACTCAAGAGTCGAAATAGAAAAAGACAAACCCTATTTGTACATATTTTACAAATGGAAGTTAAAAAGCAGATTTTTGACACTCTCATACAACTACCATCCTGTCAATCTCATCCAAAAAACTTCACCTCAATGGATAGGTAAAAAAGTAAAATGAATAAAAAAGATACGATACTTATGAAAAACTCTCAAAAGGGATTTTTTCATATTTTAAGTACCGTTTACGAGAAACTGCGCACCGACGGCATAAAGATAACCGTAAAAAAGATATTGAAAAATATCGACTATAAATTAAAAGGAATAGATTTTAGTATGCAAGAGCTCTCATCTTTGGATATAAAGAGCGAAAATCTAAAATACGCGACCATCTGCGGTTCATCCTCGCAAGAGACGATGGCTCATGTATTAAAGACTCTCATATCTTTCGACAAAGATATAACAAACGGCAGATTCATCGATATCGGCAGCGGCAAAGGAAGACTCCTCGTCGAGGCCGCAAATATGGGTTTTAAGGTTCTAGAGGGAGTCGAATTCTCACATACTCTTTGCCAAAAAGCGAAACGAAATCTAAAACTATTAAAGATAAAAAATGTCAAAATCAACCATATCGACGCCCAAAAGTATATCTTTCCGTCCGATACCAAAGTCGTCTATTTTCTAAACCCTTTTACCGACCGAGTCTTTAAAAAAGTGTTGACAAACCTTATCGACAGCTCTAAAAATTTCATATATGATGTATATATAGTTTATAGAGCGCCTATTTTCAAGGAAGTTTTTTCAAGCTTCGATGAGTTCGAACATATAAAAAGCGATCTATTCAAGAAAGATCGGACGGAATTTTATCTTTTAAAAAGAGAAGATCATGCATGATTTTCTAGTTATCCAAACACACGAACAAATCGATATTTCCTCTTTTATATACCGAATAAAAATAGACGACCTGCTATTTGGCATAAACGACAAATCCGTTTTTTACGAATCAAAGAGATCGGTTACGCTCTTTTTCGGAGAGATTTATAACAAACAAGCTCTATCTTCTTCTTTAAAAATTCCAAATACCGACTCAAACGCCCGAATCGTATCGGAACTTTTTAAAAAATTCACCCGTAAAAGTTTCGAACTCATAGATGGAAACTTCTCAACTCTCATCTACGACAAAGAAGAGAGAAAAATCTACGCATCGACGGATATCACGGGTAGTAAGCCTCTTTATCACTGCAACGATAAAAATCTATTTTCTGTTTCGAATTCGCTAAACGGCATACTTTCGACAAATTCGATAGAAAAAGAGATAGATCCGAACTCTCTGGCTCTCTACTTTAGATACGGTTTCATACTCAGACCAAAATGCATCTACAAAATGTGTAAAAAAGTCCAAGCCGGACACTTTATCGTCCATGATTTACGCTCTAACGAAACTTCCGCTTCGAGTTATTGGTCTTTAAGAGAATGCTACGATCATCCTAAAATTGATTCTACCGAAACGACGATCACGACAAACGCGAAAAAACTTCTACTAAATTCAATAGAAAAAAGAGTTCAAAAAAACGGTGAAATCGGAGCGTTTTTAAGCGGAGGATACGACAGTGCCACTATTTGCGCCCTTTTAAAAAAGGAGCTCGATATACCGATACGAGCTTTTACGATAGGATTTGAAGAAGAGAGCATAAACGAAGCCGCGTTCGCAAAAAAAGTGGCTTCATATCTGGGTATAAAACATAAAGAGTACTACTTTAAAGATTCCGACGCAAAAAAGATCATACTCTCGCTACCCGACATCTATGAACAGCCTTTCGCCGATTACGGTGCCAGTCCGACCGTTATGTTGGCGCAAATAGCGAAAAAAGACGGGGTTTCGACACTTTTTGGAGGAGACGGAGGAGATGAGATATTCGCAACCGCCGACGACGCCGAAGCGATAGAGAAGATCATATCCATGCCTAATCTGCTGAAAAACTCTCTTTTTCATATTTTGAACAATATGCCGATTTCGATGATGAAAAACATCAAATACTATAACCCGTCCGTAACGCGATATGAAAAATTTCTCTCTCTTTTAAGAGCTAAAGATATAGCACAGATCATAAAACTTAAGATGACTCTTTTCACCGATAACGCCCTCTCGCAACTTTTAACGGTAAACTTCGACCGAAACCAAAAAGATTTCGAGTTGATAAAATTCGGAAAATATGCCCAGACGATCGATCAAATTACCGGTGTATATTTCAAAACCTTCCTAAACGATGCCGAAATCATAAAATCGGCCAACGCTCTTGAGTTTTACGACATCTCTATGAAAAATCCTTTCTTGGACAAAGAGCTCATATCGTATATGGCTACCGTACCTGCGGAGATAAAGATCAAAAACAAAACCAGAAAAAATATACTCAAAAACATAACTCACTCCTACATCCCCAAAGAGCTTATGGATCGTCCCAAAATGGGATTTGACATACCTTTTGAAAAATGGCTGAAAAAAGAGCTGCATGATATGATGATGGACTTGACGACAAAAAGCTATATCGACAAAGGGGGAATTTTAAACTATAAAGAGGTCGAAAACATAAAAAAACGATTTTTAAACGGCAACGATAGATACAAATATAAACTTTGGACGATATTTATATTTCAGTTATGGTATAGCCGCAATTTCGGTTAAAGGGTATTAAGTGAATAGTGAAAACAAAAATGATAAAACCGTTTATGACGAAAAGTTCGCTTTATGGTGCGAGAGTAAACTCTCACCGCTTCAAGCTCTAATTGATAAAAAACTATCGACCGTAAAGGAGCCGACGGTCGTGGTACTTGAGTGCGGTCATTTCAAGTTGCCGCTACATAAAGAAAATTTTCAATGGGCGAAACAAAATATCGAATTTTCTGAAAAACTATGCAAAAAACTGATCCGAAAATACAAAAAAAAGATTAAAATCATTCCCACGCTTTTGTTAAACAATCTCGAATGCGAACAGCAGATGCAAAAACTGGATAAAATACTTCATAATCTTCTTGAAAACAATAAATACATAACAACATCATCAATAAAAATTCTTAGAGAAAGGAACCTGAAAAACAGAGCCTATAACGCCCTTAAAAACAATCCAAAACTATCTAATAGCTTCATAAAAATTGATGGAAAGGCATATCTTAAAGATGAAGAGTATGAACATGATCTAGCAGCCGGTTTTGTAAATGAAAACGGAGAGATAATCCCAAGATGCGGATTGATACTGACTAGCTTTTTGGATAAAGTAACGGATCTTGCCCTTTGGCGGTTACATCAAAGTAAAAATGTCCACATGGTTTTTGTTAGTTTTAGTGAAGAGTACTTTGAGTACGAGAGAGTAAAACTTGGCGTGGATATCTATTCGAGCACGCACGATAAAATAAAGATCACCCCTCTTATCGTTCATTGGGGATATCCCGATAACCGCTGTTTCGTTTCGCATCGTGAGTGTGAAAGTAAAAAATGGAAAGATGAGGAGTTTTAACATGAACTATAATGGCGCGATTTTCACGATCTCACTCGATTTTGAACTCTACTGGGGTATGAAAGATGTAATAAGCGAAGAGAGATATAAAGAAAATCTCGAAGGTACCGCTTACGCCGTATCTCAAATTCTAAAACTCTTCTCCCAATACGAAATTCATGCCACTTGGGCGGTCGTCGGTTTTTTATATTTTAAAGATCGAAATACTCTTATGCAAAATCTACCTAAAAATTATCCCGAATACGAAGATGAAAATATAGATCTTTATAAATATATACGAAACAATACGCATTTGAACAAAAATAGCCATTTCGCTCCCGAAATTATAGAAATCATCTCCAAATCGAAAAATCAGGAGATTGCGACACACACATTCTCCCACTTTTACACACTTGAAAAAGGGCAAAACGAACGACTGTTCAAAGAGGACTTAATCTCCGCTATAAAAGTCTCGAAAACAAAACTCCACAGCATCGTCTTTCCGAGAAATCAATGCAACGACGATTATCTCGAAACTCTCTTGGAGCTTGGCATAAGAGCCTACAGAGGAAACGAAAAGAGCTGGATGTATAAATCCGTAAATTTCAAAGAAAAAACTTCATACGGACAAAAATTGGCTAGGATAGTCGATACCTATATAGATATCTCGTCGCACAATACATATAGTCCGGATGAGATCGCGAAAAAAAGGCCATACAACATACCCGCAAGTAGATTTTTACGACCGTATGATCCAAAACTGGCTTTCTTGGATAAAATAAAAATCTCCCGTATCAAAAAAGATATGCTCTACGCCGCCAAAAACGCGAGAGTCTATCATCTATGGTGGCATCCTCACAACTTCGGATCTCACACTACAAAAAATCTAAAAACGCTTGAAGAGATATTGGAATATTACCTGACTTTAAAATCCCTTTACAACTTCAAATCGATGAACATGAAAGAGATAGCTGATCTTTTGGATAAAAATCATAAATAGATCACGATCCGCCCACACCCTTTACATCAGTTAAAATTTCAGGATGATCCAAAATTCTCTTTGTGACATTGTTTTCATCATGATCTAATAAAGGACTATCCTCATAAGAGACGATCGGAGTATAACCAAGCTCTATCAGTTTTTCGACATACTCTCTCTCCTTTTCCTTCGCCGCTTTGTTTTGAAGCCAAACTCTTATCTCGCGATCACCGTTTAAATATTCGGCAAGTTCGGCTCTTTTTGTTAACATATTATATTTTAGATCGACATCTTCGAACATAAGATTTTCGGGTTGAAGCGTTATAGCCGCATATCTGTGCATATAATCTATCTGCATCTCAAGCGCGAACTCGATCTTCGGCGCTATCTTTTTCATCCGTTTCAACCATTCTAAAGCGCTCTTCTCTTCCATTCTGGCATATGCATCGAGAGTAAGAGAGCTTACGTTCAACTCTTTTGCTTTACTCAACTGCCGCAAAGCGTATCTTCTCTCGTCTTCGTTCGAAAGTTTGAATGGTCTGTCGCTATAGGGCTGCCAAACATCGTCGTTTAATAACTTTCCCTCTTTATCGATCACCGTCATACCGGCTATTCCCCACCAAAAAGAGATCTTTTGATCGTTTGAAACGAAAATTTTCATAGAGGAGTTTAACTCTTCGCTCATATTTTGCGTCAAATTCGTCAAAATTTGAAAAGGAAGTTCATCAAAAAGATCGGGTGCTTTGCTATGATCATATACACCGCTAAAAGCCGTAAACATAATCCTCTTATAACCTTTTTCTCTCATCAACTCGCTAAAAGCGACACTCACCTCTTTGAGAGGAAGTATATACTCCCCCTTTTCATTCTCCTTTTCAAGCCCCCACGCCCAGCCCCTTTTACTCTTTTTGGTTACACTTCCGTAAAAGGCAAAATTCACGACCAATATCGGATCGAGATTTTTAGAAGAACTTTTTTCGCACTCATAGCTCTTGGATAAAAACGTTTTATACGGTTTAAGTGTAAAAATGTAGTCGCTTGGCTTCGCGAATCTGACGCTCACAACAAAATCGTAACTCTTTTTCGCCGGCAATAGAGATTTTAAATATCCTTTTTTCGCAAATAAAAAAGCGTACCTGTAACTATTCCCATCCCTATATATACGCATTTTCGGATAGAGCTTATTTTTTATAACTTTATGTTTTCCCTCCTCTTTTTTTCCATCGTACCCATACTCCAAAAACGGATAGATCAAAGCCGCTCCCACGCTAAAATTCAAATCCTTCGCGACTATCACCGGAGCATAGGGGCTAAACGTATCGCCGCCGTAATAAAACTCCTCTTCGACAAGCCGACCCGATCTTTTTTTGTAGATCACGGATCCGACATTATAATAATCTCTTTTGGGATCTATCGAGGTTATATCTCTCTTTTGCATGTACAAAGCCGTATTCGTAGATAAAATATCAAGCCGATCGGATATCTTCATCTTGATACCCGGAACAAAAAGATCGGGCATCAAAACAGCCTTGCGGGTTATATTTTTTATATGATACGAGATATCCAAACCGCCTTTCTTCTCTTCTATCTCGATATCTACCTTCAAAGAGGAGGTATCGTAAGAGGCAATAAGCTCGTTTTTAAAGCTCTGAAGCAAAATTTTGCCGCTACCTTCGTCGATAACGCTTATGCAGTTTGCGCACAGGTGCAGTTTCGTATCTAAAAACTTCTCTTTCTCTTCAACCTGAGCATAAACGTCGATATATAAAAAAATCAATAGATAAAATATTTTAATCATTTTTAATATTACTCAACAAGACTTAAAATAATCCGATATTATATAAAGATAATTCAAAAACCGTTTAAAGGAAATTTTGTGGCGCTTTTTATATATCTGTTGCTTGGTCTGGGTATCGTAGTTTACGAACTAACAAGAAAAAAGCCCTTTTTTATCGATCCTGTGACGCTTTTTAATTTTTTCTTTTTTCTTGTATATGTCGTCGCTCCCTCCGCGCTCATACTCTATGGAAATCATCTTATACTCGACGATATGCCTTACGGTAAATACTATTTCGCAAAGAACTCTTTCACACCTTTTATAGTGCTTGCCGGATATCTGTTTTTCGTAGCGGGATATGAAATGATCAAAAATTATAAACCCCGGCACTCATTTTACTTGGATTTGAAACTAGACGATAAAAAGATACTCTTTTTGATCTTATTCGCAAATATCGTACTTTATCTCTTTTTAGCAGTTTACGTCTGGGAGTTCGGAGGTTTGTTAAAAGCGATAGAACAAGCCCAATCTTATAGAAGCGGAGCTATGAGTTGGCACAAATTCGATTTCGTGCTACGATTTTTTTCGATAAACACGATACTTCTTTATTATACTTTCTACAAATATTTTTTGGAAAAAAAAAGTATATATAAAAACTACTTTCTTATCCTATTCTTTTTAGCTTTGATTTTTACGCTGATAGCCGCATCTTTGCAAAGCAGCCGAGGTTTTATCATCTTTCAAATCTCGGGACTTTACGCATTAACCGTAATATATAATAGAAATTTTTATTTGACGTATCTAATAGCGACTCTCTTTTTCGTCATACTCTTCATACTATACGGCAGAATTCTCTTTCAATCGACCGAGTACTTTTTCAAAGAGGGTTGGGATGCATTCGTAGCGGCTTTTTCGCAAAGAGTCGAAATAGAACAAGAACAAAGATCATCCATCGTCGCGAACTTCACTCACGCCGTAGTTTCACTCGAGGCGGCGTTAAAACATAGCGGCTACGACATACCTCTAAGATATTTAAGAGATATAAAAGACGCCTTTACAAATTTGCTTCCTAACGAGCTTTTAGGCATACAAGAAGCGAAAATGCAATTAATGGACGTCAACACTCTTTTGTTGCAAGGAAGAGCCGCGAATATCGTTTTACCCGGAATTTTAGGATATTTCGTCTATGCGCTTCAAGTAGTCGGACTCTTCATCGGTATGTTCGTTTACGGTACGATCGGCGCAATGTTAAATAAACTCTTTAGTACGCTTTTTAAAAGCTACAAAGGATCGATCGTATTTCTTTACATCCTCTCCCTAGCTTACGGTTATTTCGCATTTCGAGGGGTTCCCGGACAAGTTTTAAACGATCAATTCGGGTTGATTGTCGTTTTGTTCGTTTTGCTTAGCGGCGCTAAAATAGATATAAAAAACGGATCTAAACTCTATAGAAACGAACCTTCGCTCCGCTTTTGAACTCTTTTTTACCGATAAGTTCGAAAGAGTCCTCAAGAAGATAAAAAACCGTCGGATTTACATAGATAAGGAAACAAGGATATAAAAAACTCTTCTTAGCTTTTAAAATATTCTCAATCGCCTTTTTCATAACGGTCTCGTCAAAAGGATTGAACATAAAAATCAAAGTCGTATCTTTAGGCGGAATGAACTCTGCGGCATCAATATTTAATGAAATCACTTCATCAACACCCATCTTTTCTATATTTTTTTCCGCTATCTTATGAAGTTCTTTCGCAAACTCCGCACCAAGCGATCTTTTAAACCCGAGAGATCTCGCATGAATTATCGCCGCCGCTTTACCGCTACCGAAATCCACGAATCTCTCCTTTTGAAAATCCTCATTTGCCAAACTCCGTAAAACGGTAAAGAGTTCGCAAAGAAAATCTCTTGACGTAGACACGAGCGCCGTACCGTTATTTGCATGATTTCCCACTATACTTAAATCATGCAAATTTTGTGTAGAGAAATCTACTCCTTTTAAAAAATACCAGATTCGACGAAATATTTTTCTCAAAGTTCTCTTTACGCCGTTGACTTTCAACGAATCGAAAAACTCTTTCAATTTATAGGACAAATCGTTTTGATACGACATGTCCGCATTTGTATCCGTTGACATATCAGATCTTGATTCCCAGCTCTTTAGCGAGAAACGCACCCGTATAAGATCCGCTTTTTTTAGCGTTTTTCGCCACCTCTTCAACCGTACCGCTATCAACTATCAGACCTCCTTTACTCCCTCCTTCTGGTCCCATATCGATAACGAAATCCGCGTTTTTAACGATATCGAGATTATGCTCTATGACCAACACGGAATTTCCAAGATCGGTCAAATGATGAAGAACTTTTACAAGTCTGTCAACATCAGCAAAATGAAGCCCCGTCGTCGGCTCGTCAAGAATGTATAGTGTATTTCCGGTATCCGTTTTACTAAGCTCTTTAGCAAGCTTTATCCTCTGAGCCTCTCCACCGCTCAAAGTCGTGGCGTTTTGACCTAATGTTATATAACCAAGCCCTACGTCTTGGAGAGTTTTCAATTTTTGGTTGATCTTGGGTACGGCTTTAAAAAACTCCATAGCTTCATCGACACTCATATTTAAAACTTCAGATATATTTTTGCCTTTGTAAAGAACTTCGAGCGTTTGGGCGTTGTACCTTTTCCCTCCGCAGGCGTCACACTTAACTTGTATATCGGGAAGAAAATGCATCTCTATCTTTATCTCGCCCTCACCCTGACACTTTTCACAACGCCCGCCTTTTACGTTGAAAGAAAAACGACCGATCTTATAACCTCTGATCTCCGCCTCTTTCGTCTTTGCGAAAAGATTTCTTATCTCATCCATAACACCGGTATAAGTCGCGGGATTGCTTCTTGGAGTTCGACCTATGGGACTTTGATCCAGATAAATCACTTTATCCAACTGCTCGAGCCCCAGACATTCCACACCCTCGACTTTCTTAACTTTTTTACTTCGATTCAGCAGCTCTTTCGCGACCGGCAAAAGAGTCTGAAGTATTAAAGAACTCTTTCCGCTTCCGCTTACGCCCGTAACCGCCACCAAATTCGCCAACGGGATCTTAACGTCGAGGTTTTTGATATTGTTTAAAGTTACGTTTTTTATCTCGATCCATCTCTTTTGAGGACGCCTCTTAAAATACTCTATCTTTTTACGACTAAAAAGATAGTCCGCCGTCAAAGTTTTCGCCTTTTTAAGCTCTTTTAGAGTACCGTTGAAAATCACCTCTCCACCGTATTTACCGGCATTAGGACCGATATCGATGATAAAATCGGCCGACTCGATCGTCTCTTTGTCATGTTCGACCACTATGACGGAATTTCCCTTCTGCTGCAAATTTTTCAAAGTTTTTATCAGTTTTAATGTATCTCTTTCATGAAGCCCTATGCTCGGCTCGTCAAGCACGTACATAACACCGGTAAGCCCGCTGCCTATTTGAGACGCTATTCTTATTCGCTGCGCTTCGCCTCCGCTTATGGTTCTGGCATCCCTTCCCAAAGAGAGATATCCCAAACCTACATCGTAAAGGAAAAAGAGCCTCTCGTTGATCTCTTTCAAAATGGAAGACGCTATCAATTTTTGCTGGGGAGTGAGATATTCGAAATTTTTTTCGTCGTTGAAAAAAGCGTAACTATTTTCTATGGGCATCTGCAAAATATCCGCTATTGTACGTTGAGCCACTTTTACGGCTAAAGAGCGTTTTGATAATCTATTTCCGCCGCAGTTATCGCACACTTTTTCGGTCATGTACTCACCGAGCTCTTTTTCATCTTTCAACATATCATGAGCTATTTTTATCACACCGTTAAACGGTCGTACCACTTTATGTCTTTTCCAGGTAAAAGTGGAACTCTCAACCCCTCCGTGAAGCACGGCTTTTTGTTGATGAGGGGGAAGCTCTTCAAAAGGAACGCTCACATCAATTCCCGCGGCTTCGCAAAAACCTAACATCAGTTTGAAATAATACCCTTTATTAAAGCCGTACAAAAGCTTCACGGCACCTTTTTCTATGCTTAGATGAGGATCGATCACCTTTTTAAGATCAAGCGCGTATCTGATTCCAAGCCCGTCACAAACTTCACAAGCGCCTTTGGGAGAATTGAACGAAAAGGAAAGAGGCTCGAGAGGATCGAAAGATATTTTGCAATCAAAACAAGCAAAATGCTCGCTATAATGTATATGATCGCTTTGAAGATTCATCTCTTTTGCGTTTAATATCTCTATTTCAAGCTCGCCGTAGCTCTCCTTCAACGCCCTCTCCACACCCTCGGCGATTCGCTGTCTATTTTCCTCCTTTACCACAACTCGATCGATTACCACTTTTATGGTATGTTTTTTAGTCTTGCTAAGTTCCGTCTCTTCATCAAGTCGTACCATAACTCCGTCTATCATAGCTCTTACATATCCTTTTGCGGTAAGCGATTCCAAAAGATCGCAAAAAGCGCCCTTTTTTTCCCGCACCAAAGGTGCGCTCATGACAATTTTCGCACCGTTTGGAAGTTTTTGTACCTGTTCTATAATATCCGACGCGCTCATTTGAGAAATAGGCTTACCGCACTGATGACAATGCTGTTTTCCGACTCTTGCATACAGAAGTCTCAAATAGTCGTAAATCTCCGTTATCGTACCTACTGTTGATCTGGGATTTTTAGAAGTGGTTTTTTGATCTATCGCGATAGCGGGAGTAAGTCCCTCTATCTTGTCTACATCGGGTTTTCCTATGCGATCCAAGAATTGCCTTGCATAGGAAGATAACGACTCAATATATCGCCTTTGCCCTTCAGCGTATAGTGTATCAAAAGCCAAAGTACTTTTTCCGCTTCCGCTTATTCCGGTTATTACGACCAGAGAGTTTTTAGGTATTTCAAGGTTAATATCTTTAAGATTATGTTCCCTCGCACCAAAAACTTTAATTTTATCCATTTTAACCTCTTGAAAGTTTATAAAAAATCATCGCCAATATAACGAAATTCAGAATCAAAATCAAATTTTTATGCCTTCTTGAATTCGTTTTATGTGCGATATGTATCCCCGCGTAAACACCAATAAGCGAAGAGATACCGATCAATATGCCATGTTCAAAATCGATATATCCGAAACTACCTATACTAATCACTCCCGCAAGTGAAGAAAACACAACAAAAAATAGTGCCGCGGATACGGCTTCTTTTATATGATAATGCAAAATACCGACCATAACGGGAGTTAAAAGCAAAGCTCCGCCTATTCCGACACTAGTCGCGAAAACACCTATTACACAACCGATTACAAAAAAGAGTCCTCTATTTTCTATCGGTTTTTTATCGCTTTGCGCCGGTGCATGAAAAAAACGAAAAATTGCGAACATTACCATAAAAGCGAAAATTATCGTAAGAGTTTGGGATGAGACCGAATGTACCACATATCCGCTTGCAAGCGCCCCGAAAAAGCCGCCGAATCCGAAAAAGATAGTTGAAGAGACTTTCAAAGAACCCTTTTTCATATTCAAATAAGAACCAAAAAGCGAGCTAAAAACCATCTGCACGACCGAAATCCCGATCGCATCTTTTATATCGAAACCAAGATACAACAGTATCGGTATCAAAACGGTACCACCCCCTACACCGAAAAAACCGGATATAGCGCCTACAAAAATACCGACTATTATTAATTCAAAAAACAACTGCTTACCTATCAATAAAATAGTCCGATTTTACATAAAAGCCACTTAAAGGTATAATATCCCTATGAATGAAGAGAAAAAAGAATCCATACAACCTCTAGGGTATGATAAACTTATCGATATATCCGTTACTTTGGTAACGGAATTGGGCTCTGTGATGGTAAGTGTCGAAGATTATCTCAAGCTTAAAAAAGGATCCGTGATCGATCTTGGGAAACCCGCTGGCGAGAGCGTAGAGCTTTACGTAAATAAAAAAATCGTCGGTAAAGGAGAAGTAATGGTATATGAAGACAATTTGGCCATTAGAATAAACGAAATTTTGGATTCCGATTCCATTATCCAATACTTTAAAAAAGAGAGACAGTGATCAGATTTTTTCTCTTTTTGTCTTTCGGTATTGCTCTTTTTGCAACAGATTTAGTAAAATATAACATATATCAAAACCCGAATAGAGTAGATCTGATGCTCACTTTCGATGAACCATATCCCGGTAAAATCTCAAAATCTCAAACAAAAGGCAGCATGATACTAGCTCTAAAAGACGTAAATTTTCCAAAGAAAAAAATAGAAAAAGAAATTGATTCGGCTTTCATAGATTCTTTGACGATCGCTTCATTAAAAAATAAAATTTTAATAGAGCTAAAATCAAAAACAAAAATAGTCGTTAATGCTTCCAAAACGATTGACAACACAGGTCTTAGAATCAGAATAGAGAAAGAATCCGCAAAAAAAACCAACGATGATATTTTAATGCCTATTCAACAAAAGAGTTCACCGCAGCTACAAAGCTATGATTTCGGCTCTTCGTTTTTAAAGATTTTACTAACCCTCGCACTGTTAATAACTTTTTTATGGCTACTAAAAAAATGGCTATATAAGAGATCGTCCGACTGGCTTTTTGGAAAACAAAAAAGCGAACATAAAATAGAGATTTTAATGCAAAGAGCTTTAGATATGAAAAATAGAGTCGTCTTAATAAATTTCGAAGGGAAAAAGTATCTTTTGCTGCTGGGTGAAAACAACTTGCTACTAGATACTTTTTCGGATGATGAAGCTGCGTTTGAATCGCTACTTCAAAAAAATAGTAAAAAATTGGGGGATTTTTTACAAAGTTAGTCTATTTCAAAGCCACTTTCGCGCTACTCTCGGTACTTGCGGACTGCTCGAACCAATAAGATGCTTTTTGCGTATCTTTCTCAACACCGAATCCGTTATTGTACATTACGGCGAGATTTTGTTGAGCTAAAGGATCTCCTTGTTGGGCGGCTATTTTAAACTGTTCGACGGCCGTTTTAAAATCACCTCTCTCAAGTGCTTCCATCGCAAACGATAAATTACCGGCAAACAACACCGTACTTAAACTAAGTAAAACGATAATTTTTTTCATAATCTTCATCCTTTTCAAACTAAAGCTTAGTATTATATCGACATAAATTGAAAAAACTTTAGTCTTTTTTTTGAAAAAAAATGAAATTATTTTAATTTTGTCGTTTTTTCATTTAAATTGCAAAATATAATGCCTCTTTATGATGAACCACCAAAGCACTTGTCGTCTGCTCCGGATGCATCTGATAAGTCTCCCCAAGCTCTATATTGAACTCTTCGGGCTTTAACATCTCAAACAGCTCTTTATTCATAGCCAGTTCGGGACAAGCCGCATATCCGAACGAATAACGACAACCGTGATATCTGCTCATTTTAACATCTCTTAAGCTATGTCCTTCATTTTCGGCGATATCCAGTTCGAGCCTTATCTGTTTATGAATAATTTCGGCTATCGCTTCGGCTAATTCTACCGATATACCATGAAGATGATGATAGTGATTGTACTCACCCTTTTTGTAAAGCTCTCGCTCCTTTTGAGTAAATTTCGATCCTGCGGAGGCCAGTTGAAAAGCCACTACATCATGCCGATCGCTTCTAAAGTAATCGCTTAAACATCTATACGGCTTTCGCATCTGTCTTGGAAACTTGAACTTATATTTCGCTCTATCTCTTACAGCTTCAAGAGGCTCTTTATTTATCTCATCGTCACTAAACCATCCCTCGCTCTCATCGAACACCAAAAGAGTGTCGGCGTCGCTTCGACAAGGATAATACCCGTAAAGAGCGACCGGATCGAGAAGTTTTTGCTCAAGAATCTCTTTTTTCATCTTCTCAAACAGCGGCCATAGCTTTTCATTCTCCATCTTCGATCTCTGTTCTTTAGTCAACTTTTTGTTTACATAACCCCAACGCTGATTAAAAAGCATCTTATGATTAACCCATTCGAAAGCCAACTCATCCACTTTTGCGTCCAAAACCCTTCTCCCCCAAAAAGGAGGAGTGGGTATGACGATATCTCTTGAAGGCATTTTAATTTTAGAATGATGTGGGATATCTTTTTGACTCTTTTTTTTCACAACGGCTATATCGAAACTCTTTTTATCCCCGCCAAGATCCGTATCGAAATTTTTCTCTTCGATACGACTCATAGAGACTATACCGTCAAACGCATCTTTACAATAAAATATCGGACCGTCGTAAGCCTTTCGACAATACTCATCGACGAATTTGCCGGTCAACGCCGCACCGCCCAAAAGCACGGGCAGAGATATGCCTTTTGATTTTAAATATTTGAGATTTTCAAGCATGACCGCGGTCGATTTTACTAAAAGACCGCTCATTCCGATAGCATCTACATGATTTTTTTCAACCACATCCAAAAAAGTCTCTATATCGGCTTTTATGCCGATGTTTATAACCTTGAAACCGTTATTGGAAAGTATGATATCGACAAGATTTTTACCTACGTCATGAACGTCCCCTTTCACGGTTCCAAGAACGAGCGTCGTTTGAACGGATTTCTCCTTTTTCGGAAGAAACGGATTTAAAAAATCAACCGCCGCTTTCATGGTTTCAGCCGACTGCAAAACAAATGGAAGCTGCATTTTACCGCTTCCAAACAGTTCACCCACCTCTTTCATAGCGTCGATCAAAACGACATTTACTATCTCTTCGGGAGCGATCTCCTCTTTCGCACTTTTTAGAATTTGAAGCATTCTCTCTTTATCGCCGTCAAGCAAAAGTTTATGAAGTTTATCTTTCGTACTTAAAGCGTTAAAGGCGGCATCTTCGTCATCTCTATTTTTAACCTCGACTCCGCAAAAATAGTCGATGAATTTAAAAAGAGGATCACCTTTTTCTCTTTTGTTGAAGAGAAGATCCTCGCATACTTCGATCTGCTCTTTACTCATTTTATGAAGAGGAATCGTATTTTTAACATTTACGATAGCCATAGAAAGTCCGGCTTTAACACAATGATGCAAAAAGACGGAATTTAAATACTCTCTTGCATGTTTGTCGAGTCCGAAAGAGATGTTTGAGACACCGAGCACAAATCCGACCTGCGGGTACATTTTATGAAACTCTCTTATAGCCTCGATCGTCTCTATAGCCGCATTATGATACTCCTCGTCTCCGCTTCCGACCGTAAAAGTGAGAAGATCGAAAACCAAATCTTTAGGATCTAGGCCATGCTTTTTCGTCGCAAGTTCGTAAATTCTCTTCGCCACCTCTATTTTTCTTTCTTTATCTTTCGCCATCCCCTTCTCATCTATCGTTAAACAGACTAAAGAGGCACCGAATCTCTTCGCCAAAGATGATATCTCATCAAATTTCTCCATCCCGTCTTCGAGATTTACCGAGTTGATAATCGGTTTCCCTCCGACACACTTTAAAGCCGTTTCTATCGATTTTGTCTGAGTGGAATCGATCATCAGCGGAAGAGTCACCTTTTGAGAATAAAGCGATGCCAAAATCTTCATGTCGTCACTCTCGTCACGCCCGGCAAATCCGACCGAAAGATCGATACCGTGAGCTCCGTAACGTACCTGCTGTAAAGCGACCGATAGCGTCCCTTCGTAATCTCCCGCCAAAAGAAGCTCTCTAAAAGCTTTGGAACCCGTTGCATTACTTCTCTCGCCGATTAAAAAAGGCGGAGGTTCTTGAATAAGATCCCTAGTTTCAAAAAGCGAAGCCAAAGCTTTGGGCTGCGAGCCGGTAGGTTTTTTCACACTCATATCTTTAACCGCCTCGCTAAGCGCTTTTATATGTTGAGGAGTCGTACCGCAACATCCGCCTAAAACAGAAACGCCGTCATACTCCAAAAAGCCTTTTTGAAATTTCGTAAACTCGCTAGGTCCCATAGGATAAAACGTTTGCCCGCCCCTGTTTTGAGGAAGTCCCGCATTTGCATGAACCGAGATCGCTCTATTCCATAAGGAAGAGAGTGTTTTTACATGCTTTTGCACCTGTTGAGGACCGGTACCGCAATTAAACCCCAGAGACAAAATATCAAAAGGCTCGAGGATCACGCTGATTGTTTTGACATCGGTACCGATAAGCATACTTCCTGCAAGCTCGATCGTGACCGAGACCATAACAGGAATATCAACACCCCTCTTTTTCGCCGTATCTTCGCAGGCATGTAAAGCGGCTTTAATCTGAAGAGGATCTTGACAAGTCTCGAGTAAAAATAGATCCGCCCCTCCGTCAAGTAAGCCTTCACAAGCGATCGTATAACCCTCGTACATTCGGTCATACTCTATATGCCCCAAAGAGGGAAGTTTTGTCCCGGGTCCCAAATCACCGGCTATATAGCGCGGTTTTTCGATACTGTTATACTTTCGTACAGCATTTTTTACAAGTTCGGCACCGGCTCTGGCTAACTCGTAAGTTCTATTCGCGATATCGTAATCGTCCAAAACCCAAGGAATCGCACCAAATGTATTCGTCTTTATTATATCGGCACCAGCTTTTAGGTAGGATTCGTGTATTTTTTGGATTTCATATGAGAGTGTTACGTTTAAAATTTCGTTACACCCCTCTTTCTCTTCCCAAGCGTCTTGAGGAATTTTCAAATTCTGGATTTGAGTACCCATAGCTCCGTCGATAACAAGAACTTTTTCGGTAATCAAATCCCTAAGATTAGGTTTTTGCAAAAGATCGTCTCTTTTAATGAAGTATATTATAAAAAAGCGTCAAAAATTATACGATACACTTTTTACAGGTACCGAAGTATTGTACAGATACTTCCGAAACCTTAAATCCGCTCTCTTTTGGAACACTATTTTCCAATGAAGAGATGTCCGTAAAAACATCTTCTATCTCTCCGCAATTTTGACAAATCATATGAGAGTGTCTCTCTTTTACAAGTTCGTATTTGTTATCGAGCCCGACTATTTTAAGCTCTTTGATAAAATCATTCTCTATCATAGCGTTTATATTTTTATATACCGTCGCAAGCGAAAGAGAAGGAAAATTCTCCTTTATTCTCTCGAAAATTTCACGAACGCTTATATGTCCCTGCTCATCCATCAACTTTATGATAGCCAATCTCTGCGGTGTTATTTTTATATTGTGTTCTTTTAAAAGTGTCATATATCTTTGCAATTTTTACCTCTTGATCTTAATATTTAATTATAGTATATCAGAAAATTCCATTTTCGTCAAACAATATATCGTTGTAGATAATTTTTGTTATAAATTGTCTTCAAACTCATATATCGCTTTGGATAACCTCTTTAAATCTCGAAAAATAGATTTCGTTCAATTCACTCATTTTTTTCTTTATCTCGTTGCATTTGAAAAATTCGCCGCCCGTTTTTCCGATTTTCGTTATTTTAAAATTTCTCTCTTTCGCAAATGCTTCAAACGATTCGATATCTTCCACTTCTACGATCGCTCTCGAGAATGTTTCGCTAAAGATATCTCTCTCATCTTCACACTCTATATGGCAAGTTATCCCCTTTTTACCCATAACCGCCATCTTCGCCAAAGTAATGACGCTACCGCCGACGCTTATATCTTTCGCGCAAAGAAGCAGAGCTTTTTTATTCGCTTCGATGACAAAATCCCACAAAGAGCGCTCTTTTTCAAAATCTATTTCGGACAATTTCCCCTCGACTCGATCGTATAAAACCTTCATGTACAAAGAACCGCCGAAATCACGACCGTCCTCTCCCAATATATATAAAGTGCTCCCGTCTTTTTGGAAAAACGACGGTAAAACTCTATTTTGGTCTTCGTTAACACCGACCATAGCTATAGAGGGAGTAGGAAAAACCCCCACTCCGTCCGTTTCGTTATATAGCGAAACATTACCGCTTACGACGGGAGTGTTCAAGGCTTTACAAGCCTCTTTGATACCTTCACACCCCATCGCGAACTGCCACATAATCTCAGGGTTTTCAGGATTTCCATAGTTCAAACAATCGGTAATCGCCAAAGGAACGGCACCGCTCATAGCGACATTTCTACCGCTCTCCATCACCGCCGCGGCCGCACCGTTTTTCGGATCTATATAACAGTATCTAGGATTACAGTCGCAACTTATGGAGATCGCTTTTTTACTCTCTTTTACGCGAATGACGCTCGAATCCAAAGAACCTGGATGCTTTATGGTATTTGTCTGAACCATAGAATCGTACTGCTCATAAACCCAAGCTTTATTCACGACCTCAAGGGAACTAAAAAGCTTATCGAAAGCTTCAGAATTTCCGACTCTTTCAAAATCGTCTATCGTAGTCGAAGAGATTCGGTCAAGATAGGCCGGTTTTTTTATCTCCCTATCAAGAACGGGAGCCTCTTCGGTAATAGGATCTATAGGAATATCGGCCACCTTTTCTCCATGCCAAAAAAGCTCCATATTCCCCGTATCCGTCACCTCTCCTACAACAGCCACGTCCAGATCCCATTTACGGAAAATATCTATAATCTTATCTTCGCACCCTTTTTTCGCACAAATAAGCATTCTCTCTTGCGACTCCGAGAGCATAAATTCATAAGGAGTCATATTCTCCTCTCTCGCAGGAACCCGATCAAGATACATTCTCATTCCGCTTCCGCTTCGACCCGCCATTTCGAACGAACTCGACGTAAGTCCGGCGGCACCCATATCTTGAATACCTACGATATAATCCTTCTTAAAAAGCTCAAGACACGCTTCAAGCAGAAGCTTTTCCGTAAAAGGATCGCCCACTTGTACGGTCGGTCTTAAAGATTTGCTCTCTTGAGTAAAACTGTCGCTACTCATTACGGCACCGCCCAAACCGTCGCGACCGGTTTTACTGCCGACATAGATAACGGGATTTGCGATACCTTCGGCTCTGCCGTAAAAAATTTCGTCGCTTTTACAAACTCCCAAAGTAAACGCGTTTACGAGTATATTTCCGTTGTAAGCGTCATCGAAAAACGTCTCGCCTCCAACGGTCGGAACTCCCATACAGTTGCCGTAATCACCGATACCTTCTACAACGCCTCTGACAAGATAGCGTTGGTGGCGGCCTATCTTATCCTCTCTAGTAACGTTACCGAATCTAAGAGCGTTGAGATTCGCTACGGGTCTTGCGCCCATCGTAAAGACGTCTCTTAAAATTCCGCCCACACCGGTCGCAGCTCCTTGATACGGTTCGATAAAGCTGGGATGATTGTGCGACTCCATCTTGAAAACGGCCGCCATTCCGTCCCCTATGTCGATTACACCGGCATTTTCTCCGGGACCTTGTATAACCCAAGAAGCCTCGGTCGGAAAACCGCTTAAATACTTTTTACTCGATTTATATGAGCAGTGCTCGCTCCACATTGCGGAAAATATTCCGATTTCAAGAAGATTCGGTTCTCTTTTTAAAATTTTTTTTATATGAAGATAATCATCATGAGTTAACTTGTGAGAGCTTAAAACTTCGTCAATATTTTGCATGCACTACCCTGAGTTATATGAATTTGAAAGATTTTACTAAAAATGGGCTTATATCGATATCAAATGGTGCGACCGGGGGGAGTCGAACCCCCACACCTTGCGGCACTACCCCCTCAAGATAGCGTGTCTACCAATTCCACCACGGTCGCACAAAATAAAGTTTGTTAAGCGACCCGATTGCAAAACCGAGCCGCATTTTTATCGATTATAAAAACGGATTTGCGTAAAGTGCAATCAATGCGATAACAAGCGCATAGATAACCTGGGCTTCGATCATCGCAAGTGCGATAAACATCGTAGTCATCAATTTTCCGCCAAGACCGGGATTTCTCGCCGTACCTGCAATCGTAGCCGCGGCAGTATGTCCCATACCGATAGCGCCTCCTAGCGCTGCTAGACCGAGACCGACACCGGCAGCCAATACCGAATACGCCTTAAGTGTTTCATTTGCGGCTTCTTCACCGGCAAACGCTGCTGTCGCTATTGCGAACATCAAAAATAGAATCTTCTTCATGAAGTTCTCCTTATAAAAATTTCGTTTTTCAAAGTCCGTTCGGCTTGCGTATCCCTACTTATCACTTTGAAGGTGAGATTCTATCTAAAATTGTTTGAAAAGCTGTTTAAAAAAATTTTTATTTCACAACTTTTCAATCAATTCAAGCTCAACCTTGTGCCCTTTTACCGAAAGTATTTTTACTTTTACTCTCTCACCAACCGAAAGAATATCGGTTACTTTATCAACCCTCTCGTCGGACAGTTTGGATATATGCAACAATCCGTCAACCCCCGAAGGAAGACCTATAAACGCTCCGAAATCGACGATCCTCTTCACCTCGCCGTCAAAAACTTGTCCCACTTCGAACTTGGGCATATCCCTTTTATCTCTTCTGTTGTCTTTTTTCGCTTTCGCAAGCTCTTTGATATAATCGCAAGCCGCGCTCACTTGTACTTTGTTCGTCCCCTCCACCTTGACTTTTCCGCTTTGTTTATCAAGATCGACCGATACTTCGAACTTCTCTATAATCTCTTTTATAGTTTTCCCGGCCTGCCCTATAATGGCTCCGAAAGTCGAAGGATCAAGTGAAAAAACGGTTTTTGACGGAAGCGCATTTTCGTTCAACGAGATATTTTCCGCCGCCTCTTCCATGATATTCAAAATATGTTGTTTAGCCTCGGCCGCTTGATCTAAAGCCTCTTTCAAAATCTTCTGATCTATTCCCCCTAATTTGATATCCATCTGAAGAGCGGTGATTCCGTCTTTAGTACCGGCGATTTTGAAATCCATATCTCCGTCATGATCTTCAAGTCCCATAATATCGGTCAATATAGCATATCTATCATCTTCTACGACAAGTCCCATCGCAACACCGGCAACAAGTTTTTGAACCTCTATACCCGCCGCTTTGATCGCCAGCGAACCGCCGCATACGGTCGCCATGGACGATGAACCGTTCGACTCCAAGATTTCCGAAACGACTCTAATCGTCCGATCGCTATCTATATTTATAGTTGGTTCTATAGCTCTTTTTGCGAGGTTTCCATGACCCAACTCTCTTCGTCCGGGAGGTCTTAAAGCCGATGCCTCTCCGACGGAAAATCCCGGAAAATTATAATGAACCATGAAGTTTTCGTAATGCGCCTCTTTATCAGTCAAAAGATCGTACATTTGAGCATCTTTACTATTTCCCAGCGTTACCGTGACAAGAGCTTGAGTTTGACCTCTCGTAAAAAGACAAGAACTATGTACGGAAGGAAGTATATTCGTCTCTATCTCTATATCTCTTACATCTCTAAGCCCTCTACCGTCGGCTCTTTTGCGCTCATCCAGTATCATTTTACGAACGATCTCTCTTTTATAAAAGTTAACTGACTTCGCAATCAAATCGATATCCCATCCCTCTTTTTGAGCCGTCTCATCTTCCATAATGGAAGCCGCTATGGCATTTAGTCCGCTTGCGCGCTCGCTCTTTGCCATCTGATTTATCGCTTCATATATCTCGTCTTTATAAAATTCATCTATATATACCAAAAGATCATCGTATGGATTATCGACTTTTAACTCCAATTTCGCATGAGGTTTTTTAAGCTCGCTAAATCCCTTCTCATAATCCGAACTCGCTTTAGAAATCGCTTCGGCCGCCACATTTAAAGCTTCGATCGTCTCCTCGTTGGTAAGTTCGTTTATGTTGTGAGTATCTAAAATATCGTTCTCGATCATATCCGGAACCATCAAAGGATCCGGCGACACCATCGGTACGATTTGGATACTTTCGGTAGCTATCGCTCTCATTTCGATCATTAAAAGTTCATCTTTCGTTCCCGATACGAAGAGATCCAGAGTACTTTGCCGAAGCTGTGATTTCGTAGGATTGACTATATATTCATCGTCGATTCTTGCGACTCTAACCGCCGCAACGTTTTTATCAACGGGAAGATCGCTAAGATACAAAGCCGCGGATGAAGCGTTCAACGCCATCGTCTGAAGATCGACTTCGGGGTCACTGCTTAAAACAAACACCACTATCTGAGTAGGATACGCATACCCTTTAGGGAAAAGAGGTCTTAAACTTCTGTCTATTATTCTGGATGTAAGCGTCTCGAAATCTCCGGGTTTCGTCTCTCTTTTTATATAGCCGCCCGGAATTCTTGCCGCGGCGTAACTCTTCTCTATATACTGAACCGTCAAGGGTAAAAAATCTTCATCAACTTTTTTGTCGTCCCTTGCGACCGTCGCCAACACAACGGCATCCTTTTCTCTCAAAAGTACTGCGCCGGCGGCCTGTCTGGCTACCTTGTCTATCTCGTATATCTCTTCTTTATTATTTACTTTGATGCTAACGGTGCAACTCATTACTGATCTTCTCCTTTTTTAAATGGCAAATAGTACCTGCAATCTTCTATCATCTGTTTTACCTTTTTGGGCTTTATCTGCGGTAAATTTCGGTAATAGTATGAAACCTCTATAAAATCTTTTATCTGATGTACCGTATAAATCTTGTCGGCTTTCATATCAAGAAGTCCGAAAAGATCGTCCGGCATAAGCGGAGCGGCGACGGCCACTTTTTTCACGCCCATATTTATGACACTTTTCAATGCGCACATAGCTATAAAACCGCTTTCGCACCCCTCGTCAATCAGCATGACTTTTTTATCTTTTAAATCCGAAACGGTTAATCCTTTTCTATAAAAATGCTGATACTTCGTAATATATTTATGATAAAGCTCTTCCGCCTCTTCATATATATAATCGAATGAAATTCCAAAACTCTTTACGAGCTTCTCCTCGATAACTATATCTCTGCTTTCACTAACTACAGCCAGCTGACATTCGTCGTTGTTGGGAGCGTATATGGCTTGCGTAAACAACAGATCGAAATCAAAACCGTACCTTTGAGCCAATTTTACGGTAAATTCGACACCTCCGCCCGAAAGAGCCAAAAGTATCCAATTCTCATGTTGCATCACTTTAATCGGCAATATCTCTACAAGAGCGTTATAAGCGTCGGCTCGATCTTCGAAAAGATAGTTGTCAAATTCTGAATTTTCTTCCATGGCCGTTTTCCGGATACTGCTTTTGGATCTCTTCGTCCGAGAAACTGAATCTATAATGAAAAATATAGTTCTTCAAAAGCGCATACGCTTCATTCAATTTCCGCATTTTATCCTCTTGTTGATTAAAATCTGGATGATACTTTTTGCTAAGCTCTCTGTATCGTTTCTTGATATCCTCATACGAGACTAAAACGGGCAACTGCATAAACGCCAAAGCATCGTGCACTCTTTTTGAGATATCTTCTTTATTTTGCATAAGCTCCCAAATTCTGACTCATTACAAGTTTCTTCAAATCGTCGTCAAAAAATCTGATACCCACGCCTATATAAGCGTTTTTAGCCTTTTTATTTAAAAAATTATCATAACCGCCATAGATATCCAAATGCTTCAAAAAGTTATATCTTGCACCTATTTTCGCATGAGGATTCGTTCCTCTTACATCGTTTTGCGCGTTAAAATCGAAAACCTCCGCACTCGTTTCAAGAGAATCGTTAAAAAGATAATAATCTATACCCGCACCAACGCTACTCTCGATCAAGCCGCCCCTAACGACAAGATCGTCGATTCTTTTGGCTATCTGTGCCGAGACGAGGATATTCGAACTCTCATGTTTTTTAGGCTCTATGAGCTTTTGGTCGTCATCCATTCTGGAGTAGTCGTCCATACCCACGATATCGAATCTATAAGATTTAGTATCGCTTGGAATATAGTTTAAAGAGAGATATCCCTTCGCATACCCGTCACTTTGCATATAATCACTTCTCATCGCAACCTCAAGCTTTACTTTATCTATCGTATCGAGGATATCTTCTATCTTTCCAAAAGTCTGCGTTCCGGAGCTAAAAAACGAATCTGCCGAAACCAGGGTATTGTTAAGAGGCTTTCTATTTTGGGCTATAACCGCTTCGAGATCCTCTTCAATCTTTGCGAATTTATCAGCAAGCTTAGGCATTTTGTATTTTAAGTTGGCGGACGCGACTTTAAGATCCTTTACCAAAATATCCAAATTCGAAAGAATTTGGGGAAGTTTGGCATTTAGCGTATCGGCACTCACTTTAAATCCCTCTCCGACTCCGGAAATATTTTTCGCCATTTCATTGAAATGCGATATGGTCTCTTTTAATAGATCCAACGAAACCAGTTTGTTCAACTCGCTCGTAATACTCTCTAAATTCGAAAACGTCATTTTAAGGTTTTCTCTTGTCTCTGGCGTCAAAATCTGTCTAAAATCCTCGATAAAAGATTTAAATTCATCGGCGGCCTTAGCCATAGCATCACTCGCATCTTGAATCGTAAGCTTTTGAGGTGCCGATCTTATAAGATCGCCCTCTTTTAAAAATCGCGAAGATTTTCCTATCGATATCTCAAGGTATTTACCGCCGAGCAACGACTCTTGAATAGGTTTGATGGTGGAGTCGTCCGGAAGTTTTATTTTGCTATAGATGAAAAGCTCGGCTAAAATTCCTTTATCTTCGATACTCAAAGATTTGATATATCCGACGTCAAGTCCGTTGGCCTTGACCTTCGAGTTTTCATTGAGTCCCGCCGCATTTTGAAGATAAGCTTTCAACAGGTATCCCTCTTTCGCAAGATTTTTGAAACTACCCACCTGCGTACTAAGGGCAAAAAGAAGCACTAATCCTATAAAAACGAACAAACCGACTTTTGCTTCACTTCGCATAGGCGCTCCTTAACTTTTGTTCAACATTATATAGAAGTATTGTTAATATCAAGATTGTCACTCTCCTCCCCGCTCTGCGGAATCGAATAATCATTTAAAATCCCGCCGTTTCCAGCGTCACCGTTTTCGATATCTTTTATATATCTATACTTTATTCCGCCTATATGCGCAAATTTTACGACCAAATAGATACCTCTTTTTCTAAGTGATTGAGTTCCTCCGCTTGTGAGACTGGGAGTGATGCTCTCTTTGTACTTCAACTCGTAACTCCAACATCTTTTTTTCATTCTAAGCCCCAAACGCCACTCTTTTGTAAAACTATTGTCAAAATCGTAATCAAGACCGCCGAATAGTGAGTAGTGTCTATCAACCACTCTACCGTAATCACCACTTAAAAAGTTGATCTTCGTCTCATTAGGCGCATCCTTATATGTATGATCGATTCTAAGGTTATTAAAATCATCATGATATCTTATACCGGATTGTATCTTTTTTAACTTTTCATATTCATAAGAGTAGATTAGAGTGTTCCTTAGAGTCAAATTCTTCGAGTATAGATAGATTATCTCGTTTTCGGCTTCGTTATATCGTTTGTCCTCCTCTTTATAATAATATTTTTGCGTAAATCGATCGATTAGAAAATTACCTCCTTTTGCATCGTAAAAATAGTTGTTCAATTTTAGAGCGATACTCTTTTTCTCGAGATTAAACGGAATAAAATCCGCAAAATATCCTCTTTTTTTATTGATACTGGGTATCGTGAAAGTAAGAGACGCCTGAAGATTGTGCGTAAACGAAGAGTATTTTTTCATCAAATCCGTATCTAATACGAGACGATGGTAATTGCTAAAATACCTCGCATTGTCGATCGTATCGTTTGCATCCGTATAATTTACGTGAGAATAGTATAGATTTTCACTGATCGAAAAATTCATGAAATCGTTGAAAAACGGCATCGTGAACACAAAAGGTATTGAAAATTCGTGTTGTCTTGCTCCGAGCCCTTCTCTTCTGTATGAATTTTTAAATTTGTAATCTATCGAATATAAAAAATGATTCGATCCCAAAATCCGAGAAAACTGATGATACTGCAAAGACGGAAGAGTCTGAAGGGTGTCGGCGTTTGATAATTTTTGCGTATCGATAAAATATTTGGCATATGCGCCGAAATAGTCCCTATAACCGCTCATATAGTAGTTTATTTTCGATGTTACAAGCTTGTCAACCGCATATTTTCTATCATCTTTTAAATTGATATAATCAATATCGTTCAAGATGGTAATATCCGCTAATAGTCCGTCTTTATAATCATACGGATTCTCTTTTATATATTTGGTAAATATCGCTTCGTTTTTATAATAAATCTCCGCACCTTCGTGAAGTGAGTTTTTTAAATTGTGCTCTCTCGCATACGAGGCTTTTTCGTTAAAGAAACCCAACGTTACACGACCTTTTGAATAAAGAGAATCGGCAAAACGAAAAGTGGTATATAGTCCGACTCCCCTTTCAAGCCTTATTTGAGGATTGAATTGAATATCCCAAGACAAAGACGGAGCATAAAATATAGGCTGTATAAAAAGAAGGTTTTCACTGTTTTCAAACCCTATAACGGGTCTTAAAAGTCCGCTTCTTCTATCACTAATAGTTGGAAACGCCACCCAAGGAAGATATAAAATGGGAATTTTACCTAGATAAAATCTGGGATTGTAGAGTGAAACGTACTCTTTATCTTTATGAAAATGAGCGGTAGAAAATTTCACCTGCCAATCCGGATGCTCGCCGGGACAACTGGAGAGAGAGGCTTTTTTTATTTTATAGTTGTTTTTATCGGCAACCACTTTTTTGCTCTTTATCCATATATCCGATCCTATCTCTTTTATGA
Source organism: uncultured Sulfurospirillum sp. (assembly GCA_964573205.1). Classification (GTDB taxonomy): domain Bacteria; phylum Campylobacterota; class Campylobacteria; order Campylobacterales; family QNZT01; genus QNZT01. Next base: position 38,038 of record CAZNIT010000030.1, on the reverse strand, counting down.
AAACGTTCGAAGCTAAAAAGGTACCCTTTTTGAGATCGAAACGGATAAAGTCGGTCTTGTTAATCATCTTATTATTGAAAAAAAGAGTTACGTCGCCTTTTAACGTGATGATTTGACTCTTTTTATCGTAGATCGCTTCGTTCGCGTTAAATACGCTGTTATCGTTGTAGATGACGATATCGCCTTGCGCTTTGAGGATATCGCCTTGACTCTCTATCTCGGAAGCGTAAATAGTATATTTCTGTTTCATCGAAAGATCGCCGGCAAAAACAGAAGAGCAAAGCTGCAGCAAAAAGATAAAAGCCGCAAACCTATGCATCTACCACCATAGTCTTTGCAAATCTATCATGCCAAGTTAATTTTAAAGGGGAAAAAAGAGCTACCGCAAAACCGATATAAAAGAGTATCTCGTCCACTATTCTCATAAAAGAGCGAATAAAACTCGCCTGCCATGAAGGAATATCGAAATACTCGACATCTATCACTCTTATTTTCAATACCATTTTACCGAGAGTTGCACCGTACATTCCGACAAAAAGCGCTTGATACAACACTTTTACTACCAACACGTAAACCATTAGAGATTGCGTATATGCTACGATCTGATCGGGAGCGGTAAGCGTGGCTATTTTATCGCTTATTATAAAAAAGAATAAAAACGAGATAATAATCTCGTCTATAAACATCGCAAATGCCCGCTTATTGACCGACGACAAGGTCAACTCTTGACTCTCGAGTCTGTTTAATAATGCCTCTTCATCCATTTTTCAACGCCTGATAAGCTATATCGCTTCTATATTTTTTGCCGGCGAAGTGAACCTGTCCGCACATAAGATATGCGACATCTCTCGCCTCTTTTATCGAATCTCCCAATCCGACACAGACCAAAACGCGCCCGCCCGTGGCGAAAAGTTTGCCATCTTCTTCGGAAACTCCGGCATAGGAGATATGGGCTCTATCTTTTAACTCGTTTAAAAGCACTTCGTCGATTATGATTTGTGAAGGAGTGGAACTTTTGTACGGATAATTCTCACTAGCCATAACGACACCGACCGCATAGCTTTTTAATATCTCTATCTTTAAATCACCCAAATCTTTGGTAGCGGCTTTATAAAAAAGATCCAAAACGCTGCTTTTTATAAGCGGCATCAAAATTTCACACTCCGGATCGCCGAAACGAACGTTGTACTCGAGTACTTTAGGCTCACCGTCAACGACCATAATACCGATAAAAAGTACGCCTTCATACGGCATATTCTCTTTCTTCATGCCTTTTAGTGTGGGTTTTATAATCTGCTTTTCGATCTTTTCATAAAGTTTATCGTCGATTAAAGGAGTCGGAGCGTACGCTCCCATACCTCCCGTATTCGGCCCTTTGTCACCGTCAAGAAGGCGTTTATGATCCTGCGCGGCCGGAAGAAGCTTATAGTTTTCTCCGTCACATACCGCAAATAGCGAAAGCTCGTATCCCTCCAGATACTCTTCGACAACGATCGCTTTTCCGGCATCTCCGAAACTTTCGCCGCTTAACATCTCTTTCGCCGCTTTTTTCGCTTCCTCCACGGTTTGAGCTATTATCACACCCTTACCGCCGCATAGACCGTCCGCTTTCACTACGACCGGAGGGTTTAAAGCGTCTATAAATTCGGCCGCTTCATCGTAACTATTCGTCTGGATGTAAGAGGCGGTCGGAATCTCATATTTTTTAAGAAAATTTTTCATAAAAACTTTGGAACCCTCAAGCCTTGCGGCATCTTTCGAAGGACCAAAAATTATCAAACCTCTTTTTTTGAAAATATCCACGATCCCATCTACTAGAGGAGCTTCGGGACCTACGATCGTCAAGTCTATTTTATTTTCATGAGCAAAATCTGCAAGAGAGTCATAGTCGTCGATAGATACGTTTTCTCCCAAAGCGGAACTTTTACCGTTTCCCGGGGCGAAATAAAGTTTCGAAACCTTTAAATCTTTTTTTAAAGCGAGCCCGATAGAGTACTCTCTGGCGCCGCTTCCGATTATCATTACATTCATCTAATCACCTGTAAGTAGTTGCCCGAGCGGCCGTCCCAAGAATGATGTAGCCCCAATAAGCTAAAGAATTAGGAGCGACCCTCTCTTTAGGGGCAGCGAACTAGCGCCGCCACACACCAAGAGGCGCACGAACTCCAAGTACAAGTACTGTGTCGGACCCTCTGTTTATGGTTTATCGAACCACTCAGGCTAGGGAAATTATAGTACAGTTTATGTAAAAATAGACTTAGTCGCACCTACTTGAACACCTAGGATATAAACTATCGGCTTTAATACCTGTTTTTAAGCATATTTACTCTTCGTATATTTCCCAATCGACGACCGTTTAACTTCCGGCAAAAAGATAAACTCGCTTTTTTCCTACAAAATCATCGAAAATATAAAACGCATTGTGCTATTATTTCGTTTAATATCACCAAAGGAAAACCATGAAAAAAACGTTTACGGCTATCGTTTTGATTTTTATTGTCATACAACTTATACAAACTAAGAAAACAAATCCGGAAACAGACAAGAACCTAAAGCTCGCCGCACCTGAAAAGATCATGAAAATCTTGAAAAAAAGCTGCTACGACTGCCACTCCTACGAAACGAAGTGGCCTTGGTATTCAAACGTTGCGCCGCTGTCATGGTCTATTGTAAATCATGTAAACGACGGCAGAAAGGCTCTTAATTTTTCAACTTGGAAAGAGATACCCAAAGAAATCAAAACTCAAAGATTAAAAAGAGCTATAAAAACGATCAATAACGAAATAATGCCGCTTCATTCCTATTTATGGTTTCATAAAGACGCAAAACTATCCGCGGGCGATAAAAAGATTTTGTCAAAATGGTTTAAGTCGGAGCTTGAAAAACTCCGAATATAAATATGTTAAGGTGATAATCGATATGGAATTTTTCACGAATTTACATAAGATACTAAAAGCGAAAGAGCCCTCCGAAAAGATCGAACTCTTTGAGGAGTTTTATAAAAATTACAAAGATAACAAGTTGGAATTCGACCGTTCGTTAACAGCCGAAATTTTTGAAACTCCGTCATATGAGAGTATCTGCAAGATCGTACCGGCTACGACGCTTTCAAAAAGAGCTTCTCTCTCGACGAAAAAAGGTAAAGCTCGCTTAATTCACTCCATCGTTCATATAGAATACTCCGCAATCGACTTGGCACTAGATCATGCATATAGATTTTCGGATATGCCAAAAAGCTATTATGACGACTGGCTCGAGGTTGCGGAAGATGAGATAAGACACTTTTTAATGCTTGAGAAAATACTAAAAAATTTGGGATATTCGTACGGGGATTTTCCCGTGCACAGTTTTTTATTCGACGTTTCGCAAAAATCTCTCGATCTTCTTACCCGTATGGCGACGATTCCCAGATATCTCGAGGCTTCCGGTTTGGATTCGAATCCTCTTGTTATAGAGAAACTAAAAAGAATCGACGATGAAGATTCAAAAGAGATCATCAAAGCTTTGGAAATTATTTTGGAAGAGGAGATAGACCATGTAAAAAAAGGGAATAGATGGTTTTTATGGGCTTGCAATAAACATAAAGTGGATAAATCGGACTATTTTGATATCGTACAAAGAGTCCTACCGGGAGCTAAAAAGAAAAAATCGTACGTAAATATAAAATCGAGAAAAAGAGCCGGCTTCAGCTGTGAAGAGATCGAAATCATCAGCACAAAGCCTTGTCCGGATTGATCGCACGCTAATGAAAAAAAGCCGCGGGAAGATCGGCATGACCGAAAAATATATCGCCGTTTTTATCTTTCAACATACTTTTTAATATATCGACGGCTCTTTTTTTCGTCTCGTCGTCAAAATAGATCAACATATTTCTGCAAAAAATATAATCGAACTCACCGATATTTTTAAAGTTATCATCAAATATATTGAATACTTTAAAATCGACACTATCTCTTATCTTGTCGGCGATCAAAAAGCCCTTATCGGTTTTTTCGAAATATCTCTCTTTTATCGACGAAGGTACTCTATGAAGAGTGCGATCCGTATATAATCCTCTTTTTGCATGTTCGATTACTTTCGAATTTATATCGGCACCGATTATCTCGAAACCCTTTTTATCAACACCGGCTTCAAAAAGTGCCATAGCTATCGTATAAGGCTCCTCTCCCGTTGATGAGGGGATAGATAAAATTCTAGTGAAACCAAAAGAGTTTTTAACCTTTTCGACCATAAGATCTATCTGTCTCATTTCACGGTAAAAATAGGTCTCGTTAACGCTTAAATAGTCGATAAGCTCTTGTTTTAAATGTTTATCTTCAATTAAATTTCTCAAAAACGAATCAAAATCGAAAAAACCTCTTTTTTTACAAAAATTCACTATTTTATCGGTTACGATATCTCTTTTTTTATCAAAGTCTATTCCGGTCTCTTTTTTAAAAAAATCAAAAATATTCGACGCGTCATCAAAAACGGACTCTATCTCCCTAACCTCTTGCAATACCATATCATCATCCTTTTTTTAAATTAACCTACTAGATTTCCGAACTTGACGACCTCGTCGATAATTTTCTCAAGATCCATCAATTCGACTTTATCGTTTATCTCTTTAGCGTTTTTCGGCATCCCGAAAATCACGGCACTCTTTTGACTCTCCGCCAAACACCTGCCTCCCGCATCAAGAAGCTTGGAACAACCAAGAGCTCCGTCACTCCCAATACCCGTTAAAATGACGCCCAACAACGAAAAATTATCCTTCAACTCGTACGCCGATCTCACCAGAGTGTCGATATCGGGATTGAAACCGTTTTTCAAAGAGTCTTTTTTTTCCATCTTAAGTACCCCTTTTTCGAAAACGAATCTACAAAATCCGGAGCATACATAAACTCTACTTCGCAATAGCGCGCCGCCGTCTTGAACCAAGCCGACACTCAAAGAGCACTTTTCATCAAGCGCTCGCGCGAAACTAGGCAAATACTCCTCTCCCATATGTTGGGCTATCACGATCGACGCGGAAAAATCACTTCCAAGCGAGGAGAGTATCCTCTGGATGTGTCCCGGACCTCCCGTCGAGGCGGCTATTATTACTAATTTACGTTTTAAAGAGTTCAAGTTTCGAGTTTAGCTCTTCGGTCATTTTATTCAGATGTTCCGCGGCACTGGCAATCTCTTCTACGCTTCTGGCGCTGGATGAAGAGATCGTGTTGATCTGTTCGACTTTCTTGACGACCGTCTCCACATCTTTACCCGTCTTTTCAAAATCTTCGACCGTTCGTTCCGTCGCGACTGTCGCGCTTTTAACAAGCTGTGTCGTAGAGTTTATCTTCTCTTGCGCATCTTCGGCATTGAGAGAGAGCTCTTCTATCTCTTTTGAATTTCTACTCATCTGTTCACTCGTATCCATGATAGCCTGTACTATTACGCTTATTGTCGCGTTTATCTCGGAGAGTGATTTTTGAGTTCTCTCGGCTAATTTCCTAACCTCATCGGCAACAACCGCAAAACCTTTTCCATGTTCACCTGCCCTAGCGGCTTCGATAGCCGCGTTCAACGCCAAAAGATTCGTCTGATCCGCTATATCCGAGATTACTTCAAGTATCCCTTTTACCTGTTCGGCGTCGTTTGAGAGAGTATGCATCTTTTGAGCCATCTCAAGCTCTATATGGGTGCTATGGCGTACTTGATCCGTAAGTTTCAATATCTCGTCTCTGGCTTCATCCAAGTTTATGCGAGCTTTTTCGATATCGACTTTACTTTTTTGCGCCTGCGAAACCGACTCTTTTACTTTCTCCATTATTTCGTGTGCGTATTTCGTAGCCTCGTTTATAATCTCCACCGAACTCTCTACATTGTTACCGACTTCAAACGACGTAGTCGAAAGTTCATGAGATATGGACGAATTTTCACTTGAGGATGTTTTTGCTTTTGATATGAGCTCTTTAAAAAGCTCCATCAAACCGGATATCTGTTTCGTCATAAGACCCATCTCGTCATCCGTTTTTATCGATACTTTAGTATTTAGATCTTTGGTTCGATAAATCTTATCGATATATTCGCTTATATTGTCGATAGATCTTTTAAACGACCTGATTGTTAAAAAAGAGAGAATGACCGATACCACCAACGATATAAGCAAAATCGTACCTATACTCTTTTTTGCGAAGATATCGTCATCTCTGGCCTGCTCTATCGAGTGAACCAACAGATCTTCCACTTGGTTTGCCAAAGTCGTGACATTATTGTCCATAGTGGCCAATTCGTTGTGAAGCTCTTTTATATCCTCTTTGGAATGAAGCGTCTCACCGTTTTTTATATCTTTTTCGAATTTTCGAAGAGACTTTTCGTATTCTCTCTGTTTTGTTTCAAGATTTTTCACTTCACTCAAAAATTCGCCGTATTTTCGTTTCGAGATCTCATCTTCGTTGTACTTTATAGCCTCCAACGCTAACTCTTTAGCTTTTTTTATCGTCCGATCGGTCTTTTCTTCAAGATTTTTTATGCTCTTTTCAAGCTCTTTAAAAGCGGAAGATTCAACATCTTTTGAAGCCAAGATCAGCTCGTATGTCAAAACTTCCTCTTTTAAAATATTTTTTTCAAGCTTCATTACGCTCTCGTTCAACGGTATTTGAAACTTGGTAACCTCTTCTATCTCGTCACCTATCGAATTCAAACCCGAATAGGCCAATGCTCCGACCGTTGCCAAAAGGGCTATGACGATTAAAACCGTACCGATAATTTTTGTCGATAAATTCATATCATAACTCCGTTAATGTTAGTTATGATATATATCGGCAAATCTGATAAAAAATAACCTTCAAAAAAGTTTTTTTATTCTAAACCAAACTGCTCGAAATAGTCCGCTATCTCATCTTTATCGATACTGTTTTTCTTATTTTTATATATATTTTCCTCAAGCTTCTTTAGAATTGCTTTTATATACTCGCCCTTATTCGCGAAAGCTAATAAAATATCGTATAACTCTTTATCGTCTTTAGCTCTTTTTATTCGATCCACAACAGGTTTTTCGATCCTTTTTTTAGATGGTTCGTATCGCAAAACCAAATATGTAAACAAACTTCCCAACAATGCTCCGACAAAAAGGTAGAGATATCCGTTTTGATTTTCGGTTTCAACCGGATTGGAAATCTCGCTTTTTTGACGATCGCTTCTTTTTATCTCCTCTTGTAAAGTTTTCGAGGTCTCGATTTTCGGCTCTATCGCACTAGCGGCGGACGCTTTGACCTTTATCTTTATGGGAGACGTTCTCTTTGTTCTCTTTTTTCGAGTTTTTGAATCAAAATAGCTAAACTCCAAAGATGGCACCACAAAATCGCTATCCGCGATAACAGCTATCTTCTGCGTAAATTTTCCTACGTACTTGCCGTCATGCAAACCGCTTTGAATCTTCGGCTCGTCGGCATATACCACGGCTTGAGGAATATCCATCTCGAACTTTTCGATATCGTCAACATTCCCCTCTCCGGTGATCGTAATTGTAATATTTACGGGTTTTCCGGCACTCACTTCCCTCTTGTCCGCTTTAACTTCTATATTAAAATCTCCATAAACTTCCAAATTATCCGGTAGAGCCTCAACATGAAGTTTCTCCTCATTTGAAAAGATCTTTTTCCATTCCAAAGAGGAGATGAAAGAGTTGAAAAACGGATCGTCGAAAAAGGGATCGGAAAATCCCCCGATCGAATTTCTTCTTCTTACTTTCGTACCGATATTCGCGACGACGGAAGGAATCGTAAAATCACCGGGCTTTTGAGCAAAAAGCATGTACGAATAAGTCTGAACGATATAATCTCCCTCAATCGACTGTTTAACACCCTTTATCTCTTTTACCCAAAAATTTTTCAAATCCGGCGGTGAAAGCTCGATCTTGTCGGCTTTTGTTCCTCTTTTTTGTTTGAACTTAAGATCCAATCTCACGCTCTCGCCCACTTTTATATCATGTTTATCCAATTTCATCTCGAGAATATAAGGTGCGCCCGCTTTGGCTTGTGAAGGTTTGACAACTTTAAGAACGAGCGGATCGGTTTTATAAACTTTACCGTCAACCTCCACGCTAAAGGGCGGGATTTTAGTGGTCGTTCGCGGCGCGAATGTATAACTTTTAGAATATGATTGACTCATTTTACCGTTGACGATAGTCGTACTTTGGGAGTTGGAAGTTCCCAGAACTTCAAAACCGCCTATCTTTTTGATATCGGGAAATTTTACATCGCTTCCCTGAGCGGATATGGTAAAATTCACACTATCGCCTTTAAAAATTTCGCTTTTATCAAGAGTCGCTTTCACATCGGCCGCCAAGATACTTGCGGCAAATAAGAGCGAAATTATTATCAATTTACCAAGGTTTGATTTCATCTTTGTTCTCTCCTTTTGTCGGAAGCTCCATCATAAGAGTATTTACGCCTCTTTGCTCCAACATTTTTTTATATTTTCTCTCCTGCATGTCGGAGATGGGAATATTTTTTTTCTTAAAAGATTTTTGATTCTCTTTTTTATTACGTTCTTCGTTTTTATTTTTTTCTTTCTCTTTTTTTCCCTCGCTTTTTTGCTCGTTTTGTTCTTTTTCATCGGATTTTTTATCTTTTTCGCGATCTTTTTTTTCGCCCTTTCGCTCTTTTTGCGTTTGATCTTTTTTTTCACTTTTTTGCCGGTCGTCTTTACGATCTTTTTTATCTTTTTGATCACCCTCTTTTTTTTGTTCGTCACTCTTTTTTTTATTTTCGTTTCGCTTATTCTCTTTTTGATCTTTTTGTCGCTCTTTCTTATTTTGCTCCTTTTGCTTCTCGTTTTTCTTTTTTTGTCGCTCTTTTTTCTTCTTTAAAAGCTCATAATTGAATCTGGTATCTTCATCCTCTTTTATCTTCAAAGCTTTTTCATAAGATCCTATCGCTTCGTCGATCTTTCCAAGCCGGGCATAGGTATTTCCCATATTATGAAGTTTTTTAAACTCCAGTTTTTTATCGTTTACTTTTTGGAAATTCTCCAACGCTTTTTTATATTCGCCCGCTTTATAATAACTGTCCGCCAAATTAAAAAGTGCATTGGCATCACCATCTTTAGCAAGCTTTTCATAATAAGCCGCCGCCTTTTGATAATCTTTTTTTTCATACGCTTCTTTAGCCTTTTTTATATCCATAAAATCGAAAATCCCCGCATTCAAATAGATCGCCGCGATAAATAAAATTAAAATCTTCATCCGATACTCCTTTTTGGCAAAGAAAAAAAGCCCGCAAATAAGAAAATTACCGCCAATACGAGAGGATAGTAAAAAAGCTCTTGTCTATTTTTAATAGTCGTCTCCCGTGTCAATGTAGCTTTGAATTTCGATTTGATAATCTCCGCCATAGATTTGATATCGTCATCTTTAAGGCTATACACCATATAAGCTCCGCCCGTTTGTAAAGCCAAGGATTTGACAAAATCGTTTCGTTTCACAATGACGATATCGCCGTTTTTATCTTTTAAAACTCCGTTTTTACCCTTGATGACTCCGCCCTTTTTCGTACCTATCGCATAGATGAAAACCGTTATGTTATGTTTTTTCGCATACTCTATCTCACGACTCAAATCACTCTTGTCTCCACCGTCGGTAAAAAGAACCAAAACCTTTTTATCTTTGTTTTCAAAAAGATTGTTCGCCGCTTCAAGCGCGCTCAAAAGACTCGTACCACGAAGATTCAGATACTCTAGTCCAAGATTTTTAGTCAAAAATTTAAGCGAACTAAAATCCTCGGTTAACGGAGCTATCAAAAAAGAGCGCGAACTAAAACCTATAAGCGCCACTTTCGCGTTATCCATATATTTCAAAAAATTATTAAATTTTCTCTTTGCGAATTCGAACCTATTTGGATAGATGTCGTCCGAAAACATCGACTGAGATATATCAAATCCGACCACTACGTTTATAAAGCTGGATTTCACCTTTATCTCACCCTCTTCGATCTGAGGACGAGCCAAAGCGATGACGGCGAATATGAATGAGAATATCAATAAAAGATTTCTGACTTTTTGGCTAATTCCGCTGTTTGGTACTCTAATTTTTTGTAAAACCTCGGGTCTAAACACCTTCTCAAGTCTCGATCCGCCTTTTTTCAACATCATAAACATCGGCACCGTTAGAAGAAGCGCTAGCAATAGCTGCGCATTTGCGAAATTCATTTTAAAGCTCCTTGGTTTCTATAAAAGAAAAAGACCGTCAACAATACTATCCCTAAAGCCAACGGATATTGAAAATAGTAATTTTTTTGGATGTATTTGTTGGCTTTTATCTCGCTTTTTTCAAGTTTATCGATCGTTTCGTAGATCGCTTTCAGCTTGGCTATGCTATTTGCCGTAAAAAATTTACCGCCGCTTTGTTCGGCTATGTAATTCAAAACTCCGGCGTTAAAATCGCCTCTACCGCCTATACCTATGGTATATACTTTTATACCGTATTTTTGGATTGTCTTTATCGCCACATCCAAAGGAATCGTACCGGTGTTATCCATACCGTCGGTTAATAAAATCGCGATTTTATTTTTCGATCTGCTGTTTTTGAAGAGGTTGGAGCTTAAAAAGAGCGCTTCGTACAAAGCCGTTCTTTGAGTACCCGCCACCCCGACGTTCAATCTTTTTAAAAGTCTTTTTATACTCTTTTTATCGTAAGTCAAAGGTACCGCTACATAGGCGAAATCGGCGAAAATCGTCAAACCGACTTTGTCATGAACTCTTTTTTGCAAAAAATCCTCGACAATATCTTTGACGATCGTGAATTTATCGTTCTCCTGCATCGAGCCGCTCGCATCCATAATGAGCGATATTTCGTATCCTTTGTCATTTTGAACGCTAACTTCGTTTTGAATTACCGGTGAAGCGAGCGCCGCACTGAAACATACAACAATAAAAAACTTCACTAAAGAGATACCTATATTTCTCTTTTTTATCGCTTTTTGAAGCATCAAGCTTCCGGGAAAAAATATAGCTTCGCTTTTAGCTTTACAAAATCTGGTACAAACCGGATACAAAAGAGGCAACAAAAACCATACCGGATATTCGAAAATTATATCCGCCATTTTATATCCTTTATAAACATCTTTATTTCACTCTTCAACTTTTCATCCATCGTCGGAACCTCTTTTTTATATTTGTAAGGCTCAAGCTTTTGGACCAACTTCTCATACACCTCTTTATCTTTATCATCGACAAACGTACTTACATCTTCTATAAAAGTATATGCGACGCTTTTTGAGTCGTCGAAATCGATATTTTCTATTCTCTCTTTGGCAAGTTCGAATTTACTCTTTTTAAATCTTCTTTTGACTCTTCTTTTTCTAAAACGAAAATAGAGCAAAACTCCTACAAAAAGTAAAACGACCGCGACGCTCATACCAAAAAGTAAGAGTAGTGAATCGTCCTCAATCGCCACTATTCCCTTTATATCTCTTAACTCCTGCATAATTTAACCTTTTAAGATCTGTGAAGCTCTGATATAGATATCTTCATCGGTATAAATTTTGCCGTAGGTGATTTTATGCTCTAAAAAATGTTCGCTCAATTTTCGGTCATGCTCTTTTAATATCTTTTCATATTCATTGACGACAAACGAGTTCATATAAAGATTTTCTCCTTTTAAAGAAGAGGGATCGACAAACCTATACTCTCCCTCCAAAGATGGCGACTCTTCAAAACGATCGCGAACGATCAAAGCGTATAGCTGATGCTTGTGCGCTATATTACCGAGATCGACATCGGAGTAAAAATCACCGATAAGTAAAATTATGGATTTTCTTTTTACGGTGGCGTTGATATAGTCGCAAAAAAGCTTAAAATCGACCTCTTTTGCAACCGCGTCAATCGTCAATGCCGACCTTAAAGTATCTTCCACAACTCCCATATTTTTAGTAGGCTTGACAAAATGCTCCACTTTATCGCTGAAAAAGAGCGTACTTAAACGATCGGAATTCTTGATCGCCGAAAAACCAAGCAGCGTCAACAGCTCGGCCATAGTCTCTTGTTTCAGTCTAACCGATCCGAAATTTATCGATCCTGAGACCATAAAGGCTACGATAATATTCAACTCTCTCTCTTCGTTAAAAACGTTTACCTTGACATCCCCCGTTTTTGCCGTGGCTTTCCAGTTGATTTTTCGAACATCGTCACCGAAATCATACTCTTTGATTTCGGCAAAATCTATTCCATCCCCCTTAAAAGCGGTGAGAGTGTTTCCCAGATTCCCGGTAAAAACCTCTTTTTTCGCACGAAGCAAAATCTCTTTGACAAGCGTCTCGATCATAACAGAACCTTACGGAGCTTTGACGGCTTGTAAGACCTTTTGAATGATAAGATCACTCGTAATACCCTTGGCTTCAGCTTTGTAGCTTAGTATTATTCTATGTCTTAAAACATCCGCAACAACTTGGGCGACATCCAAGGGAGTTACGTAATCTTTACCGTTTATGAGAGCATGAGCTTTCGAAGCTTTATAAAGATCGATAGAACCTCTAGGGCTTGCACCGAACTCGATATATTCGCTCAAATCATTCAACGAGTACTCTTTGGGTTCTCTTGTCGCAAATATGATTTTGAGCATATATTTTTGCACCGCGTCATCTACATGAACCTCTTTGAATTTCTCTTTAATATCTTCGATATCTTTTTTATCCGCAACTTTTCTAACCTCTTGGAAACCGTTTTTTGCTACTCTATTTACTATCTCGAACTCTTCTTCTATCGTATTGTAACCCACAAGCACCTTCATCATAAAACGATCCAATTGAGCTTCCGGCAATCTATACGCCCCCTCCTGCTCCACAGGATTTTCGGTAGCTAGAACTAAAAACGGTTTATCCACCGAAAAAGTGGTATCGGCGATAGTCACCTGCTTCTCCTGCATAACCTCCAAAAGTGCCGATTGAACCTTTGCCGGCGCTCTATTGATCTCGTCGGCTAGAAGCATGTTCGTAAAAACCGGGCCTTTTTTAACCGAAAATTTTCCCTCCTTTTGATTATAGATCTCTGTTCCGGTTATGTCGCTTGGAAGAAGATCCGGAGTAAATTGAATTCTCTTGCTATCCAAACCCAACGCTCTTGAAAGTGCGTTTATTGCGGTAGTTTTAGCAAGTCCTGGAACTCCCTCGACCAATATATGACCGTCAGCGATAAGTCCCGTCAATAAAGAGTTTATCAAATGATCTTGTCCGACGATTATCTTTTGAACCTCTTTTTTTATGGTAGATATTTTTTCCTGCATCACAATCCTTTAATAATTATTTCATTCATATAGAATATTTTTGTGTTAAACGAATTATAATGAAAAAATATTAATAGAGTGTTAATAAAGATACTTTATAGTGATCGTATCAACTATGGCAACTCTATATCGTCTATTATCTGATTTTGATATTGGAGTTGTTCTATCTTTTTTTTGAGATATCTGTTCTCTTCGCGAAGTGCCGTATATTTGTGGTATTTTTTATTGATATCTTTACTTATATAGTATATCTGGTTTGATATATAAATTTTCGGCAATAAAAAAAGAAGTGCGAAAAATACTACGATATATGTCCATATAAGCGAACTGAAGGAGATATTCTTCTCTCTATTTTGCTCATCGTCCAGTTGCGAAAGCAGTTCGCTTTTTGCTTTTGTGTTAGAGTTTCGTCTTAAAGAGTCTGAGTTTTGCACTTCTGGCTCTAAAATTTTTTCCAAGCTCTTCTTCTCCTGCGGTAATTGGATTTTTCGTTAAAATTTTTCCGTAAGAGTGATTGTTTCCGCAACTACATCTATAAACTTGCGGCAAACAGATACAACTCTTCGACCACTCTTTGAAACTCCGTTTTACGATCCTATCTTCAAGTGAATGAAAAGAGATTATAGCCACTGTAGCATTAGACAACTTTAAATCCTCGATATTTTTCAACAATCTTTTTAACTCGCCCAACTCGTCGTTGACCTCGATGCGAATCGCCTGAAAAACTTGGGTCGCCGGATGAATCTTTCTCGATCTTAAATGTTTCGCTATAAACGAAGATAACTCCTTCGCGCTCGTAAACTCTTTCTTAATTCGCTCGTTAACGATCAAAGCGGCTATTTTTCTATACTCTCTCACCTCGCCGTAATTTTTAAAAATCTCTTCAAGTTTCTCTTTATCGTAACCGTTTACGACATCGTACGCGGTGAGAGATTTAGATCTGTCCATTCTCATATCCAAACAATCCGACTCGAAACAAAAACCTCTCTTTTGATCGTCAAGTTGCAAGGACGAAACGCCAATATCGGCCAAAACGCCTCTTACGTCCGAAGTATCGATATCGAAAATGGTCTCGGAAAATCTACCGTGCAAAATCTTTACTCTATCACCGAAAGGATGAAGTCTCTTTTTTGAAAACTCGACCGCCGTTATATCTTGGTCGATACCTACGATTTTTATGTTTTCATTCATCTTCAACAAAGCTTCGCTATGACCGCCGTACCCTAAAGTACAATCGATAACGGTACCTTTTCCCATATTTTTGAAACTATCGATCACTTCATTCACTAAAACTGGAATATGCGGAATCTCATTTAATGTCATGATGATATAATATCACAAATAACCAAAATGAAGGCGACATTCATATGAAAAACAAACTCGTAGAGGAGTTAAAAGATATCTCGTTATCGATGTTCCGTAAAAATTTTCTAGGTATTTTTCATGGATCGATCTCTGCAAAACTTGAAGAGGATTGCTTTATCATAAATAAGAAAGAGTCGATCTTCGACGATATGCAAGATAGCGACTTTATCGAACTTCATGCGAAAAAAGACGCCAGATGGAACGAGGCTAGTCTCGATTCGGATATACATTTGAATATATACAAATATGTAAGCAGCGCAAAATACGTCGCGTACGCCATGCCGCCTTTCACGACGGCATACGCTCTTGATTTTTCCACGATTTATCCCAAAGATTACTTCGGAAAAAATAAATTCGATAAAATCGAAGTCTATGATCCGAAAAATTTCGATACATGGTATGAAAGATCCGCGAACGAAATTTATCAATACTTTAAAAAAGAGGATCACGATATAATGGTCATAAAAGGTTACGGTGTTTATGCATACAATAGAAACCTGACGACACTAGTTAAAAATATAGCAATTTTAGAAAATAGTTGCAAAATACTTCACTATTCTCTATATAATAAAATAGGTAGAAAAAATTACCCGATCTCGTGATTTTTCTCTCTTCCTTAGAGCATACTAAAATACTTTACTTAGTAAATATTAATAATGTAATAATCAGCAAAACTTATATTCTGTTTAATCAAATTAGAATATAATTCATCTATATTGTTAAAAAGGTAGGTCATGATTTCTTGGATGCAAAAGCATAGGAAGTATCTTGTTGTTACGATTTGGATAAGTACGATCGCTTTTGTGGGTGCAGGTTTCGTAGGCTGGGGAGCGTATAGTTATAACCAGGATAAAGCCAACTCCGTAGCGACGGTCGGGAACGAAGAGATAACCTTAAAAGAGCTTCAATCGGCCTATTCAAACCTCTATAACTATTACAATCAGATGCTCGGTGGTCAGCTTACGAAAGAGAAAGCCAAAGAGCTCCGCCTTGAAGATATCGCCTTGAATCAACTCATCCAAGAGAGCCTATTGTTAAATTACGCAAACGAAAACGGGATCATAGCTCTGGATGAAGAGATAGTCGCTAAACTCCACTCCATAGAGTCGTTCCAAAAAAGCGGTCGATTCGATAAAGATCGTTATTTTCAAGTTTTAAAAAGTATCGGTACGGACGCGAGAAGCTTCGAGCGGGGAATAGAAAAAGAGATCGTTATAGAGAAGTTGAACTCTCTTTTGAATCTGCCCGCAGCTCCCGTTGAGTCGAAAATGTTATTCGCCTCCGCTTTTATGGAGGATAAGCTTAAAATAAAAACCGTCACCGTCAACCCCGAAGATATTAAAATCGAAGATAACGAACTTAAAAAATATTGGCAAGAGCACAAAAACTCCTACCTTAGTAAAAAAAGCTACGAATTGGAAGCCGTTACGGTAAAATCGGACGAGATCGAAGTGGATGAAAAGAGTCTGCGAGAGTATTACAACGAACATAAGGGACTTTTTAAAGGTGAAGACGACAAAATTCTTCCTTTTGAAAAGGCGAAAAACAAAGTAGCGAAAAAGCTCAAAAAGAAAAAGGCGAAAACAAAGATTCTAAAAAAATATCTTGCGATGAAAAACAAAAAAACAACCGGTCAAAAGATGGTGATAACGGAAGGTCAAAACGGTATAAATACGCAAAAACTCCATAAGACCCCGGTAGGTTCGTTCGTAAAAACGATCGAACTTGAAGACGGATATATGACGGCCAAACTAATAGCTATAAACAATCCGCAACCTTTGGAATTTGAAAAAGCCAAGGAGTCGGCAAAAACCGATCTTTTGGCTTTAAAATTAAAAGAGAGCCTCGAAAAAAAAGCGAAAGAGGAGTTAAAATCGCTAAAAGATGCGAAAGTGACGGAGTTTATCGGTAAAGATGACGCCGATAAACTTGATATGCTCGATAAAAACGAGGCTATACGATTTTTAAACCATCTTTTTGCATCCGCACAAAAAAACGGTTACTATCTATTCGATAAAAAAGCGCTCGTTTATGAAATAACCGATCAAAAACTTTTTAACGAAGCGAAATTCAAAGAGAAAAAAGAGGATATTCAAAAGAGTGCGAAAGCTCTTAAGCAAAACCATATACAACAAGAGTTGATCAAAACTCTTCAAAAAAAATATAAGATAGAAAAACACTTTAAAGGATAAGGTTTGAGCATGATCATCTTGGGCGTGGATATAGGATCTACAAAAATTTGTGCTATCATCGCACAAAAAAATGAAAACGGCACTATCAAGATATTAGGTGCCGGCATATCTAAATCACAGGGAATCAAAAAGGGCATTATCACAAATATCGAGCTTGCATCCAGATCGATAAAACATGCCATAAACGATGCCAAAAGAGTTGCCGGTACTCATTTTGACCAAGTTATCGTATCGATGTCGGGAGCATATACCAAAAGCGTTGACAGTCACGGCGTAGTAAATGTTCCCAGCAAAGAGATCGGTATCAAAGAGATAAACCGCGTGATGCAGATGGCTGATCATAATGCGAATATTCCTAACGAATACGAGAAGCTTCATGTACTTCCGTATAACTTTAAAGTTGACGACCACACGAACATAGACGATCCTCTCGGGATGAACGGCTCACGCCTTGAAGTGCAGGTTCACATCATAACGGTACTCAAATCGAGTCTTAACAATCTTAAGAAAGCCGTCAAATCGGCATCTTTGGAGATCGACAATATAGTACTTACCGGTTACGCTTCAAGCATAGCCGTTTTAAACGACGATGAAAAAGAGCTCGGCGTCGCTGTCGTGGATCTTGGAGGCGCTACGACTAATATCGCCGTTCATCTTGGAAATTCCATACGCTACAACGACTTCATAGGTGTCGGTTCGGCAAATGTCACGAACGATCTCTCGATGGCTCTACACACTCCGGTCACGGCGGCGGAAAAGGTAAAAATAGAGCATGGATCTTTGAAATTAAACAGCAACGAGACTATCGAATTGCCAGCGATTGGCGACGAAGGAAGCTCTCATGAAGTATCTTTGGAGATCGTAACCAACGTCATATACGCCAGAATCGAAGAGACTCTATTATTGGTCGCAAAATCCATCAAAGAGAGCGGATTCAAAGATCAACTTGCCGCCGGCGTCGTCTTAACCGGCGGCTTGACGAAATTAGACGGAATACGCGAACTAGCTTCGGCTATATTCAACAATATTCCGGTCAGACTCGCAAGGCCGAACGAAGAGAATATAGAGGGGATGTTCGAAACTCTCAAAGAGCCCGAGTTTTCGACGGCTATCGGTCTTATACAGTACGGTTTCGGATATTTTACCCCATATGAGATGGACTCGAACAAAAAATTAAGATACAAAGACGAAACTATCGAGCCTAGCCCGATTCAAAACCTGATGGATGACGAGGCTGAGGAGGGAGATTTAAAAGAGGATCTCGCTCTTGCGAAAAACGATTTTTCGACTCTTATAGAGGATGAACCGACAATCAAAGACGGTTTTCGAAAATTCTGGAATCGAATAACACAACTGTTCTAACAATCAAAAAGGAGAAATTTTATGTCTAATACAACAATCGGCGCACAGATAAAAGTTATAGGTGTCGGCGGCGGCGGCGGAAATATGATCAATCATATGATCAACGAAGGTGTTGACAACATTGGACTTATAGCCGCAAATACCGACGCTCAAGCACTTCAATCTTCAAACGCTGCGATCAAAATCCAGCTCGGTGAAAGAAAAACCAAAGGTCTAGGAGCCGGAATGAAACCGGAAGTCGGGCGTGAGTCGGCACTTGAGAGCTTCGAAGATATAAAAGAGGCTCTTGAAGGTGCGGATATGGTCTTTATAGCTTCGGGATTCGGTGGAGGAACCGGTACAGGTGCCGCTCCCATCGTCGCTCAAGCGGCAAAAGAGGTAGGTGCTCTTACCGTATCGGTAGTTACCAAGCCGTTCGGTTTCGAAGGTAGAAAGAGATTGAAACTTGCAGAAGAGGGAATTGATGAACTAAAAAAAGAGAGTGATTCTATCGTTGTAATTCCAAACGACAAACTTCTATCTATAGTCGATAAAAATCTCGGTATAAAAGAGAGTTTCAAACTAGTTGACGATGTGTTAAGTCGTGCGGTCGGCGGAATGAGCGCCGTTGTTCTCTCGACGGGGGTAAACGATATCAATGTTGACTTTGCGGATATTCAAACGATAATGGGGCACAAAGGTATGGCGATTTTGGGCGTCGGTGAAGCCGAGGGAGACGACGCGGCGATAGAAGCTATCAAAAACGCTATAGAATCGCCGCTACTTGACAATATGTCCATCAACGGCGCTATGGGTGTTTTGGTTCATTTTCATATGCATCCCAACTTTCCACTTACCCAGATACAACAAGCGATGGATATTATTTACGATAGTGCCGACGAAGATGCGGAAGTTATTTTCGGTACAACGACAAATGAGAATCTTGCGGAAAACGAAGTAAAAATCACTATCGTAGCGACGGGTTTCGAAAATGCCAACAAAGCTTTAAACAATACCACTCCACCTTCAACTCAACCGGAGCCGGAAACAAAAAAAAACCCTATTGAAGTCCCCTCTTTCATAAGAAAAATAGCAAACGGCGAGTATATACTTGAAGATGATAAAGATCTTGATATACCGACATTTCTTAGAAGACAGATGGATTGATATTTGTTCCTTTTTGATAAAATACGGAGGCTTAAGTGCCGTCCGTATTTACCGCCGCTAAATGCGAAACGTTCTCTTGCGAATTTTCAACCATTTTCAACCATTTAAAAGCCTCGGGCATACTTTTTTGAATTCCGCCTTTACCCTCTTTATAAATCAAAGCTAAGTTAAATTGAGCAAGTACATCGCCGCTATTTGCCGCCTTTTTATACCAGCTTACGGCTCTATCGAGATTTTTCGCTACATGAAATCCGTTTTCGTACATCGTCCCAAGTAGATATTGAGCTTTTACGCTATCTCTGTTTGCAGCTTTAGCTAACCAAAAAAAAGCTTTTTCATAATCTTTTTCTACAATTATCCCTTCAAGATACATCTCACCGAGCATCGTCTGCGCATCTATATCTCCGCTTTTTGCCAAATCGAAAAACGATTCGTAAGACGTAATCGATTTTCCTTTATCCAAAAGCTCCAAATCAAAAGCTGTCATATTGTTACCCGCAAAAACGAGAGAAGTTGCCAATAGTGTGCCGAACATAATTTTTTTCATACTGTTATCCTTTATTCAAGTTAACCTATGATCGGCGAACGGGTAATTAATTTTATACTTTTTGAGGGTTTTTTCGCTAAATGGTCATAAATTTGTAGATTTTACACACTTAAGGTTTAAAAATATATCTTTTTTGTAACTCCTCATAACACTCTACTCTTCTGTCTCGAAAAAAGGGCCAAACCTTTCGCACCTCTTCGACTCTTTTCATATCAATATCGACTACCTTGACGACCTCTTCATCATCGCCGGCTCTAAATAAAAACTCTCCTTGCGGTCCGCAAACAAAAGAGTTTCCCCAAAAACGAATGCCGTCGATACAGTTGGAGTTATCCGACTCTTTGCCGCTGCGATTTACCGAGACGACATATATTCCGTTTGATATGGCATGAGAGCGCTGAATTGTAATCCAAGCATCAAGCTGTGTTGCCTTCTGCGATTCGCTATCCTCGTCGAACCACCCTATTGCCGTCGGATATATCAGAATCTCAGCACCCTTTAGCGCCATGATCCTTGCGGCTTCGCTAAACCATTGATCCCAACAAATAAGAATACCGAGTCTGCCTACACTCGTATCTATCGGTTCAAATCCGAGATCACCGGGTGTGAAATAAAATTTCTCGTAAAATCCGGGATCATCGGGAATATGCATCTTTCTATATTTGCCGGCAATCGTTCCGTCTTTCTCAAAAACTATCGAACTGTTATGATAAATTCCGGGCGCTCTCTTTTCAAACAGCGAAGTTACGAGCACGACCGAATTACTCTTTGCCACTTTCGACCAAAAGCTCATATCTTTTTCAAAATCGTCCGCATATGAAAAAGAGTCGATGTCTTCGGTTATACAGAAATAGTGTGTTTGATGAAGCTCCTGCAAAACAACCAAATCGGCACCCTTTAAAGCCGCCTCCTTTATCATCGATTCGCTTTGAGCGATCATCTCTTCTTTATTGCCGGCATATTTTTGCTGAACAAGAGCCACTTTCATATTAAGGTATCCTCTATAGCTTCATATACTTTCAGAGCTTGAAAATGCTCTTTTACATCATGACATCTAATGATAGAAGCCCCCTGCTCTACCGCCTTTAAATGAAGCGTTAGCGTACCGGGAAACCTTTCGTTTACTTGCGAAGGAACTATTTTGTCGATCAAACTTTTACGACTCGCACCTATCAACAGCGGAAGATTGAAGTGTAAAAAGTGATTTAGATGTTTTATCAAAAGTAGATTATGAGCGACCGTTTTACCAAATCCTATCCCGACATCCAAAACGATCTCTTTTATACCGAACTTATAAGCTTTTTCCACTCTCATTGAAAAAAAATCGTCTATATCGGTTATGACATGATCGTATGTGGGATTGTTCTGCATTATTTGGGGATCGTTTTGCATATGCATTATTACGGCTTTCGCGCCGTATGAAGCGCAAAGATCGCACACCTTGTCGTCTTTTAATCCGGTAATATCGTTCACGATGCCAAAACCCCTCTCAAGAGCGTAAGATATCGGTTTTGGAGCGTAACTGTCTATACTAAGAGTAACTTTTTCGTAAACCTCTCTTTCATAAAGTATATCGACTATATTTTTTATCCTATCAAGCTCCTCCTCCTGAGTTACCGGCTTTGAACCGGGACGAGAAGAGACGCCTCCTATATCGATTATATCCGCGCCGTCCTCAATCATCCGTAAAATTTTTTCTACCGCATTTTTATCTTTGAAGCGGCTTTTATGATAAAAGCTATCGTCGTTGGCATTTATAACACCCATAATTTCGACTCTTTCTCTTTTAGAAAAAGAATAACCCTCAAGTATATCCGCCAACTTTTTTAATCCGAAAGGTTGAAACTTCTCTTTTTTTATCAAAACCCTGCGCTGTTTGGGATTTACTATCAAAAGAGCGTTAACGGTTTTACTTTTGCATAAGATCGTATCTTTTTCGACCGCAAGTTCCGCTCCGACCGAGAGAGCATCCTGCTTTAAAATATTTGCCGCGGGAGTTTTAATATCTTTTATATAAAAAAGCTCGCATCCGAACTTCTCTTTCATGATCTTAATTCCCTCTTGAGTGGAACCTATCTTATTCAAAAGTTTTTTCGCATCGCTGTTTGAATCAAGCTTTATAACTCTCATCTCTTTCTCGTTTTAGCCTCGTATATCGTAAGCAGCAATAAAGAGAGTATATTTTGCGCTCTGGTATTTAACTGAGCAAGTTCGAACGAAACGTCGAAAAGCTCAAGTTCGCTTTGCGTAAATTCGATAGAGCTGTTTACACTGCTTTGAATAAAAAGTTTTTCTATAACTCTTAAAAGCTCATCTTTTTTGAGATTTTGATTCTCTTTTAAAAATGAAAAGATCATGGAGAGATCAAGTTTGGATATATCAAGATCAAGAGGGCTATGACTCTTTTGCATACTCAAAACCTCCGAAGGCATACGGGATCTTATGGTAGGCAAAAGTGAATTTTTCGAACGGCTTATTAATATAAAATAAGTATCTTCGGGCGGCTCTTCAAAAAGTTTCAAAAGGGCGTTTTGAGCATATACGTTATACTCCAAAGCGGATAA
This sequence comes from uncultured Sulfurospirillum sp., assembly GCA_964573205.1. Classification (GTDB taxonomy): domain Bacteria; phylum Campylobacterota; class Campylobacteria; order Campylobacterales; family QNZT01; genus QNZT01. Next base: position 15,619 of record CAZNIT010000030.1, on the reverse strand, counting down.
AACGATAATCTTTTCCCTCTCTTCGGCTATATACGCCTCTTTTATAACGGCTGCCGCGTTTTCCACTTTGAACTCGTCAGTAAAGAAAGTTTTGACGATCGCACCGTCTTGATCGAGAGTTTGCAAAACTGTTGTCGCGGCGAACTCGACGTTTGAACATACGACTATCTTCGAACTATTCACAATACACTCTGAATATCTACTTCGCAAAAGAGTATGGCATCGATACTTTTGTCAAAAAGCGTTAAAAGCTGAATCAACTTTATATCTAGATCTTCGTCTTTTGAACTGAGAGAAAAAGAGTTTTGAGCACTCTCGTCCAAAAGCCACAATAAAGAGTCGCTTTTGCTTTTTGCAATTTGAGCTCTAGGATCGCTTCCCCTTCCGATATAAAAAAACATATGATCGTTCGGAAACGCCAAAGAGAGCATATCCTCCAAAATTTTCAACTGTTCGCTATCGTTTATTTTATCTAAATATGGGAAAACGGTTCCTAACGAAATGATGGGCAAAAGAGGTCTTTGCGTATCGAATTTATTAAGTCTCATAAGCGCATATCGCGCAAACCACTCTCTCTCTCGATCAGTAACAAGCAGAAGTGTTCTGGCGCTCATAAGTTGCTCGATCGCCGCCGCCGCAATAGCTACCCAGTCAAAACGCCTCTCCTCCATCCAACTCATAGCCGATCCTTTCGAACGAATCTGCTCCAGAGTCCAGTTGGAGAAATCTTTAGGAGTCGTCTCTATTGTCAAGTCCGTAAGCCTCATGCAATATTCTAACCGCAAGTTCACCGTATTTCTCAGCTACTATCATAGAAATTTTTATCTCGCTGGTACTTATCATCTCTATATTTATATTCTCCTTCGCAAGAGCGCTAAACGCTCTGCTAGCCACTCCGCTATGAGATTTCATCCCCACACCCACTATAGATACTTTTGCGATATTCGAATCGAATTCGAGATTTTCACTTGCGTCAAGCCGTCGCAAAACGGTTTTTGTTTTATCCAGTTCATTCTCCGGTATAGTAAAACCTATATTAGCCGTACCGTCTTGTCCTACATTTTGAATGATCATGTCAACGTTTATATTGTTAACCGCCAAAGTCGAGAAGATCTTCGCGGCGATTCCCGGTTCATCTTTTATATTTCTAAGAGTGATTCTAGCCTGATTTTTATCAAGCGCCACACCGCTTACAATCGGTTGTTCCATTATATTGTCTTCCTTTGTGATAAGTGTACCTTCGTTATCGTTGAAACTGCTTCTGGTAACAAGATTTACATTCAACTTCTTCGCGAGCTCCACCGATCTGTTTTGTAAAACTTTCGCACCCATAGAAGCGAACTCCAACATCTCGTCATACGATATTTTATCTATCTTCTGAGCTCTTCGCTCTATTCTCGGATCGGTAGTATATACGCCGTCAACATCGGTATATATCTCACAAAGATCGGCATTTACCGCTCCGGCGATCGCTACGGCGCTAAGATCGCTTCCTCCGCGTCCTAGAGTCGATACCTCATCCTCCTTGGTAATACCTTGAAAACCGGCCACAACGACAATTTTACCTTTATTTAAATGATCTTTTATCGACTTGGTATCGATCTTGTCGATTCTGGCACTTGTATGTACGCTGTTTGTATATATCCCCGCTTGTCTTCCGGTAAGTGCGATAGCGTCAAAACCCTTCTCCTGAAGAGCGATCGCCAAAAGGGCGCTTGTCACTCTCTCTCCCGCACTTAAAAGCAGATCCATCTCACGAGGTGAAGGATTTTTACTAAAATAGTGTGCAAAATCCGTCAATTTATTCGTCTCCCCGCTCATCGCCGAAACAACAACTATTACATCATGTCCCTCTTCTTTCGTTTTAGCGACTCTTTTTACGACATTTTCGATACGTTCAAGATCACCGACACTCGTACCGCCGTATTTTTGTACTATAAGCATTTAACTACAATCCTCATCTTAAGATAAAAACCCCTCTTTATGAAAATAGTCCAAGACCTTTTTGTAAATAGGTTTTTTCATATGCGTAACATAATCAAAAAGTTTGTTCTTATCTACGAATCTGTACTCTTTAAATTCGGGTATTTTCGTATTTAGCTCGATTTTCGCATCCGGTTTGAGTTTGACGAGGAAATATTTTTGTGTTTGACCGTCATAGGGATAACGCTTTTTTGTCGCTTTATTCGGAAAATCATAACTTAACCACTGCGGATATTCCGAAAGAATCTCCACTTCACTCGTACCAATCTCTTCGAGAAGTTCACGATAAAGCGCTTCTTGGGGATTCTCACCCTCATCTATTCCACCCTGCGGAAATTGCCATACATCATCGCGAAAATCGCTTCTGTTGGCTATAAATATCTCGCAGCACATAGGATATCTGGATGACAAAATCACGGCAGCCACATTAGGTCTGTACTTTTTCGCCTTTGACATGCCAACCCCTTCCCTGATTTTTTTCATGATATACTACCCAAAAAAAATTTCAAAAAAGGTTAAATTTGCTCCTATATCTTCATATACCTTTTTGCGACAGCAAGTGCCACTACTGCTCTTTTAACTCTTACACGAATTACCGTCATATGCAAAACGACTATATGAAAGCGATAATAAAACAACTTCGGTACGAACTGAAAAAATATGACGTAAAAAAAGAAGGGATAGAAACTCTCTTCATAGGAGGAGGTACCCCAAGTTGTATAGATGCTAACTTATACGAGCCATTTTTCAAAACGATAGCGCCGTTTTTGGAAAAAGACGCCGAAATTACGATAGAAGCCAATCCTAATTCAGCTACATCCAAATGGCTAAAAGCGATGAAAGATCTCGGAGTAAACCGTATAAGTTTCGGCGTACAAAGTTTTAATGAAAGAAAACTTAAAACGCTCGGTCGAAACCATACGCCAAAAATGGCGCAAGAAGCGGTAAAAAACGCAAATTTATGCGGTTTTTCAAACATCTCGATAGATCTAATTTACGGAACGTACATAGATAACGAAAAGATTTTACAATACGATCTTGATATCGCCTTTAATCTTCCGATAAACCATTTAAGCGCTTACTCTTTGACTATTGAAAAAGAGACTAAGTTTTATAATAAAAAATCGGTCAAAAACGATGATGAGAAGTTGGCTCTATGGCTTGTCGAGAGTATAAAAGATAGAGGTTTTCAACAGTATGAAATCTCCAATTTCGGTAAATATCGCTCAAAACACAACTTGGGATACTGGCAATATAAAGATTATATCGCCATAGGAAGCGGAGCTGTCGGATTTATGAAAAACAGTCGTTTCTATCCGCACAAAGAGATACGAAGGTATATAGACGATCCCCTCTTTAGAACCGTCGAGAACTTAAGTGAAGAAGATATGATATTGGAAAAAACTTTTCTTGGTCTAAGAAGCGTAGTCGGTGTTGACAGATCTATCTTCAATCAAGAAAGACAAAGTAGAGTCGAAGATCTGATAAAAGAGAAAAAAGTTTTCGAAAAAGATTTCAAGATCTATAACATAGACTTTTTTATAAGTGACGAGATAGCTCTTTATATAGTGAGTTAGGGTATAATTTATATATTAAAGTAAAGGATTTTTTTTGGACTATCTAAAAATTGAAGGCAAAAACCGTCTTAAAGGCAGCGTAACGATCGACGGAGCGAAAAATGCGGCTCTTCCTCTTATCGCGGCGACGATTTTATCTAAAAGATCCGTAACGATCGATAATCTCCCTCCCGTAAACGATATATTCACTATGCTGAAACTTCTTGAAAATCTCGGAGCCGAATATCGATTTAAAGACAATAAAGCGACTATCGATACGACATCTATAAACAATACCACCGCAAAATATGATATAGTCAGAAAAATGCGCGCTTCCATACTTACTCTAGGGCCTCTTCTGGCACGATTTGGTACCTGCGAAGTTAGTCTTCCGGGAGGATGCGCCATCGGTCAACGACCGATAGATCTCCATCTAAAAGCTCTTGAGATGATGGGAGCCAAAATAGAGATAAAACAAGGATATGTAATCGCCAAAGCACCAAACGGACTAAAAGGCGCGACTATCGTATTTGACAAAATTACCGTAACCGGAACCGAAAATATCGTTATGGCGGCGGCACTGGCGGATGGAGAGAGTCGCATAATAAACGCGGCGAAAGAGCCTGAAGTGGTACAGCTTTGCGAAGTCCTCAATGATGCTGGTATAAAGATAGAAGGAATCGGAAGCGACGAACTTCTCATACGAGGAAGCGATAGAGAACTTTTGGATATCAAAGATTTTACGGTAATTCCCGATCGTATAGAAGCGGGTACTTATCTGTGTGCCGGTGCCATTACGAACTCTTGCATAACTCTAAAAAAAGTAAATCATGCGCATTTGGTATCGATTATATTGAAACTTCAGGAGATGGGCTACGATTTTGAAATCGAGAAAGAGCAGATCACGATCAAACCGGCTTCTAGAATCAAAGCTTTTCGCATCTCCACAACGGAATATCCCGGGTTTCCTACGGATATGCAAGCTCAATTTATGGCTCTTTCACTCATCGCAAAAGGTACCAGTACCATTGAGGAACGCCTCTTTGAAAACCGCTTCATGCATGTCAGCGAGTTGAATCGTATGGGTGCTAATATAACTCTAAATAACCATATCGCGACTATCGACGGTGAAGCGAAATTATACGGAGCGGATGTTATGGCTACCGATCTTCGAGCAAGCTCCGCACTGGTTCTAGCCGCTCTCATAGCCGACGGAGTAACAAAAGTCCATAGAATCTACCATCTTGATCGAGGATATGTCAAACTTGAAGAAAAACTGCAAAAATTAGGTGCGAAAATTGAACGAATGAGAGAATAAGCTTATATTAAAACCACTCTTATTTTAGAATAGTTTAATAATTATAAGATAAAATTAAGTATATCAAATAAGGATATATTTATGAGCGAGAGACTTTTTCGTATTCAAATATTTCAATATACTCTCTCCACCTTATATATGTATCCTCTTCGTATATACAAAAACGACTGTTACGAAAATTTTTTCAACGCTTTATCCGAAGATAGCGAAACTATAAAAAAACTTACAACCCTTTTAAATACGAACCGACAACAGATTATTCCCTCGATAAAAGAGGCGCTTAAGTCGGATCCTCTAAGATATAGTCAACCCATATGCGATATTTTAAACTCTTACAGCGCAAAGCTGCGCTCTTTTATGTGGTTTACGAGACATAGCAACTCGCTGGCGTTTACACGGGAGTTAAAATCGAACAAGGCATTATGGCTTCATCTTATGTTGTACGCGCTATTCGATAAGAGATATATTGAAAAGAATTTCGACAAACCGAAAATTGAAGAGTGTCTTGCCGAGATGAAATCCATTTATATCAAACTGGATCGAAACTACACGATAGTGATCGGCCGTCTTTTCGAAAAAAAACAAAATATAGATGAGATCATTCAAAATATAATCGATAGATTTAAAATAAACAATATCGATATATTCGAGATGACCAAACTAGCCCATAAAAGAAACTTTTTCGAAATAGAAGAGGTCAAAAGAGAATCCGTTGTTATAAAAAATGCTTTTAAACTTTTTCTAGACATCGTGGATGATCTCCCGCCAAGCATTCCCAAAAAACATCTTGAAAAGATAGCCATTTTCATCTATATGCAAACTTACAAAGAGTCATGCGAGTACGTTCTGAATCTCGATAACTACTCTATCGTTTATAAAGACAACAAACTAAGAATCGATTTCAATAAAAAACATCCGAACACAAAGTCGTCACAAGAGTTATATAAAAAGTATTACCAAAAATATCTACTTCATAGAAGTTTTTCACAAAACGAATTCACTTCAAGGCTAAAAAGCTCTCTCGCAAAAAAATATACCGCTTTTAACGAAGGAAACGAATTTACGCCGATCGACGAAGTCATCCAAAGAGTTTGCGGTTCACTAAATGCCGACGGAGGCTGTTATATAAAATACAACCTATCGAAACAGACATTCAAAAGAGCGGCAAAATACGGTGATAAAGAGTATATTCTCGGAATTTCGAAATATATAACGAAAATCAATCAAAAAGATAAAGCCACACTAAAAAAAAGCAGGGTTTTGAAGATCGTAAACAATTACTACAGCGACAAACCCAACCGCAGCATCTCCGACATGATTATCTTCAACTACAAAGAAAACGCCCTGTTGCAACCGGTACCGAATAAACCGATCTACTCCAATATCGCCATCCCGGTAACGTTTAAACACAAGCTTTTAGGTATTTTACTCATAGATAGCTTCAGAAAAAACAGTTTTACGAAAAACGATATACAACTTGTACTCTCGATCACCAACGCTCTTTCGGTTCAAATTTACGACAATATAGTGGAAAAAAAACTCTTCGCCATCATAGAAAATATCCCTAACAAAACTCAGCTGGACGATAATAAAGATATGAAAAATAGATTGACGAAATTGACTAGATATATAAACAGTATCTTTTTTAGTATCGGCGTTGAGATATGGATATATCAAAACGGACAATTCAAAAGGGTCTCTTCCACACTTGAAAAAGATTTTGATCTGATAATAAACGAAAACGAATCCGCACTTATCTGCGAACTTTCCAAAAGAGATATCGATGAAATAAGCGATGAGGATTTAAGAAGCTCGAAAAAACTGTTTCACTCAAAAGCTTATGAAAAAGATAAAAGAATAAATGCGGTAAAGATATACGCCATACGCGATGAAAACAATCTAATCGGAGCGATATCCATATACAATAAAAAATCGGAAGATTACAACACCATCGATAGCACAAGTTTAAAAAGCGTAAAAAATCATCTGAAAATTTACTTTTCGACAATAAAAACTTTTAAAAAGCAAAGAGAACTCATCCATAGCAACGCCTTGCATGATATAAATCAAAACCTCAATATGATATATGAAAAATGCCTACAATTAACGAAACTGTTAAACGACAATTTCAAAGATATCGATGAATATACCCGTTACAGATTCGGAATCAAACTAAAAGATATAAAATCTTTTCAATACAACACAAAACTTTCTTTCAACTACATTACGGGCAAAGGAAAAAATTTTTCTAGGCGAAACTCCATAGATGAACAGATAGATCAACTATATGCAAACGTACAAAAACAGATCTCTTACGAAATAAAACTTCACGACATCATATACAGAATCACTAATTCGATACGATACAAACACAAAAATCTAAAATTGCGAACGAATATAGATAACGATATCAGCGTCAAAATAGCACCGGTAATCTTAGAAGATATATTTTCGAACCTAATTCAAAACGCCGTAAAATACTCCTACCAAAACACGACGATACATATTAGAACCGTACCTTTAAAATTTCTGACAAAGATATATATCGAAAATATGGGAATAGAGATTAAAGAGGATGAAAAATACGATATTTTCGAGTATGGATACAGAGGATTCGAAGCTCTCACATTCGAGGAGGAGATAGGCGATAAAAAAGTCTCATATCCTAGAGGCGAGAGTGAGAATTCCGGTTTCGGTCTCTATAAATGCAACAAACTCGTCAAGTTTTTCGACGGTAGCATCAAACTCGAGGACTCTTTAAGAACATCTAAAGGATATAAAAATCGTTTCGTACTTACGATACCGGCAAAAATGATAAATCAAAATCGCCTTATGAAAAAGATGAACGAATCTCTTTCTAAAAAATTCGAAATAAAAGGATAATTATGAAAATAGTATGGCTTGAGGACGATCCAAAAACTATACAAAATGTCGAAGAGGATATCAAGGAAAAACTAAATACGAAAGCGGTTATATGTGAAAGTTTTTCCGAATTTTCACAAGAGTTGTACGAACTGGAAGATAGCGATGAAAACATAATAATCATAGATATAAGAATGCTTTTTAACAAAGAGAACGAATTCGCCTGTTTTGACAATGAGTTTAAAATAGAGGAAGATCTTGACGCCGGCTTTGAATACTACAAAGAGTGCTTGAAAAAAAGATTCTCCAAAACGAAAATTACGTTTTTTACATCTAAACCGTTCGACGAAGCGAAGCACGACGCGAAAAAATACGGTATAGATACGAACATGTTGATAACAAAAGACGATGTCAAAAGATTGTTCAAGTTTATAAAGGGGCAAAAATGAAAAAGCGATTCTTAACGTTCTTGATCTTTATCTTGCAACTTGGCTATCTTCACTCGGATACGAATATCACTCACTCCACAGCCTCCACTCAAGCTTCCGGGGCGATCTTGTTAAAGCTAGAGGATATTGGAGCAATCGGAAGCGTAATGGAACCTGCGGCGGAAATTTTATCGGAACAGATCAACTCTTTTGGCATAATGCTGACGATAATCGTAACTTTATTGTCGATATTCGCCTATGCGGGCGTCTTTAAACCTTTAAAAGACAAAATGGACAAAATAGACGACTCGATAAAAAATCAAGTAAAAAATCAGATAATATACGGCATAGACAACGAACTTGAAAAAGCTACCAATTACGCGCAAAAAAGAATTGACGACGAAATCAAGAAAATTAAAATGAGCGCTCAAGATAGAATTTTCGAGTACCAAAATCTTGTTTATCTGGTAAATCAAAAGATCAAGGACGATAGTGACAAAATACTAGAAAAGGAGGATATGAGCGATATCGAAAAATTGAAAGAGGCTATAAATGTTCAATTTAAATACAATGAAATAATCAACAACTTTTTGACAAAACTAGTTAGCGACGATTTTACGACCGTCAAACAGACTATAAAAGCCTTGTCGGAATACGATTCGATAAAATCAATTATAAAAATATATCTAAACGACCTCTGCCAAAATGGAAAACATACTCATCAAGAGAAAGAGGAGATAAAAAAGCTGTTAAAAAAATATTACGATTACAGCTGTTGAACTCAAAGAGATGAATAAAACGCCGGCATAGTAAATTCGCCGGCGAATAAGCGTTTTAATTTCTATTTATACAGTTAAGATCGTCAAAGGCGATCTTCAATCTCTCGATCATCGATTTTTCACCCTCTCTAAGCCATTTTCTCGGATCGTAATATTTTTTGTTCGGCTTATCTTCACCTTCGGGGTTTCCGATTTGCGACTGTAGATAGTCATGATATTTAGATTCGTATGATCTCACACCGTCCCAAAAAGCCCACTGTGTATCGGTATCTATATTCATTTTTATTACACCGTAACTTATAGCCTCTTGTATCTCTTCATGACTACTCCCGCTTCCGCCATGAAATACGAAATTTACCGGTTTTTCATCTTCGGTCGCTAACTTTTGAGAAATATATTTTTGAGAATTGTCAAGTATCTTCGGCTCGAGTGTAACATTTCCAGGTTTATAAACCCCATGAACGTTTCCGAACGATGCCGCTATCGTAAACTTATCGCTTATTTTACTTAATCTTTCGTACGCTTCACAAACCTCTTGCGGCTGAGTATAAAGAAGTGAATTGTCGATACCGGAATTATCAACTCCATCCTCTTCACCACCGGTTATACCAAGCTCGATCTCCAAAGTCATACCGATTTTACTCATACGTTTTAGATACTCTTCGCAAACGGCCAAATTTTCCTGCAAACTCTCCTCAGAGAGATCCAGCATATGAGAACTGAAAAGCGGCGTACCGTACTTATTGAAATGTTCTTCACTCGCTTCCAAAAGTCCGTCTATCCAAGGTAAAAGCTTCTTAGCCGCATGATCGGTATGCAAAATCACCGGCACGCCGTACATCTTCGCCAAAGTATGTACATGTTTAGCACCACTTATAGCTCCGGCGATCGCCGCTTTTTCTTTACTATTGTCAAGTCCCTTACCGGCATAAAAAGCCGCTCCCCCGTTTGAAAACTGAATAATAACGGGAGAGTTTACCTCTTTTGCGGCTTCAAGTACGGCGTTTATGGAATTCGTACCTACTACATTCACCGCCGGCAGTGCGAAACCCTGCTCTTTTGCCACCTGAAAAACCTTCGTTACATCGTCGCCCGTAACGACGCCGGAATCGACAATATCGAGAATTTTAACACTCATATGTAATTTCCTTTAGAAAAATTTATCTTTACTTATTATATCTAAAGAATTATTTAATTTTTATATCAGCCTTGTTTCTTAACTCTTTCGCGATATTTTTCATCTTCTGCTGAAATTTTTGTACTTTCAAAGATTGAGTGATATTCGCTTTCGCCTGTTCTAAAGTTACGTTTCCGGCCGGCTTTTTATCTTCAAGATAGATGACATGATATCCAAATTGAGTCTTTACCGGCGTTTTAGTATATTCGCCTTTTTTAAGTTTAAACGCCGCATCGCTAAAAGGCTTCACCATTCTTTTTGCATCGAACCATCCGAGATCACCGCCGCTGGCGGCGCTTGGACCCGTTGATTTTTTCTTCGCCAATTCGATGAACTTCTCTTTTATATCTTTAGCTTTTTTAAGCTCTTTTATTACCGCTTGCGCATCGGCTTTCGTCTTTAAAAGAATATGTCTTGCTTTTGCCGTTGCAGGTTGTTTGAACATTTTTATATTTTTATTATAAAAATCTTTGATCTCTTTATCGGTAACTTCGACGGAATCAAACTGCTTTTTCATCCACAACTCTAGCGCCAACTCTTTTTCAACGGTTTTCAACGCTTTTTTGTATTCGGGATCTTTCTGAATTCCGGACTCGATAGCCTTTTGAGCCAAAAGTTTTTTTTCAACCGCTTGGTTTATGATTTGCTTTTGCTGCTCTTTTGTCATATCTTCAAATTTCGCACCTGGGATCACTTGTAAAATAGTCTCTATATCTTTTGACGTGATATCTTGACCGTTAACGGTGGCATAAGTTTTCGCATTTAGTGCGGTTGACGTTAAAAGTGCCGCTGCGAGGGCTGAAGCTACTAAAATTTTTCTCATATTCAATCTTCCTTTTATAAATAGTATTTATTAAGATAATCACCCTCCACGCATAAAGCGTACAATTTATCAAAGATTAAGAGGGATAATTACTTTTGACGATCATACTATAACTCCGCTTTATTAACAAAAAGCAAATATTAAATTATTGAAACGATATTATAACTCTATGCTAAATTTAGCACCCAAAGAGCCGTTTTCGACAATAAGTCTGCCGTGACAACTCTCTTCGATAATAAATTTTGACATATAAAGTCCTAGTCCGGTCGAACTTTTATGATCTTTTGTCGTAAAATACGGTTCGAAAATCTTATCTAAAAACTTTTCCTCTATTCCTCCGGCATTATCTTCTATCTCTATGACGCAGCGATCATTTTTTTCATATGCGGTTATAAAAATTTTCGGATTCTCAATCTTCCTTTTAACAAGAATATTTTCGGCGTTTTTTAAAAGATTTATCAAAACCTGTATCACTTCGTTGGGATATGTTCTTATCTCTTTATCGCACTCATCTTTTACGATGATATCGATACTATTTTTTCGTATCGACGCGGACATGATGAATACGGCTCTATCTATAAGATATTTCATATCGGTAGTTTCGACTCTCTTGGAGGGCTTGAAAAAGTTGGTGAAATCGTCTATCGTCGTTGAAAGATGTTTCACATACTGCTCTATCTTATCCAAGGAGGAGAGAAAAAAATCTTTTTCGAATTTCTCAAGCTCGATCTTCACATGAAGTCCCGTTGACGTAGCGCTTATAGCGCTTAGCGGCTGTCTCCACTGGTGTGCGATCAAACTCATCATCTCTCCCATCTGCGCGAGTTTGGAGTTGTGGATGAGAATACTGTCTTTTTTACGATTTTTTTCCACCTCCTCTTTTATGCGCCTTTCTAGTTTCTGGTTTAACTCTTGAAGTTCCATAGATGAGACTTTGGCGATGTTGGCAAGCGCACGAAACGTCTGAAGCTCTTTGTTTACGTCTTTAGGTTCTTTGAACTCGAGCTCTTTGGCGGATATATTCTCTTTTTCACTTAAAACCAAAACCGTAAAACTTTGATTCAAAAAAAATCTATCGTTTTTATTTTGTAAAAATTCACCGTATCCGTAAAAACCGCTTACGGGAGCTATTTTTGAAAACGGCTCAATTTCGTAGTGAGCGTACTGTTTCAAAAAACGCCTTCTTCCGGCCGAGGCATAGATAAAAATAGATTCAACCGGCTCCTGATTTACGCGACGGAGTATTTTCCAGACATTGTGAAGCATCTTTTGAGCATCGCCGAAACCTATCTGTATCTTCTCTCCTTTTGGCATATCCGAACCAAATATCAATGAGCCGTCTTTAGGATCGCTAAGAGCCGTTTTCGCTATATATTCGCCATCTTTTTTAAGAACGAAAGGAAACTCCAAACCGCTTAACGGAAGTTTATTCGATATCTCTTTTCCTAAATATTTTTCATACAGAGATTTCACGGACATTTTGTCAACGCTTATAAGCCTGTTGGCTTTTGATTTTGTTATAACGAATTCCCGCCCGACTGGCTCCCACTGTGATGTGTAGTGATTTTTCGCGATAAGCTCTTTAGAACTCAATGAAACCGCTACCGCCGAGTTATCGCTGATCTGCTCTTTGTCAAAAACATAACCGCTTTCAAATCTTCCCTGATCCGCAGAAAGAGCACCCGAGACGACTAAATCCTCTTTTACGGAACTTATTCCTTCAAGAAGATCTTTAGCGTTTATCTCTTTGGATCTGGCAAAAACTATAACCGCCTTCGTATCTTCGCGTACTATCTCCTTGGCCATTTTTCTACCGATGGCGAAATCGTCTCCATATGTCAGCTTTTGCGTCGTAGAGACTATTTTCGTGGTCTCGAAAAGACAAAAGGAGATTATAATATCCTTTGTCATAATTCGGCCGTTAATTATTTCACCGTCGGTAGTGGTACCGATCATATGGGCTCTTGGAAAAAGCTTCTTTAGATTTGAAACGATAGTTTCGATTTTTCTCGGATTAATTTCGTATGAAAACACTTGTATCAAAAGATCCGGACAGTCGATGATCTCATGTTCAAAAATGAAATCTTCCAATTTATCTAAACTTCTGTATCTTACATTAAATGTTTTCATATGTTACAACAACCTTAAAAGTTAAAAATCTTATACTTAAAGGTTATTGTATTAAAGTTTTTATAATAAAAAGCTAAATTAATTAACTTTTTTCAATTATCGGTACGGTTAAAAGAAATATAGTATGTCCGTCCGCACGATAATGTTTGACATCCGCATTGAGCGTATCGATAGCTTGACGAACATTTTTAGGAAGTATCTCGTTCTCTGCACCGCTTGAAAAAGTGAGATTCTCTTTTTTGAGAATCTTATCGAACATCGACGCCTCTTTTTGTTTCTCTTTTCTATCGCTTGCGCGTATCTCAACCACGAGTCTTTCTTTCGAGGTGGTATAAACATTCACTCTGATTCGTCTTTGATCATATTGAACGGGAGCCGTGAAATAGCTCTCCAAAATTCCTTTGACGGCATCTTGTAAGGCGTCAGGATTAGTTTTTAGATATATCTGCTCGAGATTCTCCTCGAGATCTCTATCTACTTTTATTCCGTTAAGATAAAGAGTCTTATGCGAAGCGAAAGATTTTAGAAGTGAGGCTATAACAAAATAGACGTTTACATATTGGTGTTTATAAAGATCGACCTGCAACACGCTCTCTTTGTCGTCTTTGTTTATATACTCCGAAATTCTCTTTAGAGTCTTGTATATTCTAGAATATGATCTTTCGCTCTCTTCAAGATCGATCTCCTCTTTCAAAAGTTTCAACTCATCGTTCACTTTGCCGCGACACTCATTGAACTCTTTTTCATTCGTTTGAGGCAGATAGTTATGGTTATTAAGAAGCTTCACGACAAACATTCTGTTACCAGGAACTCTTATTTTTCTTAACAATAGAGAAAAGCTGTAAGGTGTGGAATTCTTCATAATCGTAAGTCCGAAATGAAAACCTTCGGCAGAAGTACTGATGTTAATCCATTCGTTAAATTCGTAATGATTTAAATAATTGGCGTCTTCGCTGTTAGGAATATATTTTTTCATATATCTGCTTTTTTTAAGAACCTTGTTTACAAACCTCAAATCCTTAAAAAAGCGCAAAAAGACTCTATTGGCATCTACGATCTCGTTTCTATCCTGATCATAGATAAAGAGTATGTTTTCATCAACCTCCAAAAAACTTTTGTAAATATTTAAAAATGATTTCGCGGCATCCAACTTTTCGTTCATCATCTCTTCAAAAATCGACGAACCGTAAGTTTTTTTATTAAGATTTTTAAAAAATGCCGAAATTCTGGCATTGAACATAACGGGATCGATCGGTTTGTTTATAAAGTCGAGATTTATATCTCTATATGAATCATATCTCTCTTTTTTAAACTTTCCGTTTATCAATAAAATTTTCGGTATCTCTTTTAAGAGCGACCTTCCGTTTAACTTGTCGATAATCTCGAATCCCTTAGCGGTGGGAAGCTCCTCGTCAACGATAATAAGATCTATATCTTTATGGCTAGTTATATTAAAAGCCGTTTTAAGATTTCCCGCCTCATATACTTTGCACCCGTCCACATTTTTTAAAGATTTTTTCATCAAATCAAGTTCAAGATGCTTTTGAGTTATTATCAAAACGGTATTTGAAACGATCTCCTTTTCTCGATGCTCCATATGAGCGGCAATATCTTCACTCAAAATGCTATTTTGTCTATCTAAAGTCACTTTTTGTCCTTAATATATCAAAAAGTCTTTCGCTTTTGAAACGCAGACTTTTTAAATTAAACTTCTCTAACATATCGGACAAAAAAAATTATTTTTTAGAAGAAAAGAGTGATTTTGTTATCAATTTGAAAATATTTTTAAAAAAACCGTCCTGTCTTTTAGTTATAGGTACAGGTCGGCAAGCATTTAAAGTACTTAAACCGACTCTTGCCGTAAGAATTCCGTTTGCAACCCCCTGTGCACCATGAGCCGAAACTTTCGATAAGATGGAAGCTCCTAATATATCATGAGAGTGATGGAGCATAATATCCGTCACTCCGGCAAACGCCAAATTCACGAAAACTTTTTTAACAAGTGCCATTTCACCTAAAAAATTCGGCCTAAGACCGTAAACTTTCGCTATCTCTTTTATCATGACATGACTTCGTGATATAATCAAAACCGCGTCGATCATAGCGACAGGACTTATAGCGGTGGAGATAGCCGTTTGATTTGCATACCTGGTAATGATCTTTTTAGCCTTTTCATCCATCGATTCAAACACGATCTCGTCGAGCCTTTGTAAAATTTCATCATCCATCATACTAGGAAGCTCCGCTTCGAAAGCCGCTACTTTGCTTCTTATCTCCCCATCATCATGATCTCTATAATGAGATATAATTTTTTCTGCAAATTCTCTAGCCCGCTTTAAAGGAGCTTTTTCTACCTCTTTGGCCTCTTGCTGAATTTTATCTATTCGTTTTATCTTGCGATATCCGATCATCTCTTTTACGATGCCGTATCCTAAAACGGCAATAAGAGAAAAGAGCATTACAAGATATATTACGCCCAGTGCGGGAGCGTTTTGCATCATAGAACCGGCCGTTGAAAAAGCGTCGTATATGGTACCTATGACGATAACCCCGAACAAAAGAC
>CAZNIT010000029.1:0-41835 GCA_964573205.1 uncultured Sulfurospirillum sp. | reverse complement strand
CTTCCGCCCCGATATCGTTTTCATCCAATTGGGTACAATAATGACTTCTCAATGTTTTATCCTGTTATATTGTTTAAAGTTTTCTAAAAGGGAGATTATATCTAAAATAACTGTATGTTTAATAAAGCAGATTTAAAATTTACAACTTCGCAATTTTGAATCATATTGTATATAATCTATACAAACTAGATCCATTTATCTAAATGTCTTCACCTTATTACATTTAAAACTTTCATCTTTTCCACAATAATTTCACTTAGCTTTAGATATAATTTTCCTGAAAAATTTTATTTAAAGGAGACTACATGATCAAAAAGTTACTATTACTTTTGACATTTACGGCAGTATCGCTATTTGCGATCAATTTTCAAACGGCTTCGAAAGAAGATCTTATGAGCATAAAAGGTATAGGCGAAAAAAGAGCCGCCGCTATTATGAAGTATAGAAAAACTCACAAAATCAAATCGGCCGCAGATCTTAAAAACGTACCCGGGATAGGTGACGAGATAGCTGAAAACGCAAGAAAAGGTATAAAAAATGCCGACAAAAAGATCAAAAAAGCAAAATCTCTAAGAAGTAAAGCGACTAAAAAGAGAACCTCGATTAAAGAAAAAGCGACTAAAAAAGTTAAAAAAACGGCCGGAGATAAAACGAAAAGAGTTCAAAAAAGAGCAAAAGATAAAGCTAAGTCAAAAGCTAAGAAATCACTCAAAAGCATAAAAGCGAAAGCGAAAAAATAACAAAAGGCGGAATTTATACCGCCTTTTGAACTTAGTCGAAAAATCCCTCTTTTTTCAATACGTCTATATTCTCTCTTATGGAATTTACCGAAATATCAACTTTCTTTTTCATCTCGTCATCAAGTTCTAACTCTATAATTTTTTCGACACCTTTTGCACCGAGTACAACCGGAACACCCAATGTTACATCTTTATAACCATACTCGCCGTTTAAAAGTACCGATGAAGGCATAACGATTCTTGAATCATCCAAAATAGCTTCTACCATCACAGAAATCGAACGACCCGGAGCATAATAGGCTGAAGTTTTTAGATATTTTACTATTTCCGCACCGCCCTCTTTTGTTTTGTTGATGATCTCTTCCATATCGGTTTTACCTATGATCTGATCAAGCGGAACTCCGCCGACCGCTGAAATCTCGGGATACGGGATCATATTCTGTCCATGGTCGCCTATGACTATGGCTCTAGTCTGTCCCGAACCGTAGCCCACCTTTTTTTGGATCTGATACGCCATTCTGGCACCATCAAGGGCTCCCGCCATTCCTATGATTCTGTGTCTTTCCCAACCCGTCAATTTATGTACGACATATGTCATAACATCCAAAGGATTCGAGACGCAGAGAATAACGGCATTTGGAGAGTATTTTTTTATATTGTCAACAACATCCGTAACTATTTTGGCGTTTATCATCAAAAGATCGGCTCTTGTCATCTCCTTTCTTCTTGGAACTCCGGCCGTTATGACGACAATATCACAATTTTTCATATCGCTTGGAGATTCGGCGGCGGTCACAAGAGTTCCTTTGGGAGAATATGCGGTCGCCTGTCCGATATCTATAGCCTTTCCGATGGCAACTTCGGGAACGATATCATAAAGCACTATCTCATGACAACTACCCATAAGCGCTAACGAATACGCCGCCGTCGCACCGACAAAACCGGCTCCTACTATTCCTACTTTTCTACCTACCATATATACTCCTTATATTTTATTTTTGTGGCTTTATCCCGAATGTAAAGCCCTCTTTGACTCTTTCAATAAGTTCCGGCAAAATATCTTCGTATCTTCCGACAACTCCGAAATCCGCATTGTTAAAGATGGAGGCTTTCGCATTACTATCTATCGATACGATCGTTTCCGACTCTTTCATACCGGCTATATGCTGAATGGCTCCGGATATAGCAACGCTTACATAGACTTTCGGTCTAACGGTCTTTCCGGTTTGACCTATCTGTCTGGCATACTCGGCATATCCTCCGTCAACTACCGGACGGCTTACCGCCCACTCCGCATTTATACCCTGCTCTTTTAGAGCGTTTACAAGCTCTTTAACCAGCCCTAGATTATCTATCTCACCGGTCGGTCTTCCGCCCGAAACTATAATATCCGCTTCAAAGAGGTTTTGAAGTCCGCCTTCTCCTCTTACGGTTTCCAAAATCTCTACAACGAACTCTTCATCTCCAAGAGAGGGCTTAAACTCTTCAATCTCGCCTTTTGCATCTTTGTTTACCGGCGGAACCTCGAAAGTACCAGCTCTAGCAGTCGAAATTTGAGGACACACAAATCCTAAAATCGTGGCTAGTTTACTCTCTCCGTAAGTCGGTCTTCTGGATTCTAAAATGGGTGCGAAAATCTTTTTATTTTTACGATCGATATGCTCACCGATCTCCAAAGCGGTACAATCGGCGGTAACTCCGCTGTTTGTTTTAACACCGATCCTAGGAGCTAGTTCCCTTCCGGCCGTCGTTGCGGCAAAAAGCGCAATTTCGGGACGACTTTTATCGATATACTGCTTGAAAATCTCCGAATAAGGAAGAACAAGATACTCTTTTAATCTCTCATCTTCCACTACTACGACTTTGTCGCTTCCATGTTCTATGAGTTCTCTTGCATGATCTTTTATACCCTTACCGCCGATCAAAAGAGTCGTTACCTTCGTATCTTCGTCAAGTTTTTCGGCAAGCTCTCTTGCGGGAGTTAAAAGTTCGAGAGAAGGTCTTGTGATCTTTCCGTTCGCAACCTCTGCCCAAGTTAGAATTCCCCTTGCGCCGTCTCTAAAATCGGTTACTTCGAAATCCGGTCTGGCTCTTGCTTTTTTCTCTTTTTTCTCTTTTGTTTCAAGCTCGGATTTTCCTGATTTTATATTTTTTAAAAGATCATCCACAAGAGCGCTTTCACTATCTCCTTCACTCATGATAACGGGAGCTCTCTCGCTGACGATATTTTGAACCTTCGCGACAATCGTAGGAGAACCGCTTAGTCCTATTTTTTCGGTACCAAGCCCAATATCATCGATATTAAAAACCTTTATCTCACTATGAGCGGCTTTTATCGCCCCGCTTAAAGAGGGTCGCCTTGGAGGAATTCCGGTGGGCGTAAGAGAAAGCGCACAAGGAAGGGGTAATTTCATCATCTGATAACCCCCTTCGATGATCCTTTTTGCGACTATTTTTCCATCTTCGAGATTTGCCGTTTCTATAAAAGTCGCCTGCGGAATTCCAAGATTCTCCGCAACTTGAGAAGGGACATGAGCCGTATCTCCGTCACTTGTTTGGCGACCTGCGACTATGACGAAAGGCTCGTTTGATTCTTTTGAAAAGCCCAGATGTTTTATCATCGTGGCGATCGCTAGTCCGGTTGCATAAGTATCGCTTCCGCCAAGTCTGCGGTCAGAAAGTAAGTAGGCTTCGTCATAACCCATAGAGAGAGCTTTTTTAAGAGACATTTCAAAAGACGGTGGTCCCATCGAACAGACTATGAGTCTTGCGTCGGGATGCTGTTTCTTAAGCTGCAATCCCGCCTCCAACGCAAAAGAGCAATCAACATTTATGATGGATTTGGCTTTTGTTCTATCCATCAAACCATCCTCTCCCATTCTCATTTCACTCGGCAGAGGTACCTGTTTCATCAAACTGATTATAGTTAATGCCATTTCAAATCTCCTTTTTCACACTCTTTATTATCCGATACTATGCTACATATTTTCATATTGTGGTCCATCCCCACCATAAGGCGGTACCCATAAAATGGCGTTATCCACCGATTTGATATGGCATGTTTTGCAGTGTACACAGTTTTCAGCGTGAATACGAAGCTCTTTGTTTCCGCTCTTGTCACTGTGAATCTCGTAAACTTCCGCAGGACAGAAGTAGTAACAAGCCCCTCCGTAATCTTTGATATTTCTCTCAACTTTTTTCTCATCGACTATCAAATGACAAGGCTGCTCTTCATCATGTTTTACATTTGCGTAAAATACATCCGTAACTTTGTCAAATGTCAAAACTTTGTCAAATTCCAGCTTTGAAGCAAATCTCTCCTTGAAAGAGGTTTTATCCCCCATCTCGCTCAGTTTCAAAAGCGTTTGGTTATCGGGATGGGTTTTAAGATCACCGGTGATGCAAGCTCCGTTTGTTATAAGCTGCACACCAAAACGAAGAGCTCCGGGAATGAGACCTTTTGAGAAAGATTGTCTGAAATTTCTAACCGGATAGAGCTCTTTGTGTAAACGACTATTTTTAAAATAATCTTGTACGCTTTTTAAAGTATCATCGCTAAAATCCTCTTTTATGAGTGCTTCCGCCGCACTTTTAGCCGCATTTATACCCGACTGTACGGACAGATGCACGCCTTTTAGACTTGCGGTAGCAAGCATACCCGCACTATCTCCGACGATAATGACACCGTCTGAGTAAAATTTGGGAATACTGTTATACCCGCCTTCTGGTAGAGTCTTCGCACCGTACTCTAATATCTGTCCGCCTTCAAGTATTTTTGAAACGAAAGGGTGCTGTTTCCAAACTTGCATAGCCGCATGTATATCGAATGTAGGGTCTTTATAGTCAAGTCCTACAACAAGCCCTAGCGCCACACGGTTATCGCTTAGCCCGTATATAAAGCCGCCGCCGAACTCTTCACCGTCTTTTAAAGGATATCCGGCCGTGTGGAACACTTGTCCACGCTCTATGTTTCCTTCGGGAATCTTCCAGAGCTCTTTTACTCCAAGAGAGTAAATTTGCGGATTTTTCCCTTCGTCGAGATTTTTCTTTTTGATCAAACCGTTTGCGAGCGTACCGCAAGTACCTTCCGCTAAAACTGTGATAGAAGCTTGTACCTCGGTTCCGGGCTGGAAATTGGGCATCTTGTTTCCGTTATGATCAAGCCCGGTATCTTTGGTTTTAGCGCCGCACACTCTACCCTCTTCATCATAAAGAAGTTCATCGACGCTAAAGCCCGTATATATTTCGACACCTTTTTTCTTCGCGACTTCCGCTAAAAACTTACAAACCTGCCCCAAAGATGCTATCTTGTTACCCATATTTTTCATATACGGGGGATGAAAAGGAAGATCGTAAGAGTCGTCCGCAGTAAGAAAAACCGTACTATCTTTTACGACTTTACTATCAAACGGAATCTCGTTTATATCCGTAAAAGGAAGCAGTTCTTTAAAAACATCCGTCTTTATAACCGCACCTGAGAGTATATGACTGCCGATCGATTCGCCTTTTTCGACCAGCATTATTCTGCCGTCATGCCCTTTTTCGTTAAGCACATTTGCCAAATGAATAGCCGTCGCCAGACCCGAAGGGCCGCCGCCGACAATCAAAACATCAGTTTTAACACCGTCAACTACATCACTCATCGCTACCTCTTTGTTAAGATCATTTCCCCGATCCCAGCTGCTAATGGCTATATATATCCCCTATGGGTGATATTTTATCATAATAATAAGCAAAGTTTATTGATAATAGTCATGATTTATTTACTCAAGTATTCTAACTCTTATAATTCCTTCTATTTTTTCGAGCGATTCTATCACTTTAGGTGAAATGGCACCTTGTATATCGATAATATTGTATGCCAGATCATCTCTGCTTTTATTTAACATATCACAGATATTTATACTGTTTTTCGCCAAAAGAGAGGTGATCTCGCTGATCATATTCGGTATATTTTTATTTGCTATAAGGATTCTTTGATCCCCGACAACTCTTGGAAGTTCACAATTTGGAAAATTGACCGAATTTTTTATATTTCCGTTTTCAAGGAACTCTTTTATCTGCTTTGCCGCCATAACGGCGCAATTTTCTTCGGATTCGGCCGTGGATGCCCCAAGATGAGGTATGGGAATAATACCCTTGACATCCAAAAGCTCGGCTTCCGGAAAATCAGTAACATAACAGGAAACTTTACCCGATTTTATAGCGTTTTTGAGATCATTGTTATCTACGAGCCCACCTCTAGCGAAATTGATAATCTTTATACCATCTTTCATCATCGCAAATTTTTCGGCATTGAACATATGTTTTGTCTGCTCAAGAAGAGGAACATGAATACTGACGTAATCAACAGCCGATAACAGAGTCTCAAGACCGGTAGCTTTTTGTACATCGCTAGAAAGCTCCCAAGCCGCATCTACGGAGATATACGGATCATAACCTATGACCTCCATCCCAAGAGCCAAAGCGTCGTTTGCGACCATCGCTCCGATAGCTCCAAGACCTATGACTCCTAGTTTTTTACCTTTTATCTCACTTCCGGCAAAATTCGATTTGTTTTTTTCGACAAGGGAAGGAACTTCATCTCCTTTATCCTTGGTACTTTGAACCCAACTAATACCTCCCGCGATATCACGCGCCGCCAAAAGCATTCCGGCTATAACCATTTCTTTAACGGCATTCGCATTCGCTCCCGGAGTGTTAAAAACGACTATACCCTTTTGGGAGCATTTCTCTATGGGAATATTATTTACCCCGGCTCCCGCTCTTGCTATGGCTTTGAGACTTTGAGGAAGAGACATATCATGCATCTTATAACTTCTAAGCACTACGGCGTCCGGATTTGAGATTTCACTCGCCACTTCATAACTGTCACGATTAAAGTGATCTAGCCCTTTAGGAGAAATTTTATTTAGCGTCAATATCTTATACATCTATACTCCTTACGCGTTTTTAGCCGCAAAATCTTTCATAAGATCCGCCAAAGCTTGAACGCCCTCTTTACTCATCGCGTTGTAGATGGATGCTCTAAGTCCGCCTATGGATCTATGCCCTTTCAAGCCTATCATCGCGTTTTTCGTAGCAAGCTCCACAAGCTTCGCTTCAAGATCCGCATCTTTATCTTTTATGTTGAACGATACATTCATCAAAGATCTCGAATCTTTTTGCGCATGACCTCTATAAAAACCGTTTGAATTGTCGATAACATCATATAAAATCGAGGCTTTTTGCTCATTTAGCTTCGCTATCGCTTCTATTCCTCCTCTATTTTTTATCCACTTCATCATCAACGAAAGCATATATATGCCAAATGTCGGAGGAGTATTGTAAAGCGAGTTTTTTTCCGCATGAGTCTTATATCTAAGCATCGTAGGTACACTCTCTTTGACGCGATCTTGCAGCTCTTTTTTGACTATGACGACCGTAACGCCCGATGGACCCGCATTTTTTTGAGCTCCTGCGAAGATAATGCCGACTTTCGACCAATCCAACGGATATGAAAAGATATCACTTGAAGCATCTATAACCAAAGGCGCTTTTGTAGTCGGAAAAGTTTTATACTGCGTTCCGTAAATCGTATTGTTCGATGTAATGTACGCAAAATCGGCATCGTCGCTAAAGTTGATCTCAGAGGGTATTCTGTCGTATCCGCTCTCTTTCGAACTGGCTACTATACTCAAATCGAGATTTTGAATCTTCGCCTCTTTGATGGCTTTTGAAGACCAGCTACCGGTGTCCGCATACTCGGCTTTTCCGCCTAAAGAGAGATTCATAGGAACCATCGCAAATTGAGTCGAAGCACCGCCTTGCAATAAAAGTATGTCGTAATCATCCGGCACTTCATAAAGTTCTCTTATCAAAGAGAGCGCTTGGGTGTGAACTTCATCGTACATTTTCGATCTGTGAGACGCCTCCATGATCGAAAGTCCTTCACCGTGAAAATCCACCAAGTTCTCCCGTGCCTCTTCAAGCACCTCAAGCGGCATCGTAGCCGGTCCCGCACCAAAGTTATAAACTCTGCTCATATATTCTCCTTAAATTAAATAAGAGATTATAGCCTTTTGGCACTTATGAGCATCAAAAACTTTTATTTACGATATGCCACAACATCGGCAAAACGGACTTTTTTCCCATTCAAATTTTCAACAAGCTCTACAAATCCCTCTTCAAAAAGCATAACTATGGTCGAGCCCATCATAAACATTCCGAGTTCTTCACCTTTTTTCAAAGATACATCTTCATAATCATAAACTTTAACCTCTTTTGCATTCGTGTTCGTCTCTATTCGCTCATCGAAGCTAAGCGTCATCTTACCGACATTTAAAGCTCCTACGAGTACGATAAAAAATAATCTGTTACTATTATCGATACACTCTAAAACCACTCTTTCGTTTTTAACGAAAAGCGAAGGTATTTTTTTCAGATATTTCATGTTTACGGGATACAAAAGCCCGGGAATATGAACAACCCTTAAAACCTTCATATCTATCGGCACATGATAACGATGATAATCCATAGGAGAGAGATAAAAATTTATAAATTTTCCATTCTCCAGCGTTTTTAATACATCTTCCTCAAAATTGACACTCAAAAGTTCTCTGATATCGTACGAAAACCCCTTTATCTGCAATGCGGTATGCTCCTTTATGTCACCTTCGGCGCTTATGAGCGAATCGGAAGGAGAGATAAAAGCGTTCGGATCTTTCGTGATGTCTCTTTCATAAGATAACTTTCTGGTAAAAAGTTCATTTAAAGTCTTATATTGATCTATCTCATTAAATGCGGAAAGATCGACTCCCGTAAGTTTAACATACGAATAATTGATCAAAAGCTGTAAAAACGATGGAAACTTCGTTGACGCGAACTTTCCAAATGCCCTTGAAACAGCATTTGTCCATACTGCTTTAAACAAAGAGTTCACGAATTCTCCTTTATGTGCGATAGCGCTTTTTTCATCAATTCTATATGATAATCCTCCTGATTGTTTATAAAAAAGAAGAAGTCGCTAAGTTCTTCATGATCAATCGATTTAGCGAGTCTAACACACTCTTCTTTCGCGCCCTCTTCCTCTTTTATGCCGTCGATCAAAAATTTCTCTAAATCATCGAATCTGTAAACTTGCTCCATTATCTCTCTTGGCATCGTCAAAATACCCATTTCGCTCATCATTTTGGCAAAACTTTTCAGATGAAAATGCGATTCGTAAATAAGATCCGCAAAGATATTCGACAACAGTTTGGAATCGGTGAAAAAATTCGCATATGTATATACCAAGATAAGCTCATACTCTTTATAACTCTCTTCAAACAAAAAGAGCGTCAAAGCATCGGTTTGATCCGACGAAAGTTCGAAACCTTCAAGTTTTCTATTTTTATCGTACGCCGTAATCTCTTGCCGATTTTTCGGATCTTTTAACAAAGAAGTCAACTTCTGCAAAAAATAATCTTCATCGCTTTTAAAGCGGGAAAAGAGAGCACTTTGATCTTTCGGATAACTCGCTTTAATAGCCTTTATTAAAGATATAAGCTTTTCAAAAAGTTCAAAATTATCTTTTGCTTTATAGTCGATCTCCCCTTTTTCATAGCCGACTTTAAAACCCTCGCTTGTCAGCTTTGAACCGAGCCAATTCAAATGCCTGTACTCTATCATCGCAAAATCATACAAAATATCTGAAATTTTCTCATCTTTTACCGAAAACGAACCAAAAAGTATTGCAAGCCAAAGTTCATGTTTTTGTCCGAATATATCCTTTTTACTCATCTATATTACAATCCTCACTTATTATTAATGTATATGAATCCTCTTTTTTACCCGCCGCTCTTCGATCAAGATTTACAACCGCAGCAAGAAAAGATTTTGCTACCATCTGGGCGCAAGCTCTCTGGCTTTGTGGAGCGTCCTCTATCTTTTGCATAAATTCTTCCGCAACACTTTGAGCTTCGGCTATGCTCTCACCTTTTATCATATCGGTAAAAATGGAACCGGTTACGATCGTACTCATACAACCTATCGCCATAAATTTGACATCTTTGATAGTGTTGTCATCAACTTTTAGATACATCTCCACCATCTCATTGTTTTGAGGATTTTTACCGATACCTTTAGCGTCATAATCTTCGATTTTCCCATAATTTCGAGGATTCATCATATGATCGAGATACTCGTCTTTAAGAGATTGTAAATCCGACATTTTTACACCTTTTTCCCTTATTTGTGCGATTCTAGCATATTTGCTTTTATTTTTATCTCTCTTTGAGAGAATAGAAAAATTAGTTAAGGTTTGAGAAAAGAGTATCTAACTTAATATAAAAAATTTTAACGACTTACTTCCTTGATAGTGCATTTTTTGTATAATCTTTATAACATCAAAAACGGCAAACCGGAGGTTAAGGTGAAAATCAGAGTCTATTATAAAGATACCGATTGCGGCGGAATCGTTTACCACTCAAACTATCTTAACTTCTGCGAAATGGCAAGAAGCGAACTTTTTTTTAAAAATAAAAAATCACCTTTTAATGACGGATGTCACTTTGCCATTAAAAATCTAACTGCGAACTTTGTTAAACCCGCACTTTTAGGTGATCTTATCGAAGTAAAAACAAAACTTTTAAAAATGAAACATACGGGATTTATCATTTTTCATCAAATTTATAAAGATAAAACGCTTCTGTTTGAGATGGAAGTGACACTGGTAAATCTCTGTAAAGACGGCAGAGCACATAAAATCGATAATGAGAGAAAAGAGTTTCTTTTGAGCTTGTTTCAAGACATTTAATTGTAAACGGCACTAAAATTTACCGATTTTAAGATATATTAGATAATAAAAAAAGCTAAATTTCAACTTACGCTAACACTTCGTTAATGTTTTGGTGTCATAATACATTCATCAAGGATAAGGATTTTGTGCCTCCTTTAGCCTTATCCAAGATAACAAGATAACTGAAATGATGAGAGTCTTCACGGAAGCAATTTGTAATGCCTCCTATTTTTACACACCACCCAATCCTACAATATAAACGTGAAGACTCTTGTTAATCACGATAACAAATATTTATGCGGCTACTTTCAAATGAGTTATCTCCTCGAGTTTTTCTACTATCATTTCATTTACCGATATTTTCGATTCTATGACGACATCTTGAAGTTTTGAAGACAGAATTAGTTTCAAAGGTCTTGAGCCCGGATACTCGCATACAAGCTGATGAAGTTTGTACAAAATATCAGGATCGTCTCCAACTTCGACTTTTACGAAAATCGGATCTCTATTGACAGGTGTCGTCTGTTTTTTGACTTCGACTTTCTCTTTTTTCGCTTCTTCAAGAGTTAAGACTTTCAATACTTTCATTCTTGTAAACTGATCGTCTTTGCTAATAGCTACTTTAAAACAGATCGGACGATTTTGATCCATCATAGCGATTTCGACAAGTGTCTTTTCAAAAACCATGATCTCTATATTTCCATGAAAGTCCATTAGGTTGACTATGCCGAATTTATTTCCTTTTTTGCTGATTTTTGTCTCTATACCTTCGATCTTTCCGACAAAAAGAGTTTTCGAACCGTCTCCTATTTCATCAAGTTTCGATGATAGAGTATAATCGATAGAATCTATCTCTTCGCGAAACTCATCAAGAGGATGCCCGGATACATAAAAGCCGAGCGTCTCTTTTTCCAATTGGAGTATATTTTTGTTTTCATATTCGGGCAGATTTTCAAGTTCTATCTCTATTCTAACCATCTCTTCGATATCTCCGAAAAGTGAGTTCTCAGCCATCTTTTTCGCTCTTGCGGCTTCCGCTCCAACTGATACTATCTTTTCTATATTTTCTAAAAGCGTTCTTCTGGAATACCCGAAACTATCCATCGCACCAGACTTTATCAAAGCCTCAAGAACTCTTTTATTTACTTTAGTACTATCGATCCTCGCCATAAAATCACTAAGATTCTCAAAAGGTTTCTCGTCTCTAGCTTCCAAAATCGACTCTATCGCCTTTGAACCCACACCTTTTATAGCGCCAAGACCGAACAATATGGCGGGAGTTCCGTCATGGTCGCTAGGACTAAACTCGATCATAGAGTGAGTAATGGACGGAGGAAGCAAATCAAGCCCCAGCCGTTTGACCTCATCGACATATTTGACGACTTTATCGGTATTGTCAGCTTCTGATGTAAGAAGAGCGGACATAAACTCTTGAGGATAGTACGCCTTTAGATATGAAGTCTCAAAAGTGATCATCGCATAAGCGGCGGAGTGTGATTTGTTAAAACCGTATCCCGCAAACTTGACGATCAAATCAAAAAGCTCTTCGGCTTTTGTGCGATCGAATCCTTTTTTTTGAGCGCCGTCGGCAAACTCGCCTTTTAACCTATCCATCTCCTCTTTGATCTTTTTACCCATCGCGCGACGAACGACATCCGCCCCGCCGAGCGAAAAGCCGCCGATTGTCTGCACAATCTGCATAACCTGTTCCTGATAGACGATGACTCCGTATGTCGGCTTTAGTATAGGCTCAAGTTCTGGAAACATATATGTGATCTTCGCACGCCCGTGCTTTCTGTCGATAAAATCATCAAGCATCCCCGACTCCATGGGACCCGGTCTATAAAGTGCTAAGACCGCGATGATATCTTCAAAGTTTGTAGGTTTGAGTCTTTCATTCAATGACTGCATACCGTCTGATTCTATCTGAAACAATCCGACAGTAGCACCGCTTTGAATAAGTTCATATATCTTGGGATCGTCAAAATCTATTTCGTTGAAGTTTATGTCGATATTATGTTTTCGTTTTACAAGTTTCAAGGCATCATCAATAACGGTAAGAGTTTTAAGCCCCAAAAAGTCGAATTTGATAAGATCGACATCTTCGAGATATTTTAGCGAATATTGAGTAACCAGATGATCTTCACCGGATGGTCTATAAAGCGGCGCTTTGTGCCACAGCTCTTCATTGCTCATGACAACACCGGCCGCATGCATACCGGAGTTTCTATTGAGTCCTTCAAGCGCCAGCGCAAAATCCCAAACTCTTTTTGCCTGAGCGTTAGAGTTTATAAGCTCTTTTATCTTCGGCTCTTTCTCAAAAGCCGCCTCTAGCGTGATGCCCAGCTCGTCAGGTATGAGTTTTGCCATTTTATCGGCTTCCGCATAGGGCATTGCCATAACTCTCGCAACATCACGGATAACACCTTTTGCCAAAAGCTTACCGAATGTTATAACTTGAGCGACATTGAATCGGCCGTATTTTTGAACTACATAGTCGATCGACTCACCTCTTCTTTTTTGACAAAAGTCAACATCGATATCGGGCATACTTACCCTCTCAGGATTCAAAAATCTCTCAAAAAGAAGGTTGTATTTCATAGGATCGATATCGGTTATCTCCAGACAAAAAGCGACCAGACTACCCGCAGCCGATCCACGCCCGGGTCCCACCGGAATCCCCTTCTCTTTGGCATCGCGAATAAAATCCCAAACTATGAGCATATATCCGGGAAATTTCATAGAGTTTATGATATTCATCTCAAATTCCAGCCGCTCTTCATACTCCTTATGACGCTCTTTTGGAACGATTGCAAGTCTTTTTTTCAATCCCTCTTTGCATTTATAGACGAAATAATCCGCATCGTTGTCAAAATCGAGTCCTTCGGCTTTAGCGTACTCTTTGACGAACTTGAAATTAGGAGGCGTCGGATTTCCGAGCTTTATCTCCAGATTGCATTTGTTTACGATCTCTTGAGTATTTTCAATAGCCTCCGGTATATCGCAAAAAAGTAGCGCCATCTCTTCGGGAGATTTTACGAAAAACTCATGAACACTGTGTCGAAGTCTTTTGGGATCGTCGAACTCTTTATTCATAGCTATACACATAAAGGCTTCATGAGCATCCGCATACTGCTGTTCCAGATAGTGGGTGTCATTGGTCGCTATGATTTTGATACCGGTCTCAAGAGAGAGTTTAATCACCTGTTCGTCTATATAATGTTGATCTTCGATACCGTGACGCATTATCTCAAGATAGAAATCATCACCAAAAATCTCTTTGTACTCCAGCGCGATCTCTTTTGCTCTTTCATAGCCCTTTGCACCGTTTTTTCTATTTCTCTCGCTATTTAGATTTAGATGCCAGTTGATCTCTCCCTGAAGACAGGCGGCCGAACAGATTAACCCTTCACAATGCTCTTTTAAAAGGTTTTTGTTGATTCTGGGATAATAGTAAAATCCCTCTATATAGCTTTTGGAGCTAAGATACATGAGGTTTTTGTAACCGACTTCGTTTTTCGCATATAAACATAAGTGAAATCTCTGTTTTGTCGTACGATCACCCAAATCTTCCTGATTGTGTATGTAAGCTTCAAGACCGATAATCGGTTTTATACCCTCTTTTTTCATAGTCTGATAAAAATCTATCGCTCCGAACATATTTCCGTGATCGGTTATGGCAACCGAATCCATACCCAGTTCCTTGACTTTTTTTGCGAGCTGTTTGATCTTGTTCGCTCCGTCAAGTAGTGAATATTCGGTATGTAGATGAAGATGCGTAAATTTAATTTCACTCATATTTTAGATCCGTTTTTAGAAGTATGTATTTTGATTCTACAAAATTATCTCTTGATATTTTATTTTTTTTTTAATTAGTCGATACTATAGATTATGATATTAAGGAAATGACCTTAAGGAGAATTATTTATGTTTAGCAGACTCATGGGTAGCAACAATAAAGAGCAGGTGATCTACGATATTTTTAAAGAGTTTCCGCTACCGGTATTTTACAAAAATCATAACAATAAAATTCTAACGAACAAAGTATTCGACGAATTCACGGGCGATAATAGAAGAAAAGTTCTACAAAGCCTCTTCAACCACAACACGGCTAATACGGATCATTTCGAGACAAAGATCGAAAACGATATCGGTAAGACCATAGACGCCATAGTATATATCTCGGACATAAGCGAAGATGAACAAAGCGATGAAAAACTGGGAATCATAGTCGATATCAGCGATAAAAATAGAGCTAAAGAGACCATGCAACTGCTAAAAGAGAGATATGAACTCGCTACCAACGGTTCCAACGAAGGTCTTTGGGACTGGAACATCAAAGAGGATAAAGCTTTTTTTTCCAACAGGTTCAAAGAGATTTTGGGAGTTTTAAACAAACCGGTAAAAAACAGCATAAAGACTTGGCTAGATCTGATTCATCCCGATGATAAAATAAAAGTCGTTCATGCCCTTGAGGATCATATAAACAACAAGAGCGCCACATTTCACTGCGAACACCGTATTTTGATAAACGGCGAAACGAAATGGGTAGCTATTAAAGGAAAAGTTACACGAAGTAAAGACGGCCAATCACAAAGAATCGTCGGCTTTTTAACCGATATTTCGGAAATCAAACAAGCTCAACTCGCACTTAAGAACTCTGAAGAGCAATTTAAACTTTTTATGAAAAATCTCCCGGCAGGAGCTTTCATAAAAGATGAAAATCATAACATAATCTTTTCGAACCAATATCTAAACGATTTTTTCGGCGTCGATACACTCGTCAATAAAAATATAAAGGAGCTGTTATCGGCTGAGGATTATGAAAGCATCATAAAAAAATCCGACCTGGTACTTGAGAAAGGAATCTACACCACCGAAGAGAAACTAATAGACAAAAACAATCAGGAGAAATATTTTCAAGCACACAGATTTTTGATACAAAAAGATGATAAAAACTTGATTGCCGGTATTTTTTCGGACATAACGGATCAAAAAAAGACTCAAAGCAAATTAAATATTCTAGCACACTACGATCTTTTGACAAATCTTCCCAACAGAGCCCTTTTTCAAGATACTTTAGTAAAAAAAATCTCTAAAGCCAGAAGGAATAAAACGAAATTCGCTCTTATGTTCATCGATCTTGACAACTTTAAAATGATAAACGATACGCTTGGGCATGACTATGGAGATCTGCTCTTGATAGAGGTAGCGAAGAGACTAAATAACATTTTAAGAGAGGAAGATTTGGTCTCCAGACTCGGAGGTGACGAGTTTACTGTAATTCTCGACGATATAAAAGATACCGCATATCCTTCGATCGTCGCGCAAAAAATTATCGATTCGCTCTCCCAGCCGGTAAAACTCGACGACGAGATCGGCTACATCGGCGCTAGTGTGGGTATAGCTATATTTCCCGACGACGCTACGAATAAAGAGGATCTTATAAAAAATGCGGATATGGCGATGTACTCCGCAAAACAAGGCGGAAAAAACATTTACAGATACTTTACCGAAGATATGAACGCCGACGCGAAAGAGAGACTTGAACTCTCAAACGATCTTAGAAACGCCATACAAAACAATCAGCTTCAGTTATATTATCAACCGGTGATCGATACGACGAACAACACACTTTACGGTTGTGAAGCGTTGATCAGATGGGAGCATCCAAAATATGGAATAGTAACTCCGGACAATTTCATAAGACTCGCTGAAGAAGGCGGTTTTATGGCAAAAATCGGTAAATGGATCATGCAACGAGCATGCACACAGCTCTCTATCATGCAAAAACTCGGATTAAATATAAAAATAGCTATCAATATTTCAAGTAAACAACTGACTCAAAATCATCTTGAGCATACGCTAAAGACGATTATAAAAGAGAGCGGTATAAACCCCGGCTTACTCGAACTAGAAGTTACCGAAAGCTTTTTGATGGAAAATATCAAACAGGTGGAAATCGCTTTGACAAATCTGAAGAAGATAGGCATAAATACCGCGATAGACGATTTCGGTACCGGATATTCATCTTTGGCGAGACTTAAAAAACTACCTATCTCAAAACTTAAAATCGACAAATCTTTCATAGGAGATATTCCGAACGACGAAGACGATATGCAGATCGCCTCAACTATTATAACGCTTGCGAAACAACTCAATCTCGATGTAGTTGCCGAAGGTGTGGAGACGAAAGAGCAAGTTGACTTTTTGAAAAAACACGGATGCACCCTTATGCAAGGTTACTA
The DNA here is from genome assembly GCA_964573205.1 of uncultured Sulfurospirillum sp. Classification (GTDB taxonomy): domain Bacteria; phylum Campylobacterota; class Campylobacteria; order Campylobacterales; family QNZT01; genus QNZT01. The sequence continues at coordinate 25,090 of CAZNIT010000029.1, read as the reverse complement.
CTTCAGTGAAGCGATAGCGGAAAAGGATTTCAACGCATACCTAAGGGATAAAACGGCCGTGTCGAACTAACTTTACAAAATTTTATGTAGTTCGTTCGCGCTCTTCATCCACTCTTTGAGAGCCTTTTCATCCGCATTTTTTACAAGCTCTTTTGCCTGTTTCAACTCTTTTTGAAAACTCTCTATCGCTTCTATAAGATTTTCTCTATTTTGTAAAAATATATCGCTCCACATATCGGGCGAACTTTTTGCAATTCTGCTCATATCTTTAAATCCCCCCGCCGCAAGCGCCAAAATACTCTTCGGATCTTCCTGTTTCATAACGGAATTCGCCAAAGCGAAACTTACGGCATGCGGCATATGCGAAATATATGCCGCATGCCGATCATGATCGGCCGATTTCATATATGCTATATACATACCTAGAGCTTCGAATATCTCTATGGCTCTATCGGTATGAAAAAGAACATTCTCTTCAAGATCGCATAAAACGACGATTTTATCTCTGTAAAGATTCGCGGTCGCAGCCGTCGGTCCGAACTTCTCTCGTCCCGCCATAGGATGAGCGGCTACGAAATTTTGACGAATCGTCGGCGGACACTCTTTTATGATTTTCTCTTTCGTACTTCCAAGATCGATGATCGTCGTCTGATCGGATATATCCTTTAAATTTTTAAGAGAGTCGATAATAGCTTCCACAGGAACCGCTAAAATAATGACGTCGCACTTTTTCAACGCCTCAAAATCCGCTATCTCGTCAACCAAACCGAGCTTCAACGCTTCAAAAGCATGCTCTTTGGAACGATCGTAACCCGTTATCTTTACGTCTTGGAGATTTTTCTTTAATCCCAGAGCGAACGAACCGCCCATTAAACCAAGACCGCTAATTCCTATTTTCATGATATAAATTCTTTTTTGTCAGGATTTTATCAAAGGGGGGTTTAAAAAAAGATATTTACCATATTATCTCGAATTTCTCCAAATATAGTAAAATAGTATTTCATTAGTAAAAAATCTGTATAATCTCCAAAATACGTAAATTTTAATTTATAAGGCAGTTTAAATATGAACTTTTCCAGTTTCTTACAAATGAGTAGAAATCTATTGTTGATCTCTCTTTTAACACTTCACTTCTCCTACGCTCAAGAGATTAAAAAAATCGAATTCGTCGGCTTGGTACATATCTCTCCCGAAATCGCGAAAGAGATAATCGATATACAACCGGGCGACAAAATAGATCCGCAAAAGATCGACGATAGCATCAAAGCTCTTTATAAACAACAATATTTCGACGATATCTGGGTCGAAGAGAAAAACGGTGCATTGATTTATCACCTTAAAGAGAAACCGGTGATTGCAAAGGTGGATCTGAAAGGTTACGGTTCTCCGGATAAAAACGAAGAGCTTTTAAAAGAGTCCGGACTTAGAAAAGGCGACTCCTACGATGAGACAAAAATTAAAAAGATAAAAGAAAAAATCACGAAAAAACTCGAATCGGAAGGCTACTTCGACTCAACCGTAAATATCAAGAACGAAACTTTGAATCAAAACAGCCTAAAAACCGATATAGTCGTAAAAAAAGGTGAAAATGTCTATATAAAAGATATAAAATTCAAAGGTGCGAAGAGATTCGGATATGACGATTTCAAATCACATTTGGCAAATAAAAAGAGACAGAGTTTCGGTTGGTTTTTCGGAAGAGACGACGGAAAATTAAAAGCCGACCAACTAGCTTACGACGCAATGCGTTTAAAAGAGTTTTATCTTAAAAACGGTTATCTCGACGTAAAAGTTTCCAAACCTTTTTTAAAAACCAATTTTGACGACTATAGTGCGACGATCGTCTTCAACATAGATGAGGGAGATCAATATAAAGTGGGCGGTGTCGATATTGAGGTCGATTCGGATATCATCGATCCGAAAATATTAAAAGAGAAATTGAAATTAAAGAAAAACAGAGTATTCAATGTAGAAAAACTTAGAAAAGATCTCTCTATGATCAAAAAAGAGCTCTCTGACAAGGGTTATGCCTTTGCGCAAATCATACCCGATGTCAAGCAGGATCATAAAGACCATATAGCGTTCGTCACTTACAAAATAGAACCTAAAGATAAAGTTTATGTCGGGAATATCACGATTTCCGGCAACTCCAGAACACTCGATCGCGTTATACGCCGAGAACTGTATCTGTTCGAAGGCGAACCTTTTTCACAAATCGATCTTAAAGATTCGATAAACGCTCTTAAAAGAACCGGATATTTCAATGATGTGCAAATTATCCCCACTCCGGTGACGCGCGATAGAATCGATCTTCTCGTAAAGGTGAACGAAGCGAGTACGGGAAGTATTATGGGCGGTCTCTCATATGGTAGTTATGACGGTTTCGGAGTGAATCTCGGACTCTCGGACAGAAACTTCTTAGGAACGGGAATTCAGACCGGAATAGATCTTGACACTTCGGAAAAAACCGTCAAAGGTAGTCTAAATTTTTACAATCCACGCCTTTTCGACTCGGAGTATAGTCTAGGAGGAAATATATATAAACGAAAATTCGACTATTACGACTACAACGAAAACTCGTTCGGAGGAAGTCTGAAGGTAGGTAAAAAGCTCGGACGACACTATCATGCCTCTTTGACTTATTTATATGAAGATACGGAACTCTCTGATGTAAACGAGTCACTTTTAAATACGATCTATTATCAAGAGGGAAGAATCATAAAAAGCTCGATAATTCCGTCCCTTACCTTCGACAATACCGATGATTACTATCTTCCAAGAAGCGGTATGACGATCAGCGGAAGCGTTGAATACGCCGGTATAGGAGGAGATGCCAAATTTCTAAAAACATCTTTGAGCGCAAAATATTATTACGGACTTGAAGATAGTATAGATTATGATTTGATCATCAGGTTGAAAGCTAGAGCCAGCGTAATCGACGATAGAGGGAACACTCCTCTAAACGAAAAACTATATCTAGGAGGTATGGGAACAGTCAGAGGCTACAAATATGGAACGTTGGCTCCAAGAAACGCCGCCGGCGCACTTGTGGGAGCCGAAAAACTGGCTGCCGCATCGGTTGAATTTAGTATTCCTCTCATCGAGTCGGTTCAGATGAGAATACTCGCTTTTTACGATTACGGAATGACCGGTAACGACAGTTTTAACGAAATCCACCGTTCTTCGACGGGCATAGGTATAGAATGGGCTAAATCGCCTCTTGGAGTACCTCTTCAAATTTCGTACGCAAAAGCTCTCGATGCGAAAGATCAAGATAGAACGTCGAAGATAGAGTTCAGCCTAGGAAGAAGATTTTAACACGAATAAAACGTGTTAATCTCTTGAAACCGCGTCTGCGGCGATTATAAAACCGTCTTCGGTAGCTTTGACGATTGTCGTGCGATAATAGATCTGATTGTCGTAAAGCTCCTCGAAAGATACTCTTTTGTTATCGCTTAAAAGATATGTGGAAAATATATAATCCGTTCCTACGACACTTGAGTAATCTATCCAATTGTATTTCAAATTACTACCCAGAAGTGAACCTATATCTTCAAGGGCGAACGGAAGTTTTCCTATGGAGTTCGCTATATAAAAATTTTCTCTATCTTGATACTGAGTAAGAGACAAAAGCAACGGGGAATAATTTACCTGTGTCGAGAGAATATTTTTAATCGGAACTTTGTAGCGACTAATTTGTGAAGCGACAAGAGCCGATTTTACAACGGGCATATTTAAAAAAACGGAAGTATCAAACAATTTTTTATTGTTTTTAAACATATATGAAAAGTTGGTTTTGATATTTTTTATCTCTTTTGAATAAACTATATCCTCAAGTCTCTTTTGATGAATAAAATCGGAAAGCTTTTTAGCTAACATACTAGAGTCTCCGAATATCGCTATTTTCGACTCCGCATATTGCAAAAGCGCATCAATTTGCGATCCGTAATCTATTCCGCCGTAAATGACGTTCGGATTGTTTACCGTTATATCTTCGATATTTACGGTAGGTATGAAAATAAGAAGCTCTTTTTCAATCGATGCAACGATATTGGCACCTTGTGCCGTCAATGGAGCTATAACGAACTTATAACCTTTATGTTTGATTTTACCAAGAGCCAGACTCAAAGCTTCCGTACTCTGCGTACCGGAATCAAAAACTTCAAATATGAATTTACCCTCTTTATAAAGAAGATAGGACAATATACCGTTTGAGACCGAATTGGCATATGCGCCGATAACTTTTTTCGGAACCAAAAGCGCGATCTTGACTTGATCGGTCGTCTTAAGCGCTTCAGGCTCGATTCCTGGTTCCAAATCATCCGCGATATACTCATCGGCTTTTATTACGATCGTATCTTCCTGCCGCTCATCTTGATTTGAGCTCTGATTTGAAACCGCTGATGGAGTCGCAACGCTTGATTCTTTTGGTGGTCTTTTTCGGTCTTTCTCAAAAAGATCGTCGATCTCGTCATCGTCTTCAAAACTTCCCATCAAAACCATCTCGGACGGAGCCACGGAAGAGATGCCGGCACCAAAAAGGGTACCCGCACTCATCAACAATACAAATAACAAATTCATTTTTTTCATAACATTGCCTTTACTTTTAACATATCCAAAAACATAGCTTTTTTCGCGGAAGGATTGCGAAGAAGATAACTCGGATGATATGTGGGGATCAACTTCGCATTACCCATATCAAACAGTTCCCCTCTGACTTTCGAAATAGCGCCGTTGAAGTCACCCGTAAGATAGCGATAACTTGTAGCACCCAACGATACGATGATAGAGGGGTTTATAATTTCAATCTGTTTTAGAAGATAGGGTTTACATAAATTAGCCTCCTCTTGAGTCGGAACTCTATTTGAAGGCGGACGACATTTGACGATATTTGCGATATAAACGTCCTCTCTTTTAATCTCCAAAACATTTTCTATTATTTTAGTCAAAAGCTGCCCCGCTCTTCCGACAAACGGTCTTGCTGTGTTATCTTCCATTTCACCGGGCCCTTCGCCTACAAACATAATCTCGGCATTTGGATTTCCCTCGCCGAAAACAACATTTTTTCTCGTTTTGGAAAGCGGACAAAGATGACATGAGAGAGTATATTTCTTTAATTGCGAAAGAGTATTTGGAAGTTCGCTCTCTTGTAAATTTTGCGCGATTTCCAAAGATTTGGGCTCATCAAAATAGTCGTAACCAAAAGATTTCAGCTGGTAAAGCCGTTTTAAAAGTTGTAGTTGCCGCATGAGATTATCATAGCCAAGAGAGGGTTAAAGTAGGATAAAGCCCTTTTTATAATATTTACATCATATTCGTATCTGAAAAAAGCTTAAAAAAAATAAGGTATCTTTTGAAATTAGACTATTTTATATGACAAGATTTGCACACTCCGCTACCCGTATTTGAAGTTCTCAAAAAGAGTCCGTTTGCATTGTCATGAACATCGTGACACGACGCACACTCGACCTTACCGTTAAAAAGTTTGAGTCCGTTTATAGGAGATGCCAAAAATTCGCCGGGTCTATGCGCGAACGATGCCGCATAATTAATGGATATGGGGTGATCGTCGGTAAGATCGGCACCTATCTGCCATGTCGTATCAGGATATAATCCGCCGCCGCCGGGACGCGAAAAGGGGTGACAAGCCGCGCAGTTTGGATCTTCTCCTCCTCCCGGACCGGCCAACCCGCTACCCGAAGCATTGATGATACGATGAGTCGCTCCCGCGTCAACGGCGCTGATTCTTCCTTGTGCGTTTACGCCGTCATGACAGCTTAGACAAGCCAAAGAGACCGAACTGGGACTTCCTGGAGTTTCATCATACAGTACAAATGCACTTACATCGGATAATCTTCTGTTCCATATCGGCGCTTTACCACCGTCACCGTCGATCAGATCCGCATTCGCAGAGTGAGGCGTATGACAAAATATACAGATTCGATTGCTGGCATCCGAACCCACGCCGTAATAGTTCGTAGCACTAAGATCATGCTTGGAACCTACGATGGAATCGGTCGCCGCTATCATAGGAAAGAGCAAAATAAAAGCGAATATACCTGTTTTATTCATTTACCTTATCCTCTCTTCTTATCATATGATCGACTTTTATCTTTTCTCTAAGGATAACTGTCATAGTTACCTCCCCCTCGTCTGTGACATCTACAAGCTCTGGTTGATGAGTGAGCATTAGATTTTGCCATATAAGGAGCCTTTTCGTATCCATCAAGCTTCAAAGAGTCTCCGTTATAATTATAGGGCTGAGGAAAACTATCATAACCAATCAATCTTGAAACCGGAGATCCATGAGGAACCGCTACGTGACAGTAAACACAAGGATAATTCGGGAAATCCGCATTAACCATATTACTTGATTTGAAACGGTGAACATTAGCGGCTTCGAGATTGTGACAGTTTTTACAAAAAAGCCCTTCGTCACCACCGTTAAATATATCTCCCACCGTATAAAGAGATCCGTCCGGTTTTTCAGGCCAGTAATTGTTTTCACCCTTCAACATGAATTTATAGTTAGATCCGTGAGGGCCTCTTGGATCTCCTCCGATCTCGTTGTCCGCACCATGACAATCCGAGCAATACATAGTTTGATTTCCGACATTCGTATTCCAAGGCGGTAAAAGTTGACCGCTGCTAAGCGATTTAGGTTCGTATGAGCCGGGCATAGTATTTAAAGACATAACGACCGGATGAGCAGAGCGGTTATTTGGATTAAACTCCCAAGCTTGATCCGTCGCGTTTATACCCTCTCTTGCCAAAAGATGTGCGCTAGTACCCTCAACCGCAGTTCCCAACGCCCAATAAGAGTGGCATTTCATACATATTTGATACTCTTTCGTTGAAGATTCAAGCGTCGTGAAAGACGTAGGCTGACTCCACCTAGGCGTCCATACCGGCTCGACACCGCTTACGCCTCTTAAAACGGCGGAAACCAAATTCGTAGGGGTGGAGGGATACCATTGTCCTTTATCAACATGGCTTTTACTACCTAGTTTGTGCGGATTATGACAATCGGTACACTCGGCATGTTTTGAATCATCCCAACTAAGTCCGAGACTTCCCGACGGATTTCTGTTAACGCCGGTTCCGTATAGAGTATCAAGATCCGTATGCACCCCGTCGATCTCGGATACCGGATGAGTATATGACCTAAGAAGAACGGACTCTATATCCGGAGCCGAAGTGGGAGCCCCCGTTCCATGACATGAAGAGACGCCGGCGGACGACGCAGCTCCTTGAAAACAGGTCTGCTGTTCGACTTTTCGGAGAAGATAGGGTTTTCCCTCTCCGTTGTGCGGAGTATGACAATTCGCACAAAAAAGATCAGCAGGATTGTATGTTCCGTATTTACTCAAAACTTCGGTATCTTTGTAAGGCATACCCGTCACTTCATGAGTGGTCGGCCAAGGAGCACCGCCGCTTTTATCATGACAAGCTATACAGGTATCACGAACATTTTGACCATGATTTGCGCCCGTATTCACTCTGAGAAATTTTTTATTTTCGGTGTGGGGATCATGACAAGAGGAACACTCGATATACCTCTTACCGCCCATCTGATAGAGTCTAATGGGAGCATCGGGATTCGCTTTAAGCTCGCTGTTTCTACTTCCCTCTCCGAAACTTATACTTACGTCGGGATTGTATTCGTAACCTACGGGATGGTGAGTGGAGAGATCCGTTCCGATATTCGCTACCAAAGTTTGCGGCATCATGCCTCCACCGTCGGTTCCCGTCATATCTATAAGCGTATCACCCAAAATATTTCCTCTAACCATATAAACGTCTCCTATGGCTATCGTTCCGTCATGACAGCTTAAACACTGCCTGGAGAGAGATCCGGGTGTTCCTTTCTCAATCCCAAGACCGCTAGGTTTAGGATAGTTCAACCGATCGAGATAATCGCTCTGGTATATCGTATATGCGCTTGAAGGCATCGATCTGTTCCATAACGGCCGCCCCTGCTGCGCGGAGTGAGGAATATGGCAAAACACACAGATTTCGGTTTCGTTTGTGGATTTTATAGTACCGGTTCCAGTTACAGAGAGATTGTGCTTCGTATTGTCGATCACGGCATTTCCTGTGCTCTGTATTAAGACAAAAATTAAGATAATTTTATTTATAAGACTCAATATTATTCTCCTCTTCACTCCGGATATTTATGAGTTTTTATTATAGCTCATTGTATCTAAGTATTACTGTATTATCGACAAATTAAGATGTTTCTTTAAGGTAATATAAACAATACTAACTATACCTTTTTCAAAAACTTAGTTAACAATACGATTCTGGTCGAGTTGACTTTTCCCTCTATTTGCCGCGGATTATCGGTTAACGAAATATTTTTAACGACAGTTCCCCTCTTTGCGGTAAACCCCGCACCTTTGACTTCGAGATCTTTTATAATCGTCACGCTATCACCCGCTTTCAAAGGTGTACCGTTAGTATCTTCAACGATCATTTCATCATCGGAAGATCCCTCTTCATCAGCCCATTTTTTCAGATCGTCATCCAAATAAAGCATATCGATAAGATCTTGATTCCCCAATCTATTCAACAGACGATACGCCATCACTTGCACCGCTGGAATTTCGCTCCACATACTTTCATTTAAACAATGCCAGTGACTCTCGTCCATCTTTTCGGGGTTTTTTATCTGCTCCAAACAAAGATCGCATACCAAAATAGACTTTTCGAGATTCTCATCCGAACCAGAGACTTCGAAAACGGTTAAATTTTCACTTTTCGAACAGAGTTCGCATTTACCGCCGCTTCTTTTTATCATCTCCTCTTTTGTGCTCATTAAAATATTCTCCTTCTCTTAAATCGATTCATTATACAAAAAATCTATTGACAAAAAAGCCAAAAATTTTTATACTTCGATAAAAAAAGAGAATAAATGAGAAAATACGACCTCGTCGTCATCGGTGCCGGAGCCGCAGGAATGATGGCCGCGATTATCGCCGCAAGACGCGGTAAAAAAGTTTTAATTCTTGAGAAATTATCACAACCGGGAGCCAAGCTAAAAGCGACGGGCGGCGGACGCTGCAATCTTACGAACACCCTAAACAAAGAGGAATTTATCTCCCGCTTCGGAAAAAACGCAAAATTTATGACAACCGCTTTGAATAATTTCGACAACGAGGATCTCAGAGATTTTTTCCTGCAACTGGGTGTAAAAACTCACTCACCCGACGGTTATCGAGTATTTCCTACCACACATGATTCACAAACTGTTTTGAACGCTTTGATTAAAGAGATCAAACGACTTCAAATCGAACTAAAGCTCTCTCAAAAGGTTCAAGCTCTCTTGATAAAAAACGATAAATTTCTATGCGTCAAAACTAAAAAAGATACATTTTATACACAAAATGCAATCATCGCAACCGGCGGTCTGGGATATTCGACTCTAGGTGCGGAAGGAGACGGATACGAACTTGCAAAAAAACTCGGACATACGATAACGAAACTTTATCCGGCGATGGTAAAACTAAAGACTAAAGAGATGTGGACGAGAAACTGTCGTGCCGATACCATCTCAAAAGCGACGATAAAAATCGATCTGCCGAAAAAAAGGAGAGTCACTGCAACCGGAGATCTTATTTTTACGAAAAACGGAATCGCCGGTCCCGTAATTCTCGACTTCTCCAAAGAGATAACACCGCTTTTTGAAAAATATGACGAAATTCCGCTGCTACTGAATATGACTCAAGGTATGAATGAAGATCAGATTCACTCGTATTTAAGAAAAGGTTTTATTAAAAACCCTCAAAACTCCGTTTCACGGCTACTATCGTCACTTCTTCCAAAATCGGTAGCGACAAATCTGTGCAGACTCTGCGAAATAGAACCTTCGGAAAAGTTAAATAAAATCGATGGTAAAAATCGAGATAGCTTGATCAAAATTTTAGCAAAAACACCGATCACCGTCATCGATCATGAGGGCTTTGAAAAGGCGATGATAACAAGAGGCGGTATCAGTCTGAAAGAGATCGATCCAAAAACGATGCGAAGCAAACTTGTAAAAGGTCTGTATTTTTGCGGCGAAATCGTCGATCTCGACGGTCCTTGCGGCGGATATAACCTGCAATGGTCATTTACGAGCGGCTTTTTGGCGGGCAAAAGTGTTTAACCGTTTTCTTAGCAAAATTTGTATAAACTACCTTTCATAATCCGGTTAAATATTTTTTCCTTAAATACCTTCAAACCGATACAATAGGATAGTTATTTTGTACAAAAAAGCCTGGAACTTGATCGACCGCAGCAAACATATCGTATTGATATCACATATAAATCCCGATGCCGACGCACTGGGAAGTTCTTTGGCGCTCTATCCCATATTGAAAGAGATGGGTAAAAAAGTCTCCGTCGTCAATATGACTCGGGATCTGCCCAAAAGGTACGATTTTCTACCGAATTTTAAAAAGATAAAATCGGCTCTTCCTCAAAATTTCGATCTTATCGTAAGCTTTGACTGCGGTAGCTTGGATAGACTGGGAATAAGCAAACAAGATATTCCGATAATAAACGTCGATCATCATAAAACCAACACATTATACGCGGATATAAATCTTATAGATACTACGGCAGCGAGCGCCTCATGCGTCGTACTAAATCTTTTAAAAGAAAACGAGATTGCGCTTAGACGCGACGTAGCTACTTGTATATATGCGGCACTTGTCGAGGATACCGGTTTTTTCAGCTATGAAAACGTTAAAAAGGAGACATTCGAAACCGCCGCTTCACTCGTAGAAGCAAAAGCCGATCCCGTCTTCATCGCGCGAATGTTAAACGAAAGAAATTCACTCTCCAAGCTAAGACTTATATCTATAATGACGCAAAAGTTACAACTTGTTAACTTTGGCATGGTAGGATACGCGATTTTATCATTAAACGATTTCCGAAAAAGCGGCGCGCTTCGCTCCGACAGTGACGAATGCGTCGATAAAATCCGCTCTTTAGCGACGGTTGAGTTGGCCATACTTCTCATAGAAGAATCTAAGGGATATAAAATTTCACTAAGATCCAAAGAGAAGCTGGATGTCTCCCAAATAGCTTCCTTTTTCGGAGGAGGCGGACATAAAAGAGCGGCCGGATTCACGATAAATCATAAAGATGAAAAAAAGATCATAATAGAGATCATAAATAAGGCGGGCATATGAACAAAGGCATAAAAAAAGCGAGTTCTTTGGGTTCATTTATATTTATACTTTTTTTAATAGGCACGATTATCGGTATATATTATGCCGTAAAATCACCTGCGTTTGAGAAGAACAAACCAATCATCAATCTACCTATAGAACGATTTTGGAACAGTCATAAACCTTTTAACGTTACCATAAGCGACGATCAAGGATTGAAGCGAATCAGAGCTTACCTAAGCGACAAAAAAGAGAGAATAAAAATTGCCGATATTACATTTAAAACCCCGCCCAAAACGTACGATCTAAAAATAAAATATCCCAAAATAGGTTTTGAATACGGCGATAACGATCTAAGACTTACCATCTTGGCGACAGATACCAGCAAATGGAACTTCTTTAAAGGAAATAGCGCAAGAAGAGAGTCCAGATTAAAAATAGACAATAAAAAACCGGATCTCTTCTCATTGACCACTTCATACGGAATCACAAGAGGCGGCAGCGCACTTGCCATATTTAAAGCGACCGACGAAAATCTTAAAGAACTTTATATTCAAACCAACTTCGGGAAAAAATTTGAACCTACACCCTTTTATAAAGAGGGTTATTATGCCGTTTTACTCGCTTGGCCGCTAAAAGAGAAAAGGTTCAGCGCAAAAGTCGTAGCCATAGACGAAGCCGGCAACAAAACCAGAGCCAGACTCAGTTTTTTCTTGAAAAGCAGAAAATACAGAACCTCTTACCTGAAAGCCAAAGATAGTTTTATAAACGGTAAAATTGCCGATTTAGCGGAGGACGAGCCCGAAGAGACTCAAAATCTCACACCCACCGAAAAACTTCGTTTCGTTAACGAAGTTTACAGAACGAAAAACGATGCACTTATAAAAAAATATACATCAAAAGTCGATCACAACATAATCGAAGAGTTTGACATAAAACCGTTTTATCCTCTTAAAAACGGAAAAGTGGTCGGAAGTTTCGGCGATCATAGATACTACTATTATAAAGATAAAGAAAATATCATCAGCGAATCTTATCACCTAGGAATCGATCTTGCGAGTATAAGAATGGACGATATCCTTATAACCAATCCGGGCGTAGTCGTCTATGCCAATTACAACGGTATTTACGGTAACTCTTTGATAATATATCACGGTCTGGGACTATATACCGTTTACGGACACTGTTCCACTCTCTTAAAAAAACGAGGCGATGTGGTAAAAGCGTCCCAAGCGGCGGCAAAAACCGGAGCTACCGGTCTGGCGCTGGGAGATCATCTGCACTTTAGCACGATGGTACAGGGTATATTCGTACGCCCGGCAGAGTGGATGGACTCCAAATGGATTCGAACGAATATAATCGATGTTATAAATACCGCAAAAAAGATGATAGACAAATAAAGAGGAACTTAGATGAAAGCGAAACAAAAAACCATAAGAATATTTGATATCGAGATCACGAACGATGAAGATTTTTTCGCATATATGGATAAAAACCTCATCCTTCTAAAAGATTTCTTTTTACTCTTAAACGGTCAAATAAGCGACGAGGTAAAAAAGTATCTCGACGATCACGGTATATGCTTCAAAATCGCTAAAGAATGTAATATAAAGATTTCTTCTAAGCATAATTCGTCCGAAAATCGTGCTATAATGCCCAATAAACCAAAAGAGAGTAAATCTTCAAAAGAGACGAAGATAGAAATCGTAAAACAGAGAGTTAAAACTCTTGTTATCGAAAAACCTATTCGTTCAGGTACGGAAATAGAACATGACGGCGATATTACCGTATTTGGCAGAGTCAACAGCGCAGCCAAAGTGATCGCCGAAGGAAATGTGGAAATTTACGGTATCATAGACGGTTTGGTTCAATGTGACGGAGACTATATGATAGTTCAAGAGCTGGGTAAAGGCCATATAATATTTAACGGCGACATACTCGATCGAGATCTATTTGACAAAAATGTGAAAAAGATCACAAAAGACAAAGACGGTATCTTGGTAAAGGATCTGTTTGAAACAATTAACTATTAAAAAAACGATAAAGGGAGTCGGTATCGGTCTTCATAAGGGAGAGCCGGTAAGATTCTCGCTTCAACCGCTTGATACCAACAGCGGCATAGTGTTTTTTAGAAGCGATACCCACACCTATATCGAAGCGAACCCCGAAAACGTCGTTGATACTCAAATGGCAACGGTTATAGGCTCCCAAGGAAACAGCGTATCAACTATAGAACACTTGCTTTCGGCTATTTACGCCTTTGGAATAGACAATCTCCTCATAAGGATAGACGCCTCCGAAGTTCCCGTTATGGACGGAAGCAGCGCCAGTTTTTGCATGATGTTGAGCGAAACGGGAATAGAAGAACAAAACGCTAACAAAAAGATTATGATCATCAATAAGGAGATAGAGATTAAAGAGGAAAACAGATATGTCAAAATATCTCCCGATCCGAATCAATCGTATCATTTTCAGATAGACTTCAATCATCCGACGATCGGTTTTCAAGAATATAATTTCGATTTTAGCAAACAAGCTTATATCGACTCCATCTCCAGAGCCAGGACTTTCGGTTTTTTAAAAGACGTACAGATGCTTCGCGCGCAAAATCTGGCACTGGGCGCTTCTCTTGAAAATGCGATAGTACTGGACAACAATAAAATAATAAACAGCGACGGATTAAGATACAACAATGAATTCGTACGCCATAAAATTCTCGATGCGATAGGGGATTTAACACTTTTGGGAATGCCCTATATCGGAAAATACGAATCGTTTGCGGGAAGCCATCATCTAAATCATCTGCTCACAAAAGAGATACTCAAAGATAAAGAGAACTATATCGTAAAAGAGATCGAAACTCAATCGGACGAAACTTTTTCCAAGGTATATGCGTAATTTGAAAAAACAATCCGTCGATATCTTGGTTATATCGCTAAGCGCTCCCGTTTTAGTAGGTATATATCATAAAAACGGTCTGATCGAAAAATTTCAAAGCGATCGAAAGACAACCGATATTTTGCCGAAGATATTCGATGATATTTTAACAAAATACGAGATCGAAAAACTCTTTTTCGCAAGAGGACCCGGAAGCTTTATGTCTATCAAAATCACCTATATTTTTCTTCATACTCTCTCGATCGCATTAAATGTGCCACTTTTTGCAACAGATGGTTTCGCTTTTAACAATAATTCGCCGATAAAAGCTATTGGTAGTCTATATTTTATACAAGAAAATGGTAATATTACGCCACGAAAAATCGATACAAAAATCAAAAAGATCATGCCATTTGCGCTACCGAAGCATCTGGATACCAAAATTTTTTCAAAAGATACGAAGCCGCTATATATACTGCCGGCAGTTTAAGAGGATAATAGTTGACTATAGACGTACCCGCCACAAGTGCAAATCTAGGACCGGGATTTGATACTTTAGGTCTGGCGCTTGACTTAACAAACCATATAGTAATAAAAGAATCGAACTTTATTTCCATAGCGATAAAAGGCGAAGGCTCGGGAAGACCCAAGCTAAAAACGAATAATCAATTCGTAAATATCTTTTATAATTTTTATATAAAACTCGTCGGCAAAAGAGATAGTTTTAGGTTCGAATTTTATAACAACATACCGTTTTCAAGAGGTCTTGGAAGCTCATCCGCCGTCATTGTCGCGGCAATCGCGAGCGCATACAAAATGGCTGAAGTGAAACTTTCGCGTGACGCGATTTTAAATAAGGCTCTTTTTTACGAGCCCCATCCCGATAATATCGCACCGGCGGTTCACGGTGGTTTTACGGCTTCACTCGCTATCAAAGGCGAAAAAGTTACGACCCAAAAAAAGGAGATCCCTTCATACTTGAAAGCCGTCATGGTCATTCCCAACCGCCCTATGTCCACCAATCAGTCTCGATCGAAACTGCCTAAAACTTTCTCGATACAAAAAACGGTTTTTAACATTTCTCATGCCGCCGTTTTGACAGCGGCTTTTTTCAACGAAGATTGGAAAGTGCTAAGAACGGCCTCGGAAGATATGATTCATCAAAACACCAGAATGAAAATGATGAAAGAACTTTTCGAGGTACAAAAAGTCGCTCTTTTAAACGGTTCTTTAATGAGTACTCTTTCCGGAAGCGGATCATCATTTTTCAATATGGTTTATGCCGACGACGCGGCATATTTACAGCAAAAATTAAAAGCTCGTTTCCCCCATTTTAGAGTGGAAACTTACAATTTTAACAATATCGGCTACAAGTTCGGAAATTAATAGTTTCTTTAAGGTAAATTATTATAATGTACAAAATTATTTAACTATGAAAAATCCCACCAGGATGTGCATATACTGCAAAAAGAGGAAATCCCAAAAAGAGCTTATCAGATTGCAGTGTATTGACCAAGAGTTAACATATTTTACCGGCATCGGCAGAAGTTTCTATCTATGTCATGATTGCTCTTCTTGCGGAGAGAAAAAATTATTGAAATCACTCTCAAAAGAGTGCAAAAAAGAGATTAAAACTATAGATTTGGAGAGTTTATTAAATGGATAAAGTTCGTATTAACGAAGTCGCGCAGGAGCTTGGCATCGAAACAAAAGATGTTTTAGCCAAAGCCAAAGAGATCGATCTACCGGCAAAAGCTGCCAACAGCGCAATAAGTATAGCCGATGCGGAGGTTTTGGCAAATTATATTCTCACGGGTGTGGCTCCCAATAAGGAGAAACCGACAGAAGAAAAAAACACGAAGAAAAAAGAGACGAAAAAAACAGCCTCGAAAACGAAAGAAGCATCTCCAAAAGAAAAAAAAGAAGAGACTAAGCCTACAAAGGAAGAAGCCGTTCAAAAAAAAGAGCCAAAAGAAGCTGTCGCAAAAAGTCCCAAAACGAAGAAAACCGTGCAAGAAAAACCCCGGATAGATGAGATCGAGATTGAAACGCAAACAAAAACAGCCGAAATTAAAGAAGAGCGACCTCAAGAGAAAAAAGAGTCTATAGCACCTCCGCCAAAGAGTTTAAAAAAAAGACGAGGAATTATGATCGTCAAGAAAAAACGCCCCGCAAAAGATGAGAGAAGATCGATTCCCGGAATAACTCAAATGCCTTCGATCGTCGAAGGCGTAAGTAAAAAAAAGAAAAAAGTTAAAAAATCGGCGAGTCCGAAACAGAGCGTGTCGCAGAAGCTGGATATTTTCTCACAAGGAGATATCGCGAACATAGAAATCATGAGCGATGATGAGATGGTCGTTTTGCATGATTTCAGTTTCGACCTTGAGGATAGAGAAGAGGCGGAAAAAGAGCAACAAAGAAAAAAGAAAAAATTCGAAGCCGCGAATATACGCACGACAAAAAACAGCTCGTTCGTTCAACAGCGAGGCATAAGCAGAAAATCGAAGAGGAAGAAGAGAAGAAAAAAAGAAGAAGAAGGAAATACCGTCATAAATCATATAGAAATTCCGGAAGATATCAGAGTTTACGAATTTGCCGAAAAGCTAAACCGCCCTATAAGCGACATTATAAAAGTATTGTTTTCGCTCGGGGTGATGGTTACGAAAAATGATTTTCTCGATAAGGACGCGATCGAAATACTTGCGGATGAATTCGATGTCGAACTGACTACAATCAATCCGCTCGATGAATTCGACTACGAAAAAGAGTATGTCGAAAGCGATGAAGAGGGAGAGACAAAACCACCCGTTATCACTATTATGGGGCATGTCGATCACGGAAAAACCTCGCTTTTGGATAAGATAAGATCTACAAAAGTAACTTCCGGAGAACACGGCGGTATAACTCAGCACATCGGCGCATATACGATCAAAAAAAATTCGCAAGATATTACATTTATCGATACTCCAGGACATGCGGCTTTTACCCAAATGCGTTCAAGAGGAGCGAAAGTAACGGATATCATCGTTATAGTGGTAGCCGCTGATGACGGAGTAAAACCTCAAACCAAAGAGGCTATAGAGCATGCTAGAGCCGCCGACGTTCCTTTTGTCATAGCTATAAACAAAATCGACAAACCGGACGCAAATCCCGATCTTGCCAAAGCGGGACTTGCCGAATTGGGAGTTACTCCTGTCGATTGGGGCGGGGAGTATGAATTTATCAACGTCTCGGCACATACGGGCGAAGGAATAGACGAACTTCTTGAAGTACTACTCTTACAAGCGGAACTACTGGAACTCAAAGCGAACAAAGATACAAAAGCGAAAGCTTTTGTAATAGAAAGTTCTCTCGAGAGAGGACGAGGTCCCGTCGCGACCGTTATAGTAAGAAACGGTACTTTGCATGTCGGAGATACTATCGTCTGCGGTGTCGCTTACGGAAAAGTTAGAGCGCTTTTAAACGAAGACGGGGAAAATCTTAAAGAGATATATCCGGGTATGCCCGGAGTTGTAGTCGGACTTAGCGAAGTACCTAACGCCGGCGATACGCTTGTCGCGGTCGAGAGCGACAAAATAGCTCGCGAATACGCACAAAAAAGATCGGAATATATCAGACAAAAAGAGCTCTCGAAATCTACGAAAGTCACGCTTGAAGAACTCGGAGCGAAAATCGCCGAAGGTCAGATAAAAAATCTTCCGGTTATTTTAAAAGCCGATGTTGCAGGTAGTCTCGAAGCCATAAAAGGCACTCTTGAAAAACTAAAAACCGACGAGGTAAAAGTCAATGTCATAAGTTCGGCGGTAGGCGGAATCACAGAAAGCGACATAACTTTAGCGGAGGCTAGTGAAAACTGTGTTATTTTAGGTTTTAACGTCAGACCTACCGGAAGCGTAAAAGAGAAAGCGAAAAAAGCCGGAATCAGCATAAATACATATAATATTATCTACGATCTCGTCGATGACGTCAAAGCTTTATTAGGAGGGCTTCTCTCCCCTGTCGTTAGAGAGGAGCAACTAGGTCAAGCCGAGGTAAGAGAGGTATTTAAAGTACCTAAACTCGGTCTAATCGCAGGTGCCGTGGTAACGGACGGAGTTATAAACCGTGGAGCGAAAGTTCGTGTCATTCGTGACGGTGTCGTCATATACGAGGGCGAAGTTTCATCACTAAAACGCTTTAAAGACGATGTCAAAGAGGTTTCAAAAGGGTATGAATGCGGTATAGGAGTTGAAGGATACTCGGATGTACGTCCCGGCGACTTCCTTGAAAGCTTTAAACTCATTGAAGAGAAAGCGTCACTGGAGTAGAAGATGGATAAAAGCATAAAACTTTTACGGGTGGAATCTGTTTTAAGAGAGCTTATTCCTGAAGCCATTAGCGGACTTGACGATACCCGCATCAACAATATCCCTGTCATCGACGTCAAATGCAGTAGAGGCAAATATGACGCAAATGTCTATCTCGATCCTTCGTTTGTGGATGAGGATGAAGAGAGATATATTTTGACACATCTAAAAAAAGCGAGCGGATATCTGGAAAACTACTGCAAACAGGCCGAAGGATGGTATAGATGTCCGAAATTTCATTTCAGCTTCGATCACTCTTTGGAGCGACAAAATCATATGGACGCGCTTTTTAAAAAAATAGAAAAAGAGTTGAATATATCAAATGGATAAGACGACGCTACAAAATCTTCTCAAAGAGTGCGACGTAAACCTTTACGATACCGAAATAGTCAACGAAAACGATCATACCATTTACAGAATCTACATTACGGCTCAAAAGGCGATAACGCTTGATAAATGCACAGAAGTTACAAAAATCATCTCTCCGATTATCGATCTTCATCCTCCCGTAAAGGGTGAATACTTCTTAGAGGTCAGCTCGCCCGGTATCGACAGAAAACTGACGACTATCGATCATTTCAAATACTCTATCGGAGATTTGATCAAGATAAAACTTCAAGACGGTACGAAGATAAAAGCGAAACTTCTCGATGTAAAAGATGATAATATCTTGATCTATGATAAAAGCGACAAAGAGAACAAATCAATACCGTTTAACGTGATATCAAAAGCCAAAACATATTTTGAATGGTAATCGACTACTCTTTTTATATGCGGCTATGCCTGAATGAAGCATGGCGATACCAAGCCCTCACCTATCCCAATCCGCCCGTTGGGTCGTTAATATTGGACAAAAACGAGAAAATCGTAACCATCACGGCTCATAAAAAGGCCGCAAAAGCCCATGCCGAACTGCAAGCTTGCATAGAAGCGGTAAAATCTTTCGGGGACAAAAAGATCGACAAGCTCTCTTCGCCCTCGCTGAAACATAACTATCTGTTACAAACATATAAAAATCGATTCAAAGGTTATACTATTTTCATCACACTTGAACCTTGTATGCACGAAGGCAAAACCCCATCTTGTGCATTATTGTTAAAAGCTTTAGGTTTCTCAAAAATAATCATCGGAACCGACGATCCGAACAAAAGTGCTTCCGGAGGAAAGGAGTTTTTGGATAACAAGGGAGTGAAAGTCGTCATGAACGTATTAAAAAACGAATGCGATAAATTAATTTTTCCGTTTAAAAAATGGCAAAATCATGAAAGTTTTATATTTTTCAAACTAGCTAAACATCAAAACGGCACAATAAGCGGAAAAGAGGTCTCTTCAAAAAGTTCTCGAACTCTCGTCCACAAAATAAGAGAGAAAATCGACCTTCTTATCATCGGAGGCGATACGGTAAGGGCGGATAGACCCGTATTGGATACGAGATTAGCTGATGGCGGTCGCTCGCCGGATGTTCTCATATATACTTCAAAAGACGATATAGATAGAGATATTCCCCTCTTCAAGGTAAAAAATAGAAAAGTCTTCATCGAGAACGATTTCGATAAAATCCATAACTATAACCATGTTATGATAGAAGGGGGAGAGGGAATGTTTCACCATACAAAAGATTTTGTCGATTATTACCTTTTTTTCACGAGTGATAATTTCAAACCGGGCAAAAAAATAAACCTCAACGCTAATCTGAAAAGTTTACATTGTTTCAAAAATTGTTCTGATACAATAGAGTGGTTCGAAAATATTTCCAAAGGTGAATCAAAATGTCTTTAATTAAAGCGGTCGTATATATTTTTATTTTGATTTTCTTACAAGCCTGCAGTTATAGAAGTAGTGAGTTCTTCGAGGATATCATAGCAGAAAATAAAGTCATAAAGGCCGACGGCCGATATAAAGGAAAAGTTAAAAGAGACGCAAACGCACCCATCATAGAAGACAAAGAGAGATTGAAAGAGGAGGAGTTACTAAAACCGATCTTTTCACGCGGAAAAATCGTATCCGTTAATTTCGATAAAGACTATAATTTATACGTATATACTTTTATAGACGATATAACTAAGAAACCCATCACTTTTTACTATGACAAAAATATACCGTATGGAAAAAACAGAAGTTTCAAAATAGAAGTGAGAGGGAATTATCTGTATAAGATAACGACTATAAATGAAAACAGCGGCTCAAAAAGTACCGATACCTTTTCTACGTCACCTAACGATAAAAACTATAGAATAAAACATAGAAAAAGAAGAAGATCGTTTATTAGAACACCCATAGAAGAAAAAATCAACACTTTATAGTAAAGAACGATTAAATATTAACCGTTCATTTACTTTCATACTCTATACTTTCAGAGTAAACAAATTCATTCAACACTCCTTTTGAATTGAAGTGTTTCATGATGCGGGTCTTGAAACATTTCGCATGTAAGGCGGTTTTTGCGGAAACGCCGCCTTGCAAGCTAAAATAAGTATAGAACAAAATTCCTTAAACTTTTCAAAAATTAAAATAGTTTAATATTTTTTCTTTATCATAAGAGTAATAAATGAAACATATAACCACTCTTTTCAAACAATCGTATGAGATCAAAAAATCGACTTTTCACTCCTTTTTAGTTCCTTTTTCTCGATTTCAGCAAACTTTATATAATTTAAAAGGGAAATATCAAAAAACAAATCACATAGTTTGGGCTTATAGATATTTAAACGATTACGATCAGATAGAAGAAAACGGCAACGACGACTCGGAACAGGAGGAATGGCAAGAGCTTACGGCGAAGCTGCGAAAAGAGTTATACAAAACTCCGTTCTCGAGCCTTTTGTAAAAAAAGAGCCGTTTACTTTAAAGACACCCTACTCTACGGCCAAAAGATATGAGCATTTTTTGAAAAAAGAGAATATAGAGTTTTCAAACAGAGAGTTCGGAGCAACGGAAGTGATCTGGCATCTATATTTAAGCGGTGATCAAAAAGATAGATTGATAACTTTTAAAAACTCTCTCTAATATAAAGATCACTTCTTATCGCACTCATTCGATTCATCAGGAAAGATATTATAAAGCATCATAGGTATATCGAATTTCGTCAACTCTTTACCGGTCGTAAAATAGTAAGGAATGAGTTCCAAGAATAGATAAGCCAAAAGAAGCATTGGATAAAATAGATATACCAAAAACATGAAAGTTCTTAAATTATAAAGTCGCCTTACCCATTTTACGGCTATCTTTGATCCTCCCATACATAAAACAGCTTCAAACGCAACTATAAATCCGACTACCAAATATGTTAAAATCAAAGCATATAAAACAAAAAGAGACCAAATAGACACTATCTGCTCTCTTTTAAAAGAGCATTCATCTCATCTTCGCTAAGAAGTGTCACCCCAAGGGAGTTTGCTTTGTCATATTTGCTACCGGCATCTTCGCCATAAATCACATAATCCGTCTTTTTCGAAACGCTGTTGGTTATTTTTGCTCCGACCGATTCAAGCAGGCGTTTTATCTCATCTCTAGGACGACTCATACTACCGGTCAATACAACCGTTTTATCGGTAAAAGCACTCTCTTTTATCTCTTTTTTTTCAGGTTCTTTGGGTTTTATGATCTTAGCTAGTTTTTGCACGAGATTTTTATTTACTCGAATAAACTCAAGTAACGACCAAGCCATCTCTTCACCAAAGCCGTCTAAAGCAATCAACTGATCGTATGAGACTTCCATAAAATCCAATCCAAAACTATCGCACAGCTTTTTACTTGCAACCTCTCCTATATGCTCTATTCCAAGTGAATTTATAAATCTCCAGCACTCAGTCCCCTTTACTGCTGCAATAGAGTTTAAAAGATTTTGTACCTTCTTCTCTTTGAAGCCTTCAAGCTTGAGTAAATCTTCGCTTTTTAAATAAAAAAGATCAAGTACACTTTTTATCAATCCTTCTTTGTATAGTTGCTCAACTATCTTTTTCCCAAGACCATCTATATTTAAACACTGCTTTGATGCGAAGTAGATAATAGAGTTAACTACGCGTGCCGGACATTCAAGGTTTTGACACTTAATAAGTGCTCCTTCATCGAGCAATTCTTTATCACAGACTGGACAAGATTTTGGGCGTTGTATCTTTTTCTCATTTCCAGTTCTAAAACTATCCAACACTTTTATAATTTTTGGTATGACATCTCCACTTCTAATGATGATAACTCTATCACCTATACGAATATCCTTTCGTTCTATCTCATCAAAATTATGAAGTGTAGCCCTCTCAACAACAACACCTTCAATTTCAACCGGCTCAACAACCGCCACTGGTGTCACAACCCCTGTCCTTCCGACTTGTAATATAATATCTTTTATTTTAGTACTTTTTTCTATAGCTGGAAATTTATATGCACACATCCAACGCGGATATTTTACTGTGTATCCTAAAACATTTTGAAGTGCTATTTCATCCACTTTTACTACCAAGCCATCCATCATGACAGGAAAATCATCTCTCATTTTAACAGTTCTTTTATATATCTCTTCTATACAATTTTGATCGTCGCATTTTTGATGAAAAGACGGTGACAAAAATCCAAGTTTATAAACAAATGACATTTTCTGGCTTAAAAGAGGAAAATCAAGAGTATTCTCTCCTATTCCCCATGGATAAAAGAAAAGTCTTCTTTTGGCTGTAATTTTTGGATCCAACTGTCTAAGACTCCCAGCCGCTGCGTTTCTAGGATTTGCAAAAATCATTTCACCTGCTTTTTCGCGCTCTTTGTTTATCTGAAAAAAATCATCTTTCCTTATAACTACTTCACCTCGAATCTCAATAAGTCCGTCATAATCAATCTTTATGGGAATAGACCTAATCGTTCTTGCATTTTGAGTGACATCTTCACCTTCAACTCCGTTTCCTCTTGTGATCGCTCTTTTTAAAAAACCATCTTCATACAAAAGATTTAGACTTGCACCATCAAATTTTGGCTCACAATAGTATGACGGTTTTGTATCAAGATTTTTCTCAACTCTCTTTATCCACTCCTTAAGTTCGTTAAAATCAAAAACATCCTCCATGCTCCACATTCGTTTTATATGTTTCGCTTTAACGAACCCCTCTAAAACTTCACCTCCGACACGCGAAGTCGGCGAATCGATCTCTTTTAAATTTGGATGCTCCTTTTCAAAACGTTCCACCTCCTTATAGAGTTTGTCATACTCTTCATCGGTAACTAAGGGATTATCCTTAACATAGTAAGCATAGGCATATTTTTTTAGTAGATCAACTTTTTCTTTATACTCTTTTTGTCTCATTTAGTTCCTTTAATGCCCAAATAATACTATTTTTTTACAAAAAAAATCCATAGAATTCAACGATATATACGATCTGCCGATCTTAGGATAAATAGATTATAAATAAAGGTAAAATTGTGTTCACTGCTATAAAAAAACAGGTGCAAGATTATCAGGTTTGGCTCGATATCGCTACAGATATAGATCTTACTCCCTATAAAGTTATCAATAGAATGGACTTTTTGACATTCGTTTTTGTTCTTTTTGTCATGTTCTTAGGATATTTTCTAACTATATCGTTCCATCCCAATCTGACACTTTTTGCGATGATCATGCATATAGTACTTGGAATAAACATCCTCCAAGCAAGAGCCATAGTATCCGAAGCTCTTGACGATCTTGAGTCGCACAGACCGCTAAATCCGAAAGTAGCTCAGTTTTTAAATCGTCAATATTCACTTTTTCTAGTCTCGCAAGGGAAAAACCCTCTAAGCGAAGATCAGATAGAGTCCCTTGAGGTTCACACTATAAAATATATTGAAGGGAAAATTACCAGAAGCGGAAGAAGCGATTCGATAAAAAGATTTAGAATGGCTTTTTTAAAGCGTGAAAAGATGTTTTTTAATGTTTTATTTATGATTTTGGTAGCAGTCGAACTTTTTGTAGTGTTTTAAAATATGACAGAGGAAAACTCCTCCGTCATAAAAGAGAGTAAGCTCTTCTTAGAAATTTTTAGAAAGAACCACTCTGAAGTGTTGTGTATCGTCTTTTAACCAATCTTTAGGTTCAGTTGGAGTAATTTTTCCTTCATCAATACTTCTATTCATATAGATAAATTTAGTATTGATTCCTGCAAGTTTAGTTGCATAGATAAGATCTAATTCACTTACATTTTGCATTGGGTTGTTATTGTCATTTTCACAAACGACATACTGAGCGATAAACTTACCGATACCAGCAACTTTTGCGGAAGCTTTCACTTTATACGCTTCCGAACCGGGAATCGCTACACCCGTACCGTCGGTATAAATACCCGCGGTATATAGTTTAGTTTTCTTACCACCGGTTAAACCTGTACCGTCACTCTTGTTCATTGTCGCTGTATTTGCAAGTGCGATTGTACCTTCATCATCCATTTTAGAATAAGCGGCCATTACATTGAACATACCAATTTTCGTACCGATTTTCACACCAAATCCGCTTGAATCATCAAGAGCATCAAGTGAACCTTTTGGCATAATAGATCCATACTGTGCACCGATATCAAACGCCATATCATCAGCTAGCTTATATGTAAAATCAGCATCAGCCCAAAGAGCGTCAGTAGTACTTACAAGATTGTAGTACCATACATTGATAGGAAGTCCGTCTATAAACTTAGTAAGCGCACCGATAGCGTAAGCACCTTTCGCTTTACCGGCATTTGCTCCGTAAGATGCAAA
>CAZNIT010000028.1:0-75567 GCA_964573205.1 uncultured Sulfurospirillum sp. | reverse complement strand
GACGCAAAAAAGATCGTTAAAGAGATAAAAGCTCTCAAACTTAAAGTTCAAGCTCAAATTCGGGGAGAAGAGGTTAGAGTCACCGGTAAATCGATAGATGATCTTCAAGCCTGTATCAGAGCCGTAAAAGAGAAAGATCTCGATATACCGCTTAGTTTCACGAATCTAAAATAGCCATGAAATTTATACCCGAAGAGAAACTTCCAATTGAAAACGTTCCGAAAATGAAAGACGGCAAATGTAAGTTTTTGGCATTTGGCATCTTTTTCGGCTTAGTCGTTTTACCTCTATTGACAACTCTTTATATCTGGTATGAATATGACTGGATTATCGCCATAGGAGGAGGTCTATTTTTGTATCTTGTGAGCGCAATAGTAAGTAGTAAACTAAGAATTGCAAGCGTACCGCCGGATCAAAGAGAGAGAAATCTCTCCTCTATGGATATAGCGAAGTGGTATGTTGATACGCACTTGTGTTTTTAAGCGTTTTTTAAACCGAAGCTATCTTTCTCTCCAATTGTTCCACACTGTTTGAAACTTCATTGCTAAGGGTTGCTATATGTGAGATGTCCTCACTATTTTTTTGCGTATTTTTATTGATCTTTTCAAACTGTATCTCCATCTCTTTAAGGCTGGTTTCCATCTTTTCGGACTCTTGGCTGCTTTGAACGCTAATATCGGATGCCGTCTGAATTTGTGCTATGGTATTGTCTATACTTTCGTTTACTTCATGCGTGGTATGTGTTAATTTTTCAAACTCCTCTATACCCTCGTTCATTTGTGCACCGACATTGTTGATTCCTTGAACGATGATATTTATGGTCATATTGATATCCGCTAACGATTTTTGGGTTCTCTCGGCAAGCTGTCTTACTTCGTCGGCAACTACGGCGAACCCTCTTCCATGCTCACCCGCACGAGCCGCTTCTATGGCGGCGTTTAGTGCGAGAAGATTTGTCTGTTCGGCTATATCGCTGATAATATTTAGTATCCCTTTAACTTCTTGAGATTGGTGTGAGAGTTCTTGGAGTTTTGCGTTTAGTTCATTTTCATGTTCGCTTTTTTGATCTATCTTTTGATTAAATTCTTGAAGAACTTCTCTTGTTTTTTCAAGAATTTTATCCGCTTGGGCTATGCTTGTGTTGGACTCTTTTGCGAAAATTTCATTTTGATGGCTTCCCTCGAGAGTGCTTTTAAGACTCTCAAGCGACTGAATAAGAGTATTTTGGCTCTCTTTTGCGTGTTCAGCTACTTGTGAGGAGAGTTGAGACATTGTTTGAGCAAGCTCTTTCGCATTTTTTATATCGGCTGATATATCCAAAGAGCGAGAAAGTTTATCTAAAAACCTATTTATCAAATCGGCAAGAGTCTTGTACTCTTTTGAGAAAGTGTGATCTAATTTTACTCTCGTATCTTTACCGAGATTAGATAAACTCTCTATCATAGCGTTAGCCGCATCGACACCATTTTTTTTCTCGTCAAGATCATGAATAAAAATAACGGCCGCCACGACATATTGGACTATAGAACCGATGATATTGTCAGTAAAGAATATTCCGTTTGTTACGAGTAAAATTATGCCCACATAGTGAACAAAGCGCATTCTTAAAAATAGAGATTCCGGGATAATGTTTTTTATCATTGCCTGTACCTTTTGTGTTGATCTTACAGACAATATCGACAGATAAAAAAAAGTTTTTAATCTGTCGTCAATTTAGTTATACTTATAAAAGAGTATCTATATCGGCAAAACTCTTATGCTTTCGTCAAGTTTCTCTTTAAGTGTGGCTTCAATAGCGTAAAGAGTTCCGGTAGAACTACTCGCACAGCCGCTGCAAGCCCCAAGATATCGAATATATATATCTATATGTCCGCTACTCTCTTTGATATCTAAAACCTCGAGATTTCCACCGTCCATAATGAGCATCTGACGGATATTTTCATCAAGAACCGCTTCGACTTTTTTAAGTTTTTGAACAAGCGTCATCTGTGCAAACGCAACTTCATCGCCGACACCGGCCGCAGAATCCGCCGCGGCTTTCACTTTTTCGGCTTCCATCTCTCCTCGAACTTCGGCAAGTATATCAACAAGATAATACTCTCTTTCTTCATGTCCTCCGGGCTTTATACAGCTTTTACAAAACGCTCCTGCCTTCGTATAGTCGGTAATCTCTTCAACCGTTTTAAGATCGTTCAGCTTGATCACCTCTCTTAGCGTTCCAAGACTAACCCTTGCGCACTCACAAACGATGATCTCCGATTCAAAACTATCCATATCCACACCCTTATACTCCGCGGCAGCTTTTTTGATAACATCATAAGCCATTACCGAACAGTGCATTTTTTGAGGCGGAACTGCCGGTGTTTCGGGATTGTCGCGAAGCGCATGCTCGACATCGATATTTGTAATCTTCACCGCTTCGTCAACGGTTTTTCCTATCGTTAGTTCCGCCATTACATCGGAGCTGGCTATTGCGGTACCGCATCCGAAACTTTTAAATTTGGCATCGATTATTTTATCCGTTTTCTCATCCACCACCCAGTAAAGACGCACGGCATCTCCGCAACTCTCGGCTCCGAAATCCGCCACTATGAGTTTTCCGCCTAATTTTTTCGCATCTTCTTCCGTTATTTCACCCATATGTTTGGGGTTGTTCATGCGCTCTTGAACATTTTGGCTGTATTCATCCCAGATAGAACCGCCTATTAAACTATCAAATCCCATTTTTTCTTCCTTCTTTTCTAATTCTTTATAATTCGCTTTTATGACTCTTCGGAGTATATGCGTACGAGCTTGAAATTCCCCTTAGTCTCTCTACCGCTTTTTTCACTACGCCTATCGTATATTCTATCTCTTCTCTTGTCGTATATCTGCTTAGTGAAAAACGAATCGCGGTATGTGCCAAATCTTCCGCCGCACCGATAGCTTCCATCACCGGATTTGATTCAAGATCTTCGCTAGCACATGCACTTCCCGTACTAGCAGCTATTCCCGCACGATTTAGATCCCAAAGCATCGCTTCACCCTCTATTCCTCTGAAACTTATGAGGATAGTATTTGAAACTCTCTTTTCTCGCGGTGTTACAACAAAAGTATCTTTAATTTTCAAAAGTTCATCTTCAAGATGATCTCTAAGCTCTTTTACATCATGTATCTCAAAATCAAGAGAATCGACCGCTAGCTCAAGAGCCTTTCCCATTGCGATGATTCCCGGAACATTCAAAGTACCGCTTCTGTGTCCACCCATCTGCGAACCCCCATGAAACAAAGGGGTAAGCTCTTTTCCTTTTTTTATATAAAGCCCTCCAACGCCTTTTGGACCATGAAATTTATGAGCGGAAAATGTTAAATAATCGACATCGAAATCTTGAACATTCACAGGCAGTTTACCGATCGCCTGTACCGCGTCGGTATGAAATAGCGCGCCTTTTTCTTTACACAAAGAAGCGATCTCCTTAACCGGAAATATCGCTCCCGTTTCATTGTTTACCCACATTACCGATACTAACGCCGTTTTGTCGGTAATAAAATCTTTTACGGTATGCGCTTGGATTATGCCTTCTGAATTGATAGGAAGATAAGTAACTTTTACGCCCAAAGACTCCAGATGTTTAGCGGCCGCTATTACGGACGGATGTTCAACTTCGGAAACTATAATATGATTTTTTCTACCCGTTAAGATGTAATCAAAATATACGCTTTTAAAAACCCAGTTATTGCTCTCCGTCGCACAAGATGTTATAATCACGCTATCTTGTTTTGGAACATTCAAACTAGCATATATCTTTTCGAGTGCTATTTTAAGATATGGATGTGTCTCACTTCCGAAATCATGCAGTGAATTCGGATTGCCGTACATTTGGCAAAAAAACGGCTCCATGGCGAGTTTTACCTGCGGATCTACAATTGTTGTTGCGTTATTGTCTAAATAGACTCTCATTTCATCTCCATTTTACAATTAGGACTAATTTTATCTTAATTGTACTATTTCTTTTATTAAACATTACTTATGTTTATAAGTAGCTTTTTTGTCTCCTCGAAACTCACACGCTCCGTCGGATTTTGCTTCATGAAATCTTCCATTTGACTCTTTTTTTCGATCGCTTCATCCAGTTGGGGATCGTTTCCTTCGGTATATGCTCCTATTCGAATAAGAACTTCGTTCTCTTTTAATAGCGAAAACATCCTTTTAAACTTCATAGCCGCATCTTTGTGTTTATCGTCTATGACATCGTTCATGACTCTTGAAGCCGAGTTTAGTATGTTTATGGGCGGATAAATCCCAAAATCGGTCATCTCTCTACTAAGAACTATATGTCCGTCAAGAATACTTCTACTTTGATCGGCTATGGGATCACTCATGTCGTCTCCCTCTATCAATACGGTAAAAAATGCCGTAATCGATCCTTTTCCCTCCTCTTTACCAGCTCTTTCCATAAGCTGCGCCAAAAGAGTGAGCGATGACGGCGGATAACCTTTTGAAGTAGGAGGCTCGCCCAAAGCCAATCCTATCTCTCTTTGAGCCATCGCAAAACGAGTTACGGAATCCATTATAAACAGAACATCTCTACCCTGCTCTTTAAAATATTCGGCAACGCTCATAGCGGAAAAAGCTCCATACTTTCGCATCAAAGAAGAGTCGTCGCTAGTTGCTACGACAATAACCGTGTCTTTTAAATTTCCACCGAGGTTTTTCGCTATAAACTCTGGAATTTCGCGCCCTCTTTCACCGATAAGCGCGACAACCTTCACAGGAGCCTGTGCGCCTCGTACTATCATCCCCATGAGAGTAGATTTTCCCACACCGCTTCCTGCAAAAATTCCGACTTTTTGTCCAACACCTGTAGTCAAAAGACCATCAATTGTTTTTACACCGACACTAAATTTATCCTCTATCAAACCTCTTTTCATGGCGTCTATCGGTGCTTTTATAATAGGCATTTTTTTATTTGAAGTGATATATCCTTTGCCATCTTTTGGACGCATAAGTGGATCAACAACCCTTCCCAAAAGTTCATCACCTACAGGAATACTTAATCCCTCTTCGTCTATATATGCTTTGTCACCTATTTTAAGCCCCTCAACAAAACCGAAAGGAGAAACGAAAAAAGATCTCTTTTTCAATTCTGTCACCATTGAGAGTCGTTCTTCACCTGAGGATGTAACGATTTTGATAATATCGCCGATACTAGGTGTCAATCCAGTTATCTCTATATTGGAAGCCGTAATATTTTCCACTTCACCGAATTTTACGGTAATATCGCTACTTTTGAGTCTCTCTTTCAGCGCTTTAAATTTCATCAAAATCTTACGGAGGGTGGAGTGTTTATAAAGTTCAAAAACTCGCTGCGGGTTTTTTGTTCACGAAACAAACCTCTAAGTGCGGAAGTGGTAGTGATGGAGTTCACTTTTTCAACTCCTCGCATCTCCATGCACATATGCCTTGCCTGAATCACGACTCCGACACCTTTAGGATTGATCACGTCTTTAATGGCATCGGCTATCTGCTCCGTCATTTGCTCTTGAATCTGAAGACGCCTGGCAAATACCTCAACCATACGGGGAATTTTAGAGAGACCGACCACTTTACCGTCGGGAATATAAGCGACATGTGCCCGCCCGATAATCGGGAGAAGGTGATGCTCGCACATAGAGTAAAACTCTATATCTCGTATCAATACCATTTCGTCGTTACTACTTGAAAAGAGAGCTTCGTTTAAAACCTCTTTGGGATCTTGCTTATAGCCTCCGGTTAAAAAGCTAAAAGCCTTATATACTCTTTCGGGAGTTTTCAAAAGCCCCTCTCTCGAGGGGTCTTCGCCGATTATACTGAGCATATTTTTTACCGATTGTTCAAATTTCTCTTTATTTTCCATAAGAGAAATAATAGCCAATTTTGAATTAAAGCTGAAATATACTTACTTTCTCTTTAATTTCATTTACTTTTGATGCTAGAGAGTTCGAGCTTTCGCTAATAAGAGCGATCTTGCTCGTCGTCGTTGCAGAAACTTTATCGGCGTTTTTAAGTTCTTGAGCCATCTTTTCCACACCTTCGCTATTTTTAACCACGCTTTTATACGACTCTTCTATAAGAGAGGTTGTCTCTTTCATGATTTCATTTACTCTTTCGATTTCGCTTTTCGTCTCTTCCGAAGTTTTCGTCATCGCCGAAATATCTTTCGCATTTTTATTCATCTCACTGCTGGCTTCGACGATATTTTGGGTAATTACGCTAATTGTAGCGTTAATTTCCGTTAAGGATTTTTGTGTTTTTTCCGCAAGCTGTCTTACTTCGTCGGCCACAACGGCAAAACCTCTACCGTGCTCTCCGGCTCTTGCGGCCTCTATCGCGGCATTTAACGCGAGAAGATTCGTCTGTTCGGCTATATCATCAATGACTTCAAGAACATTTTTAACATCGTTGGCATCATTGCTCAACTGATTTATCTTTTCCGCCATCTCCATCTCTTTATGACTGCTCTCTTCCACCTTCGCAGCAAGCCCTTCGATAGATATTGTAGTATTTTTTAGTGTCTCGTATGCCGAATTTATCTGATCTTTGGCACTCAAAGCCAAATCCTTCGAACTTTCAAGCTCCTCTTTTATACTAGCTCCTTTTTGCGCGATGTCCGAAACGACGCTTGACATATATTGACTATTTTCGTCTATCTCCTTAGACTCTTTTAACATGTGTTTCGCATTTTCATTGCTGCTATCAACGGCACTAAGAGCGTCTCTCATAGCATTTTGAATGGATAATCTCAAAGAGTTGTAAGCGACGGCTATATCCTTGAGTTCGTCTTTTGACTCTATCACCAAATCTTTCGTAAGGTCTCTTGACTCTTCTATCTCTTTCATTTGTCGCACTACAGAAAGAACCATACCGCTTACGGATTGATAAAAAGCATAGAATATAACGGCAAGCACAAAGGTAAAAACTACGGCCGAAGCTATATCGAAAGTTCTTTTTCTCTTAAGCTCAACAATTCTTTGAGATAGTATGTTCTTCAACTCTTCATCGGCCTTATCGTATAAAACATTCGCTTTTGTAATCGCCCTCGTACCTTGTTCGAATATAATTTTAGAATCAAGATCTTGATTTATAAGGACATGATCTTCTACGGTTTTTTCAAATTTATAAACACAATTTGCAAGCTCCTCTTTACTTTGATCAAGTTTGCTCTTCAACGGAGGATTCGTTTTGAATACGGTCTCAAATCCGCTTTTTAGAAGCTCTATTTCGCCTTTTAATTGCGGCATATACTCGCTAAGAGATCTAAGCTCCGTTTGAGTGATGCTCTTTTTGCTCAAAACGGACGCGCTCAAACCTCTGGCTTTTCCAAGATGCTCCATAATAAGAGGCAATTTGTTAATAACGGCATCCATTAGATAAAAACTGTCAAGCTCGGGATCCAAAATTAGATTTGACACATCTCCTATATTTACGATCAGATCTATTTCAGCATCTATTATTCCGGTATATCTCTTAAACGCCTCATCCGACGAGAGAGTCAAAGACGACGACATCAATTCCATAAGATCTTTTTTTATACTCAAAGATTCTTTATAAACATCACCCATATGATCGTTTACCAAAAGGAGAGTCTCTTCAACTTTTAAAAGATTTTTCTTTACATTTTCTTGGAGTTGATCTATCTTTTGTTTTAACTGCTTATCTCCCGAGAGATATGAAGCGGTGGTTCCTCTAAGTTTTTGTGTACTTAAAAACAACTCCTTTACCGGGGTTATTATCTGAGCGCCCATAAGCTCTTTTT
Organism: uncultured Sulfurospirillum sp.; assembly: GCA_964573205.1. Classification (GTDB taxonomy): domain Bacteria; phylum Campylobacterota; class Campylobacteria; order Campylobacterales; family QNZT01; genus QNZT01. Next base: position 67,792 of record CAZNIT010000028.1, on the reverse strand, counting down.
TGGCAAAATAGATATCCGCATTTCTTTGGGATATGGAGTTATAAACCAGATAACCGGTAAAAGATAGCGCAAATACACCTATAAGCGCAAATTTAGCTTTATAACCGATACTACTTAAAAATCGAATCAACGGAGAAAGAAGAGTTTGCATGATCATCACCTTTTAATAATTTTTTTATAAATCGGTTTTTTTTTGAAAAAGTTTATAACCGTTTATAAATCGTTTCATAACAAAAAAAGAATTTCTGAAGTAACATTTATATGTAAAAAAACTTTCACCTGGATTTTGTATAATTTAAAAACAATACTTAAACCAAGGATTTACAGATAAACCTTCATAACAAAGAGATCGACGCCATATTATCAAATAAAAAAAGGTTGTTGACGGAAATATATTTTGACCTACAAAGATATTATGAAAAAAAATATGGAATCGATACGGTCGTCTTGATGGAAATAGGATCGTTTTTTGAGGTTTATGAGGTAAATAACGAAAAAGAGCAAATAGGCAAAGCGAAAGAGATATCGGAACTTTTAAATATACAGCTTACCAGAAAAAATAAATCGATCATAGAAAACTCGGCTCAAAACCCTCTTCTTGCAGGCGTACCCTCGGTCTCCTTAGAGAGATACCTAAATAGAATCATCCAAAGTAAAAAATATACGGTCGTTTTAGTCAAACAAAAAGGTGAGCCGCCGAATGTAAAAAGATATGTCTCGAATATAATTTCTCCCGGTACGAATTTCGACTACCTGCAAGAACAAGTCGAAAACAATATCGCTTCCATCATCATAGATCAAAACGGCGGTATATATTCGGTAGGCTACAGTGCGATAGATGTAACGACTGGCAAAACGATGGTAAACGAGATACATGGAACGAGTGAAGATAAAACTTTCGCTCTCGACGAAGTTTTCACTCTTTTACAATCTTATCAAACATCGGAAATACTTTTAACGTTCACCTGCGAAATGATAGACAGGGAGTGGGTTTTAAGCTATCTGGAAATAACCGGCAACTACCACTACAGCTTCAATAAGTGTCGCCTGAAAATATCATATCAAAACGAACTCTTCGCAAAAATTTACATGATAAAATCTTTTCTCTCTCCCATTGAATATCTTGATCTTGAAAGATACGCCTACGCAAGCGAGAGCTTGGCTCTTTTGTGCGATTTTATTATAGAACATGATCCCTCTTTGATAGAGAAGATGTATAGACCTAAATTTCTTAAAGCGGATCGTTTCGTATATCTTGGAAATAACGCCCTTGAACAGCTTGGAATCATCTCTAAAAATAGCGGCGACAAGACACTCCTATCTCTCATAGATAAAACCTCTACGGCAATAGGAAAAAGAGTTTTGAAAGAGAGATTGTTAAACCCTATATGTGATCTTAGAATACTAAACGAAAGGTTCGAGCTTACCGAAAAACTTTTAGATAACTATCAACTTTTCGAAAATTTATTAAAACAGATATATGATCTTGAGAGGATCCTAAGGCGAATAAAGCTAAAAAAACTCCATCCTTTCGAATTGGGATATCTTTTTACCTCTTTGGAATCCGTACTTAGCATTTTAAAAGAGCAAAACAATCAAAATATCGAAATTCCGAAACATCTCATAGAAGAGACGGCTGATTTTATACATTACATCTCGCAAACGTTCGATCTCGATCTGTGCGCCAAAGTCTCCAAAAATCAAATAAACGAAAATTTCTTTTATGAGGGAATTTATCCCGCTATCGATTCGCTGGTTCATCAACAAAAAATGCAACTATATAAAATCGAGACTATCGCAAAACATATAAATTCCCTATTTGCCGGCAAAAATGAATACGCCACGGTAAGTTATCTCGAAAGTGAAGGATATTTCATATCTTTGACGAAGAACAGATACTCTCTCATTGAAGAGGAACTCCAAAAGAGTTTTATAACGATAGAAAACAAACACTACTTTTTCAAAGATTTTTCCGTCAAAAAATTAAAAAACACCATAAAAATCACTTCTGAGCTTTTTGAAGATATCTCATCTATTTATATAGCCAACCAAGTAAAGATGATAGCTCTTGTCAAAAAGAGATATGAGGAAAGTCTTGAAGAGATAGAGTGTCGATATTCGCTTCTTCTTGAACAACTCATATCTCACATAGGAGTTTTGGATGTTGCCATTAGTAACGCAAAATGCGCGAATCTATATAGATATACGAAACCGAAGCTTCTTCAAAAAAGCGAAACTCCCTTTTTCGAAGCGACGAAACTAAGACATCCTATTATTGAATCAAGGGAAGAAAACGGTATATTCATTCCCAACAATATCTTTTTGGGAACTAAGCAGACGGATATTCACTCGGAACAAATCACGCTTGAAGCGTGTGAAAAAGATGAAGTAAGGGGAGTACTGTTATACGGCATAAATTCAAGCGGAAAATCATCTCTTATGAAAAGCATAGGCATAGCCGCCGTTATGGCACAAGCCGGCTTTTTCGTTCCCGCCTCTTATATGCGATTTACAATGTTCGACAAGCTCTTTACGCGTATAGTCTCAAGAGACAATCTATACAAGGGACTTTCGACATTCGCCATAGAGATGCTCGAACTTAAAAATATTTTTAACAGGGCGAATAAAAACTCTCTTATTTTAGGAGATGAAATTTGTCATGGGACGGAAACGGAATCCGCTTTGGCAATCGTGGCAAGCTCGGTTTTAAAACTTCATGATCTAGGTTCGTTTTTTATCTTTGCCACTCACCTTCATCAGCTTACCGGTTTAAAGGAGATCAAAAATCTTAAAGAGGTGGTTTTTTTACACCTGGGAGTACAGTATGACGATATAAACGATAAATTAGAGTACAACAGAAAGCTTGAGATAGGAAGCGGAAGTTCTCTATACGGTTTGGAGTTTGCGAAATCTTTACATCTTGACAGCACCTTTATAAAACAAGCTTACGATCTTCGTAAAAAAATGAGCGGAGAATATAGCGATCTGGAACTTTTAAAAAGACAAAAAAGAAGCAAATATAACAAAAGCGTATATCTCACCAAGTGTGCGTTATGCAATAAACCGGTAGAAGACGTACACCATATAAAAGCTCAAATCTTTGCCGATGATATGGGAAATATAGATCACTTTCACCAAAATCATAAATTCAATCTCATTCCTCTTTGTAAAGAGCACCACAAAAAGGTACATGAGGGGAAAATTCTCATTAACGGTTTTGTTATGAGCGAGGAGGGATTGAAGCTTCATTTCGACGAAAGAATATAAAACTAAAATCTTCACTTAAATCACAGTTTTATTTGATATAATTAATATAATTTTATAGTGGAAAATCAAGGCGGAAAATGGAAGGTTTTTTTGGAACGCGAGCCGATATTATTGTCGATACGATGATGCTGGTAACGGCATTTTTACCCTTTATGCTGTTTATGGCTATCCGTTTTGCTAAAAAAGGGGATTACGATACCCACAAATGGGCACAAATCGTACTTTTTGCCATAACCAACCTCCTTGTAATAGCACTTGAACTGGATATAAGTTTCGGCGGAATGGATGCCGTTATAGCTCAAAGCAAATATTACGGAAGTAGTGAGCTTTTTTATATCTTCGGCATACATCTGTTTTTCGCCGTATCGTCAACCGCACTTTGGCTCTGGCTTATTATCGTTTCTTCACAAAGATATCCCGTCCATTTCACGTTCGCTCACAAAAAATACGGTAAAATCGTCTTTATCGATCTCATATTGACGGTCATAACGGGATGGATCTTATACGCTATGGTTTTTGCAAGCTAATTTTTTCACATTTTAATGGTAAAATTTGCCAAACAAACAAAAAGGCGAACAATCATGAAAAACTTGTTAAATTTTATATTGATTTTAGCGACAGCGATTACTTTAAGCGGTTGTCTCGGCGACGATAGCGTAAATATCAACGACGGTGACTACCAAAATGACGATACCCGTCCTTTGGGAATAATACCTCCAAGCAGAGAAGGAGTCGGAGTATCATTTGATATAGCCGAGTATATGTTCTCAAACAGAACACTAAACGGGGGTATAGTCAAAAAGAGATATACCGTCACGACGCAGGATCCAAACGGCTACTTCGACGGACAAAAATATATTCTCACTTATCTAATACAAGGCGTTAAAGACGATATGGGCAATATTATAATTCAAGTATTCGAAAATAACAAATTCGTAGAAAAAGATACGATTACACAAAACTCCATAACCGTAAACTCATACGACACAAACGATATCCTCTCCGCAACGGAGCACTATCCGAGATTTATAAGACAAAATGAAGACCTGCTTAGAAATGATAGAGGAGCTTGCGTACTTAAACAAAGGATAGAAAGCTTCGACTTTTCTCAGATTATACCCGTTCAAGCATATCCGGATATGGACAATCCGCCTCTAGTTTACGGAAGCGTGCTTCATTTTTATTGTGGAACAACGGACGGCACGACAATAGATCGCTACTATGCCAACGGTTGGGGAACGGTAGGATTGATAACAACAACCGCCGACGGCACGGTAAAATATACCATCTTCGATCCCAATAGTTACGAAGAACTTTGATTTTATTTTCGAAAGCTTTCAAAGCTTTCGAAATATAATTATGCTTTTTTATCTTCGTGCGTAAAGTTTTTTATCAAAGAGGTGAAATACTCTTCGATCTCTTGCGCCGCCTCTTTCGCCATCTTTTCCACTTTATGTTTTGATTCTTGGAATTCGTACGAAAGCTCTTTTTTCTTCTCTTCCCATATATCTTCCGCTTCCATTTTTGCCAAATGTGCGCGAAGTGCCGCTATATCGAGTTCTTCCTCCGCTTTTGAAGCCACTTTTTTAGTAAACTCTTCCGCACTCTCTTTTATCTCATGAAGTTTTTGTCTTGCCTCGATAACATCGAGATTCGCCTTTAATTCGTCATTTTCATCTTTGGCGCCCTCTTTCAACTTTTCGCTTACACCGGAAAATTTCTTTTTTATATCGGCCCATAACTCTTTTGCGTCTTCAGCCAAATCTTCACTAATATCCTCTACTTTCTCTTCAAGTTCGTCAAGAGCTTTTTTCGATTTTTCGACAATCTCTTTAAATTCCGCCATTATATCCTCCTTTGTTGGATTTTTTATAAAGACATGATATCAGTTTTTTAATTACACAATTTTAAATAAAGATAATTAATCACCTCGAAATATCATAAACTTCCACTCTCAAAGTTCCACTCCACTCGTCAGCGAAAAACTCCAACGAGTAGTTTTGCAATTTCACATCTACATCTACGGCGCCCAATTTTTCTCTCTTGTTCAACTCGTCATGAACACCGTACATATCGTTTTGGTCTATCTCGAAACCCGAAAGTCTAAGTTTTAAATCTCGTTCATCTTTTAAAACGAAACCGTCAAACAACACTTGCTCGAAATCTTTATGCTCATGATCTTTTTTATATTTATGTATATCCAACGCTCCGCTATCATAAAGACGCTCGTCTATGGCGTCCTCTATCTGCCATTTTTCATATGATTTCGGTGAAAATACTTCGCTTGCAAAGACAATCTCCGCATTTTTGTTGAGAAAGTAAGTATGTTCGTGTATATTATCTACCGTCGCTCCTGTAAGCGTTATTTTTACCCTCTTGTGAGGAAGCAAAAACGTAGCTACGCTCGCCCAAGCACCAAGATCTTTTTTAATTCCCAAATGACTTTGATGAAAGACGGTATGAGCGAAATCTTTACCGTCAAACTTGACGTTGTCAGCTATAGTTTTGAAGTAAGTATCTTTGAACGCCTGATAACCGTCGTTAGGTGTTTTGGGCATCAACCATTTAAAAGGTTCGGTAGCTCTTGTAGAACTAATCTGCGAAACGAGTATATCCTTATAGTACAAACTTGCGGCTTCACCTTTTGGGGAGTGAAGATGCTTATCTATCCAACTGTAATTCATATGTTTTACATCGATCGGTTGTTTTTGAATAAGATTGACAAACTTTACGAGATTTTCATTACTAGCCACTTGATTCCCTCGAATAACCCCTTCAATACTCAACCATCTTAGTATCTTCCTTTGAGAAGCCAAATTTTCGACATCTTTCTCTATAATCCATCTTACGACTAGAGCACCTAAACTCGCACCTATGAAATTTACATGTTCAGCTTGTGTAATCCGCATAACATGTCTGGCGTATTTTGCTACTATAGCGGCATATCTAGGAATTCCTCCTCCGTACATTTTAGTGATTTTTTCGATATCTTCTTTATCTTTTGGAGTATAATAATCAGGAGCCGTTCTCCCGTAATAGGGAGTTATCGTCACTATATTCGTAAAATTTTCCGGATCATACGTTTTAAGAGTATCAAATCCCGTGAATTCGACCAGTTTATCAAGCATAGGATCATAAGCATCGTACCCGTAAACCGTATCGTAAGATGTGCCGTCTTTGTCGTATCCGTGAACATATACGGTTATAGACCTCTCTTTATAAGGCTTTACCGACGGCTCTAAAACAACCGAATTCATATCGCTCTCTTGAATAGGAGCGATGTTTTGAGCGTCGTTTTTAATATTCGAAAGAGTTTGCTCTACATTTTCCACGCTTACCGAAACGGGCGGTCGGGACTGATCTTTAGTCTCCTGCGACTTTGCGTTTTCCTTGGAAGACGTATCCCCGGAAGAACCGCTATTGTTCGGCTCGTAAGAGTCGCTGCCGCCGCATCCCAAAAATAGGAAAACAACAACTGAAAGAAAAATTTTATACATGTTATAACCTTTAAATTATCTAAAAATTATAACATAAAATGAAATATATTTAAATGTCTTACCCACTGAAAGTATCACAACTTCTTAAATCGCCACTTTTAAGACCTTTGTAAAACCACTCCATTCTCTGTTTTGATGAGCCATGAGTAAAACTATCGGGCATAACATAACCGGTAGTCTGTTTTTGGATATGATCATCACCTATTGCGCTTGCAGCATTTAGTGCTTCATCTATATCGCCTCTTTCAAGCATATTTTTCATTTTTTGAGCATGATGAGTCCATACACCGGCATAACAATCCGCCTGAAGCTCCACCTTTACCTGAAGAGCGTTTTGTCCGGCTTTACCGTAACTTCTTTGCTTGGCCATCTCCACTTGCTCCAAAGTTCCTTGAAGATTTTGTATATGGTGCCCTACTTCATGCGCCAAAACATACGCTTGAGCAAAATCTCCCGTCGCTCCGAATCTGTTTTTCAACTCGTCGAAGAAACCTAAATCAACATAAATTTTTTGATCGTTGGGACAATAAAACGGACCCATTTGAGCGTCGGCATAACCACAGCCGCTTCTTGTACTTCCACGATACAGCACCATTTTGGGAGGTTTGTAAGTATATCCCGAATTTCTGTAAATTGCGGACCAAACATCTTCGGTATCGGCTAAAACAGTCGACATAAAAGCCGCTTCTTCGTTATCTTTTGCAAGTTGCTCTTTTGTCGTAGGAGTATTTTGACTCGATCCTCCTATGATGGATAAAGGATTGAATCCGCTAATATAAGCTACAGCGCCCGCCGCAACGATCAAAAGACCGAACTTACTTTTTAAAAGAGGTTTAACAAGAGGATATATAAAAAGTAGAGTCTGCAAAGAGGGCATTTTGAAACCTCCCGCACCGCCCGAGCTTGATCGTCTATCCTCAACATTAGAGCTTTGTTTTCTGTCTCTCCATTTCATCGATTTTTCCTTGATAGTATGTTTTATTCATATTATCAAATTTTTTTTTGTAACCGGCTTTGATCGGTAGTTTAAACGGGTTCTATTTTTTTACGGTAAACTCGCCTCTATTTTTATCTTTTACAACATCGTCGTAACTAAAAATTCTCGCATTCATGACAATATATACACCTTTATCCAGTATTTCCAAAGCTCCAAGTGCCATACCTACGTTAAAAAGGGCATCTGAATTTTTAAAGGAAAAAGGTATCATAGCTCCAGTGAGAACAATAGTTTTAGATTTTATATCAGCTAGTTTATGTGCTGTGTCTACCATCGTATCAGTACCGTGCAATATAAGAATCCTATCATAATTACTATCGCGTACGGCTTCGTAGATCGCCTCTGTATCTATTTCATCCATATCCAAAGAGTCTTTGAGCATAAGTGTGCGGATATCGAAGCAAGCGGTTGATCTAGCCCGTTTAAAAATCTTTTGAGGAAGATCCTCGTCAAATACAAGTTCACCGCTTATTTCATCGTATCTTTTCGCTATCGTACCGCCCGTTGCAAATATTTGAACACTCATTTACTGTCTCGGATCCTCTTTACTGTCAAGATACGCTATCTCTCTAAGTCGTTTTCTGTAATTTTCTATATCGCATACTTTCAAATCCGTTACTCCGTCTTCAAATGCCGCTTTTGCGACTGCGGACGCCACCCATACCATAACCTCTTTGCTAAAAGGAGTGGGAATGATATGATCTTTTCCGAATTCAAGATCGGGATTATTGTACGCCGCTTTTACATAGTACGGAACCGGCTCTTTGGCTAAATCGGCAAGAGCTCTTGCGGCCGCTATCTTCATATTTTCCGTGATCTTTTTCGCTCCCACATCAAGTGCGCCTCTAAAAATCGAGGGAAAACCCAGAACATTGTTTACTTGATTAGGGTAGTCGCTTCTTCCCGTTCCTACGATTATGTCGTCTCTGACCTCTTTGACCTCGGCAGGCGTGATTTCGGGAGTAGGGTTCGCACATGCGAAAATTATCGCGTTTTTGGCCATAGTTTTTACCATATCCTGAGAAACCGCTCTAGGACCGCTAAGTCCCAACATCATATCGGCACCTTTTAGGGCGTCCGCGAGGGTTTGGTCATTCGTATCGATCGCAAACTCTGCTTTATATTCGTTTAAATCCTCTCTTTTCGTACTGACTACGCCTTTGGAATCGACAAGAACTATATGTTTAGCGCCTAGGTTTCTATACATTCTCGCACTAGCTATTCCGGCCGCACCGGCACCGATGATGACGATTTTTATATCTTCTATTTTTTTAGAAGTCAACTCCAAAGCATTTAAAAGTCCCGCGGCGGTTATTATAGCGGTACCGTGTTGGTCATCATGAAATACGGGAATATTTACCCTCTCTTGAAGCCTTTTTTCTATTTCGAAACACTCAGGAGCTTTTATATCTTCAAGATTAATTCCACCGTACGTATCGCTTATTGCCGCACATACTTCTACAATTTCATCAATAGTGTGAACATTCAACTCCACATCCACCGCATCAACACTCGCAAACGTTTTGAAGAGAACGGCTTTTCCTTCCATTACGGGTTTTCCGGCTAGCGCTCCTATGTTTCCTAACCCAAGTACAGCACTTCCGTCGGTAATAACTGCAACAAGATTTCCTTTACTTGTATATTTGTATGCAAGCGACGGATCTTTTTCTATTTCAAGACAAGGATATGCCACACCGGGAGTATATGCCATAGAAAGATCTTTTTGGGTATTGCACGGTTTTGTTATAAGCGTTCCTATTTTCCCGTGTTCATGATATTTTAACGTCTCTTCTTTAAAGTGTTCCAATTTATTTAACCTTTTATATTTTTTACAAGTTTTTCAACTCTTAGAATAATCTCTTCCAATCCGACGATACTAAGAACATCATATACCGACGGACTTACGGAAGTTCCTACCATCGCTATTCTTACAGGTTGTGCCAACTGTTTCATCTTTAGATCATGCTTTTGCATAAACATTTTTGTAGCTTCCTCAAAATCGACCGGAAGGTGAAGTTTTTTATCGTATATTCTTAAAAATGCGGCATATTTTAACAATATATCCAAGGACTCTTCGTTTAAGAATTTTTTTACCGCTTTTTCATCATAGTTTTTCGGACGGTTCAATATCGCTTTTGCCATATCGGCAAACTCTACAAGTGTTTTTGCTCTCTCTCTTAAGGCATCTACCAATATCTCTTTTTTATCATGATCTTGAATATCCACATCAAAATATCTTAATTCTTCAATAATTCTCTCATATGTCGAATTTTTTATATAGTGGGCGTTTAACCACAAAAGTTTTTCGCTATTGTACGCGGAAGCCGATTTGTTTATATCCGACGGATCAAAAAGCTCAAGCATCTCCTGAAACGAAAATATCTCTTGATCGCCGTGGCTCCAACCAAGCCGAACCAAAAAATTCAACAACGCTTCGGGAAGATATCCCATCTTTTTATACTCCATCACATCCATAGCGCCGTCTCTTTTGGAGAGTTTTTTCCCACTAGGATTCAAGATCATAGGAACATGATAAAATTTTGGAATTTTAAAACCTAGTGCTTCGTAGATAACGATCTGTTTCGGCGTGTTCGAAAGATGATCGTCTCCTCTTATGACATCCGTTATCCCCATCAATGCATCATCTATCGCAACAACGAAATTATATGTAGGCGTTCCGTCGGCTCGGGCGATAATGAAGTCGTCCAAAATATCGTCCGTATTAAATGAAATTTCACCTTTTACGCCGTCATGAAAAGATATGATAGTATTTATAGGCGCTTTTATACGAATGACCGGCTCTACTCCCTTTGGAGGCGTTCCTTGAAAATCACGATATCTACCGTCATATTTTGGTCTTTGTTTTAAACTTTGCTGCTTGGCTCTCAACTCGTCAAGCTCATCTTTGCTCATATAGCAACGGTAAGCTTTTTTTTCATCGAGAAGTTGTTTTATATATTTTTTATATATATCGAATCTTTGCGATTGGTAAAATATTTCGTCATCGAACGAAAGTTTTACCCATTTAAAAGCCTCTCTAATCGCCTCGGCGGCTTCTTTCGAGTTTCTTCTAAGATCCGTATCTTCAATTCGAAGCAGAAATCTACCGCTGTTTTTTCGCGCCCACAAGTAGCTATATAGCGCTGTTCTAAGACCTCCGATGTGCAAATATCCGGTAGGACTCGGAGCAAAACGAGTAGTAATCATAAATATACCTTTTTGGAGCAATTTTAGCATAATGTGTTATAATCTTCAAGCAGAGTTAATGCAAGGAATTTTAACCATGATAAAATATTTTTTAGTTTTTGCACTAAGCGTGATACCTCTATTTTCTAAAACTATCGCGGCGGTGGCACTTACGGTCAACTCAAATCCTATTACCGTTTACGAGATTCAAAAACTAAGCGCCCAACAAAAGATTTCAAAAGAGGATGCGGTAAACTCTCTCATCCAAGAAAGAATAGAGCAAGAGCAAATTCAAAAACTCGGAATATTCGCAACGCCAAAAGAGATAGAAACCAGAATCGCGGAAATAGCCAAACAGAACAATCTAAGCGGCAGCGAATTTGAAAAAGCTCTCCAAAAAGAGGGAAAAAGTCTTGCTTCTTTGAAAAAAGATATAGAAAGAATCATAAAAAAAGAGAAACTCTACCAAAGAATCTTGGAAGGAAAAATGAGAAAACCGACCGAGGAGGAGATGAGAAATTTCTACAACGAACACAAGCAAGATTTTACGGTTGCCGGAAAGATAAAAATTCAAGAGTACAGTTCAAAAGATCCCAAAGCTCTTCAAGCCATTCAAATGAGGCCGATGCTTGTACTACCGAATGTAAAGATTACGACAAAAACGATAGATCCAAAAAAAACGAATCCTCAACTCGTACAGTTTCTTTTACGAACTCCCGTCAGATCTTTTACGCCTATCGTAAATCTCGGAGAAAATGCGGCTATGTTTTTTATACTCAAAAAAGGTAGCCCCGTAACGGCTTCTTACGATCAAGTAAAACAAAATATCTTTTTAAGATTGATGAAAGAGCAGGAACAGGCAAATCTGATCTCTTACTTCGAAAAGAAAAAATCGGAAGCCAATATCAAAGTCATAAGAAAGCCTTAAGAAGGAATATTCATGTCAAAAACAGCAGTTTTTATAACTATTTTTCTACTTCTGGTCGGTTGCGGAAGAATAGCCGATGAAGGCGACTCGTCAATAGGAACGAAATCATACGGAAAACTTCAATTTATAACCGTCAAAAAAAGCCGCTTCGTCGCGAATGACAACATCGACGGAGGACATTTCCAAGTAATAGTAAAAACCGTCAACAAACCGATATCTTATGAACGGGTGGATCTGCTTGAAGATTCAAATCATTACGCTTTGATAGAAAACGGCAAAATAAAAGATGAAAGCGTTATCAGCGTCCAAAAGACGAATAATGCGGTAAAAAGCAAGATACTTCTTTTGTTGGATCTTTCGGGCTCCATCCTAGAAGGCGGATGCAGTGACGAAAATAGCAATAGCGTATGTAATCAGCTCATAAGATCTAGTAACGAATTTATAGACAATATCATCAAAAACGGAGCTTTCGAGATAGCCATATACTATTTTAACTCAAAAAAATCCATTTTACCATTAAGCGCTCAGACGGAATTTCCAACCGCTAATTTAACCATATTGAAAAATGCGGTAAAACAACTTCAAGATCCCTATTTCGTTAATACATATCTAAAAGGATACAACTCCACAAACCTATACGGTGCGGTTGAACAAAGCGGAGAAAAAGTATGCTCTTGGACGGATTGTGAAAATCAAAACGGTTTCGAGATAGGTTCGGTCGTCATCTTTACCGACGGAAGAGACTTAGCCGAGATAGTCACTAAAAAAGAGATGTTGAAATCGCTAAAAGATCAAATTCAATACTATACCATAGGAATAGGAAACGCCGACAACAAAACGCTCGCTGAAATCAGCGGTGAAAACCACCATTTCGAGGCTTCACAGGAAAACATACAAAGCGCTTTCACTCAAACATACGAGGAGATTTTATACAATAGTAGTTTTTATCGTATAAATTATTGTCCCGCCACGCTCGAGGGAACGATTAAAACCAAAATAATGTTCGAAGATAAAAATCTTGGTATAAAAACATATGTACAGGAAGAGAGAATAACGCTTGATGACAATATAGACTTTAGATGCGATATATGACCTATATTTTATAAAAGACGGTAATTTCCGAACTCCCAATACTTTTTTGCGGGAACTCTTTTACCGATAAAACCGGCTTTTATGAGTTCTCTTGCTATAAAAATATTAAACAACGCATGTCCAAATAGCAAAACCCTATTTTTTTTAGACTCTTTTATCAATATATCGGCCGCTCTCTTTGCTCTCTTTTTTGTATGGATAAACGATTCACCGTTGTTTGAGAAACCGATAAACCCCACAATTCTGGAAAAAATAAGCCAATTTTTAGGCGATAGTCTAAATAGATCGTTTTGAAAATGAGGAGGGATAGACTCTTCAAAAAGAGGATCGACTATATCGGGATTTACTCCGCATCTTTTCGCGCTTTGAACGGATCTTGGCAAATCGCTGCATATTACGATCGAATTATGAGCTAAAAACCTTAATCTCTTTGGCGGTATAGATCTATTCGTCAAAGGAGCTTCGTTATATTTTTTTAAAAGCTTAGGAATCTCCTTGCCGCTTATTTTAAGAGGAGGAGTAAAATCCGGTTCGCCGTGGCGAACCAGAATTATCTCTTTCATGAGAGATAGTTGGTATCGAAATTGTTGGTTTGAAAGTCAGGATTATCCATCATTTCGGAGTGAAAGTCTATAACCGTTTTTATTCCTTCAACTTGAAACTCTCTTAAAGACTCTCTCATTTTCGCTATAGCTTTGTCCCTATCTCTATCCCAAACTATGAGTTTGCCTATCATCGAATCATAGTATTGAGGAACCGTATATCCCTGATATGCATGAGAATCTATCCTTACGTTTCTACCGCCGGGAACTATCCATTTTGTTATTTTTCCCGGACTTGGAATAAATTTTTTCGGATCTTCCGCCGTTATTCTACATTCGATGGCATGACCTCTTAATTCGATACTCTCTTGTGAAAAAAGCTCTTCGCCTTCGGCGATTCTAATCATCCATTCTATTATATCTATACCGCTTACCATTTCACTTACGGGATGTTCCACTTGAAGTCTGGTATTCATCTCCATAAAATAGAAATCACCGTTTTTATCCACTAAAAATTCAAATGTCCCCGCATTTTCATATTTTATAAATTCGGCGGCTTTTACAGCCGCTTGATGAAGTTGTTTTCGCTTTTTTTCATTCAAAACGACCGCCGGCGATTCCTCTATGAGTTTTTGGTGTCTTCTTTGCAAAGAGCAGTCTCTTTCTCCCAAATGCACGACGTTTCCATGGCTATCGGCCAAAATCTGCACTTCGACATGTCGCGGATTTTCTATAAACTTTTCCATATACATAGTGCCGTCGCCAAAAGCGCTTAAAGCTTCGGAAGATGCCGCTAAAAACGCATTTTCCACCTCATCTTCGCTCTCAATCTTTCTCATTCCTCTTCCACCGCCTCCGGCAGCGGCTTTTACTATGACGGGGTATCCCATCTCATTCGCTAATTTTCTGGCTTCCTCCGCATTGCTTAATGCGCCTTCGCTTCCTGGAATCACCGGTACTCCCGCCCGTTTCATAACATCTTTTGCTTTTGATTTATCACTCATAAGCTCCATAACAGAAACATCAGGTCCTATAAATTTTATGCCGTGATATTTACATATTTCCACAAAGTCTTGATTTTCACTTAAAAATCCGTACCCGGGAAATATCGCATCGCACTCACTCACTTCCGCAGCAGAAATAATAGCCGGAATATTAAGATAACTCTGATCCGACCTATCTTTTCCTATACAGATGGAAGCGTCGGCGTATTCAAGATACAGAGCGTCCTTATCGGCTTGAGAATAGACGGCTATCGCCTGTTTCCCCATCTCTTTTATAGTTCGAATCGCTCTAAGCGCTATCTCGCCTCTATTCGCAACAAGAATTTTCTCTATCGACATCAAATTTTCTCCACTTCAAAAAGAGGAGTCCCAAACTCCACCGGTTGTCCGTCTTCTATAAGCATCTTCACTATCTTCGCGTCAAACTCGGCTTCTATCTCGTTCATGATCTTCATCGCTTCTATAATTCCTATCGTCTGACCTTTTGAAACCTTATCGCCAAGCTTTACAAAAGGTGCGGAACCCGGACTGGGAGCCACATAAAAGGTACCTACCATGGGTGAATTTATAGTAATCGTCGCCTCATCCGTATTTTCGGTTTGTTGAGGGGATTCGACATCCGTATGAGCGGCTGGTGCGGCAATTGCGGTTTGAACAGGTTGTGCAGCTGGTGCGGCGGCTGGAGTTGCTTTTTCAAGCGTTAATGAAAACTCTTTGTCGTTGATTTTTAGTTTTGTCACATCACTTTCGTCAAATATGGATATCAGCTCTTTTATCTCACTATGTTTCATGAAATCTCCTAAACGTTTGCATAATAATAACGAAAAAAAGATAATAACGGGCACTTTAGATTCTATTTAAAGCGGTGTTTTTATCGTCGATTTTTCACTTAATAGATCGTGTGTTATAATCTTTGAAAAAGAACAAAGAGTAAACATGGGGTTAAAATCCGATAGATGGATCAGAGAAAAGTCTCTGAAAGAGAAGATGATCGATCCGTTTTGCGAAGAACAGATCGGTCAAAATGTCGTAAGTTACGGTCTGAGCAGTTACGGTTACGATATAAGAGTGGGAAGAGAATTCAAGATATTTACGAATGTCAACTCCACCGTAGTCGATCCGAAAAATTTCGATGACGCAAACGTAATAGACATAGAAGCGGATGTAGCGATAGTTCCTCCCAACTCCTTCGCGCTCGCAAGAACGGTCGAATATTTTCGTATGCCGAAAAACGTACTTGCTATCTGCCTTGGTAAAAGTACTTACGCCAGATGCGGCATCATCGTCAACGTAACACCTTTCGAACCGGCTTTCGAAGGACATATCACGATAGAGATATCAAACACTACTCCTCTTCCGGCAAAAATTTACGCAAACGAAGGAATAGCTCAGGTTCTATTTTTTGAGGGGGATGAAGAGTGTGAAATAACATACGCCGATAAAAAAGGAAAATACCAAGCACAAACAGGTATCACTCTTCCAAGAATTTTGAGGTAATTTATGCGCTGGAGAGATGTAAAACAAAATAGAATACCGCCTAAAAATGGAAAAAAAAGATCCGATAAAAAGAGTAACGAACAAAAATTTGTTTACGCGTCTATTTTCGATCGCATAAAAGCGTTTATAACCGACTCTTTTTTATTGGCTATGCCCGTTTTTTATCTCGTTATCTATCTACTCTTCGACGGACTCAAAGGCGACGGCGGTGTCGGAAGCCACAAACTTTTGGCTTGGAGCTATATACTTTTACTTCTTGGCGGTATCGTTACTATTTTTTATATCAAAACGGGACAAACTCCCGGACTTAAAGCATACGATTTAAAAGTAATAGACAATCAAACCGGAGAAAAACCAGGTTTTATTTTATCGATTTTGAGGTTTTTATTTTTCAATCTCACTCTCTTGTCGATTTTCGGATTGTTCATATCCATATTCAGAAAGGACAAAAGATCGCTACATGATCTACTAAGCGGAACATCGATCGTAAAAATCGACTCATGAAGAGCCGCTTTTTCAATATTTCGGCTTTTTTCTTTTTTTATTTTTCATTAATCGGCGTATATGTCATCTTCTTACCTAAAATTTTACAAAATGTCGGATATACACCTCTTCAGATAGGAGTGATATTTTCAATATCTCCTTTGATGCGTTTTATAACACCCTTTTTCTTTTTAAAACATTTCAAACTTACAAAACGAGTTCTTCACATTTCGCTTCTATTTATGATATTAACCATAGCGCTGTTTTATCTCACACTTGAAAATTTCTATCTTTTTTCGATTTCAAATGTCGTATATGGAGTCTCTACAGGGCTTGTATTGCCATATATAGAGACTTATGCGTTAGAGCATCTAAAAAAGGAGTTTTACGGAAAATCGAGGCTTTTTGGTTCACTGGGCTTCATACTTGTCGCCCTATTTTTATCGAAGCTACTTGACGACAACTATATGGGGCTTCATTTTGCATCCGTTACCATACTATTTAGCGTGTTTTTCGCTTATCTCATTTCAAAAGAAAAAAGCCTTTTTTCTACAAAAGGCGAAAACGGGTCAAACGGATTCGATCTATACAAGGATTTACCTTTATGGATATCGATCTTTTTGATGCAGCTTAGTTTCGGAGCGTTTTACAGTTTTTTTACGATATACGAAAGCGAACACTCTCTTACTCTCACTACTATCAGCTATTTATGGACATTCGGAGTTATTTGCGAAATTTTACTATTTTATTATCAAACCGTTTTTTTAAAATACGATCTCCTAAAAGTTATACTATTTACGATATTCATAACGGTTATAAGATGGCTTCTTCTTTTTCTTTTTCCGGATAATTTATATATCGTCTTTTTTTCACAAAGCTTACATGCGTTTAGTTTCGCACTCTACCACAGCGCTATGATCAGCTACCTGTATAAGATTTATGAGAATAAAAAACTAGCCGCTCAATTTTATTACGGTATCGGATTCGGATTAGGAGGTTTTTTCGGATCTTTAGTCGCAGGTTATTTTTATGGAAAATACCTTTTTCTCAGTTCCGCCGTTGCGGCTTTAACGGCTTTTTTAGCTCTTTTTTCCAAAAAATCATTTAAGCATAGGTATGATTAACCTTATTCTCTCTTTTTCGGATAGATAATCTATATAGTTATCTTCACATAATTTATCTATATCCATATCATGAGTTTGGTCTCTTCTTTTCGATCTTATCTCAAGTTTTACGAGCTGGCATCTCTTATTCTTTACATAGACGAATTCACCGACTCTCATTTTCAATGTAATAAAAAGACTTTCGGCAGGATCGAAAGTATCGAAGCATTTTCTTAAAATCTTAAAAAAGTCGTTTTGAGAAATTTTAAACTCAGGTATGTCCATATCGGTTATGAGTTTGATTTTATAATCGTTTTTTATCGTCAAAAGACTTATAAACGTCTCTAACAGAGTATTTATATCCGTAAGTACGTATTTACTTAACTCTTTTGCGCTCATTTGGCGATTTTTCACTCTCTGATACAATCTTATGCCTATATAATCGTCGTCCTGATATCCGACCGTAATACCGTAATAGGTAAGATCGTCATATTTCAGATCCATATATGTCATTTTCGAACCGTACTCTTTCGGTGCATGAGACAGACAAAGATCGTATATCTCTATTTTAGATACTTTTCCGAGCAAAAATTCGGCCGCGATATTTAAATAAACTATTTTTTTATCGGCACTGAAAAGTATAAACGGATTGTTGTCGTTTTCTATAAAAAATTTATAATCGTCATAAGCCATACTCGTTGACCTTTTTACGAAGCGTATTTCTGTTTATACCCAAAATCGCCGAGAGTTTGAGTTGTGAACCGTATCTCTTCAATCCCGCTTCCAAGAGCGGTTTTTCGTACAAATAGAGAAATTTTTTATAGTCGTTGTCTCCCTCTAAATTATCATATAAATATTTATACATAAGATTTAGCAGATCTTTTTCATCCATTTGGCTTTGAATCAACTCTTTATAAACATATTTTTTCAGCGATTTACCATTTTGACTAAGATCGAGTCTATTCGCTTCAAAAGCGACGTCGTTATCCAAACACAACGTCTCTTTGGCCTCTTTATAAAATAGCTCCGCTAGCGCTTTTGCATCTTCAAGTCGATATCGCAGCGGTTTGATTTCGTATATATAACCGAAAAGTTCATCTACATGAATATCTTTAGGCTGATATTTGGCTGTGGCAATTACTCTTTTATTATCGAAATTCAAAGAGCCGTAATTGGAAATTTTTTCAAAATCCGTTATTATGAGTTCTTCACTTTGTTCGAGAGATTCAAGTAGTTTATTTAAATTTTCACCGCTTACAACCACTGCTTGAGGAAGAATATGCTTTGCCAAAGTCTTTTTACCTATACTCTCTTCTCCGATCAATAAAGAGGATACGAAAAAATTTTTGATCAGAGAGAGGCTTTTGACAATCTTCTTTAACTCTTCCGATTTTGCTATAAAATTAATCACAATTCACTCCATACGTGAGCAAATTATAATCTATTTTACCCTAGTTTATACTGATTTATCTATTTTTTCAATTTCGATAAAATACTCTTTGCAAAACCAAGAACGGATTTCTTTTCATCACCTTTTTGGATTTTTTCTTCAAACTGTTCGATCTCTTCCATGATTTCAGCTTTGGCTTGCGTCGTCAATTGCGCACTTTCTTCGCTTAAATGAGTTTTTATATCTTTTAACGAGGCGAATATCTCTTCTTCAATTTTCGTATCGTCGGCTCTTTTTTCACTGTTTGAAAGTCTGTTTTTCAACTCTTGCACTTTAAGCGTTAACAACCCTTTCTCTTTCTCCAAAGAGGTTAATTTATCCGTCAAGTTCTTAGTCTGCTTTACATAGTCGTCACGCTCTTCCACGATATTTTTCAACTGTCTGGCATCTTTTTCGAAAGTCTCTTTCTCCGCAGTCAACAGATCGACTTTTTGTTGGAGTTCCAACATAGCGTCGGTCGCATTTTTTATATGTTCTTCTTTTTGAACGGACTCTTCTTCGAGTTTTTTGATCAACTCCTGATCTTTCAAGGATTTCTTTTTATAAGTTTCTAACTCTTTTTTTATTTTTTCAAGCTCTTGAAGCATCTCTTCTTGATCTTTTCTAAGTTGTTCCAGTTCGTTGTTGGAGTTTATGATCTGTTCTTCTTTTTTTGAAAAATCTTTTTCGAGATTCTTCATATAATTGTTTATCTCCTCGTTTTCACTTTTTAATTTTGTCACTTCATCTTTAAGCTCTTTCTCTTTTGAAGTATGATTTTCCATCTCTTTTTCATGTTCGATCCACCTGTTTTTGAGTCTTTTATATTCTACTTCCAGGTTTCCGTATTTGGCGTTTACAGCTTCCAATCGTCTGGCTTTAGCTTCACCCAACTCCTGTAACGCATCCATCTTATCTTCATAAAATTCTTTTGTTCTCGCCTTGGCGAACAGATAGCCAAAAAGAGAACCTATCAACAAAACAACCAGCAAACAAATTAACATCTTCATTACAATTATCGTTATCGCTTCCATATGATTACCTTTATTTTAAAATTCTAATTTCTATTCGTTTGTTACGCAAATCTTGAGGATTTTCCATATATTTAAAATCCGTCGCACCGTATCCCTTCGACACGATATCTATTACCAAATTTTTGTTTATATATTTTTTCACGATATCGGCTCGTTTTTGACTTATAACTTTTTCAAATATATCATCGTCGCTTTTTTGAGAATACGACGCTATCTCTATCTTCGTCGTATTCGAATTTTCCAAGATTTTCACAATTTTATCCAATATCTCTTTGCCATTTTTAGTGAGTTCGCCACTTTTAGAATCAAACTCGATAGAATTCTCGGACAATATATTTTCTATATCTTTTCTAATCGAGTTTTCAGAAGAGTTAAGCCTTGTTTTTTCGACGGTTTCGACAATCTCTTCTTTTTTTCGTTTCGTATTCTCTTTTTGTTTCGTATTTGTCAACAATTCCACACTTTGGTCTATAACTTCCAATCCGTCGTTTTTCAATGATGTCAATATAGAGCTTAATCTGTCTTTTTGATCAATAGATGTTATCTCGCCCTCGACTTTTAAAACATTGCTATTTATAAAGATAGATCCTTTTTCAATATTCTCTTCTTTTAAAAATTTTATAAGTTTAACTATGCCTTTTTGCCAAATTACGTCTTTTATATCTTCACTGTATCTTATATCTTTATCGCACTCACTATTTTTACAATATTCGTTTATATAGTTTATCAGAGCTTTCGATCTATCTCTTGGCGAAAGCATACCGACTATTTTGGTAATATCACCTATCATCAATCCGAACGCGGGATCCGATTTTTCGGTTACTGCTTTCGTCTCAACTATTTCTTCTTGCGGCGGCTGCTCTTTTATGGCGACGTTTTCCGCTTTGGTCACCTCTTTTGTCTGTGCTATTTCTTCTATCTCGTTAGGCTCGGTTGCGTTTTTGTTCTGTTTAAAATCTATACTTTTGTACGTTGTCGGCGTCGTTCCTACACCAAGCAGCAGCGATATCTCATCTTTTTTATAATAAATACATAGATATATCACCAAAGCGCTCAGTACGGTTCCTAAGAACATTATCAATTTACTATTCATCTCTACAAATACTCCTTTGCACTCGTGTGCTCTGCATGTTCGAGACAAAATTCAAGGCAGAGCTATGCGTGGATATTGTAGTAAATTTTATATCATATTTAAATTAATTTAAATTTTAATATATTTAAAGAAATATAATGTAATCTAATCCAATTATTTTTACTGACAACTAAGACACTCCATACTTCTGTCCGCTACGCTACTTTCGCTATCCGGCGACTGACTGCGTAAATAATAAGTGGATTTAAGACCGAGTTTCCATCCTAACATATAAATATCGTTAAGATATTTACCACTAGCTTTATCAAGCGTCAAAAATATATTAAGGCTTTGTCCTTGATCTATCCATTTTTGTCGAACCGCTCCGGCTTTTATGAGCACTCTTTGATCAAGATCGTATGCCGGCGTATAGTATTGCCAATTTTCGGCATCGAGTTTAGGAGCTACAACCGGAATCATACCGCTTAGATTCTCTTCAAACCATTTTCGCTTATAAACCGGTTCTATAGCTTGTGTCGTTCCAACCAAAATAGATATCGAACTAGTAGGGGCGATAGCCATGAGATAACCGTTTCTCATACCGTCTTTTTTAACTTTTTCTCTGAGTTTTTGCCAATTGTACGTATATCCAAAAAGCCCTCCTCTATCAACTAGCCGTTTCGCCTCTTCGTTGGCTACGTCTATCGGGAAAATTCCTTTTGACCAATTGGATCCCTCAAAATCGGGATACGAACCTTTTTCGAGAGCTAGATTCGACGACGCTTTTATTACATTGTAACTTATAATCTCCATAACCTCATCTATCTTCATCAAATGCTCGTCACTTCCCCATTTTATCTTTTGTTGTGCCAGCATCTGAGCTTCTCCCATCACTCCCAAACCGATAGATCTGCTTTTTGCGTTTGTCTTTTTCACTTTATCCAGCGGATAAAAATTTAGATCAATAACATTGTCCAACATTCTTACCGCCGCGGGCATAATTCTTTCTATATCCTCTTTAGTATTCACTTTAGAGAGATTTATACTAGCTAAATTACATACCGCCGTTTTACCGTCATGTTTTTCTTTTTCGACAATATATACTTTTTTACCGTTTATGCTATCAAGAGCCGTAATTTTTTTAGCTTTTTTGACTACTCCTGCATCAACCGCCACATCTTCCTCTTCATCAAGCAGCAAAACGGAACCGTCTTCAAAAGTCAGTTTCACCTCATAATAATTAGGATCGGTATTTTGAAAAATTTCAGTACAAAGATTCGAGCTCCTTATGACACCTTTATGACTGTTGGGGTTCGATCTGTTAGCGCTATCTTTGAAACACAAGAAAGGATTGCCTGTTTCAAAATAGCTCAAAAGTATCTTTTTCCATAGATCTTTAGCGTTAATTTTTTCCTTTATGATCGTCTCGTCGTTTTCATACTCTAAAAATCTTTTTTCGAATTCATCTCCGTACAATGAGGGCAAATCCGGAGTATCAAGCGGATCAAACAGCGTCCACACACCGTTTTCCTCCACTCTTTTCATAAAAATATCGTTTATCCAAAGAGCGGGAAACAGATCATGCGCTCTTCTTCGCTCTTCTCCGGAGTTCTTTTTAAGATCGAGAAAATCGAGTATATCTATGTGCCAAGGTTCGACATAGACAGCAATAGCTCCTTTTCTGGTTCCTAGTTGATCTACGGCTATCGCCACATCGTTTGCAATTTTTAAAAAAGGCACTATCCCACCGGCCGCATTTTTATGACCGTCTATAGAACTTCCAAGTCCTCTGACCTTCGACCAATCCCAGCCTATTCCACCACCGAATTTACTCAAGAGCGCCATCTCTTTGTAACCGTCGAATATCCCCTCTATATTGTCAGGTGTACTCCCTATATAGCAAGAGCTAAGCTGATGCCTCGGAGTCCTGGCATTTGAAAGGGTGGGAGTGGCTAGCATCACTTCAAATTTCGATATAAGATCGTAAAACTTTTTCGCCCAATCTTGAGGATTAAATTCATTTTGTGCCAAAAACATCGCGATAGCCATAAACATGTGTTGAGGAAGTTCGATTGGGTTTCCTTTTTTATCTTTTAAAAGATATCTATCATAAAGGGTTCTTACACCAAGATAAGTAAATTGTAAATCTCTTTGCGGTTTTATATATTTATCAAGATCCTCAAGATCATACTTCTCTTTCAACCCCAATACGATTCTGCCTTCTTTTTCCCCTCTTTCAAAATACTCTCTAAGTGTCGTATATCCCGTAAATCTACTCACTTTATGATATAGATCGTACAAAAAAAGTCTCGCAGCTACAAATGTCCAATCCGGTCTATCTACGTCTATTTTATCAACGGCCGTGCTGATTAGAGTTTGTTGTATCTCTTTTGTCGTTATTTTATCTCTAAATTGGATTTTCGCATCAAGTTCCAATTCACTTTGACTGACATTTTTTAGTCCTTCGACCGCCTCCCCCGTATATTTTTGAATTTTAGTGATATCAAGCGGTTCGATTCTCCCGCTTCTTTTGGTAACGGTTATCATTTTGCTTGTCATTATTTAAAAACCCTATCAAAAATTTTATCTACGTTTTTCGTGTAGTAATCGTAGTCAAAACACTCTCTTATAGCCTCTTGTGAAAGTTTCTCCCTAAGCTCTTCGTCATTTAGAAGATATTGAAGATACAAAGATTCCCCCTTTTTATTCAAAGCGGATTTGCCCCGCTGAAGATCACTCCATACTTTCATTGCGTTTCTTTGTACTATTTTATACGATTCTTCCCTTGAAAGTCCTAGTTTAGGAAGCTCGAGCAAAACTCTCTGTGAAAAAACCAATCCGCCCGTAAGGTTTAGATTTTTCATCATGTTTTCAGGATATACCACCAATTTTTCGATCACGCCATTTAAGCGATTTAGCATAAAATCAGTCGTTATGAAACCGTCAGGCAAGACAAACCTCTCAACACTCGAATGACTTATATCTCTTTCATGCCATAAAGCCACGTTTTCCATAGCCGGCATTGCATAGGATCTTATCATTCTACAAAGTCCGGTGATATTTTCAGTAAGAACCGGATTTCTTTTGTGAGGCATAGCGGAGGAGCCTTTTTGACCTTTTGCGAAAAACTCTTCGGCTTCATAAACCTCCGTTCGCTGATAATGTCTAACAGCTACCGCTATCTTTTCACAAGACGAAGCGAGCAGGGCGAGAGCATTCATAAGATTTGCATATCTATCTCTTTGTATAACTTGATTTGATACGGGTGCCGGTTTCAATCCTAGCTCTTCACAAACATACTCCTCAAGTTCCATAGGCGCATGAGCGAAATTTCCCATAGCACCGCTTATTTTACCGACGGATATCATCTCCATAGCCTGTTGAAGATTTTCAAGATTTCTTCTCATCTCATCATACCAGACGGCCAACACCAATCCGAACGTTATAGGTTCACCATGAATACCGTGACTTCTTCCGACCATTAGAGTCATTTTATGTTCATATGCTCTTTTTTTGATAGACTCCATCAAAGTTTTCAGATCTTTTATGATAATTTCAAGAGAATCTCTCATTTGAAGAGCCACCGCGGTATCTATACAGTCGGAGCTAGTCATACCGTAGTGAACCCACCTACTCTCTTCACCTAACGTTTCCGAGACACTCGTCAAAAACGCGATTACGTCATGTTTTGTCGTTTTTTCTATTTCATCTATCCTATCTATGTCAAACGATGCGTTTTCTACTATTTTTTTACAATCTTCATCAGGTACCAAACCTAGTCTATTCCATGCTTTTACGGCAGCTTTTTCGACCTTCAGCCATGCGTCATATTTAGCTTGCTGTGTCCATTTTTCTTTCATTTCGTTTCGTGCGTATCTCTCTATCATTTCAATTCCTGTGTCATGAGTAGTTTTTATAGAATATTTGAGATAATGTAGCTCTATATTTTATTACGAACCTTCTAAAAAATTATCGACAATTCGTAAAAAATAATTCTTCAGAAGGTTCAGGTGATATACTATAACAACTGAATTTAAAATCTGTTAAAAAGGTATTAATTTTGTCATATAAATTAAAGCAGTATCAACTTCCAAGAAAAATTAAAGCTTTTAAGTTTTTAATCGATGAACTAGGTTATAGTATGAAAGATGCACAGCGTCTCATTGACAGAAAAAAGGTTATCGTTAACGGTCATGTTTTGGTTAAAAAATCGGCTTTTATCAAGGGGATTGTCGAGATCGTAGAGTTCAACCCTACCACAAACAACATAAGGCCTATTTTTCAAACCGCCGATATTGCCATTTTCGACAAGCCTACCGGTGTATTAGTTCATCCTACCGGTAAGGATAGCTCTTATTCTATGACACATGAGGTAAAATACCTTTTTGGCTCCGATGCCAACATAACCCACAGGATTGATAAGGAGACAAGCGGCATTTTAGTTGCGGCGAAAAATACAAAAGCACAACGTTCTATGAAAATTTCATTTGAAAATAGAGAGATAAAAAAAGGTTACCTCGCGTTTGTTAAGGGCAAAATGAGCAGAGAAGTTTTGATCGATGAGCCGATTAAAAAAAATATCGATTTTTCAAAAATTAAGTTAAAGGTTAACATCGACAAAAATGGAAAAAGTTCTCAAACCTTTATTAAACCTGTAGAATATTTTCCAAGTTTAGATACTACACTCGTCGAAGCTTTACCTCTTACCGGACGACAACATCAAATAAGAATTCATCTGTTTCATGTGAAACATC
Organism: uncultured Sulfurospirillum sp.; assembly: GCA_964573205.1. Classification (GTDB taxonomy): domain Bacteria; phylum Campylobacterota; class Campylobacteria; order Campylobacterales; family QNZT01; genus QNZT01. The sequence continues at coordinate 41,907 of CAZNIT010000028.1, read as the reverse complement.
CCATTCTCGGCGATCCGCTATACGGCACAAACGTAAAAGTAGCATCCGACTATCTTGACGGATTGTTATCTAAAAAGGAGAGAATAAAACTAACAGGCGCATCGAGATTAATGCTTCATGCTAATTGGATAAATTTTAAGTACAAAAACGAATACATTATTTATTCAAAATATAATTTCAGAGCTCTAATCACTGAAAACAACTTTTATAATCCCGTAAAGTCCTACAATAGCAACGACAGCTAAAAAAACGATTTGTATGATATCAATCCAACTCATATGATGTTTTCTCCTTCAATTGACCGCAAGCTGCGCTAATATCTAATCCTTTTGATTTTCGAATAGTGCAAATTACGCCATGATCGTTTAAATATTTTTTGAATTTTTCCATTGTATTTTCGCTAGGTCGCGCAAATTTCGAACCAGGGTAGGGATTGAAATAGATCAAATTAACTTTTGCCCTGATACCGTGCAACAGCTTAACTAGTTTCTTCGCACTATCCTGACCGTCGTTTAAAGAATCTATAACAAGATATTCGAACATTACCCTTTTACGCTGGTCTATAGGAAAGTTTTTCACCGCATCTATAATCGACTTTATATTGTATGCCCTATTTATGGGCATCAACTCTTCTCTGGTTTTATCATCCACCGCATGAAGAGATATGGCCAATAAGACGCCAAGATCCATCTTGCCCAATCTCTCTATCTGATGACTGAGTCCGCTAGTTGATATAGTCTGTCGTCTTGCGCCGATAGCCAATCCGTCCGGATCGCTTAAAATTTTTACCGCTTTTACGACATTGTCAAGATTGTCCAGCGGTTCACCCATTCCCATATATACAATATTCACACGTCTATTGTACTCGATAAAATTATCTTTTTTGATCTTCAAAACCTGTTCGACGATTTCACCGGCACTTAAATCTCGATTGAAACCTCCTTTAGCCGTTAAACAAAACGAACACCCTATTTTGCATCCGACCTGACTAGAGATGCATATAGTATATTTCGCCTCTTTTTTCGTGTCGCCGTTATTATCCACCACCTTCTCTTTCATCGGCAACAATACCGACTCTATTGTCGCATTGTCTTTCGATTTAAAAAGATATTTTACGCTTTTGTCCATACTTGTCTCTTTTTTGACAATCTCTAACATCGACAACGAGAATTTCTCATCGAGTTCTTTTCTTAAAGGTTTCGAAAGATTTAGCATTTGCTCAAATGTATCGACGTTTTTTTGATATATCCAGCCGAATATCTGTTTTGCACGAAAAGAGGGACTTACTTTTTGTGATAACTCCTCTTTCGTATAATCGAGTATAAATTTTTTCATTTTTTCAGTTCTTTATATTTATTAAATAGAAATTCACTTAAAATATTTTTCGCTTTTTCATGATTTGCGACAAAATCTTTGTGCGCATTATTATTACAATAATTCGTAACAACGAAAATACCTAGTACAGGTATGGAAAATTCCTGTGAAATTCTCAAAACCGAAAAAAACTCCATATTTTCAAGTTCTATGTTGTATTTTCTATATTTTTGAACCAATTCGAAATCGGTGGATATATAATTACTGCAATTTACGATTTCTTTGGTTTCATGTGAAACATCTTTATCCTCTTTGTATGCTTCTATAACATTATCCAAAGGTGTATATGCTCTATTTTCCAAAAATGAAAGCTCTATATTAGATGCTATCGAAGACTCCACTATATCAAAGATTGAATGTTTTCCGTAACTTCCGGCACTACCTACAAAGATTAAAAACTCCGGCTTATTAAAGAGAGAAAGTCTGGTTAAATTCATAGCCGACTCGATCAAACCTACGCCGATAGGGGTAGCAAAATGAAATGTTTCGTTGTTTCCGGCACATACGAACATCTCTATATCCTGACCGGAATATTGTGATCATGAAGATATTGTTTCAAGTCAGATATGTCAATCTCCTTGAAATGAAAAATAGAAGCGGCTAGGGCGGCATCGGCTTGACCTAATGTAAACGCGTCTTTTATATGTTCCATATTTCCTGCACCACCGCTAGCGATGATCGGTATAGAAACGGCATTACTTACAGAGGCGTTTAAAGCATTGTCAAAACCGGCCTTTGTACCGTCAGCATCCATAGACGTTAAAAGAATCTCTCCGGCTCCTCTGTCATAAACCTCTTTAGCCCATTCTATCGCGTCTATACCCGTATCTATACGACCTCCGTTTAAATAAATATGCCAACTATCTTCAGTTTTTTTTGCATCAATCGCCACAACTATACACTGAGAACCGAATCTTTTAGAAGCCTCGTTGATAAAATTCGGATTTTTGACAGCCGCCGAATTTATACTCACTTTGTCACAACCGACATTTAATAAATTATATATATCATCAAGTTTTCGGATACCTCCGCCAACAGTCAAAGGTATAAAAACCTCTTTTGCAACTTCCTCAACTATATGAACGATAGTATCTCTATTTTGATGACTTGCCGTTATATCCAAAAATGTAATCTCGTCAGCTCCCTCTTCATTGTATCTTTTTGCAACTTCAACAGGATCACCGGCATCACGAAGTCCGACAAAATTAACACCTTTTACGACTCGACCGTTATCAACATCCAAACAGGGAATAATTCTTTTTGCGAAATAGTCCATTATATCTCTTTTTATGATTTAGGCATGATAGTAACACAAGGTGTATAAAAGAAAATTGAGGTAAAAGTAGTATCGATCAAGAAAGATGAAACTCTTCATCTTGATCGATACGAATAAACAACTAGATCGTGTTGTGAGATACTATCTCCACTAACTCTTTTTCACAAGTCGAATTTTTTGTCTCTGCACCGTTTAAAACCGTATTTGTGTTTTGACATGTAATATCTTCCGAATATATATCGCCTATACCTTTAGCAAAGTAAATCTCCGTTTCGCCCTCAGAAGTGTATGAAAATTCAATATTTTGATTTTTCAAATTCCCACTTGAGGACTCTTTGCATTCGATCTTCAATACATCGTCATATGTAATACTTCCAACTTTCTTACTTGCATAATGTCCCGTAAGCTTGCAAGATATTTTAGTTGTTACGGGAATATTTCCGTTTTCCGTTTTAGAATCGCTAAAAGAGAGAACATAGTCCCCGATATCGGCGAACCTAACAATTTCATTGATTGTGCTATTATCCTCCGTCTCTTTATCTATGATACGATCGTCTTTGACGATATAAACCGAATCAACAGTGTCACTACCGTCTTTGACGGTTACTCCCGTAGAGTTAACATCATATTTTTCGGTATATATATCCTCTTCGGGATCATCTTTGAAACTTTTTTTACCGTTTTCATTCGTATAAATTTTTTCTTTGTATGTACTTATACTGTTTTCGGCAGGAATAACATACTTTCTTAGATCGTACTTGGCCACCGTTTTAAATACAACATCCGCATCTAAGTTAACTCCACCGTCACCGTCACCTCCGCCGCATCCGACAAAAAAAAGCGAAGCCGCCAAACTAAGACTGATAAAATATCTTTTCATAACATTCCTTTAAAATAAAAATATAATTATTTTAGCATAAATTAAAAATAATGCAAAATATATAACAAATATTTTCAAAGATCGTTCAAGATTTTATCGATTTCATCAAAGCCTTTTAACATTCCGTTCTTGTATTTACCGTTTGGTAATCTTTTTATTTCTCTACGCTTTTTTTCAAGCAGAGATAAAAAATCGGACTTGAGATTTTTTTCTTGCTTGAGATAATAATAACACAGTTCGTCAACCCATTCGTAAACCGTAAACACACCTTTAAAAAACTTATCCTTTTCATTCGAACCGTTTTTGAAAAAGTAGGGCGTTTTGCTTACGTAACAAAAGCGGCTAATCTTCTCAAAAAATTCTTTTGAAGAGTTACTCATAATTCACTCCCCGTTTTTACGATATCCAATGAATACTTTTCACGAAGAGACTGAAGCAATATCGTTATTTTTTTTTGTTCTCGATCCGTTTGAAAATCGATTAAAGAGAGTGTCTTTTTATTTGTAAATGAAAAATTATTTATACGAATTGATATCTTTATAACGCATTCACCGCAAATATGAATGCGTTCAAATAGATCCTTGAAAATCGCTTTACAAAGAGCTTCGCTAAAAAGTCTATATGTCGTAAAAGTAGATTTAACCCTTATACCAGACTCGTAATTCAATTTCAAAAAATAGCAGGCCGGATTCGCATCGTGTTTAAAAGCGATAAAAACGATATGTCTCGCCAAAATGAAAATACGACGTAAAACTTCATCTTTTAAACAAACGGGATCGAAAGTACGGCTTATTCCTATAGATTTTCTACTGTTTTTATATGAAACTGATTCATTATCTTCGCCTATAATGCGATGATACAACTGGATACCCGGTTTTTTCCAACCGTAAAAAAGCTCTTTTTTTCGACTGGCTTCACCTAAAGTGGATATGAAATATTTAGCGAGTCTCTTTTTGTATCCTCGACCTATACCGGGAAAGGAAGAGATGGGAATATCTTCTATAAAATCGGCGATTCGGTCTTTTTCCACAAGAAAAACACCGTTTGGTTTAGCATATTTCGTCGCTAGTTTAGCTATCCATTTAGCCGAAGATATTCCGATGGAGAGGGGAAGTGAAAATTTTTGCCATACAAGAGCCTTCAAATGCGTCGCAAACGCAAAAACTTCATCATCCCCTATCCAACCATTAACATCACAAAAAAATTCGTCTATACTAAACTGTTCAACTTGAGGCATCTGTTGGCATAAAAACATATGAAGCCTATGAGAGAGATCATGATAGAGCAGATAATCCGGTACCAAAACCTTCATATCGGGACAATACGAAAGGGCCTGCGCTAAAGGCATACCTGTTTTTACGCCTTTAGCTCTAGCCTCGTAACTGGATGTAACTACGATTCCCCTTATTTTTTTACCTCCGTCAGGCGCTGTATCTATGAAAAAATTGCTAAAACTTCTTTTTTGATCATTGTAAAAAACGGGGTTTACAAACGCGCCGCTATTTGAATTAAAAAGCTTTATACCCACTTTCTTTTTTTCGAAAATCTTCAGATTACTTCTTCCTCCGACCGCAACAGGGGAGGCGTTTAAAGATATATCAAGCGTTCTATGAGCTGAAACGAAGAAAGTATCAAGATCAAGATGAAGTATCATAGATTATCCTTTTAACGGATACTATTATAACTCTAAAAAAGTGTTGCAATATAATTTTATTTCATTTTGAAATATTTTTATGTAGATATTCGAAAGCTTTAAAGTATGGCAGAGAGGAAGGGATTGTCCTCGCTTCGCTGTGGGGTTTCGCTTCGCTTCACCGAACACCTCTTGTCGGGTTCTCATCCCTTCAGGTAAACAAGTTTTTTTAAAGTTTGATTTTATTTTCTATGGCAGAGAGGAAGGGATTCGAACCCTCGAAGGCTTGCACCTTACACGCGTTCCAGGCGTGCTCCTTCAACCGCTCGGACACCTCTCTATAAAAAAGAATAAGTATTTTACCGTAATTTATTAAAATAATCCAGTTCACTTGATAAAAATTCCAAAATTCTTTTTTGTATAATCGTAATTTCTTCGTCTTTTTCGGAACACGCAAGGAATTTTTCAAGCATTTGTATATCGACTTTGTCACAAAATCTTTTTACCTCTTTCAACTCTTGATCGATCGATAAAATCAGCTCGTTTATATCAAGACCGTTATTTTTTATAATTTTATCAACATACTCTCTTACAGTATAGATCAAAACATCAACTCGAGCATCATCATTTGGATATATCTCTTTTGCCACCTCTTTCAATATTTTCTCTTCACACTCGTCAAAAACTTTATTCGCACCTATCATAACGGCAAACAGTTTCGCACGAAACTCCAAGGAGCTATTATGATAAACGAAAATATCTCTAAAAAATGTTAAAAACCATATTTTCAATTTTCTATAAAACTGCACAAAGGCTCCTTTAAGTTGTTATTATGTAGAATTGCGCTCAGCATTGAGAAAGCATCGGCTTTTTTAGTGCTCTCCTTAAGACCTGTGCAACACTTTTTTGAGGCAACGCGCCAGGGTGGGAACACAGCAACGCACCTCAATCTTGTGTGTGCCGCAGGAACCTTGAGGGGAGTCTTATCTTTTTCAGCCTGAAAAATAATCCTCGATTTCCAACGACAATCCATAAAAATCGATACCGCCCACTATAGGATTTTCTTTTATTTTTGCAAGCGTCTGAGCTTTTCCTTTGATAAGTTCGTTTGATTTTACGCCATGATGTATGGAAATCGCCGCTTCTATGAAAGCCGCAAGCCTATCGGCCGCCTTTAAAGCGTATCCGTCTATCGCATTGCAATAGTTTTCATTATATCCGTCAAGAGAATCCACTATTTTTATGGAATCGATATATATTTTGTTTAAAAATTCGTCTTTTTGCTCCTCGGGGTAGAGTCCGAGCAGATATGAAAATTCATCTTGCAAATGATAAGGGATAAGAGGTAATATCTCATTTTGTATTTTATCTATCTCAAACGCGCTTATAATATCGTCCAATCCCGAAACCGAGTATTTTACGGGAGTGATAATATCTTTCGTTAAAGCTTCCGGCAGATCATGAAAAAGAGCGCAAAAAAAGTTATTTTCAAGTCTTTTTTCGCATGCATCTATCTTTTTTGAATAAAAATAGCTAAATATGGCTACTATAAGCATATGACCCAAAACGGAAGTTTCGGGAATACGAGGTGTTTGAGCCCATCTTTTTTGAAACCTGAGCCGACCGCTAAGATCGATAAAGCGTGAAAGTTTTTTATTTAAAAGTATCTTTCTAACTCCGATAAGCTCATAGTAATCTTCTATCTCGTCATCGACAGCGCTTTTTACCGCTTCGATATCGTTTAAAAACTGACTTGTCTGATAGATTATAGAAAACTCCCATCTCGTAGAGAGATAAGATGCGGCCTTTAATATAAATCTCTCTTTTTTACAGTTCTCTTCATCCAATAAAAACGATTTAAAACGCTGCAAAAAAGCTCCGTCTTCGATAGGGGATAGATCATCTTTCAACCTGGAAATAACCCACCCGTTCAATTCATCCTTTTTTTTCTGAAGAATTTTATGAAAAATATCGGGTCTCATATCCGTTACGACGACTCGACGCAAAAATTCAAAAATTCCGGCTTCTATAAGATTCGACATACTGATTTGATCGTCGTTTTCGATCTTCGCTAGAAAATATGCGATTATAAATTTGTGGGCCTGTTTATCAAGTTCGACCAAATCGACCATTCTGGGATAGTCGTTCCATCTTTGAATGGAAGAGGCGGAAAAAAACAACTCTATAAGTTTAGGCGTAATCATTTCGTAATTTTACTACTGTCTATTTCAATAACGGTATGAACGTTTCCGCGAGGATTGAAATCGGCGACAACTTTTATCCATTTCGGAGATAATTTTTCATTTAAGGTGTCGTATATCTCGTTCGCGCTATCTTCATGACTAATATATCTTGTCATAAAAGAGTTTATATATAATTTTACCGCTTTCAACTCCACTACCCACTCGTTCGGTATATATTCAAGATAAATAGTCGCAAAATCTGGATAACCGCTTCTAGGACACAAACAGGCAAACTCGGGAAGAGTTATCTTTATAAGATACTCTTTTTTATGTTTATTGGGCCAAACTTCAAGATCTTTCGCCGGATTGAATTGTGCTATCTCTTTTTCACCGTACTTCATTTAAAACCCTAAACATCAAGATGCTTTACATCTTTTGCATGAGTTTGTATATAATTTCTTCTAGGTTCGACTTCATCCCCCATAAAAAGAACGAATGTATCGCTTGCGGCTTCTGCATCTTCTATTTTTATACGCAGAAGTCGCCTATTCGCAGGATCCATAGTCGTTTCCCAAAGTTGCTCGGGATTCATCTCTCCAAGACCCTTGTATCTTTGTATATATGCACCCTTTTTAGCGCTTTTTTCTATTTCGTCGAGCATTTGCAAAAGCTCTTTGTTAGACTTGTCATAATCCCACTCTTTGATTTTATCGTTAATATAGACCGCTTCGGTAAAGAGGGGATTTGAAAAAAGGTCATCGTCTATTTTTATCTCTTCAAGACCGTCAAAATTTTGAATATATAGATGAAGGTGATCTTCCGTAATTTTTTTATTCAATATGTTAAAATCCAAAGATTTTACATAGGCGGCTATATTTTCATACAATTCTTCACCTTTAAGAGCGATCACATCGGGATTTTCAATCAAGTATTGAACAACTTCTATCACATGAAAACGTTTTTCAAGCTCTTTTAACACGCTTCTGTAAGCAGATACGATTTTAAAAAGTTCCAGCATATCTTTTGATCCCAACTCTTTCGACTCGATAGACTCTATACCGTTTTCAATAAGATATTCGTTCATTGCACGGTCGTCTTTTAGATATATCTCTTTTTTGCCCTTTTTATATCTATAAAGAGGCGGTTGCGCCAGATAAACGTAACCGTTTTGAATCAAAGGCTTTAAAAACCTAAATAAAAACGTCAAAAGAAGCGTTTGAATATGACTGCCGTCAACATCCGCATCCGTCATGATTATTATTTTGTGATATCTTAGTTTTTCCTCGTTAAATTCGTCGCTTATTCCGCACCCTAAAGCGGTTATGATATTTGTAATCTCGTCCGATTTTAAGATTTTATCTATTCTGCTCTTTTCTACATTCAAAATCTTACCTTTGAGCGGAAGTATAGCCTGAAAGACACGATCTCGCCCCTGTTTCGCCGAACCTCCGGCAGAATCTCCCTCCACAAGATAAAGTTCGGAAATAGACGCATCTTTACTTTGGCAATCAGCGAGTTTTCCCGGTAGCGTCCCTACGCTCATCGTATCTTTTCGCCTGGTTAGATCTCTAGCCTTTTTAGCCGCTTCCCTACCTCTGGCGGCCGCTAGAGCTTTATTCATTATCGCTTTGGCTTCTATGGGATTTTCTTCGAAATATTTACTTAAATACTCGTTTACCATTTTCTGAACGAGCGGCCTCACATATGAAGAGCCGAGTTTACCTTTTGTTTGTCCTTCGAATTGAGGCTCCGGAACTCGTACGCTTACAATTGCGATCAACCCCTCCTTTACATCATCACCCGTGATTTTGGTATCTTTTTCTCTTTGAGCGGCATTGTTGTTGACATATTTTACGATCGCTCTAGTGAGCCCCGCCCTAAAACCGGCTTCATGTGTTCCTCCGTCGGGAGTTTTTATATTATTCACAAAAGAGTAGAGTTTTTCATGATAGGAGGTATTGTAAATCATAGCGATATCGACCTCTATATCCTCCATAGTCTCTTCCATTCTAATAGGCTTGGTAATGGCGTCGGTTTTATTCAAATCTTCGACAAATTGCCTGGTACCGCCTTCAAAATGATAAACTTCTTCTTTTCCGATACGGTTATCTTTAAAATGTATAGAAATTTTTGGATTTAAATAAGCTAATTCTTTAAATCTTTTCGAAAGTATCTCGTAGCTAAACTCGGTGACCTCGAAGATGGAATCATCGGGCCAAAACTCCACGGTCGTTCCGGTTCTATTTGTCGTTCCGACCTCTTCAAGAGGCATAACGGGTATCCCTTTCTCAAACTCTTGGTAATACTTTTTACCGTCTCTGTTAATTTTTAAAATAAGTTTTTTAGAGAGTGCGTTCACAACTGATACACCTACACCGTGAAGACCGCCCGACACCTTATAGGTATCCTTGTCAAATTTACCACCTGCATGAAGAACGGTCAAGACTACCGTCGCGGCTGATATTTTCTCCGTGGGGTGAATATCCACGGGGATTCCTCTTCCGTTATCGGATATGACGGCCGAGCCTTCTCTTGTTATCTCGATCGTGATTTTATCGCAATACCCTGCCATCGCCTCGTCGATAGAGTTATCAACGACTTCGTAAATCATGTGGTGAAGACCGCCTATATTAGTATCGCCTATGTACATTCCAGGGCGTTTTCTGACAGCTTCCAGTCCTTTAAGGACTTTTATATTACCTGCTCCGTAATCTTTTTGCATATTTTTCCTCTTTTTATAGCATTATCGGCATAACAACCGTTATAAAATTTTCACTCTTTAGTGTAAAAGGTAAAGTTGCGTCATTATAGCCAAGTTTAAATTCATTTTGATCTACATGAGATAAAAAATCCAAAATATACCTACTATTTACAGCCAAAGGAATCTCTTCGTCAAGCTCTATCTCATAAAGAAGTTCCGTTTTAGCTTCTATATTTTCCTCGTTTAAACTCTCAAATACAATGGAGTCATTTTTAAAAGTTATCTTCATCTCTTGCGAAATCGTAGCGATCTGTTTTATATGAGTGATCATCTTATCTCGATCCAAAAGAAACTCTATTTTTGACTCTTTGGGTATGATTCTTTGATAATCAGGATATTTACCGTTTATTAGCTTTGTAAAAAATATAAAATTTTCGGATTTTATAAGCAATGTTTTTTCGTCGTAAAATATCTCCATTTCTCCGAAGAATAGTTTTTGAATCTCCGATATCGCTTTTTTCGGAATAATAAGCGATATATCTTTATCTATATTTTTGTCTATAGTTACTACGGCTAATCTTCTCGTATCGGTTGCGACAAAGTTGATTTTATCGTCATAAAGATCTATCAAAGCTCCGTTTAATTCGAATTTAGGATTATTCGTGTCTATCGCGGGAGATATTTTTTTAACGGCTTTTAAAAATTCCATAGGTTCTATTTCGAACTTCGGTCTATTATCTATTTCGGGAAATTGGGGATATTCAAGAGCGTTGTACATAGGTAGTTTGAATTTCGATTTTTCCTGTTCTATGTATAGGTGATCATCTTCCGTCTTTAACTCTACAAGATCGTCTTTTAGTATTTTTACTATATCTAACAGTTTTTTACCGTTTGCGGTTGCTAAACCTGTTTGCTCGATAGTTATATTTGACGAGTTCATAGATATTCCTATTTCAAAGTCGGTGGCTTTTAATTCGATAAAAGATTCCTTCGCTTCTATTAATACATGCGAAGTTATTTGTGAAATATCTTTTTTTTCTAAAAAACTTTGAGCATTTACGAGCATATGTTCCAAAACGTTTTTGTTAATTTTAACGATCATCTGTTTTCCCTTTTATATTTATTTATTTTAGTTTTAGTAGTAGGTGTCGGTGAATTTGTGAATAATCTCTTTAAGGTCGATGTATCGGTTATCGGAGAGTTTCGTTTTTTATAATTTTTATTCACACCGATTCACCATTTTTTGATTTTGTAGATATTATTTTATTTTCGAGCTCTTCGACTTTTATCTTGAAGTCCTCGTTCTCTTGAAGAAGCTTGTTTATCTTTTTCATAGCATGAGATACCGCCGTATGATCTTTTAATCCGAAAAATTCCGCAAGTTCTCTCATCTTGTTGTTTTTTGTCAATTTCTTAGCCAAATAGATGCTGATTCTCCTCGCTTCGACGACGGGAGAACTTCTCTTTCTCGATTTGATGTCGGTGGGTTTGATATTTAATTCATGAGCGACTACTCTGATGATATCGTTTAGCGATATATCGAGATCTTGATCTTTTATATGATCTTTCATCACTTCGGTGGCGAACTCTATGGTTATCTCTTTTGAGAGCATTTTAGAATGAGCTCCCAGAGAACTTATGGCGCTTTCTATCTCCCTTATGTTATCATGCATATGTGTGGCGATATAGTAAACGACTTCATCATTCAAATAGATTTTGTCGAGCTCGCATTTTTTCTTGATAATCGATATCTTAGTTTCGAATTCCGGAGGTTGAACATCGGCCATAAGTCCCCATTCGAAACGGCTTTTAAGTCTATCTTCGAAACCCGCTATCTTTTTCGGAGGTTTATCCGATGTAAGAACAATCTGTTTACCCAGAGTGTGGAGTTCGTTAAAAGTATGAAAGAACTCCTCGAGAGTCTGCTCTTTTTTACTTAAAAATTGAATATCGTCGATAAGCAGAAAATCGCATTGGCGGTATTTTTGTCTGAATCTGTCCATTGTATTGTTTCTAACATTATATAAAAAATCATTCAAAAATTGCTCGCTGGTAGTATAGATGACCGTTTTATTGTTTTTTATGGCAAAATTTCCGATAGCCTGCATCAGATGCGTTTTGCCAAGCCCGCTTCCGCCGTAGATAAAAAGAGGATTGTATTGTCTGTTAGGACTTTTGGCTACGGATTCGGCCGCGGCGAATGCTAGTTGATTGGAACTGCCCACAACAAAATTTTCAAAAGTATATGACGTATTTAAGATTGTAGAGGTACTTTTAGGTGTGGATGAGGCGGTATCGGATTGCGGTTTATTCACATCTCTTGTGAAAGATTTCAGACCTATGGAGACAGAAGGCATAATACCCGTAGATGACTCGAAAATTCGTGCTATTTTGTTTGCATATTTTGTTTGAACGTATCTTTGCATTAAAATATTCGGTGCTAAAAATACGATAGTATCGCTGTTTGAGTTTTTTTGATCATATGAGAGATTTTTTATATATTTGTTGTATTCATCAAGTGGAATTTCATTTTTTAGGAGGTTTAGTACAGTATTTGGTGACAAGAGAACCTCCTTTATTCACATGAATTACTCAATGTGAATATTTTAGCAAAAATTATCTAAAATAACTTTACCAAGCCTTACAAATGGGAAGTTTATGATGTGTATTTACAAATGAAGTAAATAAAGAGTTCCACATGATCATGTGAATAAAGTTATATATGTAAAATATTAACAATTCATTAAAAAAAATCAATACTATTTCACATTGTGAAAAGTATGTGAATAAAAAATAAAATAGATAGGAAGAAAATGACTATATTAGGTATAGATCCCGGCAGTATCAATTGTGGATATGCGATTTTAGAAAAAAATAAAAATAAAATAGTACTGTTGGAAGCCGGTATTATTAAAATTAAGGCGAAGATCCTTCAAGAACAGATTGTGGAGCTTGTGGAAGGATTTGATTTAATAATTAAAGATAAAAAAATAGACGAAGTCGTTATCGAAGATATATTTTATGCCTATAATCCAAAAACCGTTATAAAACTAGCGCAGTTTAGGGGAGCTTTGAGTTTGAAAGTTTTACAAGAGATAGGTAATTTTAGTGAATATACCCCTCTTCAGGTGAAAAAAGCCGTAACCGGGAACGGAAAGGCAAAAAAAGAGCAAGTGGCTTTTATGGTAAAAAGAATCCTAGGTATTACAAAAGAGATAAAACCTATGGATATAACCGATGCGATAGCGGTTGCACTAACTCATGCACAAAGGATAAAAAACTAAAAAATAACTGAATCTTTTTTATTTTCTGCCGATATATTGTATAAATAACACTTTTAAGGATACGCAAACATGAAAAAGATTTTAATAGCTACGTCACTTCTGATCTCTTTGGTTCAAGCGGATTTCGGATATCAAGGAACTTCTGTCGGTTTACAAGGAGCAATATACGGCCCGGGAGGTACGATAAAGGGAAAAATCAGCGATAATCTTGCGCTAAGAGCAGGTTTTGATACATACAGTATCAATGACTATGAAGTCGAGGACGATACGACAAAGTATAATTTTGATTTGAAACTTGAAGACTTTATGCTTGTTAGTGACTATCATCCTTTTGGAGGATCTTTTAAATTAACTGGAGGAATGATCGTAAACAATAGCGTTTTGGACGGAGATATAACGCCGAATACTCAAGATGCCGATAGGATAGAGTTTACATTCGACGGAAAAGATTATAGTTATAGCTTGAACGATCTTGGATCGATCAAGACGAAAGTCGATTTTGATCCGGTAGCTCCATATGTCGGTTTCGGTTGGGATACTTCGTTTGATAAAAAGAGCGGATTCGGTTTTACTTTCGACCTTGGGGTAGCTTATCAAGGAGCCGCACAAGCGTCATACTCTCTACAGTACGGAGAAGCTTTGGATATAGACAAAGCTACGGCGGATATTCCTGATGGCCCGGCTAAAGAGGCGAAAATAGCGGAGATTGAAGCGGAGCGTGAGAGAATAAAAAACGAACTTGAAAGTTCTCTTGATGCAGAGATGGTATCGTTGCAAGATGAACTTGACAAGTACGAGTGGTTACCGTATGTCTCAATAGGTTTTAACTACAAATTTTAATTTTTTTGGTATCCTTTTAAAAAAGGATACCTATGAAGATAATTGAATATTTTCTGCAAATAACAAAAATTCCTCACTGTTCGCACAATAGTGAAAAACTAAAAAAATTTCTTATCGATTTCGCAAAAAGTAGAGGTTACGGCGTATGGACGGATGAATTCGGAAATATACTGGCGAAACTACTAAATAAAAATCCTATAATTTCTCTTCAAGCCCACTACGATATGGTATGTGTCGCGGAGGCTCCGAATATCAAAGTAGTTATAAAAAATGGAAAAATATTCGCGCAAAACTCGTCGCTTGGAGCCGATAACGCCATAGCGATAGCTATGATGATGGATTTAATGGATAAAAGGAAAAATTGCGAATTCCTATTTACGGCCGATGAAGAGGTCGGACTTGTGGGTGCCAAAGCTTTGAGTTTTAATCTTGAAAGTAGATATATGTTGAATTTGGATAGTGAAAAAGACGGTGAAGTCTATATAGGGTGTGCGGGAGGAGTTGATATATCCGCCAGAAAGAGATATAAATTAATTGAGAGCGAAAATAGCTTTTATGAGATTGAAATATCGAAACTTCCCGGCGGTCACTCCGGTGTGGATATAGATAAAAAAATTCCGAATGCGATAAAAATTTTTGCTTCATTTTGCAAAAACAAAGAGATAAAAATAGCTAAATTAAAAGGTGGAGAGAGAATAAATTCGATACCGTCGAATCTAAAAGCCGTCGTGTCGAGTTTGGAGGTCTTAAAAGATAGCGAACATGTAAAGGTGAAACCTATTGAAAATAGATATAAAGTAATTGCGGAAAGTTCAAAAATTTTAGAGATATTGAATGAATTTACTCATGGTGTGATAGAGTATGACAAAGAGTTGAAAATCCCGTATATAAGTGCGAATCTAGCTTTAGCTGAGCTGAAAAATGATGAATTTGTTATAGAAACATCCGCTAGAGCGATGAATGAGAGCGGATTGCAGAAGATAGAAAAAGAGATAACGGATTTTTTTTACAGCCGTAACTATAAGACGAAATCGATGGATAAATATCCTGCGTGGAAGCCGGAAGTAAACGATTTTTCAAAACTTGTTTATAAAGAGATGAAAAAGATTTTTCGTAAATGTGAGTTTAAAGCGATTCATGCGGGATTGGAGTGTGCTGTGATTTCAAGTATTTATCCGGATATTAAGATAGCTTCGATCGGTCCGAACATTCGCTTTCCTCACTCATTAAACGAGGAAGTAGAGATTGTTTCGATCGAGAAAATATATGAAGTTTTACAACGGGTGATTGATGAAGTGGAAGTTATTTAGAGTTTTATGGGGGATTTTATTTTTGTTTGGCGGATGCAGTCAAAAGATACCTAATACTTGGGAAAGAAGAGTTCTGAATAATGACGTTCAAAAAGAGATAAAACTTCATACCGAGATTTTCGGTAAAGAGGGTGATCGCGTTTTGGTGCTTCTTCACGGCTTCGGTGCCAGCGGATATAGTTTTAGCCGTTTAATACCCGAACTTTCAAAGCATTTTAGAGTTTACGCCATAGATTTAAAAGGTTTTGGCAAATCCCCTAAACCGAAAAATAGCGGATACTCCGTTTACGATCAAGCTGTTTTGGTAGATCGTTTTTTAAAAGAGCATGACTTAAGAAATATCATACTCATAGGTCACTCTTACGGCGGTGGCGTTGCTTTATCGCTTGTATTGATGGATCCGAAGAGAGTTGAAAAGATGGTTTTGATCGATAGCGCCTGCTATGATCAGAGATTGCCAAAATTGATAAGATGGCTTCAAATACCGCTTGTCGGGAAAATAGGATTTTTTATAATTCCCTCTAGTCTTGAAGTGAAAGAATCGTATCGTTATGCATTTTACGACGATAGTAAAATTCCGGAAGATATAGTTAAAGAGTATACTAAAAACCTATATCTTCCAAATGCAAAATCCGTCTATTTTAAAACGACAAAAGAGTTGATTCCAGAAGATATCGATAAGATATCAAAAAAATATGCGACTATTAAAATACCGACTCTTCTTATTTGGGGTGAAAACGATATCGTCATTCCCAAAGATAAAGCGTATAGACTGCATAAAGATTTGAAAAACTCGAAATTGGTGATAATTCCAAAGTGCGGACATATTCCTCATGAAGAAAAACCTAAAGAAGTACTGAAGGTTCTTAAAAAGTTTTTAGGTTTTTAACACACTCTTCAAAAATATAGCGGTGCTCTTTCGGTAGAGTCAAAAAAATCTCTTTTGCAAGGTTTCGTATCTCCCAAAGTGCCGATTTATCACTTCTAAGAGTTAAAAAATTTTGCAGACTCCTAGCGTTTATTGTCCAAGTCAGCTCCGTTTTATAGGATTCAGGAAGAGCGTATTTGGCTTTATCGTTGCCGATTCCTTTTGAGAGTAGATATCTTAGATTCTCAAGAGCTTTTATACTCATCTGATTTACAAGGTCGTCATCCGTAAAAATAAGATATTTTTGAGCTCTATTTTTATCATTTAGCGAAAAAGGCTCTTCGTTTTTTAACTCTTTTAGGGTGTATCTTGTCGATTTTACGGATAAAGAGGCGATTCTATGGCGGGAGAGTTCTTGTAAAAGCGCACGGGATACTCCCTGTATATAGAACGAATAAACAAGATGCTCGAGTGTCGATGCATGTTTGAATTTATTCCCCACTCTATCTATAAGTTCTTTGTCTTTTTCTCCGCCTCGGTCGCTTTTGTCAAAACTCTGCCAACATGTTCTAATGGCGTTTGCGCAGACGACTAACGGAGTATGGTGAAGGAGAGTGATTTTCATGATACTAAGCCCCAAATTTTTTAGGACTTAGTATATAAAATCTATCTATTGTTTAAGCTGAAGAAGAGTGTTTAACATCTGATCCGATGTCGTGATGGTTTTTGAGCTTGCTTGAAAACCTCTTTGGATAACTATGAGTTGAGTCAAAGATCTGCTTAGATCCACATTTGACATCTCAAGTGCGCTCGACTGGACAAATCCACGACCGCCGGCCGCAGCTTGGCCTATTACCGGTTCACCGGAGTTGGCCGTTTGAACGAAAACATTTCCGCCATCACTCTCAAGACCGATGTTGTTTGTAAATTTCGCCATAGCGATTTGTGCCAATGCAAACGATCTTCCGTTTGTAAAACTTCCTACAAGCGTACCGGATTGATCTATCCTTATACCGTCGAGATCTCCTCCGGTGAAGCCGTCTTGTGAAATTCCCGCGGTATTGGAAGCACTATCAAAACTCGTCATACCGTCGAATTTATTCGTTCTTCCGAGGTTTAATAAAATCGTTTGATTTGGAGATGATCCGTTGTTTGCCGTATATGTTATACTTGTTGGAGTATATGAAGCTAGTGAGCCGTCGGAATTAAATATAACTTGACCTTCCAACTCGTTCGGATTTATGGTTCCACCTATTTCGCCCGGTTTTGGAACCGAGATCTTCATATCCCATGAAACACCGGTTTTTACATTGTTGTTGTCGTATATGTATCCCGCTTTTCTATATTCGACTCTCACCGTATGTTTTGATCCTAGAGAGTCAAATATATCGATACTTGCCGCATGGGTTGCGGCATTTATCTGTTGAGAAATTTTTGAACCCGAACTTCCGGCCGAGAGTTGTCCCGAAAACGGCGAGAGTGCTTGAGTGAAAAGTTCGTTATTTTCCGTCGCTCCATCAACGATTCCTCCGACTTGTATGGAGAGAGAATTAGCACCGGCTGAGTTGTCTATCTGAAATTTTCCTTGATCGTTTACGGTTACTTTAACTCCTGCCGAAGTGTCGTCTGCAAAGTCTTGAAGTTTTGCTCTTAAATCTTCTGTTGTCCTGAAATAGTGTACTTGTGAAGTTTGTGTGACACCGTTTTGATCTACCCAAGTGTAATTTTGAGTGAAGTTCACCGCATCCGGATCATCCGAGTATCTGAATTGTCTTTTTGATGAACCTCCGTCAAAACTGACTTCTATACCTTGTCCTCCGGTTGCTCCCGTGATAGTGTTAGCCGCATTTTTGGTAAGAGCGGCAGCCTTTATGTTAAAAGATTTTCCGTCGGCCGTATATAAAACATTGAAATCATCGACTTTTTCGTCATCTTTCGTATTTGCGATACCGTCGGTTCCGTTTAAACCGGCATTTTCATCAAGAGGTCTGATTACCGACATATTTTCTATTAGATTTCCGGCATTTAGGTTCGCTTTTATACTTACTTCGGAAGTCGGTTTTGCCGGAGTAGTAAGACCGGGTTGAATTTTTATATTTTGGATTGGAGCCGCGGTATCGATTTTACCGGTTTCAGGATCTCTTACCCAACCTTGTGCCACAAGACCGTTGTTCGTAACGAAATTTCCGTTCGAGTCAAAAACAAAATCACCGTTTCTACTATATTTGTAAGTAACGCCGCCATCTTGACTCACAACGAAAAAACCGTCTCCCTGAATGGCAAGATCGGTAGTTTTTCCCGTTGTCTGGACTGAACCTTGAGAGAAAATCCTCGTCACCGAGTTCACTTCCGTTCCAAGCCCCACTTGCATCGGATTTTTACCGCCTAAATTTCCTTGGGGTGCAGTTGCTATTTTTGCCGTTTGAGATAACATATCTGAAAAGTTCGCACGAGAGTATTTAAATCCGCTGGTATTGACATTGGCTATATTGTTACCTTCAACATCCATTGCGATTTGGTGTGCTTGCAGACCGGAAACGCCTGCCCATAGTGATCTCATCATTTGTGAATCCTTTGTTTTAGTGTTTTTTACAACTCCTCACTCTTAAAAATTATAGAGCAAGTAGCGTGCCCAAAAATGAGCGGTTTTAATTATTGAAAATTATTTTTTCATATTGATCGCATTTTGTATCATCTGATCGCTTGTCGTTATGCTTTTTGCGCTGGCGTCAAAAGCCTTTTGCATGATTATAAGTTCGGTTAGTGCAGTTCCCATAGAGAGATTGGCCATTTCAAGCGAGTGACTTGAGATGGTTGCCGTATCTATAGTTTTACCGTCTTTATCTTTAAAGAACTGAGGAGTTCCGCTATTTGCCGTTTGTTTGAAATATACCGGAGACGCCTGCTCCAAGCCAGCATTGTTTTGAAAATGAAAAAGAGCTATTTTTGCAACCGGAATCGACTCTCCGTTACTAAAAGCGGCAACGATAGTTCCATCTTGATCTATACTATAATCCAAAAGTTCGCCGCTTTTTTTTCCGTCGTTTGTAATTTGTCTGAAAGATCCTGCCGAGTCGCCGTGATAGGATATGAGACCGTCAAACCCGCTATTGGCGATTGTAGGATCGTATAGTGAACCGAAATTCAAGGAGACTTGGGAGCCGTTGTTGTTTATCGACGAGAGAGTGTTTGACACTAGTGCTCCTCTAGCGTTGAAGTTAAGTTCACCTTCACTCTCAAAAATGATATTTTGATCTTTATCCTTTAGTGTGGCTTTCGCGCTCCAAACGGTTTTATCCGGAAGTTGAGGAACCGCTTTGATAAAATCTATGTCCAAAAAACTTTCGCTTCCGTCAGCATTTATCAACGAAGTCGTAAAACTCTCTTTATTGGGTATTTCTATTTCATTTCCGTCGGGAGTTTTCTCTATAATCGGCTTTGAATCAAGCGTCGCTTTGAAATTTATTTGTGTGGTTGGTTTTGCCGGCATTACGATATTGTCGGATAGATCTATTTTCGATTGATTGTCGGTTGCGCTTAAGTCTATATCTTTAACGGGATTGTCTATAACCGCACCGTTTTGAATATTTCCCGAAAGCGTGCCAAGTAGATAGTTTCCGGAGGGATCAGTTAAAAAACCATCGGAATCTTTGTTAAAGAGTCCCGCTCGAGTAAATAAAATTTCATTCTCTTGATTTACCACACCAAACCAACCGTCTCCGTTTATAGCCAGATCGAAGGGATTTTCGGTTTTTGAAACGGAACCTTGTGAAAATTGCAAATGAGTCGCATATGCACGGCTTCCAAGTCCCGTATCGTTTGATGTAGGAGTTGAAAGATAGTTTGTTAAAGTCGTTGAAAAAACGGTAGAAAATTCCGGAATTGACGACTTGAATCCGACTTTATTCGTATTTGCTATATTGTCAGCCCATACATCCAAACCGAATTGATGAGTTTTTATTCCTGAAATACCGTTATAAAAAGAGCTGTTCATCTATACTCCTTCATAAATTTCCTGAATTTTATCAAAAGGAATGAAACTTCCGTTTAGTTTCAAATAGGTCTTTTCATCTTCAAATTTGACCGATTCGACCTTGTACGAACCAAATTCCCCGCTAAGTTTCACACCGTCTTGATTGTAATAATTTGCATAAATGGAGTAAGTGCCGGTTTTCGCTTTTTCTCCCGCATTGTTCAATCCGTCCCAACTAAAAGAGTGTTTTCCTTTCGTATCTTCTTTTAACTCGATAGTTTTTACGAGCCTGTTCTTTTCGTCATATATTTCGATTTGTCCATCTTTGATATCTTCTTTGAAGTTCAGTTCAAAATTAACCGGATTTAGATTTCCTTTCGTATCTTGAGTAAGGTTTACTTTGTTTTCCAGCCTTGCAAATTTTCCTATGGTGCTTACGGCGGCGAAATCTTTACTGCTTTTTAAACTTTGCGTTAATTGTTCTAGTGCTTTGTTCGTATTTTCTTGAGCTTCTAGTGTAGCTAGTTGAGAAGTTTGAGATAAAATTTTGTCACTATCCATGGGACTGGTTGGATCTTGATGTTGAAGTTCCGTCAAGAGAAGCTTCATGAAATCGTCTTTTCCTAAAATGGAGTCGGGATTTGTAGCCGTAGTGCCTAAAGCGGTTGTAGAGTTGTTTAATGAATCGATAGTTGCCATTTTTTTTATCCTTGTTTTATATGTATTGCGGGATGATCATTTCGAAACCATCCGTCTCTATGTGATCGTCTTCGAAAAATTTTGTATTTTTACCGTTTTCTTTGTGATTTTGACCTCTTTGATTATCTTTGTTTTCACCGAAATTCATCTGAAGAGATGTAAATCCCATATTGATTAGGGAGTTTTTAAACTCGGTTTGATTTTGTGCAAAGATCGCTATGGTGTTGGGATTGGAATTGATATTTACTTGCAAGTTGTTACCTCTATTTATCAAAGTAACATCGACTTCTCCCAAGTTTCCGGGATTTAGTTGCATTTTTATTTTCATAAGTGGAGGTTTGTAGTTTTCTACTTTTTCTCTAAAATCTTGCGCGAAAGTATTGAAGGTTTTTTTTAGTTGATGATGTTCATTTTTTTGAATATGCGGAGGGTGTTGTTTTTGCTGGGTTGAAATTTCATGTTTTTCGCTGACGACAGGTTCACTATTTTCAGATTTTTGAAATTCAGACTCACTTTTTTCCTTTATATCAATTTTATCTAATGATATAGCGTTTTGAACTGTTTGTTTTGAAATATAATTTTGTATCGTTTTACTTTCTAAAAAACCGGATCCGCTTTGTTTATTTATCTTGGTATCGATAAAAATTGATGAAAATGCCTGTTTTTCTCTTTTTGAAGAAGTGATAGCGGTCTCTTCTTTCTCTTTTAAAATAGTGGATTGAGATTCCGATTGATTCTGCAAAAGTGTTTTTGGTCGTAAATTATCGGATAAGGTTTTTTCCTCTTTTGAAAATAATCGTTCAATTTGTTCGAAATGCCGGTTAAGCGCTTTTTTTTGTGTCTGTTGATTTTCGGATATAGTTGGAAATATTTTGTTTGTAAATTCTATATTTTCTGAATTGTTTGAATTTATTTGAGCTGTTTTTATATTATTTTTAGGAAGTGTCGGCTCATCTTTGATCGAGTTTGCAGATAAATGATGATTAATACTTGATATTCGCTCGTTTTGGCTGTCGTTTAATTTTTTTTGCATAGTCGTCGGTATTCTTTTTATGTGATTATGGTTAATGATATACTCGTTTTGGCTGTTTATATGTTTATTTAAATTTTTCGGTTTATCTTTAACAGATGTTATCCGTATATCATGATTTGGATTTATCGTATGATCTTTTTGAACGGTTGCCTCTATTTTTTTTGTGTGATCTCGATTGATGGTAGTTGATTGTAAATTTTGTCGTGATTGTTTTAGCTCGTTTTCGGTCTGTGAGTTGATTGATTTATGATTGATATCCGAATATCGTTCTTTATGGTTGCTTTTTAAAGACTTTAAAGAGTTGAAAGTATTAGTGCTTTGGATTTGATCAGTTTTTAGACTTTGTTTTGGATGTTTTGTTTTTCTATCTTTTTGAATCGAAGTGATTATTTCATCGTTTTTTACATATGGTTGTTTCTCTTTTGTTTGTCGTTGAGTTTTTTCTATCGTGTCGTTTTGAAATTGTTTGTTATCGGTTGTTTCAATCTTCTTAGAATCATTCATCGAATTAGAGTTCAAGATGTTTTGTAATATTTTTTTTGGAGATTTTTGCTCTTTCTCTCTTTTAAAGATACTATGGAGAGGATCGGAATTTTGATTTTGTTTTTGTGTGATCGGATCTGTTTGTTTATTTATCAAGTTAAATATATCTTCGCTTTTTATCTTTTTTATTATCTCTTTTGCACTACTATCTAAAGCTTTTTCCGTAGAAAAAAATTCAAAATTCTTAATTTCGATACCATGTTTTTGAGCGATTTTTAAAAGATCATCTATATTTTTCGCATTTTTAAACTCTTTTAAAGCGTTTGAATTAGATATTATGGTTTTTAGTCCGTCGTTTGTAGTCGATAAGTCGATATTTTCATCGGTATCGTTTTTTAAAATAGAGACTAATGTCGTTAACTCCTGTAATGTCACTTTTAAAGTTTGATCTTTTATCATCTCTTCGTTCGAAAAAGAGGATGTAATTTTTTTTTCTTTTAAACTATCTTTTGAAATATCGAGAAGTTTAGAGATAAGGAATGTTTTATTTTTTTCATCCGGCGATTCTTTTAGTATATCTTCTAAAGTTTTTTGAAAAAAATCCGTCTCCATTTGATCAAGTTCATCTTTTGTATTTAAAAGTTTTTTTATATTAAATTTAATATCTTTACTTTCTGACTGAGTCGTTAATAAAAGACCGTTCATTTTGTCCCTTTTTATCGAGTTTTCTGCAAATATCGGGAGCAACAAGCGTGCCAATTTTACTTTATGGATTAATTTGGATATAATCCGCGAAATTTAATAGAATTATATTTAGGATAAAAATGAAAGAGATTAGAAATATCGCCGTCATTGCGCATGTCGATCATGGAAAAACGACTTTAGTTGATGAACTGCTAAAGCAGTCAGGTACTTTTGACGCACATCAAAAAGTTGATGAGAGAGTTATGGATAGTAATGATCTTGAAAAAGAGAGAGGAATTACGATTCTTTCCAAAAATACAGCTATCAATTATAAAGATTATAAAATAAACATTATCGATACCCCGGGTCATGCCGACTTCGGCGGTGAGGTCGAGAGGGTTTTAAAGATGGTCGATAGCGTTCTTCTGCTTGTTGATGCGCAAGAGGGTGTTATGCCTCAAACGAAATTTGTTGTGAAAAAAGCTTTGGAACTAGGACTTAGACCTATAGTAATAGTAAATAAGATAGATAAACCGGCAGCCGAGCCTGATCGGGTCGTAGATGAGATTTTCGATCTGTTCGTAGCTCTTGATGCGAATGACGAACAACTTGAATTTCCGGTAGTATATGCAGCTGCAAAAAACGGATATGCAAAATTAAATCTTGAAGATTCAAATGACAATATTTTGCCGGTATTAGATACGATTATTGATCACGTGCCACCCTCTTCGGGAAGTGTGGACAATCCTTTGCAACTTCAAGTTTTTACATTAGATTATGATAACTTTGTCGGAAAGATAGGAATAGCTAGAATATTTAACGGTAAAATCACAAAAAACCAGAGTGTAACCTTGGTAAAAGCTGACGGTGAAAAGATAAACGGCCGTATATCTAAATTGATAGGTTTCTTAGGACTTGAGAGAATAGATATAGATGAAGCGGCCAGTGGAGATATTGTAGCTATTGCCGGATTTGAGACTCTGGATGTCGGAGATACTCTCGCCGACCCGAATAATCCTGTGGGACTTGATCCCCTTCATATAGAAGAGCCGACACTTTCGGTCGTGATGTCCGTAAATGATTCACCTCTTGCCGGAACCGAGGGAAAATTTGTAACCTCTAATAAAATAGCGGAGAGACTTGAAGCTGAAATGCAGACAAATATCGCGATGAAGTATGAAAGTAGCGGTGAGGGAAGTTTTAAAGTCTCAGGCAGAGGAGAACTTCAGATAACCATCTTGGCGGAAAATATGAGAAGAGAGGGGTTTGAATTTTCACTCGGTCGTCCGGAAGTGATATTGAAAGAAGAAAACGGCGTAAAGATGGAACCGTTTGAGCATCTTGTCGTAGATGTACCCGATGATTTTACGGGTGTTGTTATAGAAAAGCTCGGGCGAAAAAAAGCGGAGATGAAATCTATGACTCCAACGGGTGACGGACAAACGAGAATCGAATTTGAGATACCTGCTAGAGGACTTATAGGATTTAGAAGTCAGTTTTTGACGGATACGAAAGGCGAGGGTGTTATGAATCACTCGTTTTTGGAGTATAGACCTCTTATGAGTGGAATAGAACACAGAATGAACGGAGCTCTTGTTTCGATGGAAAGCGGTGTTGCTTTGGGATTTTCGATCTTTAATCTCCAAGAGAGAGGAGTGATGTTTATAAAACCGCAAGATAAGGTATATGTAGGAATGATTATCGGTGAGCACTCAAGAAGTAACGATCTTGATGTAAATCCGATAAAAGGGAAACAGCTTTCAAATGTCAGAAGTTCCGGTGCGGATGAGGCTATAAAACTTATTCCTCCGAGAATTCCTACACTTGAAAGTGCTCTTGAGTGGATAGAGGATGATGAATTGGTTGAGATTACCCCAAAAAGCATACGAATAAGAAAAAGATTTCTTGATCCTACGGTTAGAAAAAGAATGGCAAAAAAGGCAAAAGCATGAAAAAACTTATGGCACTTATAAAATATATCCCGATGATATTGATGATTATCCGTAAATTTAAAAAGTAATGATATAATGATCCTTGAATAAAATTTAAAGGAGCATAAATTATGGAATTAAATGATTTGGTACAGATGGGTACACAGCTTTTTAAGGACAAATTGGGTGATCAGGCGGGAGATTTGGATGATAACTCAATCATGGATGCGCTTAGCGGACTCATTTCGAATGAAGAGGGCGGACTTGATTTAAGTAATATCTTGTCGTCGTTAACTGACGGAAATTTGGGAAGTATTATCTCTTCATGGGTTGGAAGCGGTGAAAATGAAGCCGTTGACGGCGGCGTGCTTTCTAGTATTTTAGGGAGTGAGCAAATTTCAGCTTTTGCCGAAAAATTGGGAATCGATCCCGATACGGCGGCGGAAGGATTGGCGGATGCCGTTCCGAATATGGTGGATAAAGCTACGGGTGACGGCTCTTCCATTCTTGATTCTATCGGTGGACTAGACGGTATAATGGATATGGCGAATAAATTTTTTAAATAATATAACTTCTGTAAAAGCCCTAAAATCAGGGGCTTTTACTTTAATAAAACAACTTTGTTAATCTTCTATTAATAAAATATTCCAATTTTACGATATACTTCCAAGTTACAATCAATTATAATTAAACAAGGGAGAATAATAATGGCTTTATATGATAGAGATTATGTAAAAAACAGAACTATTACGACGGAAAGTCAGGGTGTCCAGAGAGAGAAAAGTGATCTTGCCACTTTAATCAAAGGGACATATCAACTTTTTGCAGCGACGATGGTTTCCGGTGCGGCCGGAGCTTATGTCGGAATAGGTATGGCTAATGTAATTGCCGCCAACTACTGGTGGATAGCAATTCCTTGGATGTTGTTCGGAATGTTCGGTCTTATGATGGTAAAAGATAAAACGCCGATCAATTACATAGTTCTTTTTGCTTTCACATTTGTCGGCGGGATCATAATGGCACCGCTTCTTAGTAATGTACTCGGTATGAGCGGCGGCGGAGCGCTGGTTGCGAATGCGTTTATAACGACTTCGGTTATTTTCGGCGCGCTTAGTATTTATGCGATGAACAGTAAAAGTGATTTTTCTTCACTCGGCAAGCCTCTTATGATAGCGCTTGTTATCGTGATAATAGCCTCACTTTTGAATATGTTTTTGTTTAAAAGTCCGATAATGCATGTAATTATGCTTGCCGGAATCGTGCTTTTGATGAGCGGATTTGTGCTTTATGACACTCAAAATATAATAAGAGGCGCATATAGTACGCCGATAGAGGGTGCATTTTCACTTTATCTTAATTTCTTCAATATGTTTACCGCAATTTTACAACTATTTGGAATTTTTGGCGGTGACGACTAAAAAAGAGGGGGATTTATCCTCCTCAAACCTGTATAGACTTATAGATGCGAATCTTAACCGTCTTCGTGAAGGCATTCGTGTTTTGGAAGATATAGAACGCTTCGTTTACAACAATAAAAAAATTTCCCAAAAACTAAAATCGCTTCGTCATAGATGTAGAGTGGAAAATTATCGTAAATATTTAAAAAAGAGGGATATTGTCGGCGATATTTTAAAAGAGACGACTGAATCCGAATCAAAAAGAGATGATATAGATACGCTTTTGGTCTCAAATATGAAAAGAGCGCAGGAGAGTGCGAGAGTTCTTGAAGAGGCGTTGAAACTTATAAATACTAAAGAAGCGGAAGAGTTTAAGCATATAAGATACGAGTTGTACGATATAGAAAAAAAGCTTAGTTTTTAACTTTTCCCCATATAAATATTACTTCAAATTCCAGATAATCCAAAGGGTAATTTTCAATCAGATTTTTTGTCTCTTTGAATGACAGTTTCTTTTTTCCTCCGCTTACACCGCTTTTTTTAATGTATCTAAATTTTGATAGATTATCCTCAAAATATAGTTTGTATGTTTTTATTTCATGAGTAAAAGTATAATATTTATCAATAGAGTCTATAACATCAGCCGATGAAGGTAAAAAATTGTGAAGCTGCGTTATTTTATAAATGGTTTTAAATGTTCCATCACAAAAAATAGCAAAAGCTATTTTATCTGTTATATTTGATATATTTTTTAAAAGTAATTTTAAATCTTTTGTCCACTGCATAGCCGATGAGGAGATTACTATGTCGAAACTTCCAAGTGATTTTAATAGTTGTTCATTATCAAAATTACCTTGAATTAGCGAGATTTTTTTATTTTTAGGATGAAGTATGCACATTTGATCAGCTTTGTCTATACCGATAAAGTTGTCAACTTCCCAATCTATAAGCTCATATACTCCACCTGTGCCACAACCTAAATCTAATATGCTTTTAGGTTTTGAGTCAATGGAAGATATAAGTTTTTGAACAACTTTTTTTTGGATAATGTTATATTTTTCGTAGCTTTTTGCTCTTCTTGAGAATTCATTTGTATGAGATTCGTCAAAGCCCCGTTTTTCCGTCATTTAATAGTACTTTTAAATAGTTTGGGTATAATCCCGTCATTATATCCAAAAAAGGTTTTAAAAAATGAGTTCAATCCTTTTGATTATACAATTTTCACTTGCTGTCGTGTTGACGATAGTGATATTGTTACAAAAAAGTTCATCTATCGGTCTTGGTGCGTATAGTGGCAGCAATGAGTCGGTTTTCGGGGCGAAAGGACCTGCCGGATTTTTGACGAAGCTTACTTTCACTTTAGGACTAGCTTTTGTCATAAATACTTTGGCTTTAGGTTATATTTACAACCAACAGAGCAAGGGTTCGATCATTGACAGCGTCAACAGCTCTAACATACCGTCCGTTCCGCTTCAGCCGTCAGCTCCCTCATCACCTGCGGCTCCTTCGTCACCGTCAGCACCGGCAAGTAAATAATCTTGGAGGCGAATATGACACTAGAAGATATTTATCAGCATCAAAAAGAGGGTAACGACAAAGCGCTCGAAGCTCTAAAAAGAGACTTTACAACACTAAGAAGTGGCAAAGTATCGACTTCTATCGTCGATCATATTAAAATTGACTATTACGGAACAATGACACCCTTGTCTCAGGTAGGATCGGTTTTGGTAACGGATGCTACGACCATAACCATTTCACCTTGGGAGAAAAATCTTTTGGGTGAGATAGAAAAAGCTATCCAGAGTGCAAACATAGGCGTCAATCCGAATAACGACGGTGAAGTGATAAAACTTTTTTTCCCGCCGATGACTGTGGAGCAGAGACAAGAGAGTGCCAAACAAGCTAAAGCGATGGGCGAGAAAGCGAAAGTCTCCATCAGAAATGTCAGAAAAGATGCGAACAATAAAATAAAACATTTGGAAAAAGAGAAAGAGATAACTGAAGATGAAAGCAAAAGAGCTCATGACGAAGTTCAGAAAAATACCGACGCCGCAATCAAAAAAGTGGATGAGACGGTAAAAGAGAAGGAAGCGGAGCTCTTAAAAGTTTAATATATCATGATAAATTTAGAAGAGATATATAAAAAAGCCGGTGCTTACCTTGAAGGACATTTTCTCTTAAGTAGCGGCAAACATTCCCAATTTTATCTTCAAAGCGCTAAAGTGTTGGAAGATCCTAAGGTTGCAGAGCTTTTGGCTTGCGAATTGGCAAAGATGATAAAAAAAAGCGGTATTAAAGTAGATACCGTTTGCTCGCCTGCACTCGGTGGAATATTAGCCGGGTATGAACTCTCCAGAGCTTTGGGCGCAAGATCGATTTTTACTGAGAGAGTAAACGGTAAGATGACACTTCGCCGTGGGTTTGAAGTAAACAAGGGTGAAAAAATCATTATTTGTGAAGATATCATAACTACCGGCGGTTCCGCTCTTGAAGCGGCAAAAGCGATTGAAGATCTTGAAGCGGAAGTCGTGGCTTTCGCCGCATTGGCGAATAGGGGTTTTTGTAAAAGAGAAGGCTCTTTTAAAGAGCGGAAAAAAGAGTGTAAGCTACCTTCAGAGATACCTTTTTTTGCTTTGGGTGATTTTGAATTTGAAATTTATGAAGCCGGTGAGTGTCCAATGTGCAAAGAGGGAACCACGGCTTATAAACCCGGAAGTAGAAATAACTAAAATTCTTCCATTTTTTAAATATTTATATTTTTTACCGATATTTGTTTAAATAATATTAAAATAAGGAACTCGCTATGAATATATCCGTGATTGGAACGGGCTATGTGGGATTGGTAACCGGTACTTGCTTTGCGGAGATGGGAAACAGCGTCGTATGTGTCGATATAGATGAAAAAAAAGTTGAAGATTTAAAAAACGGCATAATTCCAATTTACGAGCCCGGCCTTGAAAAAATGGTTTTGGAAAACCATCAAAGAGGAACTCTTGATTTTACTACGGATATAAAAACCGCACTTGATAAAACCGATATCTGCTTCATAGCCGTTGGAACTCCTATGGGAGAAGACGGAAGTGCGGATCTTCAGTATGTGCTAGCTGTCGCAAAAAGCATAGGCGAAAATATGTCTCATCATATGTTTGTCATAGACAAATCAACAGTTCCCGTCGGTACGGCGGATAAAGTGAGAGAAACAATACAAAAAGCTCTGGATGAAAGAGGAAGCTACTTGACATTCGATGTTATAAGTAATCCCGAATTTTTGAAAGAGGGGGCGGCTATAGCCGACTTTATGAAGCCCGATCGTGTGGTCATAGGTGCTCAAAGCGACGAAGCTTTTGAAGTTATGAGAGAACTTTATTCTCCTTTTACCGTTAATAGAGAGAGATTTGTCACTATGGACATAAAATCGGCGGAAATGACAAAATATGCCGCAAACGCTATGCTCGCTACAAAAATCTCTTTTATGAATGAAATAGCCAATATATGCGAAAGAGTTGGTGCCGATGTAAATAAAGTTCGTCATGGGATAGGAAGTGACAGCAGAATAGGATATAGTTTCATATATCCGGGATGTGGTTACGGCGGTAGCTGTTTCCCGAAAGATGTTCAAGCTCTTGCGAAAACCGCTAAAGATTATGGATATACTCCTAGAATACTAGATGCTGTGGAAGCCGTAAACTACGATCAGAAAAAGGTAATAAGCTCTAAAGTTATAAATCGTTTCGGAGAAGATTTAAACGGCAAAACTTTCGGTATATGGGGGTTGGCGTTTAAGCCAGGAACAGACGATATGAGAGAGGCTAGTTCGATAACAATTATAAACGAGCTTACCAAGAGAGGGGCTAAAATAAAAGCTTACGATCCAAAAGCCGAAGAAGAGGCAAAAAGCCACTATCTAAAAGATAACGATTCGGTTGAATATGTAAAAAGCAAATATGACGCATTGGACGACGCGGAGGCTATGATTTTGGTTACGGAGTGGAAAGAGTTTAGAAGTCCCGATTTTGACGAGATTAAACAAAGATTGAACAATCCTGTAATATTCGACGGTAGAAATCAGTACAATAGAAAGAGACTGGAGGATAGTGGATTTGAATATTTTGAAATAGGTGTTGCTTAAGTGAAGATACTTGTAACAGGAACCGCAGGATTTATAGGTCATAATCTTGCGGTAAAACTTCTTGAAAGAGGTGATGAGGTCGTTGGTCTCGATAATATCAACAACTATTATGATGTAAATTTAAAATATGGCAGACTGAAAGATCTTGGAATTGATAGACAAGATATAAAAGAGGCTGAATTTTGTAAATCTTCAAAATATCCTTCACATAGATTTATAAAACTTGATCTTTGTGATCGATCGAATATTGAAAAACTCTTTTTCGAGGAAAAATTTGATGGCGTATGTCATCTTGCCGCTCAAGCCGGCGTTAGATACTCGCTCGAAAACCCTCATGCATATATAGAGTCAAATATTACCGGTTTTTTAAATATACTGGAGGGATGCAGGAACTATGAGGTGAACAATCTCTGTTACGCTTCATCTTCATCGGTTTACGGTTTGAATAAATCCCAACCGTTTAAAACAAGCGACTATACCGAACATCCTGTAAGTTTATACGCCGCGACGAAAAAGTCAAACGAGATGATGGCTCATACATATGCACATTTGTACGGCATTAGAACTACCGGACTTCGTTTTTTTACGGTTTATGGTCCTTGGGGAAGGCCGGATATGGCGCCGATGCTTTTTACGGATGCCATTTTAAACGATAGAGCTATAAAAGTTTTTAACTATGGCGATATGAGCAGAGATTTTACTTATATAGACGATATTACGCGAGGAATTATGAAGGTTATAGATAAGCCCGCTTCCAGCGATTTGAACTGGAACGCACAAAATCCTATTCCGGATAGTTCCTCCGCTTCTTATCGACTCTACAATATCGGAAACAATCAACCCGTTTCTTTAATGAAGTTTATTGAAACTATCGAAAAGAAGCTTGGTAAAAAAGCTAAAAAACAGATGTTGCCTATGCAAGCCGGTGATGTCAAAAGTACTTATGCCGACGTAAACAATCTTATGGAAGATATGGATTATAAGCCGGCTACCGCCTTAGAAGATGGTGTGGAAAAATTTGTAAACTGGTATAGAGAGTTTTATTGTAAATAGCTTTTCTAAAATTTATTTTATGTCAAAGTTAGTATTATTTATTTTCCTCGTTTATGCAAGTGCCGCCTCGTTGGAGCTTCAAAAACCTCAAATATATCATGATCAAAATGTTACCGGTTGGGTTATGAGTGAAAAACTTGATGGCATCAGAGGTTATTGGAACGGTCGCTTTTTATTTACAAAAAGCGGATATAAAATATCCGTACCAAAATATTTTATAAAAAATTTCCCGTCATTCGCGCTTGACGGTGAATTATTGATAACAAACGGCTCATTCGAAGATGTTCAATCCGTTGTTCTTGATAATATACCTTCAAAGCGATGGCGAAATGTTACATATAATATTTTCGAAGCACCGAATACAGAAGGAAACTTTACAAAAAGAATCGAAAAGATAAAAGAGTGGTTCAAGAAAAATAAGAATGAATATGTCAGGATAGTAAAGCAATTTAAGATAAATAGTAAATATGATCTGTATAGGTATTTGGATGAAGTTTGCTCACAAGGCGGCGAAGGAGTCATTGTGAAAGATGCTTCTTTGGAGTA
This sequence comes from uncultured Sulfurospirillum sp., assembly GCA_964573205.1. GTDB lineage: Bacteria > Campylobacterota > Campylobacteria > Campylobacterales > QNZT01 > QNZT01. The sequence continues at coordinate 9,630 of CAZNIT010000028.1, read as the reverse complement.
TTTTACCGGTAGAAGCTCAAAAATACTAAAACTTAAGAAATTTCAAGATATGGAAGGGGTTGTGATATCCATAAATCCAGGGAAGGGTAAATATAAAGGAATGATGGGAAGTTTGCGACTAAAGCTTAAAAACGGTGTAATATTTAATTTGGGTAATGGTTTTAGCTATAAAGAGAGGAAAAAAGCTCCCAAAATCGGAGATATTGTTACTTTTAAATATTTCGGATTTACAAAAAACGGTAAGCCCAAGTTCGCCTCTTTTATAAAAGTTAGAGACAAAAGAGATATGGGGTCTGGTTTTTGACTATTTTGAATGAGATTTTGGATACTATTTAAATACAGTATCATGAGGTAATTATGCAGAATCTAAAAAATGAAACTCCAAACATATTGGTTGTCGGAGACTTGATGATAGATCACTATTTGTGGGGCAAATGTGAGCGTATTTCGCCTGAAGCGCCTGTTCAAATCGTGGAGGTTTATAAAGAGGAGTCTTTTTTAGGAGGAGCAGGAAACGTTATAAATAACCTTCTTTCGCTTGGGGCAAATGTAGGTGTTTGTGCGGTTGTGGGAGATGATGAAGGAGGAGAGTTTTTAGAAAAAAGACTTGATTTTAGAGGGGTCAAAAAAGAGGCTTTGATTGTACAAAAAGGTAGAAAAACTACCAAAAAAAGTCGTATTATCGCTCTTCATCAACAGATAGCCAGAGTGGATCGGGAGAATAAAGAAGATATAAGCGAACATTCTCAAAAAACGATAATAAAAAGAATTAGAACCGTTTTGGATCGTTATGACGGAATTATGCTTTCGGATTATTCAAAGGGCGTGCTAACCCCGTCTTTGACACGCTCTATTATAAAAATTGCGTTGCAGAAAGAAAAACCTGTTTTAGTTGATCCTAAAGGAAGCGATTTTAAAAAATATAGCAAAGCCACACTTATCACACCGAATAAAAAAGAGGCCTCCATTGCTTCTAAAATAGAAATTTCGGATGAAAAAAAACTATATGAAGCCGGCATGAAATTAAAAAAAGAACTTGATTTAAAATATGCACTTATTACTCTTTCCGAGGAAGGGATGGCGATATTCGATAAAGATATGACGAAAATTCCTACTGCTGCAAGAGAAGTTTACGATGTAACAGGTGCCGGCGATACTGTTTTGGCGGCACTTGGTTTTGCCTTATGTTGCGGTAGAGATATTTTTGAAGCGGCGAAATTCGCAAATTCAGCGGCAGGAGTGGTTGTGGGAAAAATAGGGAGCGCAAGTGCGACTTTTGACGAAATCATGGAGTTTGAGCGCTATTTTCATAAAAAAAATAGCGGTATTAAAATAAAGACTATAAATGAGATCGTTTCAAGTATAGTTTCAAGCGGTAAAAAAATTGTCTTTACAAACGGCTGTTTTGATATTCTTCATGCCGGACATATAAAATATCTTGAAGAAGCGAAGAGTTACGGAGATATTTTGATAGTAGGTTTAAACTCCGACGATTCCATAAAAAGATTGAAAGGAGAGAGCAGACCCGTAAACAGATTTGAGGATAGGGCGATTGTGCTTGCCGCTTTGGAATGTGTCGATTTTGTTGTCGGGTTTGAAGAAGATACTCCGTATGAGTTGATAAAATCTATAAAGCCGGATGTTTTAGTTAAAGGTGGAGATTACAAAGAGAAGGAAGTCATTGGAAAAGATATTGCAAAAGAGACCAAACTTGTGGACTTTATCGACGGTAAAAGCACGACGAACATTATAGAAAAAGTAAAGAGGTCATGAAAAAAGCGATACTGTTTTGTAATTTACCATATTCGTTTTCAATCTTGCAGCCGATTCGAGATGAATTGATAAAAAGAGGATTTGAGTATTTGTGGTATGTACCGTCAGAATTGATTTCGTCTTTTACATTAGCAGATGATTATATAACATCAGATATAAAAAATTTAGAGATGTTTGATAGCGATATGATTTTTGTCCCGGGAAATGATCTTCCATGGTATCTAAAAGGAGTTAAAATACAAATTTTTCACGGACTCGCAGGTGAGAAGAAGGGGCATTTTCGAATAAGAGATTATTTTGATCTTTATTTAACACAGGGACCTTACTTTACAAAGAGATTTGAAAAGTTGGCTGAAAAACATAACAATTTTTCTGTTATAGAAACAGGATGGTGCAAGCTTGACAAACTATATATTCCAGATGATAATATCAAGAGAAAGAAGATGAAAATGTTACAAAAAAGCAAGGCTAGAAAAATTATTGTTTATGCTCCTACATTTTCACCCTCTCTAACATCTGCGCAAAAACTTTTAGAGCAAATTGTTAATATTTCAAAAAAAGATGAATATCTCGTTATAGTAAAATTTCATGATAAGATGAACAAAGATATTTGTAAATATTATGAAAAAAAATCAAATCGTAAATTTATAATCTTAAAAGATGATGATATTATTGTTGCTCTCAAAATAGCAGATCTTTTAGTCAGTGATACATCATCTGTAGTATATGAATTTTTATTGCTTAATAAGCCTGTTGTAACACTGCAAAGTCGATCTGAAAATATTGTTTGGGAAGATATAAAAACTCCACAAGAGCTTGAAAAAACGATTTACAACACTCTTTTTATAAATGATCGGTATAGAACAAAAAGAGATGATATTATCAAACAATATCATCCATATATTGATGGTAAATCTGCATATAGAATGGTTGAAGCCGCACTTTCTTACATAGATAAGTTTGGCGTGCCTAAAAAAAGAGAGATATCTTTTATAAGAAAATTGAAAATGATTAAGAAATACGGATTATTCAGATGGTAAGAATTAACGATATTCATAACTACTTTATAGTGTTGCTACTTTTTGTTTTAACCATAAATACCTCCGCAGCCTATATCGTTAGTGCTTTTATCGTAATTTTTTGGATAGCTGGTGGAAATTTTAAACATAAATTACATATGATCTTTACGGATAAACTGTCACTTACGTTTTTGGCTCTTTTTGCGATTCATTTGATCGGACTTTTGTGGACAGACAGTTTCGATGAAGGCACGAAAATCGCTTCCAAGCAGAAACTTTATATCTTGGCGCCATTGATTATCTCGTTTTTCGATAAAAGATTTGCGAAATACGCTATGTTTTCGCTGCTAGGAGGGGTGTTCGTATCGGAAGTTTATTCTTTATATCTTTATTTTAAGTTTGGATTGGATTCGCCCGGTTCTTTGCCCTCGCCGTTTATGCACCATATGCATTATTCGTTGATACTCGCTTTTGTATTCGGGTATATAATAAACGAAATAGAGTTTAAAAAAATAAAAGATAAAAAAAATCTCTTTTATCTTTCTTTTGCGATTCTTACCATAATTGTGCTCTTTATAAACAAGGGCAGAATAGGACAAGTAGCGCTTTTGGTCGTTTTTTTCGTTTTGGCTGTCGGAAAATTTAGATTGTCGTTTATAAAAAGCTTCGTTAGCGTCACTTTAACAACAGCGATGATTTTTATTTTTGCGTATATTTTAAGCGATCAGTTCAAAGAGAGAGTAGATGTTGCAAACTATGAATTCAGCGAAGTTGTCGGAACGGGGCAAAGAGGTAGTATATCTTGTCGTTTTGAGATGTGGAACTATGCAACCGAACTTGGTAAAAAAAATCCCGTTATAGGTGTTGGAACGGGAGATAGTATAGTCGAGATGACAAAGCTTCTTGGGAAAGATCAATTTTGGAAAATGTTCAACGATTGCGGATTAGGATTGAAATATCAGTTTAATCCCCATAATAATTTTTTGCTCTTTTTTATGGAATTTGGTATTTTCGGTATAGTAGTTTTATTGTTTGTGCTCGGGTGTCAGTTTATGATAGCTTACAGACTAAAATCTCTTCCTATGGCTATTTTATTGAGTGTGACGATTGTTGGAATGATGACTACTTCGCTCATCTCTATGCATCTTAAATATATGTTTTTTTATACGATGGTCTTGACGGTGCTATATTTTGATGCTTTAAAAAAAAGATCTAATATTTAAAAGTTTTTAATCTCTTTTTATTTCGGAGATATTTTTGATGTTTTTGATGATAAAAAAATAGCTGCTCTATCGCAAACGATTCATCTATATTGGATATTTTTGCATATTTTTTAGCAAATATCTCGGTATCTTTTTTTGAGGCTGAAAATCTTGAGAGATTTTTAAGGCGTAATTTATCGTTAAATTCCATAAAAGCCATTCTATTTACATCTACGATGCTGAAAACATACTTATCGTTTAGTTGTTTGATTAAAACGTTTCCAGGGGAATAATCTACATGATATACACCTTTTTGATGCAGATCGTAGGAAAACTCTATAAATCTGTCAAAAATCTTTTCTCTATTTCTAAAGTTATTATCGGCTAAGACATCTCTCATCTCAAAGTCGAAATCAAAATATTCACAAACATAAAAGCTTTTCTCCAACAAAGGTTCAAAAAACTCTACATAAGCTATCGGTTTTGGAGTTTTTATATCCAGTTTTATTAATCTTTGAGCATTGAGAAAAGAGCGTTTGGCTTTTGATGCTCTAATGAATCTATATGCGAATTTGTTAATCACATTTGGTGTCTTAAATGATTTTACAACTATTTTTTTTCCATTATATTCGACTCTTTTTATGATATTTCTTTTCTTTGTAATGATGTCATCGCTTCTGGAAAAATACTTTTGAATATTTTGTAAAAAATCGTCAAAACCTTGCTGATTCTCATCCGTTTGTATTTGTGTCATTCTAAGTTTTCTTTAATTCTTTTTAATATCTCAAGAGCTTGATCGAGTTCTTTTATATTTATTGATGAAATATTTTTTAGAGTATTTTTTAATTGTCTTGAGCTAATACCTTGAGTTCTTGGCAAATATATGACATCGCAATACTTTTTTAAAAAATCGAATTTGCCTTTCCAGTCGTCACCCATTATAAAGAGATCAATATCATATTTTTTAATATCGGCTATTTTTTGATCCCAACTTTTTTCAGGAATGACTTTATCAACATATTTTATTGCTTCTACGATTTTTGCTCTTTGCTCAAAAGGAATTATCGTTTTTTTTCCTTTTATTTCATTGAATTGATCGGTAGAAATAGCAACGATAAGCTCTTTTGCATGAGTTTTGACTCTTTTTAGAAGTTCAAGGTGACCTATATGAAACATATCGAATGTTCCGTATGTTATAACTCTTTTATACATTATAGCTCTTCCATTATGTTTACGATTCTGTTTGAAACATTGCCGTCGATTATACCGCAAAGCTCTTTTGAAAATTTTAATCTTAAAGATTCCAATTTTAAAGGATTTAAAAGAGCCTCTTTTACAAGTTTTTTTGTTTCGTTATAGTCATATGCGTTGTCTAAAATTTCTCTATATCTATCTTTTTGGTTGTCGATTCTTTTTTTTAGTTTCCAAGGCATTATATAGTAAGAGAGTCTTAATTTAAAATATCTATTTGAAATAACAGGTTTATTTAATGAGGCAAATTCGAACATAGCCGAACTTTCGTCGCTTATTAATACATCGCTTATTGTAAATAAAGGTACTAGGTCATATTCGTTAACATCTACAACTACGCAATTTTTAAAATCACCCCATTTCAAAAGTTTTTTTCTTTGATTTTTATACTGTTTGCGCTCGTATGTTAAATAGTGTGCTTTTATAAGTATGTTGCAGTCTTCAAAATCGCCTGGAAAATTATTGCTCATCTTTTCTATTGAAGAAGGGAAAAAAGTAGGGGCATATAATATAGTCTTTTTTTTGTGATCGAAACCGAATTTTTTATAGATAGAGTGTTTTTGCTTTTCGTTAATGTTTACGATAGGATCAAATTTAGAAAAACCTACGACTTTAAGTTTATCTTTCAGGTGCGGGTATAGTCGTTTGAGTCTTTCGTATTTATATGATCCTTCAACTAAATAGATATCAATATATTCTAAAATTTTGTAAAAACCGGTTGATTTCGTACCGATACCGTGTTCTAGGAAAACGGTTTTGGCTTTTATATCTTTTGCTTTTTCATAGTGATTTGCAAAGAAAACATAATCAGCCGAAAGTCTAAAAAGATTTTCTTCCCCAAAAGAGTAGTCAAGGTTATATTTTTTTGCAATGTTTTCCATTAGTGTATTATTTTGTTTGTCGGAGAGAACAAAATGTACACCGTAACCTCTCTTTTTCAACTCTTGATAGATGGGTAAAAAGTGTGGAAAATAGTATGGATATGCCGTGTAAAAGAGTGCAAAATATCCGTTCAAGATTTTTCCCCTTTACAGTTAATATATCTTTTTAAATATTTGTAAAATCTTCTATTGGCATTTGTGACGGCTACAGTAAAACCTATCCATCCGTTTAAAAAATAGAGTCTTAAAAAATATGTTTGAATAAATGCAAATGTCGATTTTGCGATTACTATTAAAAAAAAACATGTTTTTTTATTTTCGGCACCAAGATCCGTATATTTCATCATTTTTGTTAAAGTCTGATTTATATCGGTGATATTAAGATGTTGAAAACTGTTTTTCAATATTATTTTGTTACTGTTTTGATTTATAATTATTTTTTCATGAACGGCGTTATCGTTAAATCTGGTTGTTTTTTTATTATAAATCCTAGCTATCAAATCTTTATTGATCGTTTTGTATCCTAAAAAATAGTTCTCCCTTTTTACGATGAAAATATTTCGATCATTAGTAAAGTCTTGATTTTTTATTTCATCTATAATCTTTTTGTTTAAAATTTCATCGCTATCTAAAGAAAAAATCCACTCATTTTTAGCATATTCGGCAGCTTTGTTTTTTGTAGAACCAAAGCCGATAAAATCACCTTCAAAAATTTTTACATTCGGAAATTTTAGAGCTATTTTTTTTGTATTATCGGTCGAATTGTTAAGATAAAGAATAATTTCATCGAATTCCTTCAAGCTACCTAAGCACTCTTTTATGGTTTCTTGAGCATTTTTGGCAATAATTACGACTGAAATAGAGATAATCGACAACTTAATTCCTTAAATAAAACAATACAATTAATTGCGACAACTTTGTTTAGACGGTTTATTTTTGGTTTGTTTGTAGCTTGTCGCTTTTTATGATAGTATCTTTTTAATTAAGGATTCTTAATCTACTCTATTTTGTTGACATAAAACTTCCATCTTCACACTTTTCACCATAAATTGAATATATTTGATTGGATTTTTTATATTTTAAATCGTTAGTATCAGACCAAAAAACCTCGATAGTTTCATTGTTTTTTGTAAATTTCATATATTTTATTTTGCCGGTAAAGTCGAAATTTTCAAGCCAAGTGTCTTTAAGTAGTCGCACCATCGTTTTGTATGCATAAAAAGCCGGATGTTTTTTTATGCCGTCTCTGTTGTCTATCAGTCCGTAACCAGGTGCTACCAATTGATGCCAATATATTTTTTCAACCATTCCGGTACTAAGTGCCATCAAATGATATTGAACCATATAATGAGCGTATTTTTCCAAACTCACACACTCTTTTTCGCTTGTCGGTGCGTATGGAGCCGTATTTGATATGGGCCAATTCGTTTCCGTTATGACTATTTTATTTTCCGATTTTGGACTCAATTTAACAATGGAATAAAGAAGTTTTATTTTTTTGATCAAATCAAATCCCATTTGCCTGTTTTGCGGTGAACCTCTTCTATCTACATAGAGTAGAGTACTGAATTTATCATAATGGACTTTATATAGATTAAAGAGTGTGCGAACGCTAAAGTGATACTCAAAATCGATAACTGAAGAGCCGATAAGTTTTATATGTGGGAAATGTCTGTCTCTGATCTCTTGAATCGTTTGATAAAATATAAGATATTCATCCATCGTGAAAAAAGCCCATTTTTTACGATTTATCGCATTTGCTATTTGATACTCTTTTACATTTAGCGTAGAAAAGATAGCAAATATAGAGTTTCGAAGAAGCTCTTTGTCCTCTATATGTTTTCTGTCTTGAAGAATATTTATCAAAATATTACACTTTTTAAAACTATCTATAAAATTTTTATATTCAGAAAGATTTTCTATATCGCTTAAAGGTAGTCTAATAAGAATATTTTCAACACCAAGTTCTTTTATTAGAGAAGGTGATTTTATCGGCTCTTTATCCAAATTGACGCCCATTGCAAAAAAATTGTTACTGTTTTGTTTTCTTTTTTCAAATAGTGCATAGCCGAATCTTACGACAATAATAGGAAAAAGAGCGATGTTTATGATGAGTGTCTTTATTATATCTTTGAAGGCTTTTTTGTATATCTTTTTTCTTAAGCTTTTATCGCGCAATACATGCGGCTGATCCGAAAAATGATCCCATTTGAAAATATTGTTATCCATTGTTTTTTAAAAGAGAGATAGCCGTATTTAAAATCTCTTCCTTTTTTATTTCGGAGATTGAAAAATCGTTTTTATCAAGTTTGTACGGATTGACATACGATGGTGATTTAAATATTTTATTTATAGGCGTTTCATAAATTCTGTTTGGAGGAGTTGGGCCAAAAAGTGTAATAGAAGGTATATTGTTTGCCCAGGCGATATATGTAGGACCGGTATCGTTTCCAATAACCAGATCACAACTTGATATAAACGCTTTGAGTTGATTTAAATTCATTTTCGGTAATACGGTCGTATTGGTTGAATGGGCGGCTATATATTCGGCACTATTTTTTTCGTCTTCATTTCCATAAGGAATGTAAATATTCGCATTTATATTGTTTGCTATATATGCGAGCTGTTCTTTCGGATATATTCTGCTTGGCCAAGTCGAGCCGACTATAAAAACCACTTTTTTTCTTTTGCCGGCTAAAAAAAAGTTCGCTATATCCTTATCTTTCTCAGTAAACTCTAAATAAGGTTTTTTATTTAAAATATCCTCTTTTTTAATATCGATATCAAGCGCTTTCGAAACCAGTACCCTGTACCTGTCAATAGTGTTTTCACGATATGCAATAGAGATTTTTTTAGTATATAAGAGTGACGATATTTTTTCTCTTACGGAGTTTTTATCATAGCCGGCAATATTTTTTGACAGCATTTTTGAAACTATTGAAGATTTTAGAAGTCCTTGAAGATCTATTACGATATCATAGTTGGATTTTGCAAAATTATTTATCTTTTTTATCTCATGTGCAAGTTTTAAAAAGTTGTTTTTTAAAGATTTTAGATTTACCTTTTTTATATCGTCAATATCTTTATTATAATCTAATATTGCCGAAAAGCGTTCTTCAATGATCCAGTGGATTTCGGCGTCCGGTATGTAATACTTTACGAATTGTAAAACGGATGCAGAGTGGATTATATCGCCTAGAGCCGAAAGTTTTACAATTGCTATTTTCATCCTGCTATTATACTTGAATATGATTAAATACCAAAGCATTAATTCAAGTTTATACTAAAATTTCAATTAGCTTAAAAAGCAGTTATTAAGAAGAATTTTAGCGCTTTAAGCGTCAATTAAGCCTTACTTGTATATAATTCTGCTCCCAACGAAGAAGGGGTGAAGCTTTAAGAGTGACGACATAGTCGATATTCGAGGGGGCGAGTTATTTAAAATTACAAATGTTAATCTCTGAAATTTGAGTAAGCGATTCGTACGAGATTAGGAATCGAACT
>CAZNIT010000027.1:0-9524 GCA_964573205.1 uncultured Sulfurospirillum sp. | reverse complement strand
TAAAAATGCCGCGATAGTTGTAAGAGTTGCCAGCGTCACGGGTAGCATCATCTCTTTTGTACCCATTAAAACCGCTTCTTTTTTAGGAACTCCCTGATTTATATATCTTTGTATATTTTCGGCTACAACTATGGCGTCATCTACCACTATTCCTATTACAATCAACGCTCCGAGCAAAGATATGATATTTATGGAGTATCCCATCGCATAGATAAATATAAGCCCGACCGCAAACGAGAGTGGAATTCCCATAGTAACGACCGTAGCTATTCTAAAATTTATCAAAAGAGCCATCGACAAAAAGACCAGAACAAGTCCAAACATAAGATTTGAAATGACGATATTCAGCCTGTCTTCTACAGGTTTTGAGCTATCTTGATAAAAATCGAAGTGAATTTTGGGATATAATTTACCAAACTCTTTTTTTGCATACTCTCTAAGCTCTTTTGAAAGCTCTATCGCGTTTCCCTCGGCTCCCTTGGAGATAACCAAAGTTATGTTATTTCGACCATTGTAGGTTGAAAGCGTTTTATTTTTTGGATAAGTAACCAAGATAGTTGCAATATCCTTTAATCTTACCTCTTTGTCACCAAGGTGCAAAAGCGTCTGTTCCCATGCTTTTTGTTCACCCTTGCCATAAGTTGTAGATATAAATATATAGTTTCCACTCTGCTCGATATTTCCGATAGGATAAATATATGAGAGATTGGAAACGGCACTTATAACAGACTGCGGATCAAGAGAGTAAGCTTTTAACTTTTTTGTATCTATCCGAATGGAGACTTCCTGATTTGCGTCGCCGTAAATCTTTACTTCGCTTATGTACGGGTTTCTAGCAATTTTTGATTTTATCTCTTTTGCCGCATTGATCAACTCACCTTTAGTAAGTTCATTTGACGATAAAGACAACGATATAAGAGGTCTATTGTGGACTAAAATCTGAGCTACCGGCTCGTTCATATCGGGTGGAAGATACTGTCTGGTTGCGGCTATGGCATCTTTGGTCTTGTTTAAAGCATCAATTTTATCCGCATTTTCGCTCAGACTTAAAATGATCATGAATGTTCCGGGACGAATAACAGTCTCTATTCGCTCTATCCCTTTTATACTTCCAAGCTCATCTTCGATATCACGAACCGCCATTTTATCGAGATTTTCGGCACTTGCACCCGGATAGCCGCCGCTGATGGCGATTTTGTCGAGTGCAATTTGAGGAAAAAGCTCTTTTGGTATATTTTTATAAGAATACGCTCCAAGGAACAGCACAAAAAGTAATAATACATAATTCAAACGGCTGTTTTGAAGAAAGTAGCGAATTATCGTCATTTAGAGTCTCTTTTTTAAAATCATAAGGTGGCGATTATAGCATATCTGTCTAAACATGATATAATTTTAGTACCGAAAGATTAACAAAGGTTTATGTGAAAGGTTTTAACGCTGATTTTTCTTATCTGGATATAAAGGAGAGGATCGAATATTTCGCGGTTTTCGGCGGTTTTTGGGATTTGGAATCTCTTCACGTGTACGAAAGTCTCGAAGAAAACATCATCTACAATATTCTAGGAAGATACGATGAGTTTAAAAGCAGATTCAGCTACACCGAAGACTCGAACCTACAAAACGACCTAAACACCCTGCTCTTTCGCATAGCCGTCGGAGATAGAAAAAGCCACTCGATTTATAAAAACGATATCACGCAACCAAGAGGCAAAGAGCTCTATAAATTTCTTTTCGATAAAAAGATCATAAACAAGGAGTATTCAAGAGAACGCACGCCCGTCAAACTTCCCGGACTAAAACTAAAAAAAGAGCTTCGTCGTTACAAGATCGAAGATAAGATACTGTTTCGAGACAATTTCACCCGTTTTTGGTTCACTTTCATAAACCCGAACCAAAAGAAGATAGAAAAAGGAGATTTTGCCGAAGTTAGCGACATAATAAAAAAGGAATTGGATAAATTCATCAGTTTCACTTTTGAATCTCTCTCAAACGAACTGATAAAAACAAGCTTTAAAAACGATCCTATCGTCGAAGCGGGAAGCTACTGGGATAAAGAGATAGAGTTGGATTTGTTGGCAAAAACTCGAACCGATACCCTCATAGCGGGTGAATGTAAATGGAAAAATCAGCGAATAAGTAAAAACATTCTCAATAAGCTGCAAAAAAAGTGTGAAATCGCAAATTTCGATGTGGACTATTTCGCTCTATTTTCCAAAAGCGGCTTTAGCAATGAATTGCAAAAGATGAAAAATAATCAACTTTTACTCTATGATTTAGAAGATTTTAATACATTACTATAAAAAGTGAGTAGTTTTTAGCATTTTCACCTACAAACTTTTGCAACCCCTCTCTCCCGACAAGAAATATAATGTTATGATTTATCACCGAAATTTATAATACAAAGGATTTTCCGATGATAGGTTCATTTTTAGCTTTTTTACTCTTTTTCGTCACAGCAATTTTAGTGGTGATCGTATTTCTTTTTCTTTATGCGAAAGTCACTCCGTACGATGATTACAAATTGATATTTCAAGAAAATAATACGGCCGCCGCGATAGGCTTCGCAGGAGCCGTTTTAGGACTTTGCATACCCCTTTACAGCGCTTTGGTTCATAGCGTTTCGTATTTTGATTTTTTCATCTGGGCTTTTATCGCTATGGCGGTTCAACTGGCTTTGGCATATCTTTTAACACGCACGAAAGGGAGATTTTCGTTTGAAAAACATATAAACGACGGTGCGATAGCCGTAGGAATACTTCTGGCGTTTTTATCGATAAGCATAGGAGTACTGAATGCGGGATCTATGAGTTATTGAAAAAAATTTCGCATCGCATAATTAAACCTAAAAATATCTTTCATTTATTTCTTAGTGCTACAAATCGTAACAAAAATAGTAAAATATTAAAAAGTCTTTATTATTTCTGGTAAAAATAAAAATTAATATACAACTTAATTTTATTATAAATAATTAAGTTGTATCAAAAAAAATATATCTTTTTAAATTTAAAGTAGGAATAATGAAAAAGATATTTTACGGTTCTATCGTTTTGGCTCTATCCCTGGGGTTAAATCTGTATGCGAAAGCCGTTGCGCTGGAAGAAGCTCCTGGAGAGTGTCCGAGCATGGAGATACCTTTTCTCACAAATATTTCAACCCATACGATTATGGAAGGAACGGCTACGATACTTGAAAGCTGGGATAGTGACAAATATATGTTTACTCCCGGTAGTGACGGATTGGTAAAACTAACTTACAAGGCGGATGTGCCGATCAGCGTCAAAATCGACTATGAGTGCGGTGGAAGCGGTATATATAGAAAAGCTGACGAAACGGCGTTAAAAGAAAACAGTGTCGAAATACCCGTAACGGCCGATCAAAGTATCCATATCGGAACTTGGGACTGGGAATCGGCTGACGGTTATCCTTACAGTCTCGATGTGGAGTTCATTCCGGCAAACGACGATACAAACGGCACCGATAACAATAATTCATCTCAAGGTGGATCCGAAGATACGAACGATACCGCCGGAGGTAACGAAGACAACATAGATGATGTAATCGTATATGAAGATGCGCAAGACGGCAATATAGAGGGCTGGGTAAATATTTCGCCATATACCGGCACAATAAAAAATATCGAAACTTCAAATAGTAGAGCGATCGAGTTGACCGGTACGACAAACGGTTCAAAAAATCGTGCATCGTACAGCTTCGGGGAAAATTGGAACAACGATCAAAACTTCATAGCGCAATGGGATGTAGAGTCCGATACCGCTTATGAAATTTTCTTTATCGCCCAAAGCGACGACGATCCGAACATTGTCAACTATATATGTATATATATTACTTGACGATACCTCAACTATGAAGACTATCACTAGGGATTTAAAAGATGATGCCGCAACACAACTCGGAATCGATTTGAACTCCATTGATTCTATGTGGATAAATATCTATGGCGATAGTAGCAAAAAAGTAGTTTTAGACAACATCATACTTAAACGCGCCCTTTCTCAAGAACAAAACCACCCTCCGGTAGCGATAGATCAAAATATAAGCGTACAAGAGGGTAATAGCGTTTCGTTTACGCTCGGTGCGAGTGACGAAGACGGAGACGACTTAACATATGAGATTGTCGATGAGCCGAATTTCGGTACATTAGACGGCGAAATGCCAAACTTGACTTATACCGCCGATGAGGTGGATCAAAATAGCACGGATCAAATTAGATTCAAAGTCAAAGATGATGAAAACCAATCCAATATCGCGACGATAAATATCAATATAATAGATATACCTCAACCGCAAAATCTAGCTCCCACGGCAAACGACATCAATACAAGCGTCGATCAAAACGACAGCGTTTCGATTCAATTAACGGGTACGGATCCCGAGGGAAGCGCATTGAATTATTATATAGTGCAAGAACCTCTTTACGGTACTTTAAGCCAAACCGCACCCAATTTAATATACACCCCAAATAGCGACTATACGGGAATAGATACATTCAGTTATAAAGTCGGCGACGGCGATTTGAACTCTTCACTAGCTTTAGTGGCGATTACCGTAAACGAAGTCTCAAACGAGCAAAATACAACCCGACCCGAAACGATCAACATCGATGAAAACACAAGCATCGAATCAAATTGTGCCGGACAAATTATAGATACGCCCGAAATAAACCGGAGCGTAAAAATAGAGGGAAAACTTAGCGGCGTATGGGATAGCGACAGATTTAGCTTCGTTTTACACGAAGCGGAGGTAAGAGATCTTGAAGTAAGTGCCAAAGACTCAAACGGTAACGACTTGAAAACAGAAGTGATCGAGAACTGTTTCACTCATCTCTCCAAAAGCGACGGAAAATATTCCACAAGCTATGGCGAATGTGAATTGGTTACAATTGTCGTATATGGTTGTACGGACGGTGAAGATGTTGATTATACATTGACACTGAAGATACTAAATTAATTTATAAAAACTAAAATATTCATGAAGTTTTAAACTTCATGGATATTTACGAACTATTAAAAGCTACTGCAAAAGATAAGCGGTCTGCTCCTTCTTCGCATTTGTTTCGAGCGATTTTTCATATTCCCATGTATGACGACTGGTTTGATAGTAGTTTTTTATCTTTTCTCTCAAAATTCTTTTTTGCTCTTTCGTATAATCCCTATAATGCATCGTCTCTTCTATATATTCGCTGACGACATCTCGTAATTCCGGTTTTGAAGTCAACACTTCCGCGGCTTTTACAAACTGTGGAAAATCGCTGCACAAAAGTTTCGCTATCTGAAAAAACTCCAAATCGTTATACTCTTTTTCAAGATCCAAAAGAGCTTTGGCTTTTTGATACTGCGTAAAATCATTATTAAAAAGAATATTTTGTTTACGAATGATAAACTGTTCATGGATCTTGCCTTTGAAATTTAAAAACTCCGAAAACATTTTCGAGAGTCGCTCCCTTTCAATATCCTCGTCAGATTCGTCGTCACTCTTTTTTCCTCTTGAAAAGAACCAAAAAAGTAAAATAAGAGAAAGTAGCGAACTTAAAAGAACCAAACTTATACGAGGATTGTCTTGTAAAAATTTTACATAATATTCAAAATCGCTCTGTCTCTTTTTCATATCGCTATTTCGGTATTTATTTAAAGTCGAATCGTTTTCACTTCCGGTTTTTACGACTTTTGCAGGCATACTTTTTCTTAGTTCGTCTATACTCTCTTTTATATTCGCAGGCAACTTCTTTTTCGTTATTTCATTTTTTACGGGTTTATCGACGGGATATGTTTTTGCTAGAGGAAGATCGTCAATATTGACGGGTGTATCGCAGTAGAGATTTAGATATAACAAAAGCGGTATAAGAAATAATCTCATTCTTTTTCCTTGTTAATTTAAAATACTTAATTAAAATACTAAAGTTTATTTTATTCCTATTTATTTAAACGGGGCTTAAATCGGATAATATTTCGCTAAAACAAATATTTCCGTTTTAGGTGTTAAGTTTTTCATTTTAATGTCAATATTTCGACATATTAAAAAATAATTGTGAAATAATTGTAAAATTTAAGGATAGCTTAATGACAAAAAGAGCTCTACTGCTGACAAGTTCGCTTTATGGATTGAACTTTTCAAACCCCTTCCTATAAAGAGTATGACGAGCAAAAAGCCAAGTTAGGAAAAATGCTATATCTCGATTCCAAACTATCGGAATTTACGACATAATAAAAGTCCGTCACACAAAATGCGACGGCGTCTTTTTAACTTCGGCGATAACTTTAGCCGCTCTTTAATAAACTCTTCTATATAATCGCTCAAAAAACTTACGGAACTTATTTATATGCGAATATTCAAAAAACTTTTCAAATACTACCTTCTTATGATAGCGATCTTTACAACCGGAAGAGTCCTTCTTTTTTGGCAAAATTTCGATAGATTTTCCGATAGCGGCGTAAATTACTGGCTTAGTTTTCTATACGGACTAAAAATGGATACGATAGCGGCTTCGATGCTGCTTGTAATTCCTCTTCTTGTACTCTGTTTTACGCCGAAAAACGCAGCCAAAATCGCCGAATGGTTTTTAAGGCTCTATTTTGTCGTTATCATGAGTTTTTTGATATATATGGAAAACGCTACTTTTCCTTTTTTCGCCCAGTATGATGTAAGACCGAACTTCAAATTTGTCGAGTATCTTGAATATCCGAAAGAGGTTTTCAATATGATCATAGCCGATTACAAAACGGCTCTGTTTTTAGCTCTGTTGATGATCGGTGTTTTCACCTACATCTTTTGGAAATCGACAAAAAACAGTTTTATGCCGATTTTACAAACTCCTCTTTTAAAGCGTGCCGCTTGGTTCTTGCCGCTTGGTGTTTTGCTTTTTATAGGTATTAGATCATCTTTGGGACATAGACCGGCGAATATCTCCGATGCTATGTACTCAAACGACAGAATCGTAAACGAAATAACGAAAAACTCACCTTACAGCGTAGGTTACGCGATATACGCAAATAAAAAGTACTCGACAAAAGCGATAAAAAGATATGGAAAAATGACTCCTAAGGAAGCGTTAAAGAGAGTTTCCAAAAGGTTGAAAATAGATATAAACGATCTAAATGGAACATCTATATTTTCAAGAGTGGAAAAGAGTAACTTCCCCTCCAAAAAGAGAAAAAATCTCGTTATCTTTTTACAAGAGAGCCTGGGATACCAATTTGTCACACCGAAAATAACTCCAAACCTTTTAAAACTCAAAAACGAAGCTCTTTGGTTTGACAACGCCTACTCAAACGGTACTAGAAGCGTAAGGGGGATAGCCGGCGTTACAAGCGGATTTTTGGCGGTACCGGGAAAAGGAGTCGTAAAACGAACAAAATCACAACATGACTTTTTTACATTTAGTTCACTTCTAAAACCTCTTGGATATCATACTATGTTTCTCTACGGAGGGGAAGCTAGGTTCGATAATATGAGATCATGGTTTCTTGGAAACGGTTTTGACGAAGTGATAGAGCAAAAAGATTATAAAAATCCGCTTTTCGTAACGACTTGGGGAGTGAGTGACGAAGATCTGGCAAATAAAGCGAACGAGAAATTTAACGATCTCTACAACCGAAACAAACCGTTTGCAGCTTTAATGTTCAGCTCCTCAAACCACACTCCTTTTGATATACCCACAGAGTGCATAACGCCGGTAAAACCGGGGCAACAATGCGTTGAAAACGCCATACAGTATGCCGACTACGCTATAGGAAAATTTTTCGAAAAAGCTAAAAAACTACCCTACTACAAAGATACCGTCTTTGTAGTCGTAGCCGACCACAATGTAAGAGTTTACGGAGAAGATGTTGTTCCCGTAAAGATGTTTCATATACCGGCACTAATCATATGCGACGATATAAAATGCCAAACTTATGACAAACCGGCAACACAACCGGACATTCTGGCAACCGCACTAGATCTTTTGGGAAAAGATTTCAAATATCCTATTTTAGGTAAATCGATATTTTCAAAAGATAAGCAAAGCGTAAATCTCTTACAGTTTAATGAAAATTACGCTCTAAGGGTAGATGACAAAGTAGCGGTCGTCCGCCCCGACAAAAAACCTTTGACTTTTAAATATATCAACGAGCGTTTAAAACGAACCGATCATGACAGGGAACTTGAAAAAGACGCTCTCGCGTTTGTCATAGCGCTAAATTATCTATACGATAAGAGGGCTTACAGATAATTGTAAATCTTTTTAAATAATGATCATCTGAAAAATTTACTGAAAAGATATAATAAAAAAGAGAAAATTACGCTAAGAACTATCGAAGTGGTCAATGGAAAATAGAAAGAAAAGTTATCTTTTTCATACGAAAAATCGCCCGGTAAACGACCCGGACCAAAAGGTAATTTATCGCTAAAAATAAGTAAAACTCCGACTAACGCGCAAAAGATACCGACAACAAGTAATATCTTCCCGATCTCTTGCAAAAACTCTCCTTTATTAAAATCTCTCAAAATCAAGTTTTAACATTCAAACTATAATTGTAACCGTTTTGTTATCAAAACCGGATAAAATCCACCAAAAGCATTTTAAGGCAAACAGATGAGCGGAAGATTTTTCAAAAATTTCTCCTTTTTTTCGGCGACTATCTCTTTTTTCATACTTATGGGGATTTTTACTGTTCTTTTTCTTTATGCTCGAGACTCCATAAAAGAGTTTGGATTGAATTTCATAACAAGCGACCGGTGGCAAGTGGGAGAAGACGACGAAGGCGGGATATTCGGCGGACTCATTCCTATCGCAGGAACTCTCTATACCACTTTTATCGCAATGATCGTAGCAACTCCCATTGCTATGGGAATCGCTATCTTTCTAACGGAAGTGGCACCATCTTTTTTAATAAAGCCTATCTCCATCTGCATCGAGCTTTTGGCGGCGATTCCCAGCATCATCTACGGTATGTGGGGTCTTTTTTATTTCGCTCCTATCGTACAAAATATCTTTGGAGGAAGTGCAATGGGACTTTTGACAGCATCTCTGGTTCTGGCAATTATGATCATACCGTTTATGTCGGCTCTGACAAAAGATGCTATGAATACTACTGCGGAGCTGTGAAACTGGAAAATGAAAACTTCAAACCCCTCATCGGTGAATTTTCACTTCTAAGGGTTTTAGAAGAGGTGAAAGAGAATCTTTTACAAAAATACAAAAATAGAGAAATCGTTATAGACTTAGCAGATACAAAGATAAAAGCGGATCGAGAGATGTTTGAAAATCTCTTTACAAACCTCATAGAAAATGCTTTAAAATACTCGGAAGAAAAGGTGACAATCCGCCTAATAGACAATAAAATAGAAATAATCGACAAAGGTATAGGCATAAGCGAAGAAAATATTAAAAATATAACAAAAAGGTTTTTCAGAGTCGATTCTCTAAGCTGGGACAACTCAATAGGAGTGGGATTGTATATAGTCAAATATATCCTAAAACTACACAACTGCTCTTTGGAGATAGAGAGTACTCCAAATGAAGGATC
>CAZNIT010000026.1:0-75263 GCA_964573205.1 uncultured Sulfurospirillum sp. | reverse complement strand
TTACGAAGCGAAAGATATTTTCACCATAATATAAACCGGTAAAAACAGGTAATAAAAAAAAGAGACTAAGGGCGATACCTATAACGGAGATAAATTTCGATACATTCTTTAAAGTGAGTAGATCCAATTTTTTACCCTCTCCTCTTTGGATGTGAACAAAAAAACAAAAATCATATCGTTTTGTTTCAGTGTAAATCTCTCGTTAAAAGGATATATACGATTATCTCTTAAAATAAAACTTTTGACATCTTCGTCAAAACAGGGTGAAGCACTTTTGTCTATTAAAGCGGAATCTTTAAATATCTTTCTTACAAAAACCGTACCTCTTCCGCCGCAATAGTGTTTCTCGAAAATCACGGAACTTGATCCTATTTTCTCCAAGATAGCGTAATAAGCGTTGGACTTCGAGCCTCTAGCGGCGACTATACCCAATTTGTGCATGAGTTCGTAATGTTGAGCGTTATTGTTAATAGCTACTGTCTTTTCAACACCGTACTCTTTAGCCTCCAAGCATCTTATGATATTTTCCTCATCTTTCGTATCCGTAGCGATAACCATATCGGATTGATTGATTCGTTCGTCTTCAAAAACGGTATATTCATTATAACGGCTATTTATGACAGTGGCGCGATTTTGCAATAGTTCACTGGCTCTTTTACACAAAGCTTCATCACTCTCGATCACTTTTAACTGTATATCTCTTTCAAGAAGAACTTTCGCGATTTCAACTCCAAGTGATCGGGCACCGAATATCGCTATTTTGGTAATCTTTTGAGGCATTTTAGTATCGATTCGCTCACAATTTTTTCTTATTAAATCCGCATCTCCGAAAAAGTAGATCAAGTCGTGCTCTTTTATGATTTCATCGTTTCTAGGCAGCAAAAAATTCTTCTCTCTCTCCAATCCGACCACTACGCATCCGTCACAATCAAATTCTCTAACAAGCCTCCCTTCGTACCCGCTACTTTGAACGAATACAGAAATAAGCTTGAAATCCGTATGCATAAACTCTTTGACGTTGTTAGCTTTTGGAAAATCCAAAAGAGCCCCGATAGAGAGTGCCGTACTCGTAAAAGGAAAAATGGCGTCGCTTATTCCCAATTTTTGAGAAATCGAACTCTTGGCAAAATAGTCATTTTTAAGCCGAATTATCTTTTTTTTAACATCTATGACATCATCGGATATCAAAGCACTAAGAAGATTCGCTTCGTCACTGTCGGTTACGCAGATAAAAATATCGAAGCTTTTGTTCAAAAGCGAAGTATAAGTGTTCGGATTTTCAATATCACCGCAAATTGCTAAAATATCGATATTTTCCTGCAACATTTGCAAAACTTGCGGATTTTTATCGATAACCGTGACATTATGTCTTATGCAAAGGGTTTTTGCGAGCAGATGACCGACACGGCCGGCACCAGCGATAATGATGTCCATTTCTCTTCCTTCTCGAAGATATTAACCCAACTTCATAAACAGCGCGGCGCATAACGCTATCGTAATCGTAAAAACAAATGTCAGAATATTTTGAATTTTAGAGGATATCTCTCGTTTTGATTTGATAAAATCCACTACCTTTATAGCCGGCCATACGGAAAACATCAAAAATACCATCATAAAAACAAGAGTTATCATCAAATCATGCATTTTTACTCCTGCTGTTCGAACCAGTTTAACTGATCTCTAAGTTTAACGACCAAGCCGACCACTATCAGTGCCGGAGTAGGCAAGTCTTTCGCTTTTTCGTAAATATTTTCAAGCGTACCGACAACCGTTTTCTCTTCATCGGTAGTTCCCCTGCTTATAACCGCAACCGGATAATCTTTGGGTTTTCCAATCTCAATGAGTTTCGCTGTAATTTTATCCAAACGGTGAAGCCCCATCAAAAATACGATCGTATCGTCGGTTTTATAGTTTTGCCAAGGAATTTGAGAGTGGTCTTTGTTTTTACTCTCATGACCCGTTACAACACGAAAAGAGACCGTAACACCTCTATGAGTGACCGGAATACCGGCATATTCCGGTACGGCAATCGCGGAAGTTATACCGGGAATGAATTCAAACTTTATACCTCGCTCCTTTAAATAGATCCCCTCTTCTCCACCTCTTCCAAAAACCAAAGGGTCGCCGCCTTTGAGTCTTACCACGCATTCGTACTTTTTAGCGTTTTGATATATTAGTTCGTTTATCTCCTCTTGGGGAAGTGTATGATGAGAATCCTCTTTACCTACATATACGAATTCACATCCATCTTTAGCTTCTTTGAGTATCAAAGGATTCGCAAGACGATCGTAAATGATTACGTCGGCCTCTTTGATAATACGAAGAGCCTTGACCGTTAAAAGGTCTATATCGCCTGGGCCTGCGCCCGTTAAATAAACTTTGCCCATTATTTGACCTCTTTCACCATATAGATGAAAATTCCCGACGGCTTTTTGACACCCTTAATTTCATTTTTTATCTTCCAATTCGTCGTATCAATAATACTTAGCTTATTCGTATCGTTGACGGAAACATAAAGTTCGTTTTTAAGATTCGACCATCTTACATGAAGCACCTTACCGTCAAATTTAAAAGTTTTCACGATTTTTAGAGTTTTGGTATCTATGATCTGGATAACGGGAAAATCTTTTCCCGAAAAAGTTACCGCAAGATACTTTTTATCGGGGCTCAAAGATGTAAATACGGGTAATCCTTCGCTCTTTATGCTTTTTATAAAATTGAATTTATCGTCATATACCAATACTTTATTATCGCCGACTGACGGAATGAAAGTTCTATTCTCACTCAAACTCCAAAAACCAAAATGAGGAACTTTCAAAACCGGTTTATTGCCGTCGGCAGTTATTTTAATCTCTTTATACTCCATTTTATCAAGATCGATAACACCAAACGCTTTTGTAAGAAAAAAACCGACTATATATGTATTCTCTTTGATCATAGCGTCAAACGGCATCTGTCCGACTTTGAATTCTTT
This sequence comes from uncultured Sulfurospirillum sp., assembly GCA_964573205.1. Lineage (GTDB taxonomy): Bacteria > Campylobacterota > Campylobacteria > Campylobacterales > QNZT01 > QNZT01. The sequence continues at coordinate 72,289 of CAZNIT010000026.1, read as the reverse complement.
AAATATCTTAAATTTCGGTTTCCCTTTACCAAAATTTTCATCTTTTAACACCGTCACTTTATCGCTATCCATCTGAGCGAAAACAAGCATATCTTTATAGATTTTTATACCCACATTTTTTGAGCCGGTTTTTATCTTGTCAATCGGTTTTAAATCTCTTGTGAGGATATCTACCGATTTATCATCATAGTTTGCAACTGCGACATAATTTTTTCCTATCACAAAACCGATGGCGCTTTTTGATGTTTTATATTCGTTTAACACTTTTTCACTCACGGGATCGAAACGAACCACATATCCGTCACGACTAATAAGATAACCGTCGTTTGAGTCGAATTTTATAATCCCATGATTTAAGTTATGCAAATTGTTCATTCTCGATATCAATTTATCATCTTCTATTACGGCTACAGACTGACTCTCCCTCTCAACAACAAATATCTTCTCTTTTTTAACTTCTGATGCGATCAACACGGATGCAAGCATCAAAACTGATAACAATATTTTTTTCATTTACCCCTCTTTTTTAATTTCATTTTCACTAAGATAACAAGACGGATCCTCAGCCCACATATCGCCGTATATAGCATATGCTCTGCTTCTTGAACCGCCGTTACAAACACTTATATAGTCGCACTCCGCACATTTACCGCCTATCTCTCTTGGATGTCGGCGAAGCTTTTTTAACAATTCGTTCGGCTTATTCGTCCATATATCACTAAAATCCTCTCTTAAAATATTTCCTATACTCTTTGGGAAAAAAGGATCCGGTTTGACATTTCCTTCCGAGTCTATATTCAACAGTTTCCGCCCCGCCGAATTCCCGCCCCAACTAACAAGTCTTTTTAACATTTCATCTCTTAAACGAGGATACTTTTTAGAAAAGATCTCCAAAAAAAGTATGGCGTCTTGTTCCATATTTCCCGTAACGATCTCTATATCGATACCTTTTTCCCTATATTCAAACGCTTTATTTAATATAAATTCGACAGCTTCTCTTCTTTGCTCTTTGGTCAAATCCATCTTAAGATTGTCAAGACCTCTTCCGCTGTAAACTAGGTGTGAAATATAAATTTTCGGAATATTCTCTCTCTCGGCAAGCTCAAAAATAAATTTCAGATCGTCATATGTCTCTTTTGTAATCGTGAATCTTATCCCGACTTTGCTTGAATGAAAACTATTAAGAAGTCTTACCGATTTCATCGACATCTCAAAAGAGCCTTCAAGTCCTCTGAAGCGATCATGACTTTTTTGTGAACCGTCTATACTTATACCGACATAATTAAAAGTATCGAGAATCTTTTTCGCATTTTTCTCTCCGACATAAAGTCCGTTTGTAGAGAGATAAGTTATAATTCCAAGCTCTTTGCATTTAGCGGCTATATCGAAAATATCTTTTCTAGTAAGAGGTTCGCCGCCTGAAAAAATTATAAATTTTACCCCGTTTTCTTTTAGTTTAGGCAGTGTTGTCATGATATCTTCACTACTTAGAGTGTCACTACTCTCCAAATCGGCTCTTGAATAACAGTGCATACAAGAGAGATTACACCTGTTTGTAAAATTCCAGATAGCGATGCTGCCGTTGAGTACCCTTGCGCTTTTGCCATCGATAACTGAATTTAATAAATTCGAAAGACGAAACACTATTTCTCCTTTGGCTTATATGAAAGGATATATTCGGTTATAGCTTTTAATTGCGACTCTTTTAATTCAAATGAAGGCATAGCGTTTCGTTTATAACCAAAAAGTTTCGATACCGATGCAGGATCGGTAATCATCGCTCTAATCTCTTGGGGAGTTCGTTTTGATGCGATCTGCTCAAACGATGGACCAAAAGCAACAGCACTTTGATGATGACAACCCCAACAGTATGTCTCAAAAACTTTTTTCCCGCTTATAGTTTCATCTTTTTTTAAACCGTTTGCCTGAAGTGCAAAATAGTGCAACAAAATTATAGTTGCAATAATTTTCAATATATTCATAATCATATCCTAGTATCTGATATTAATCATAACAGCTTTTTAATTTTGATTTGTTGATACCGGTCATTTGCTATTTATAATTAACTTTTACACCTCCGGTAAAATCTATTTTCGCATCTTTTTTCATTTTACTGAGTGTCTCATCTACAAGAAGTTGAAACTTTTCCATCTTTACCGCATCTTTTATCTCGTTTTCATACTCCTCAAGCTTGGCCTCTTTGGGATATTTATCTCTATTTTTTTCAAAAAAACTTTTTATATCTTCATCATTGACTTTTACGCTTTGCATCTTTTGCTTCATCCAAAACTCTATCAAAAGACGCTTTTTGAAATCGTCTACGATCTTTTTAAAATCATCTCTCTCTTCGAATTTTTTCTCTCCTGCATTTTGAATAATCAACTTTCTCTCGATACTTTGATCCAATACCATGATTTTTTCGTTTTCGTTCAATTGGTCAAAGGTCTCCGCTTTATGAAACATTCCCAGTATCGGTTTTATATCTTCATCCGTAAGCTTTTCTCCATTTACCACCGCATAAGAGGAGGCTAAAGAGTAACCGTTTAAAAAAAGTGTCAATATAGTCGTATGTATAACTTTGTTTTTCATTTTTTTCCTTTATTTGCCGATAAAAAATCGTTAACAGAAATTGATTCGTAAACATTTAGATCTCTAAGACTCTTCATACAAGCGATCGGATCTTCGTTTTTTTTGCATCTTTGATTATATATATCCAAACCGAAAAGTCTGGGATAGAATTGTCTGTTTTTATTTATATAATTATATTTACCGACAGGAATATCCGCCGCATATGAGGTAATATGTTTTAAAGATATCGTATCCCAAACCTCTATTGAGCCGTTATGCTCGTAAATGCTCAAATAAGTGTATTTACCGTCACCCGTAAATTCGGCATGAATATACTGTTTTCCCTTAACGGGAATAATCTTCCTTTTAGAGTAATCATTTTTACTAACGAGTATAAGTTCATCGGTGCCGTTATCTATCCATAAATACGGGGTATTGGGATGAGTCTTTACAAAAAAACCGTCTCCGTCGGTTTTTATCTGTTTTACGAACTTCCAATCGTACATTTGCCAAATCGTAATATATGGTTTCCTCAAATGAGGTGTCGCAAAATAGAATTTACCGTCTTTGTACCAATATGTAGCGGAAAAAAGATGAGGCATACCTTCCATTTTATGCTCGAACACCTCTTTCATTCCTTCGATCTCATAAACTCTCAAAACTTTTCCGCCTCTTGCCGTAGCGATTAGAAATTTATCGAAAGGATCTATAAAAAAATCTTCGATAGGCTCTTTGATTTTTTTATATTTTATATCGAAATTTTTTGAATCGACAATACCAACTAGAGGTTTATCCCGATAAGTAAAAATCATCTCATCCTTAGTATAGAGTTCGTACAAAGCGCTCACCTTACCGTCCAACGCAATGATCTTGTCCGGTTTTAAAGTATCACTATTCATTACTACCATCTGCTTAGGCAACAAACAAGTGGCTACAACGCTTTTGCCGTCGCGACTGAGAGAAACGTTTCGAAGGTTGATACAAGGGCGTGTTTTTAGAACTCTTCTTCCCTCTTTCAAACTATATTTTTCAACCCAACCGTCCCTAGTAGGGACAAATATGTTTAGTGCTTCGGGAAATTGGTACTTTATACCGCCGTGAACGTTTTTAAGAGGAAATTTATCCAGAATCTTTTCATCTTCCATAATCCAAACATATCCACCGTCTCTTTCAACGACGGGAAGAATCTGTTCTATATTCATAATACCGAGATCTTTTTGTGCGTCGTTAAAATATTTTGTAGATTTTACTATATCTTCTTTATTCCATGTCAAATTCTTATCGACGGGTGATTTGATATATCTGCTTATCTCAAGCAATTCATAAGGATTTAGAAACTCATAAGAAGGCATAAGTGTTTGAGGAAAACCGTTTTTAATCTTTTTCGAGAGATCTTTTAGTTTATACTTTCTTAAAAATTCCGGTATCAAAGGAGGCCCGGCTATTCCAATTCTCTCTTTGTGATGACAGGCGGCGCAATATTTGTTATACAATTTTTTTCCCGTATTGTGCTTTGGCATCGCTTCAATCATATGAGCGGCCGCAGGGTCGATAGCGTATAAGTTTTGCAACAAAAGTACGGATAGTAAAAATATAGATATTAATGATCTGGCTTTCATAATAATTGCCTTGAGAAAGTTATTTGATTTTAAAGCGGAAAGTGACGGAACCGGATAATCCGGTACCGTCTTAAATAGACACATACTTTTTAATAAGTATCCGTCATAGTGTTTGTAACGTTGAACTTACCTGTCGGTGTTACGAGTCTCTTATCGTCGATAACACTTTTTAACTTAAGTGTATTGGAATCGAACACAAGAATCGGTGAAGAAGTAAGTTTGTTACCCCAGATACTTGTCCAAACTTCGCTACCGTCTGCATTGAACTCAAAGTGTACAGGACCTCTGGCTTTAACTTTCGGATCTGCAGATTTAAGATATTTTTCCGGAATAGGTATAGTTTTTACGACTTCAAGCTTATCTTTGTCAATAACATAGATTTGAGTTTGAAGTTTTCTATCCGGATTGACCGGGCGATCGGCAAAGATATATTTACAGTTTGGATGTGTTTTAACGAATAAGTTACCACCACCGTTTCCTGGAAGTTGGAATTTTTTAACGACTTTCCATGCATTTTTCGGATGACCTTTAGGATCCGTTCCTATAGCTATGATGTCGTTTGAACCGATATGACCGGAGATCCATACGGGACCGTAAGTTTTGGAGTTTACGTTTGCTCCACGACCCGGATGCGGTTTAGTTCCTTGAGACGGAATATTGGCAACTAGTTTACCCTCTTGAGTATCGATAACTGAGATGATATTTTTAGCGTTAGCAGCCGTTAAGAAATATCTTTTTGAAAGATCCCAACCACCGTCATGCAAAAATCTTTCAGCTTCAACCATTGTGATTTTAGGGCTTTTTACATTTGAGTAATCGTATAGCCATACTTGACCTGTCTCTTTTACGTTGATAACCCATTCCGGTTTATGGTGAGACGCGATAATAGCTGCAACACGAGCTTCTCTGGTAAATACATTTTTATCTATAGTGTAACTTGCAGTCGATACGATTTTGATCGGCTCGAGAGTATCTGCTTTGAATGTTACGATTGACGGCGGCCAATAACAACCCACAACCGCATATTTGTCGATGAAGTCGCCTTTTGGACCTTTATACTTGGATGTATCGATACTTCTCGCATCATTACAAGGGCGAATTTCGGCAACATTTTTAGGTACCTTCATCCAAAGATCGATCATAGAAGCTTTACCGTCTCTACCGATGACGTACATATATCTACCGCTTGCACTCGTTCTTGTGATGTGAGTCGCATAACCCGATTTAACGACCGAAATAACTTTTTTAGTTTTTCCATCGACAATCGCAATTTGTCCGACATCTCTTAAAATTACCGCAAAATAATCTTTCCAGTTTTTAGACTCAGGTGCTTTTGGTCTATCTTTTACAGGAATGAGAACTTTCCAGCTCTTTTTCATGTCTTCCATAGATTTCTCAGGCGGCATAGGCGGTTCCACCTGAATATATTTAGCCATTAGTTCGGTTTGAGCCGGTGTAAGCTCTCCTGATTTACCCCAACCCGGCATACCGCCCGGAGTACCTTCCGTAATAATGGTTTTAAGTGCCGCAGTTCCCATCTCTTTTGTCTTTTTAGGCTCAAGATTCGGTCCTAGAGCACCTTTTCTCAACATTCCGTGACAACCGGCGCATCTATCGAAATAGACTTGCGTAGCTTCTTTCATCTCGGCATCCGACAGCTTTACAGCCGACGCGTGCATACTTACAGCAGCAACACTCGTAGCCGCAACCAAACTTAGTAATTTTACTAACTTCATATTTCCTCCTTTAAGGTTATTAAACAGTCTGTTCCCCTCACCCTATTATTTTAGCAAACTTATGTTTATTATTTGCTCAATTTCTTCTTTTCACTAAAATAGATGAAAAACATTGGCAAAACGATTATCGTATGAAGAAATATTGTCAGCGTCAACGGACCTTGATTTAAAGTACCGAAAAAACTTGGAACAATATCCGTAAATGGTGTGAACATCACTTTCTCCTTAATTTTTATGATCACTCATCCGAAAGATCTTCAATATCTTTCGGACAAATTTTTTAGACTTCGTAAACGAAGTACCTAACTTAAGCCGCTTCTTGCGCTTCTTGCGCCTTTTTACCGATAGTCAAAAGATCCATCACAAGCAACGCGAAACCGATAAACGTCACGACACCCATCACAAGTCTCCAAGCCTGTCCTTGAACATACCAAACAAGATTTTGCGCCGTGAAGAACGCTTCCCATGTAGCACCGAGTTCAGCTCTTTCGACAAGTACTTGCTCGTAACCCGCAATAGTAAGGGCGACGGTCATTCCCAAAAGGCCGATCACGATCAATGAAATAGCCCATTTAGAAAGCGCGGTCGCTTTCATATGTTTGATTCCGTACGCACCTTGAAGCCCTAGATACATCATACCTATTAATATAGTAGCATATGCACCAAAAAATGCAAGGTGTCCGTGGGCACTCGTAAACTGAGTACCGTGAGTATAGATATTTACTTGAGGCAGAGTATGAAAAAATCCCCATATACCGGCACCGAGGAAGTTACCGAACGCATTCGTCGCAATCCAAGCCATAGCCGGACCGTTGTTTACGGCATGAGTACCGCCTTCGGCCTCAACTTTACCTTGCTCTTTACCCCAGTCATATAGCACGTGTACGAACATCGCTACGAGAGGCACGGGCTCAAGAGCCGAGAAAAGTGCACCGATCTCCCACCAATACTCAGGTGTTCCGATCCAAAAATAGTGGTGACCGAGTCCTAAAATACCTGAACCAAAAAGCATCAATACTTCGATCCATAGCCACATCTCGACGATCTCTCTCTTAGCGCCGAGGATTTTGATAAGTCCGTACGCCGCCAATGTACCGACAAATACTTCCCAAGTAGCTTCAACCCAAAGGTGAATTACCCACCACCACCAATACTGATCCATTGTGATGTTGTCCGTAAAGAACATACCGCACAGATATAGACCCGCTAGCGCAAAAAGATTTGCGACCATAACGGTCATAATACCGGTTCTTTCACCTTTAATATAGGTGGCGAAAACATTATAGTAGAAAATCAAAACGACGACGACTATACCGATATCCGCCCATCTCGGAGCTTCAAGATACTCACGTCCTTCGTTGATCAGCCAGATAGTCATCTCCGTACCCGAACCTACTTGAATGAAGATATAAACGAGTACGACTACGGTAACAGCGGCGGTCAAAACCCAAAATGCCAGCTTTGCGATTGCCGGAGCGACGACTTCACGACCGGTCTCATCCGGAATCATATAATAAACGGAACCGATCATCGCATAGAGCATCCATACTACCAATGCGTTGATATGAACCATTCTAGCAACGGAAAAGTCGAAAATTTCAAATAAAAACGACGGGTAAAGAAATTGAATCGCGGCAATAAGCCCCATTAACAATTGAGCACCAAAAAGTACGATCGCTACTCTAAAGTACATCAAACCGATTTTTTTAGATTCATACTGAAATGAGTTGGTTTTAATACTATTTAGCATAAGTGCCTCCTTGCTCTTTTCCAAAATTTCTCGGGAAGCCGTTGGTGTCAATTGAGCTCATATGCTTCAAAAACGCTACCAATGCCACTGCTTCATCGGCAGTAATGCCAAGATCAGGCATCATTCTCGCGTGAGTCGGATACTTTGAAGGATTTTGTAAAAATTCCGCCATCGCTTCCTCTTTTGTACTTTTTCCTGTCATTCCCATCATCGGACCGTCACTGCTCCATGCAGGATCAAGCCAAGCTTTTGTAAGATCGGGCGCATAATATGCTCCGTTACCTAAAAGCGTGTGACAGTTCATACAGTTTTTAGCCTGAGATGTAAGTTTTCCGACATGAAGAAGTTTCGCGGCCTCCTCAACACTCCACTCTTTACCGAAAAAAGGCTCTTTTTCGCCGATTACCGGAGCTTCATGTCCCCTTTTTTCGTTCATCTCGTATTTGATGTTGTAGTTAATAACCGTGGGGGCAGGAACCCTTTTGGTTACACCGTTTTGTAAATCAGCGTCGGTACCCATCTGTATCTGTCCTAAAGTATCGAACGTAAGCCAGATCAAAAGCACCACCGCAACTCCGGTTACCCATGCAGCCGATCGTCTCCAAAACGATATACTGCTCCATACAGAAGTTGGTTGTTCTGCCATAGTGTGCTACCTCCTATTAATCGTGTCGTTTGTGGGTCTCTTGCATCAAAAAGTAGATAAAATGAGGCAATATGAAATAAGCGAACATCGCCATCATTAATACTTTTTGAGTAAAGGAACCACTTCCAACCAGAGTACTTAACAGGTAAAGAGAGTATGCGCATCCAATCCAGAAAAGATACCCTATATACTGATAATACGAGGGAATCTTTTTCATTTTGGAAAAAGTATATAAACCTACAAAGATTGTCCCGAAGATCAAAACAAGGGTCGCCGACGTGAAAATCGGTAAGAAGTCTTCCGGGGCAAGCTGAGGCATGTTTAAATATACTTCTTTCATACTGTCTCCTGTCAATAAAGTACTACGATAGTAATTGTAATAAAATAATAACTTTTAATGATTGACATAAGTCAAGAAGAAGAGTTAAAAGAGACTTTTTAACGCCTTTTCGTCCAAAATCGTAATATTGTGTTTTTTATCTATGGAGATAATTGAATTTTTCTTAAGCTTCGCCAAAGTTCGTGAGAGAGTCTCCGGAGAAACGTTTAATATTGCGGCGATTTGATTGTTTCTGACCGTTTCAAAAAGCTCTTTATGCTCGTCGATAAATTTTGCGACTTTAGCCTCCGAAGTCAGTATCATCTCATGATGAATTACATTTGATAAAATTTTAACTTTTTTCGTCAAAGATTTGATGATCTCCATACAAATTTGCGAATTTTCATATAAAAGATCTTCAAGTTTGCTATACTCGATCTTCAAAACCGTACCGCTAGTGATAAATTTCGCGGAAGCGGGAAAGCGCATATTTTCGAAATTCGCCAACTCGCCTATCATTGAAATCGGAGTAAATTGATGAATATATATCTCATGACCTTTCGGATCGGTCTTGTAAAGCCGTAACACGCCATCTACAAGTATATAAAGTTTTCCCGGTTCATCGCCTTCGTAAAATAGAAGTTCATCGGCATTATAGTTACGAAAGCATGAAATCTGCCCCAACTTTTTTATGTTTTCATCGCTTAAACTACTAAAAAACGGTATCTCTTTTAATGTAATTTTCATCATAAACCCTTGTTAGTCAGATATTATATCCACAAAATTCTTTATACTTTGTAAAATTTTTGTACTTACTCTTAGTTTCATAAGATAATAAATATTTTTCAGAAGAAATAACAACTAACTGCTTAATAATTAATCAGTATATTGTATATCTATTGACGTGATTATGCTACACTATAAGCATAAATAGATCACAAAGGAGTTACATGGCTTCACTAAAAGCACTTAAGGGACAAGGACACTGGCCCACACTTTTGGCAGCATTCTTATATTTTGATTTTAGTTTTATGGTTTGGACGATGCTAGGACCTCTCTCTACGGAGATAACCGAAGCTTTAAAACTATCCCATGACTTCATAATGACGCCTGGACAAAAAGCGACACTTCTTTCAATCCCCATTTTATCCGGAGCAATCTTGAGAATCCTGCTTGGATTTTCGGTTGATAAAATCGGCGCGAAAAAAACCGCCATTATGGCTCAGACCGTTGTCGTCGGCGGTCTTTATTATGCATATTTCAGGGGCGCGAGTATCACATACGACGAACTTTTGATGGTAGCGTTTATACTGGGTTTTGCGGGAGCTAGCTTTGCGGTGGCTCTGCCTCAGGCCGGACAGTGGTATCCTCCCAAGCTTCAAGGAGTCGTTTTAGGCATTGCCGGTGCAGGAAATATCGGCGTTGTCATAGACTTTTTGTTCGCACCGAAAATTGCGCAATTGTGGGGATGGGAATCGGTCTTTTTGGTTGGAGCGGTACTCTCGACAATAATCTTGATCACATACTTTTTTATGGCAAAAGACGCCCCCAAAGAGATATATACTCCAAGACCAAAAAAAGTAAAAGATTATCTCAAACTTTTAAGAGATAAAGATACATGGTGGTTCAATCTCTTTTATGCGGTCAGTTTCGGCGGATTCGTCGGATTTGCGGGATATATGAAAGTTTATCTTATGAATAGTTATCAAGCGGATATGAGTACTTTTGGAGTGGATTTTTTAAATGAAGAAAATGTCAAAGTCGTAGCAGGCTATTTCGGCGCGCTGTGCATATTCGCCGGAGCGATACTTCGTCCGGTCGGCGGAGCCGTCGCGGATAGACTAGGAGGCATCAAATCTCTTTACTTCTTTTTTGGTGCCGTCGCAGCCCTGGCCTTCGTCAACGCGACGATCGAGCTTCCGTTTTATGCCGCGATCGTAGTCTTGTTTTTAATTATGGCAAATCTTGGAATGGCAAACGGAGCGGTTTTTCAGCTCGTCCCGCAAAGATTTGGTAAAGATATAGGAATAATGACGGGAATTATAGGCTGTGCGGGCGGTCTTGGCGGTACCGCACTTATTAAAACTCTCGGATGGAGTAAGGGAGCTTTTGACGGATATACAGCGGGATTTATCATCTTCGCAACGGTCGTATTAATAGCGATTGCCGGTATCTCTTTAGTAAAAACCAGATGGAGAACCACATGGGGATTACAGGCTGGAGGAAGAATTTAATGTGCCTAATTTTTAACCATTGTTCATATAAAACTGAATCTAATTTTAGAGTCCGTATATTATTATCGAGGTTAAAATGACAAATATCAGGCTTTCGGGATTTTCACTTGCAAAGAGCGACGACTTGACGGGTGACGACGCTTTTGAATACAAACGACTCCAAGACCTCTGCATCGCCGTCTTATGTGACGGTGTCGGAAGTGCCGAAGCGGGCAAAGAGGCGGCAAAAAGAGTTTGCGGCTATCTTCTTAAAAGCCTTCAAAACAGACCGATCTCTTGGAGTATGGAAAAGTCGATCAAACATTTCGTAAAAAATATAAATTCTATACTCTACAACGAATCTCTTGAATCATACGAGAGCACCGAACTTGTTACGACAGTCGCACTCTGCGTCGTTGAGGGAGAGAGACTTTATGGTGCAAATGTAGGAGACAGTCGTATCTATCTGCAAAGAGAAGGAAAACTGTATCAACTTTCAAAAGATCACAAAAGTGATGAAAAAGGTTTAGATCATGTATTGACATCGGCTGTAGGATTAAGCGGTGAGTGCGATATCCACTATTTTGAGAACATCATAAAAAAAGATGATACGATTCTTCTTTGTTCGGACGGTCTTTACGGCGTACTAAAAGAAGATGAAATCGCTTCAAACATCATAGCCGGAGCCAACAACCTCGTAAAATATGCCAGTAAAAAAGTAAACGACAACCTTCCGGACGATACAACGGCAGTCATCATGCGGATAAAAGAGATAGATCAAACCTGCAAACTAAAATCCCTCAAACTTCCTATCCCACGAACATTAAAATCGGGCGCTATCGTTGACGGATACGAACTTATAAAGCCGCTGGTTCAAAACGAAAGAACATGGCTATGCGATAAAAAAGGTATCTCTTATGTGGTCAAATTCGCACCGTATGAAGCATTGAGTGACGAAAGAATACTCGATCTTTTCGTCAAAGAGGCGTGGAACGCAAAAAGACTTAAAGCCGGTTTTTTCCCAAAAGCCGTCATTCCGAAGAATAGAACGCTTCGCTACTATGTGATGGAACATTTAAGAGGAGACGAGCTTAAAAAGTACCTAAAACACAGACTCCTTTCGATAGATGAGAGTATAAATCTCGCAAAATTTCTTCTTCATATGGAGCAATTTCTTTTAAAACATGATCTAGTTCATGCGGATATAAAACCGGATAATATAATCAGAGCGCAAAGGAAAGGAAAAACATATTTCAAAACCGTCGATTTTGGCTCAATTACCGAGATTTTTTCTACTCTCACCCGTGCGGGAACTCCAAGTTATCTAGCACCTGAGAGATTCAAAGGTGATAGTATCGATGAAGCGAGTGAAATATTTTCCATAGGGGTGACGATTTATGAATCTTTAACACGAAAACTCCCGTACGGAGAGATAGAACCGTTTCAAACACCGGTTTTTAAAAAGCCGAAAAGTCCGTCAAAGATCAACCCGAAAATCCCGCCTTGGCTGGAGAGTGTCATCCTAAGAGCGATTGCGGTCGATAAAAGTCAACGCTATCAAAACTATTCTCAAATGCTCTACGATCTTGAAAATCCGCAATTTGTCAAACCTTTTTATGATAAAAGCGCATCTATTATAGAAAAAGAGCCTCTTAGAGTTTATAAAACGGCATTTGTCATATCGTTTTTACTAAATATTTATCTACTCATTTTGATTATGAGGTAAGGAAGAAGATGAATCATACAACGGTACTTGAAAGTTTTATCCGATACAAAGCGGATACGACCATGCAGTGCGGGAGCTATCAGATAGATCTGCCGCCTTTAAAAGAGAAAGAGCAGTATCGCTTTCATTTCGATATGAGCGCATGTGTGGGATGCCACAGCTGCGAAGTGGCCTGCAACGAACAAAACAACAACCTCCCCGATGTCAAATGGAGGCGAGTCGGAGAGATGGAAGCCGGAACTTTTCCGAATGTCAGCCGGCTTTTTAACTCTATGAGTTGCAACCACTGCATCGATCCGCAATGTCTAAAAGGTTGTCCGACCAACTCATATATTAAGTTCGATAACGGTATCGTATTTCATGACGACGATCTTTGTATCGGATGCCAATACTGTACCTGGAACTGCCCTTACGAAGTTCCCGTTTTCAACCATGACAGAGGTATCGTCACCAAATGTCATATGTGTCACCAAAAGCTAGAAAACAACCAAACTCCCGCCTGCGTACAAGCATGCCCAGCCGGTGCGATCGAGATTGAAATCTTTCGACCCGATGAGTGGTTAAACGGTCAAATCGAAAAAGAGGGAGTCGCTCCGCATCTACCCGATATATCTATCACAAAACCGACCACACGCTATACTCTTGCGAAGTTTGAAAAAGAGGTAAAACCTGCTGATGAGAGACTTTTAAAACCTTCCCATCCGGAGTGGCCGCTGATCTTTATGACAATTTTGACGCAAATCTCGGTCGGCGGTTTTTTAGCGATGTTTTTGGGAACGCTTTTACATAGTTTAGGGTTTAACCTGGCCGCACCGAACTTTTGGCTGGCATTGACGATATTTTTGCCAGCAGGCATAGGTTTGCCGCTCTCGGCGCTACATCTAGGGCGGCCGGCACTTGCGATAACCGCTATGAAAAATTTAAGAACTTCATGGCTTTCTCGTGAAGCGGCGGCACTTGGAGCGTATGCACTCGGCGTATCATTGATAGTCGTTTTGTATCTATATCCTATTCTTTTTAGTAAAAACATAATCGATATAAACGGTTTTTTAATGACTGCGATCGAGGCGGTCGTATTGATAATCGGACTATACGGTATCTATGCGCAATCCAAAATCTACCGAGTTCCCGCCAGACCGGCTTGGAACAGAAAATCGACAACCCTAAGATTTTTCGGGACAGGCTATGTAGGCTTTTTGCTTACGGCACTTACAATGCAAATTAACTCGGCTGATCGAAGCGTTATGGCAATTTTAGCGCTATGCCTGCTTTACGGACTTTATCAGTTTTATCTCATCTATGAAGAGATCGACTTTTACCGCAATTTAAAAGATGACGATCCCCTCTTCTACCAACTCGATCGATCCCGTACTCTTTTAGAAAAACACTTTGCGAAGCTAAAAAAGATTCGTCTCTTTTCTCTAGCGATCTTTGCGCTTGTTTTTCCGATTGTCGCGATCGTGTTGATCGCTTCCAAAGCGACGATACCGGCAATTTTTACTCTTGTCATCGCCGTAACGGGAGCGTTTTTGAGTGAAATCATAGGAAGGTATCTCTTCTTTGTTACAGTATCCGCTCAGGGATTAGCGGGAAATTTTTTCGCAGGAAATCAACGATGATAGATAAAATAAAAAAAATTTTGGGCTTAGATATAAAAAACGACAAATACGCGCTTATAGACGATGAGATGTTCGGTAAAGTCGCCAAAGCTAAAAAACCCGAGCGCTGGATTCGATCCACTTGCGGATACTGCGGTGTCGGATGCGGTCTATATATCGGCGTAAAAGATGATAAAGCCGTCTATACCAAAGGCGATCCGGCTCATCCCGTGAATATGGGAACACTCTGTCCAAAAGGAGTTAGTGAACATAAAATGGTTCACTCGTTTGATAGAATAAAATCTCCCATGATCAAAAAAGAGGATAAATTGACCGAAGTCTCATGGGATGAAGCGTTTAGACACACAAGTGAAAAATTTAAAGAGATTCAAAAAAGGTACGGTAAAAAAGCTATCGCGGTTATATCGACGGGACAATTTCTAACCGAAGATTTTTATACTCTTGGAAAATTCGTCCAACTCGGGCTTGGAACGAACAACTATTGCGGAAATACGACACTTTGTATGGCAAGTGCCGTTATGGGGTATAAACATAGCTTCGGAAGTGACGGACCGCCCGCTAGTTATGAAGATTTTTCACATGCGGATACGATCATGCTAATAGGAGCCAATATTGCCGACAACCATCCTATTTTAAAACTTCATATAGCAAAAAACAAAAAGATAACCGGCAAAAAACCGACAATCATCGTCATAGATCCAAGATACTCCAAAACCGCGAATATGGCCGATATTTTCGTCCCGATCAAACCAAGAACCGACTTGGCTCTTATAAACGGTCTATGTTATATCATCTTCGAGCAGGGGTGGGAAGATGAAAAATTCATAAAAGAGCGTACAAACGGATACAAGAAGTTTAAAAAACATATATTAACAAAATATCCGCCCCAAGATGTGGCACAAATCACGGGAATCGACATAAAAACTCTATACGAGATCGCTAGAGTCTATGCCGGTGCGAACAGAGCCTTGAGCGCGTGGACGATGGGAGTGAACCAAAGCTCGATCGGTACGGATACGGTAAGCGCTATCAACAATCTAGCTTTAATTACCGGAAATATCGGCAAAAAAGGAGCGGCTCCTTTTTCCATAACGGGACAATGCAACGCGATGGGAACCAGAGAGTTCGGATTTACCTCTTCAATGCCGGGATATAGAGACTTCTCTTCAAAAAAAGATAGACAAGAGCTTGCCAAGATATGGAATATTTCCGAAGAACTTATTCCGCAAAGCCGCGGATACTCATATCCTCAGATCATTGAAGCGATCGATAAGGGCGAGATAAAAGCGCTTTGGATAACCGCGACAAACCCGTTTGTAAGTTATCCGAATCAAAAGAAGTTAAAAAAAGCCTTGAAAAAACTTGAGATCATGGTAGTACAAGACGCTTTTATGAGCGAAAGTGCAAAAGAGGCGGATGTAATTTTCGCCGCCGCTACTTGGAGTGAAAAAGAGGGAGTATATACAAATTCGGAGAGACGCTGCAATCTTGCCAAACAGGCGCTAAAGCCTTATGCCGACTCGATGAGCGACGCAAATATAGTCATAGAGTTCTCGAAATATTTTGACGGTATTTACGAGATGCTGTTCAAAGATTTTAAAACTCCCGAAGATATATTTGAAGAGATCAAAGAGGTAAGCAGAGGAAGATTATGCGATTACAGCGGTATGAGTTACGAGCTTTTGGAAAAGAGGGGAGGTATTCAATGGCCTTGCAACCAAAAGTATCCTAAAGGAAAAAAGAGACTCTATAGCGATGATATCGATTTTGCGACACCTAACGGCAAGGCGAACCTTCTTTGTGTCGAGTACAAAAGCTTAAAAGAACAATCAAGCGGTGATTTTCCCCTCACTCTTAATACGGGAAGAACGGTTGAACAGTGGCATACGAGAACAAAAACTAAAAACATACGAATTTTAAATGATCTGGCTCCAAAGAGCTGGTGTGAGATAAATCCCAAAGATGCTCGAAAGCTTCAAGTAAAAAGCGGCGATAAAATAACGATCAGTTCAAAAAGAGGAAGCATCGATGATCTTTTGGTAAAAGTTACGGAGTGCGTGAGAGAGGGAACTTGCTTCGTTCCTTTTCATTTTGCGGATAAACCGATAAACGATCTTACCGTTGACGAGTTCGATCCATACTCTTTCGAACCCAATTTCAAACAGTGCGCAGTACAGATAAAAAGCCGAAAAGTTCCTGAGGGAATAGTCATTAAAGATAAAGAGATAGCGGGAGAGATCTCCTACCGGAAAAACGCCGCTACGCTTGAAGAAAAAACGACCTATAAAGAAAGAAGTAAGAATGATACGGAAAATTAAAACCATAAGTGAATCAAGAAATTCAAGAATCAATAAAACGCAGAAAATAAAAGAGCTTTACACTCCAAAAGATGCACTTCTTCGACTCAAAGAGTGTGCAAAAAAGGGATACGACTCAATACAAAAAGAGGATAAAGCGGTACTTTTTAAATATTTGGGTGTATTCGACAAAGAAAAGCCAAACGGCAAAAACCACTTTATGCTTCGTGTCAGAATCCCGGGCGGAGTATTGGATCCCGCACAAGCGGCAAAAATCGGCGAAGTTGCCAAAAAATTCGGCAACAGCCATATAGATATCACAACCCGTATGCAGATTGAGCTTAGATATCTTAAAATCGAAGATATACCTTTTGTCTTGGAAGAGCTTGAGAGTGTAGGAATAACCACACATCAAACGGGTATGGACAATCTTAGAAATATCGTCTGCGATCCGCTCGAGGGACTTAGTTTCGATAGCGTCATAGATAGCTATCCCCTGCTTTTGAAAATGCAGGAGATATTTTTAAAAAAGGACGAATGGACGGGAACGCTTCCTAGAAAGTTCAACACTTCCATCTCCGGCAGTTTCGCCAACAGATGTAATCTTTTCGCTCATGACTGCTGCTTCGGTCTGGCTCAAAAAGAGGGAATTTACGGTTACAATGTCTATTTGGGCGGCCGTGTGGGCGCGATCGCGAAAAACGCGGATATATTTTTAAAAGACGAAAAAGAGGTTTTGTCGTTTTACGAGACTCTTATAAATATCTTTAAAGAATACGGTTTCAAAGATAACAGAAACAAAAATCGTCTGCACTTTTTTATCGAAGCCGTCGGAATGAAAACATTGACAGATGCCGTAAAAGAGCAAAGCGGCTTTGAGTACGAGACGGCGGGAGAGTCCTTGGTGCAGCTAGATCACCATGAGGGTATATATGGAAAGATCATGCAAAAAAACGCTAAATTCGCACTACATGTAAACATACCCGCCGGAATTTTCGACGCAGATTCTATGAGTGAAGCTTCAAATATAGCCAAAAGATACGGTAAAGATATCAGACTGAGCATCGATCAAAATCTCTATATAACGGGAATAGAAAAAGAGGATATAAATTCGGTTTTAAAAGAGAAGCTTTTTGAAAGATATAAAAATATAAACACTCCCTTTTTCAATCATTTAATCTCATGCGCGGGTAGCGATACCTGCTCGTTCGGCGTTATCAAAGGCAAATCGGATGCGATTTATGTGAGCGAGTATCTTGGAAAGAGATTTGATATGAAAGATGCGAAGATAAGAATCTACTGGTCGGCTTGCGTAAAGGGATGCGGAATTCATCAGATGGGCGATATAGGTCTTTTAGGATGTAAGGCGAAAATCGATTCAAAAAGCGTACCCGGAGTCGATATACTTCTTGGCGGAAAGATGCTAAACGAGAGTAAAGAGGCGAAAACAATCTTAAAGGCGATTCCGCTTAAATATACTCATCTATTTTTAGAGATGTTGATAGAACAGTACCGGATGCTGAAAACCAAAAACGAAAGTTTCGAACATTTTCACTCAAGAGTTTTATCAAATTACTCGGCCGGCGCTTTGGCTTTTATGATGAGTTTTAACTACTATGCGCAATATGTCTGTAAAAAAACCCAAATGAAGATCAAACTAAGCTCAAAACCGAAAACTAAATCCGTCGAAGCTTTTGAGATATTTGATTTCGGCGAAAAAATTTATAGGTCTATTTTTAATGAGAGTCCATACAAGCTTGTTGTCGATTTTTCTCCGAAAGATTCTAAAAAGAGGATATCCTTAAAAGGAGTTTTAGACCATAAACTTTCACAAGTAGTCGAGAAAATGCTTAAAAACGATAAAACTAGGGCAAAAGTTTTTTCCGAACTCCTAATTGAGTTGAATATATTTTAACCGTTAACTATCCGTTTGTTTTAAAAATATATCATAACATTTTATTTTTTCGGAGGTAATTTATGAAAAAAATTTTATTCGCACTTTTATCGACTGCAAGTGCTACGATCCTTTTTGCCGCAAACTCTTATATGATAGAGACACAGATTATCAAAAATAAAAAGGTGATAGATTCGCCGTCGATCATAGCACCTTTCAAACAGGCCGGATCAGCGGAAGCTAAAGTTGGAAAAAACAGCTATGAACTACTTATGCAGGTAGATGAAGAGAAAAACGGTATCGTAACTCTTTATACGAATCTTACTCTAAACGGAAAGTTTCACAAACAAAAAGCGAAAATTCCGCTAAAAGAGAAAGTTGACATAAATTTGGAAGATATAAAATTAAACGTCAGAGTCATACCCTATAAATAGATAGAGTATTTTACATCCTTCTTCTTTCGAAAGATAAGAGAGGAAGGATCTTTATATATCACTCTATGTTCGTATAGACTGCCTGAACGTCGTCATCCTCTTCAATTTTGTCTATTAGCTTCTCTATATCGCTTAACTGCTCTTCACTAAAAGAGACGGGAGAGTTGGGTATATATTTGAGAGAAGCTTTCTTCACTTCTATACCGAGATCTTCGACCGCTTTATTGAGTGCTCCGAAACTTCCAAACGGGGCATAAAGGGTTACGACACCCTCTTCAACCTCCATCTCTTCAAGTCCGGCGTCTATAAGTTCAAGCTCGATCTCCTCAAGATCCATTCCCTCTTTCTCATCAAACTCGATAACGCTTTTTCTAGTAAACATAAAATCGAGTGAACCTTTGTTCAAAGGTTCACCGCCGTTTTTATTAAAATAAGATTTGATATTGGCGACCGTTCTTGTATTGTTGTCGGTTGCACATTCTACGATGATAAGAGCACCGTGAGGTCCCTTGCCTTCATAATGAACCTCTTGAATTTGATCGGCATCTTTTCCAAGAGCTCTCTTGATTGCCGATTCGATATTTTCTTTCGGCATATTTTGAGCTTTGGCGTTTTGGATAGCGGCTCGAAGTTTGGGATTCATATCGGGATCACCGCCGCCCTCTTTAGCGGCCATAGTAATAGATTTTGCGAGACGGGGAAAGATTTTCGACATCTTATCCCAGCGTTTCTCTTTTGCAGCTCTTCTATATTCGAAAGCTCTTCCCATAATTCAACCTTCCTATTTTTTGGTTGAATTATATCAAAAATAGTTGGATTTATTTATATTTTTCGGTATCGAAAACTTTTTTATATTTTCTTTTTAATCTAAGAAGCACTTTGTCGGCTTTTTGTAAATATCTGTAATGTTCCATATCTTCATTTATCAAAGGTCTGTACTTTTCATATATTCGCCAGACTCTTTTTGCGGCTTTGTATTTACCTTTCATTATCAGATCGAAAGTCGCTGCGGCGTTTACAAAACCTTTATATACGTTTTCTTCTCGTTCGTCCGTTTTACTACGTTTTTGCCATTTTGCCAAATAAAGCTGAGTCGCCTCACTATATTTATCGTTTTCAAGCGCCTTGACAAATATGCTTTGTGTCGATTCCATAAAATTATTTAACTCCAATCTTTATATTATTAAATATATTAAACTTTTGTATTTTATAGATATTTATATTAATAAAAGATTAAAAGCTAAAAAAAAGGTTTATTTTTTACGTTTTTTAGTAATATTTTCTTTAGCCAAGGCTATACATGAAGAGATCGTCTGCTTTTTCGACAAAACATATTCTAAACTTTTAGGCATAAACGAAGCCGTTTTCTCGCCGATAACCACGGCCGTATAGCTTGCTTGCCATTCAAAACATTTAAAGAAACAAGAAATCGTGGACGGCGAAGAGAAAATTATATATGAGCCCAAAGGAGGTTGTTTGAGTTTTTTACAATCGTTACATACGGTTTCATAAAGGATCTTCTCATCCAGAATAACACCGGATTCTCTTAATATAAAATTCAACGAAGATGTGACGACTTTAGCTCGTATAAAAAGAACTCTTCTATTTTTAAGCTCTCTTTTTATCTCTTGTGCGAAATTGTCGCCGTAAGAGCTTCTAGCCTCGTAAACAACCTTACCGCCGAGCTCTCTTACCGTTTCGCTCGTTGCGCTACCGATCGAGAAAACAGGATACTTTCTCCAGTCGGAGGAGACTCTATCAAGAGCTAAAACACCGTTTTTGGAAGTGAAAATCAGAGCATCATAAGGCGACAAATCGACTTTTTCGTCATAATAGTCGAAAACGATAACGGGAAGATTTTTGGCACCTTTGAACCGTTTTTCGCTTAAAATATAAATCTCACTCATTTCTTTACGATTTCAACAAGCGAATCGATCTCCTTAAACGTCGATTCGATAGATTTGGCATCTTTTAGAGAAAAATCTTCATATACGGAAGCACTCAAAGGATTTACTGCGTAATAGTAATAAATATAAGTCTTCTCTTTCGTGAAAGCCAGAGCGATTTCTCTATAAGAGAGCATATGAAGATGCGGTATCTTACTGCTGTCTATTTTACCGTATATTTCAAAACCGGCTTTTTTATCCCCTCTTGGCAAAGGAGAGAAAAATGCGTTGAATTCGGGATCTATATCCGCAACTCTCTCTTTAAAGCTCTGCGATACGATAACTCCGTTCTCGTCGTTTTTTTGATTGATCACGATTACGAAACCTTTAAAAACATTCTCCGCAAATCTCTCCACCGATTCATCCTCGTTCGTATCGAAATCTATATTCGCATAACCGAATTTAACTCCCTCTTTGAGATAGATTCCGTCACTTTTATAATCTTTTATTTTCGGAGAAAAAAGTTTCGAACCGATTATCTCTTCTTGAGTGATAGAATCGTTTATATATTCGTATCCGCAACAAAAATCTCCTATTTTTGAAACTATCTTTTCATAAAAAGCCTTTTTATACGGATTTACCGCCGATTCTATCGACTTTAAATAATATACGCCGCCGGCAATCATTAGAAGAGCTACAACCGCGCCTAAAAGTTTGAAATATTTGACAAAAAGCGCAAACACCACGATCGCGACGACACCCGAGGCTATATAAACGTTTTGACGTTTTTTAGCGAAATCCTGAAGAGGTTTTAGCCTTTCAAAAGAGGGTTTGAGCGTTTTTTCATAAAATGTCTCAAATTTACCCTCTGATCCGCCACCGTATGATGATGCGAACATAATAGCGACTAAAATAAAAATTTTAAAAAAATCTCTAATCATTTTACTACTCCCACTCTATCGTTCCCGGAGGTTTTGAAGTTATATCGTAAACCACTCTGTTAATGCCATCAACTTCGTTTATTATTCTAGTACTGATACTCTCTAAAAGATCATGAGGAATATGCGCGAAAGTGGCGGTCATTCCGTCAACGGACTCTACCATCCTAACACAGACCGTATTGTCGTATGTTCTGTTGTCTCCCATCACGCCTACACTTTTTACATTTAAAACTACCGTAAACGCCTGCCATACTTTATCGTAATAGCCCCAAGCTTTAAGCTCCTCTTGCATGATCGTATCCGACTCTCTTAGAAGTCTTAATTCATTCGGCGTAACTTCACCCATAATACGAATAGCAAGACCGGGACCCGGAAACGGATGACGCCCGAGCATATCTTTAGGAAGACCGAGCTCAAGTCCCAGTTTTCTCACTTCATCTTTAAAAATTTCACGAAGAGGTTCTATAAGCTCAAAAGTCATCCACTCAGGAAGTCCTCCTACATTATGATGAGACTTGATGGTTTTTGAAGGACCTTTTACACAAACGGACTCTATAACATCCGTATATAGAGTTCCTTGTGCCAAAAACTCAATACCTTCGTGTCTTTTTGCTTCTCTATCAAAAACCCTTATAAATGTTTCACCTATTATTTTTCTTTTCTCTTCTGGATCACTCACACCTTTTAAATTATCCAAAAACTCGTCGGTAGCGTCAACGGTAATCAAATCGATTCCCACACGCTGCTTGAACATTGCCTCAACCTGCTCTCTCTCGCCAGCTCTTAGAAGCCCCTGATCGACAAAAATCGGAACGAGTTGATCGCCTATCGCCTCATACAGTAAAGTCGCCACTACCGAGCTGTCAACACCGCCGCTGACACCGCAAAGAACCTTTTTATCTCCGACCTTTTCGCGAATGGCGTTAATCTTCTCTTTTGCGAACGAACCCATATTCCAAGTGCTTTCGATTTCGCATATATGTTTTGCGAAATTTTTAAGAAGTTTCGTCCCCTCTTTCGTGTGATGGACTTCCGGATGAAACTGAAAAGCGTAGATCCCCTTTTTTTCGTTCGCTATTGCGGCATACGGAGAATTGTCGCTATAACCTATCATCTCAAATTCGTCAGGAAGCATATCGACACGATCTCCATGACTCATCCAGACAATTGAGCCGTCCTCTATATCTTTGAAAATCGGCGACTCTTTATTTTCGATCATAAGTTTCGCCTTACCATACTCATGATGATCCGCCGCTATAACGACTCCGCCGAAATGCTGAGTGATCAACTGCATACCGTAACAGATTCCCAATACGGGCAATCCGAGATCAAAAATCTCCGCATCAGGATGGTACGCTTCATCAGCATAAACGGATGCGGGACCGCCGCTTAAGATAATCCCCCTCGGTTTTTTCTCTTTTATCTTCTCTATCTCTTCGCTAAAGGGGACTATTTCGCAATATATCCCCTCTTCACGAAGTTTTCTAGCTATTAGTTGCGTATATTGCGAGCCAAAATCCAAAACGACGATCGGTACGGTTTTCATCTGCCACCTTAATTATAAATATTGTATTCACTTCCAAAACCAGTTAATAAAGTCCTAATAATTCAAATTGAATATACCATATTATCATTGAAACAACATAACCCACAAGGATGGTCCAAGCAAGCTTCATATGAGCTCCGAAAGTATAGATTCCTCTCATTCTTCCCATAACGCCCACACCGGCAGCCGAACCGAAACTGATCAGACTACCTCCGATTCCGGCGGTCAGAGTGACAAGTAGCCACTGATCTATACCCATAGGAGGATTCGCTTTCAGTACCGCACTCATAACTGGAACATTATCAACTATCGCAGATATAAATCCGACACCTATATTCGCCGCACTAGGTCCTATTATCTCATATAATTTGACAACGTAATCCAAGAATCCCAGAAAGTGCAACGCACCTACGGCCGCTAGAATACCGAAGAAAAACAAAAGAGTATCGTTCTCGACAAGTCTCATACTAGCATAAATATCGAAACTCTTCTCTCCCGATCTTTTCACGGTATATGAGTAAAGTTTTAACAAAGATAGACCGAACATCATACCCCATGCCGGAGGAAGACCGAAATATTGATGTCCCAAAACCGCCGATGCGATTGTTAGAACTCCCAGATAGATCGTTATGTGACCCCCTTTTCTTATAATCGGCTTTTTCTCCGTGGAGGGATCAAAATCCGGCTCGCCCGATGGGAGCTTGAGACTTAAAAGATACGCCGTAATTATCCAGCCTATGAAGGATGGCGGAAAAAGATATAAGAAATCGACAAAATGAGCTTTTTGCGCCTGCCATGCCATAAGAGTCGTAATATCTCCAAACGGACTCCAAGCACCGCCGGCGTTTGCGGCGACGACTATATTTACGGCTCCGGGTACCAAAAACGACATATTTTTTTTGTCGATCGTCAAAAGTACCGTCGATAGTATTAACGCGGTAGTCATGTTGTCGGCGATCGGTGAAATGAAAAATGCCAAAACTCCGGTCAGCCAAAAAAGTTTTTTATAACTGTAACCTTTTGAAACAAGATTATATTTTAATCGTTCAAATACTCTACGATCAATCAAAGTTTCTATAAAAGTCATCGCGACAAAGAGAAAAAAGAATATCTCCGCAATCTCCAATATCAGATGTTTCACCTCCGTATGCAAAGGTGCGGTATCCAAGCCGTTGGAAGCGAAATAAAATCCGATCAGCATAAACATAAAGGTACCGATGAACAGAGCCGGTTTCGCTTTGTTTATGTGATATATCTCTTCGGCCGCTATGAAGTAGTAACCGATTATAAATATAAATAAACAGGCTATTCCTATCCACGTATCCGTATATGTATGGCGCATCGTCTCAACTATATCGCCGCCGCCGCTTGCATAAGCAAGTGTCGAAACTGCGAGCATTAAGAGTAAAATTCTTAAGATTTTCATGTATCTCCTTTTTTAATAATGTAGTGCGCACCGAGCGACTCTTCTCTGTATATCGCACTTTTTACGATATTTCTTGAAGTATTGAGTCTGAGTCTTAAAAGTTTACCTATATCTTTTTTCAACATACTCTCGATTTTCTCAAGCGCGTTTTGAAGTTTTTTTCTCTCTCTGGTAATTCCGGCAGCTTCCCACATAAGGTGTCTAAGTTCGTTTTTAAGCTCTTTATCGATCTCTTTTTTTAAAACCTCTTCCTCGCTGGAAAACTCTTTTATACGAAAATAGAGATCTTTTTTCAAAATATCGTTTACGGCTCTTCTTGAAAACACAAGCCCCTCGAGTAACGAATTGCTTGCAAGCCTGTTTGCCCCGTGAACTCTCGTAGAAGCCGCTTCACCCACGGCATAGAGGTTTTCGACGCCCGGAACTTTGCCGTTGATATCGGTTTGTATTCCGCCCATCGCATAGTGAAACGCGGGAGAGATGGGTACATCGTCATATGGAAGATTAAATCCTAGATCTCTAAGATTAAAATAGATAGTTGGAAAACGGTTTTTAAAAAACTCTTCATCGAACATTTTAAAACTCAAATAGACTTCAAGTGAAGTTTTGCTTTTCCAATCATTGATAGCGTGACTTACCATACTTCGAGGACTTAGTTCTCCTCTTTTATCGTATTCGAACAAAAAACGCTTGCCGTTTTCATCAACTATATGAGCGCCCTCACCCCTTAAGGCTTCGGTTAAAAGTTGCTTTCTAGCGCCTCTGTTATGAATAAATACCGTCGGATGAAACTGCATCATCTCCATATCGCGAAGATCGAGTCCTTTTTCGATGCAAAGTCCCTGCATATCAGCACTTATCGAGCTTGCATTCGTATGATATTCGTAAATCGATCCGACTCCGCCGCTAGCTATAATAACACTTTTTGCGTAGTAGTTTCTAAACTCTTCTTTATGAAAAACGCGAACTCCATGACAAAATCCGTCTTCTATGAAAATATCCGTTACGATCGAATTGTACAATAGTTTATGAGGATTTTCACGCATTAAGAAGTGGTGAATATACCTTCCGGTCGCATCGCCTCCGGCATGAAGAATACGATTTTTCGAATGTGCCGCCT
This sequence comes from uncultured Sulfurospirillum sp., assembly GCA_964573205.1. Lineage (GTDB taxonomy): Bacteria > Campylobacterota > Campylobacteria > Campylobacterales > QNZT01 > QNZT01. The sequence continues at coordinate 46,549 of CAZNIT010000026.1, read as the reverse complement.
CTTTCGTGTATAAAAGATTGCCCTTTTCGTCCGTATCGAATCTAAAACCTCTTGATATCAGATCGGATATGGCGACTCTTCCGTCACGGCACATAATCTCGACCGCCTTTTCGTCACAAAGACCGGCACCGGCTTCAATCGTATCTTTGATATGAAGCGATATATCGTCCTCGTCAACGGCTACGGCAACTCCGCCTTGTGCATAGAAAGTGTTGCAATCCCATGAGTTTTGTTTACAGATAAGAAGAACGTTTTTATCTTTGCCGAATGATGCGGCCGCGTTTAATCCGGCTATGCCGGTACCGATAATGATAGCGTCGAAAGTATTTTTTCGTTTACTCATATTTTACCGCTTTTTTCGGGTATATATACGGGATCCGTTTTGTATCCGCATGCAGTAAAAAAAAGCAATACAAATGTTATAATAAGAACATGAAAAGTTCTAAAAATATAATTACGCATTTAACAGGTAAACCTCGGTTTCAAAAAATTGCCCAAAAAAAATGTTTTCAAAAAGTGGTATCTCTTTTACCTCCGACTCTTGCCGACGCCGTGATGTTCACTTATGTCAAAAACGAAACACTTTTTTTCGTTTTAAACCACCCAGGGCTTAAAATGGAATTTAATTATAAGATTAATCTAATAAAGAGTTTATTAAAAAAAATTAAACATCTTGATGAAAATTGCAAAGATATTAACATAACATCGGTTAAGGCTTTTGTAACAAACAAGATAGATTTCAATCCGCCAAAAGAGAAAAATCCCAAATTCCGCTATAAAGAACAAGCAAGCGGCAGGTTCTACAATTTCGCTACGGACGAAAAATTAAAAAAAATCTTTCAGGATATTAAAGAAGAGATCAAAAAAAATGCATCTAAGGGATAAGATATTATCACTTCCCGATACCCCGGGCATCTATCAGTACTTCGATGAGAACAACAGACTTCTTTATATCGGAAAGGCTAAAAGCCTCAAAAAAAGAGTGAAAAGTTATTTCAAAATAAAAGAGACGCTTTCACCCGCTTCGAACTTGGGAGCCAGAATTTATAAAATGATAAGCGAAACGGTCAAGTTGGAGTATATCGTCGTCTCTAACGAACATGATGCTTTGATTCTTGAAAACTCCCTGATAAAGCAACTCAAACCCAAATACAACATACTACTAAGAGACGATAAAACATACCCTTACATATATGTCGATTTAAATGAGGATTTTCCAAGACTCGAGATAACGCGAAAAGTCATAAAAGGTAAAAAAATACGTTATTTTGGCCCCTTTTCCCAAAGCGCCGGCGATATTTTAAATGCCGTTTACGAAACCTGCGATCTGGTACAAAAGAGTTCTTGTTTAAAAGGTAAAAAAGCCTGTCTTTTTTATCAGATAAAAAAGTGTCGCGCACCCTGTGAGGGTAAAATCTCGAAAGAAGATTACGCAAAAATTTTAAAAGAAGCTATAAATCTGCTACAAAATCCCAAACTTCTTTCCGGAAAATTGGAAAAAAAGATGCAAAACTATAGTGAAAATCTTCTCTTCGAAGAGGCCGCCAGAATTAGAGACACCATAAAAAAGATCGATTCCGTACGAAGACTTTCCGACATCGATATCGCGAAACTGGAAGATTACGACATATTCGCGATCAAATCGACACAAACATATGCTTGTGCGGTTACAATTTTCATAAGAGAGGGAAAAGTCACCTCTTCAACTCATACGATCTTCAAATCCTCCACAGGATTCGATAAAGACGAACTGTATAAAAGAGTTCTTTTAAACTACTATCAAAAGGATCTGCCATACAAGATAAAAGAGATATTGTTATTTGAAGATTTCTCGGAAATAGACATTTTCCAAGAGATGTTAAGAAAAAAATTCGACAACTCATGTCATATCAAAATACCGAAGATCGGGGAGAAGAGACGGCTTGTGAATTTAGCTTTTGAAAACGCTAAAGAGATTCTTCGACTACAGTTGCAAAAAAATTCGAAAAATATTTATGAAGAGCTGAAAGAGCTTTTAAATCTTCAAAACGTTCCATTTGTGATCGAAGCTTACGACAATTCACATATGCAAGGTACCGCAAACGTCGCGGCCGTAATAAAATATGACGAATCGTTCGTAAAAAGCGACTACCGTCATTACAATCTTGACGCAAAAAACGAATATGCTCAAATGAAAGAACTCATACAAAGAAGAGTCGATAGTTTTCATAAGAATCCGCCGCCGGATTTGATGTTGATTGATGGTGGTGAAACTCTTAGAAAACTCGCCGAACGAATAGTTAAAAAAAGCGGAGTTTATGTCGATATTGTAGCAATTGCAAAAGAGAAAAGAGACGCTAAAGCGATGCGCGCAAAAGGTGGAGCAAAAGATATAGTCTATACGAAGGATGGGATCTTGAAACTCTCGACTTCGGATAAACGGTTACAATTTCTACAACGTTTAAGAGACGAGGCGCATCGTTTTGCCATCTCCTTTCATCAAAAACAGAAGCGAAAATCCGATCGGGAAATTTCACTCCTTCGTAAAAAAGGGGTGGGAGAAGCGACTGTAAAAAAACTCTTGCAATATTTTGAAACATTTGAAAATATTCAAAACGCCACCACAGATGAACTGGCTATGGTGGTTGGAATGAATATTGCTCAAAATATCAAAAATATTTCACCAAGACAAGGATAAAGCAGTGATATTATATGACCAAAACTTTAAATTCATAGGCATGAGCGCTGAGACGCTGACATTTTTAGGATATGAGGATCTTGACGAATTTTGCTCGATGCATAATGACTTTGCCGATCTTTTTATAAAGAGAGAGGGATATATACACAAATTTGAAAACTTCTCTTGGATACACTACATACTATACAGCGGAGCGGCGAATAAAAAAGCTCTTATCGACAAAAAAAACGGTGGCGAGCTTAGTGTGGAGATTACGATTAAAGAGGTGTTTTTAAATAAAACTTATGACGGTTTGGAGAAAATTTATAGCGTTAAGTTGATAAATGAAAATTTTACGGCGATTTCAAGAACGGACGTTCATGATCAAAGATCCCACCAAAACAGCCACTTCAGTCTTCAAAATCTTACCAAAAATTTCAATACGCCAAAAGAGAATGGACAAACGGACGATTCCGGCGACTCCGCTAAAGAGTCAACGATATTGCCACAGCCTCTTTTGAACATTGAAAAAGAGTTCACCCAAGAAGCCAAAAAAGAGGAACCGCAGATAAACATGCCTGAACACTCGGGTTTCATATTAGGATCGTTTGACGAAACCTCAAAAACTCTCGACGAGACGAAAGATGTCGTCCAAAACGCTCAAAAGAGCGAACTTGATTCCGAAAATACCGTCTTGTCGCTTGAGATAGAGGAGAATGAGAATCAAAAAGAACAAGAGAACGAACTCTTTGAGAATTTTAAAAACGGTTTTCTTCTCTCTACGTCGGATGAACAGACTCCCAAATCTCAAGACGAAAATGAGGATCTCTCGCAAGAGATACGAACAAACGAACAAAACGAGACTTCGAATAAAGAGCCCGAAGCGTTCGAGTTGAACTTCGATCTTTTTGAAAAAGAGCAAAATAATGAACAAAAAGAGAGCGACGACACAATCAATCTACAAGAGGAAAAAGAAGCCGAAAATATTAAAGCGGGCTTTTTAAACGAACAAGAAGAAGATAATCGAACGAATATTCTTAATATCTCAAATCAACAATCGCCTGAAGAAGAGAAATCACAAAAAAGTTCTTTTTCGTTAGAACTGTTTGAGATTCAAAAAAACGAGACATCCGAACAAAAAGAACCCGAAGATTTAGTCCAAGACGCTACCGACGACGGTACCAAAGAGTCGTTGATATCTCGGATAAAATCCGATATAAAAGAGATCGACGAGGAGATAAAACCGAAACCTCAAGAAAAAGAGGCCGCGACATTGGAGTTGAAAGAGTTATTGAGATCTCATAGCACGGACGAAAATAGCGATAAAGAGAAAGTGTCGAAAGACGAAGATTTAATCCAAGAGCGGCCTGAGAAAAACGATTTTAGTTTTAGTGAAGAGGATCTTAAGGTTGAAAAGCCAAAGAGTGAAAAAGAGGATCAAAATTCAAACGAGCAAGACGGCGTTCTTGATTTTTTAAAAAACGATAAAAAAAGTGACGATGATGAAAAAGATGAGTTTAAAACGCTGGAGACGAACAGTAACATTTCAAAAAACTCTTACCAAGATAGCTCCTTCGAAGAGACTTTAAAAGATATTTTCACATCTTCTTCAAAAAATGAAGATACTAAAAATACTCCGAATACTGACAAAAGCGGCGACAATCATCTGACATTCACCCTACTGGGCTCCGATGAAAATAATGATGACAAAATAGCGCAAAATCAGCAATCTATAAATAAAGAACCTATAAAATCCGATGACGATATAAAATCATCGCCTAAAATGAAGACGAAAGTTTCCCTACCGCCTTTGGGTTCGCTTGGTCTTAGTAAAGAGGAGGAACTTGATTTTATAGACGAGTTTCTAAACGATACCGTATCGACTATAAGTTTGATAGAGGAGTATATAAAGATCGATGATTTCGATAATATAAAATATAGTCTCATCAAAATAAAAAGTTCGGCGGAAATTCTCGGTTTTGATGCGATGATCGATGTCGTAAAATCACTCACCGATTCTTGTGATATGAAAGAGAAAGCGGCGATTATAGAAAAACTAAAAGAGTTGAAAGAAGATACGACAATATATAGGGAACATTTTGCCGCGATCGCCGTATAAAACCTTTGGAGTATAAAGAGTAATGAATATAAAACGCAATTTACGGTTTATCACTATAGTGCCGATAATTTTATTGGCACTAGTTAGTGGATATTTTATGTATGACGCTTACAAAAGTTATACCGACTACCAAAAACTCGAGACAAAAGCCCTTCAAGCCAAAGCGCTGAAATCACTTTTTATGAATCTCTCCACGGAGCGAGGACTTACGACTATATATATATCCGATAAAGAGAGCGAAAAGATAAAGCGACTCCTTCATCAGCAGAGATTGGCGACAAACAGTGCCGTAAACGGTGTGATAAACTTCAATACCGACAATCGAGGCGACGAGATCGCGTACAATCTTATATCTCAGATAAAGAAGATAAACCAAATACGCAAGAAAGTCGATCAAAACGATAGTTCGTTCGAACCGATGTTTAACTATTTCAACGATCTCTTAACTCTAATAATACAAAAAAGCGAAACCACGCTCATAGCCTCGGGAGATTATAAACTAGCAAACTTAAGCAGTAATTATATAAACGCCGTAAAAGTGATGAAATCAATCGCAGACGAAAGAGACGTAGTGGGAAATCTTTTAGCCGAAGATATAAAAACGGACAAGCTCTATCTTATGAATCTTTTTAAAAACAGTACTATCACTCCCGCTTTTACGTCGCTTGAGCCGGCGATAAGAAAAGAGATATCGTCCTTTTTGGACGATCCTTCGTTTCTGGTCTCCGTAAAAAAGAGCGACGCCATCAAAAGAGCGCTTTTAAAAGGAGATTCGATCGATACGAAGCCGCTTGATTGGTTCGGCACCGAAACAAGTAAAATAGTCTCTTTAAACCAGGCTACCGAAACGCTTTTTAAAAAGATACTCGAACATACGAAAAATTACAAAAATTACGAACTTTTAAAATTTATTCTTCTATCTTTGGTACTTTTATCAACACTTTATATGATATTTATATCTAAAAAACTGGTTCCCTTTTTGACAAATACGAGCGGACTGGAAAAACTACTCGATAAAACGATAGAGTACGCTCTAATAGAGGATACCGTAAATCTAAGTACCACTGAAGGGATTGAGCGAACATATAAAGTCGTCGAGAAAACCGTTGATAAAATTTCGGTCGAAAAACGAAAAGCGGAAAAAGCTAACGCAGCAAAAAGTATTTTTCTTGCGAATATGTCTCATGAAATAAGAACACCCATAAACGGTATTATCGGTTTCACCGATCTTTTAAAAAACAGTAATCTCGGACCTGAAGAGAGCGAATACGTAGATATCATCCATAAAAGTACCAACAATCTACTTGAGATCATAAACAATATTCTCGATCTCTCAAAGATCGAGAGTCAAAAAATCGAGATAGAGGATATCGTATTTTCACCTATTGAAGAGTTCGAAAATACGATTGACGTCTATATGCCTAAAGCCGAGAGCAAAGATATAAATCTCTCCATATATATGGATACGGATTTCAACAACTATCTTTTGGGTGACGTAACAAAAATCAAAGAAGTTCTTTTAAACTTAATCTCAAACGCTATGAAGTTCACACCCGAACAAGGGCATATCGCTTTAACGATCAAAAAACTGCAATCTCACAGAGACGATAAAGAGAGAATCTATTTCGAAGTATCCGATACCGGTATCGGAATGAGCGAAGAGGAGATGCAAGATATTTTCGACGCATTTTCTCAAGCGGATTCCACAATCACTCGTAAATACGGCGGTACCGGTCTTGGTCTTACCATATCCTCCAACTATGTAAAACTTATGGACGGAGAGCTCAAGGTGGAGAGTGAAAAAGGAAAAGGAAGCAAATTTTACTTCACACTTGAGTTCAATAAAGAGAAGCCGCTTAGAAGCACGTTTAAAAACAGATACAAACATTTTCAACCTTTAATTTTGGCGAAAGATAAAAACGAACCGTTGACTCATACGCTTATAAAACAGCTTGAATATCTCGGCTCGGTAGTGAAATTAGCTACATATAACGATTTGACGCAAGAGGAGACTCTAAAAGATATCAACTTGATCGTTTGCGAGAAAAACTATTTAAGCGACGAAGAGTTCGAAATAGTCAAGTCGCTCAATATGCCGCTACTGATAATAGTACCAACACCTATGCGTCTTAAGACTCAACAGTTAAAATCCGAAAATATTTTTATACTGCATGAACCGCTCTATCTTACGAAACTGGCGAAACTGTTAACACAGATCGAAACCAAAGCCGATTTTCCCGAAGCAAAAATCGCGGATGTAAAGAAAAAAATATTAAAACATAAAGATCAATACCATATACTCGTCGCCGAAGATAACGAGATAAATCAAAAACTTATAAAGAAGATACTCACTTCCGAAGATCTTAAAGTCACAACCGTAGAAAACGGTAAAGAGGCTCTTGAAGTAAGAAAAAGCGGAGATTTCGATCTAATTTTTATGGATATCGCAATGCCGGTTATGGACGGTGTGAGCGCTACTAAAAAGATACTGGCGTATGAAGAGGAAAATTCTATAAATCATATACCTATCGTAGCACTCACGGCAAACGCATTAAAAGGAGACAGAGAGAAGTTTCTAAATGACGGCTTTGACGAATATCTGCCCAAACCGATTACTCAAAAAGATATTTTGGAACTCTTAAGATCCTACTCGATCGCGTTAAAAAGCGACAAAAAAGTCGCCGACGGCTCGGTTGCCGATAGCCAAGAGGAGGAGATAAAAAGCGAAGAGACTCAACCTCTTTCTAAGAGCAAAATAGAACAAGAGCCAAGACACAACATACTAGTTTATAAAAAGAGTAAAGTAGAGACTAGAATTTTCGAAAAAATTCTCTCTCAACTCTACGATAGCGTCGATATCGCAAACTCGACATCGGAGTTTTTAGACTCCATAATCAAACACAACTACAAGGTGATTATGGTCGATAACGAAATAGCCGATCTTGATTTCGACGATCTGTTTAACCGTATAGAAAAAAGAGACGAGACGACGGTTCTTCTTTTTAGAGGATTCGATTCCATAGTAGATGACCATACAAGACAGAATTTCGACGATGTTTTGATCAATAGTGCCGATAAGGTCTATTTGAAGCTAATATTGGACAATTATCTCTAAAAATATATATCGTAAAGGCGCGAAATCCAGCGTCTTTGATATATTAAATAAAATAAACACCTACGCTCATAGGTAAAAGCAGCCATAAAGCCCTTTTTTCAAAAATCGCGAATACACTAAGAATCAGATACGGTAAAAGATACCATAACGGAGTTTTGAAGTGATAAATTTGAGCTTTTTGATTTAAAAGCGTCAAAATATATCCGTCCAAAAGATCGCCCTCTCCTATTAAATGCAAAAATATCTCAAACGGATAGAAGATAGAAAAAACGATCGATAGAAGAGGTGAATAGAGTTGATGAAAACTGAATGTATCGAAAAATAGATGAACTATCGGAATCATAAGCATATATACCCAGACGTTTAACAAAACGACTATTAACCACTTTCGAAAATGCCCAAAATGGTGTAAAAACAGATAGATATAAAAAACACCGCTAACGGAGAACCAAAATCCGATCGAGAATAAAAATGTAGGAAAAATCGCCAAAACGGTCAATACGGTAATAAACAACACCTCGAAAGAGACTATTTTAAAATGTCTGTGGAATAGGAAGAACCCGTAAAACAGCATAACGAACGATCGAAGAAGAGAGGGGACGAAATCCAATAAATATAGATACGAAAATAAAATTACGAGTATCGTTATCGTCAAATCCGTCCGTTTGTTTCTATATGGAAAATAACGATCTTGCAAAAACGAATATGGATAGTTCAGTATAAAATAGATTAAAGCGAACAAAACTCCCAAATGAAAACCGCTAATGGCGATAAGATGGGAAATACCTAGTTTAGCTACTTCGGATCTCAACTCTTTTGATATCGGCTCGGCAAGAAAAAGCGCTAAAAAGAGCTCTTTTGTCATTTGATTTTGGTGTTGCGAAGCTATCGTTTCGGCAATCTCCTCTTTAAAAGTATCGAGTTTCTCGTCTATTCTGATATCGTAGGAGGGAACGAAAAAAAGTCTCAAATAGTCGAAGAATGAGATCTTATGCGTGATGAGGGAGAGGGAAATACGACGACCCGATAGATCTATAAGATCTTCATGATTGGTCGTATAAAAAACAGCTCCGTCATCGGATCTCAATTTTAATACATGATATATTCCACCCGAAGCTTTCTGTTTTTGATAGTGAGAAAGAACCGTCGCACCGGTATGATAAAATTTTTTACGACTGAACTCTTTGTAACTCTCATATCTAACAAATATATGAAACAAAAATAGAAAAATCGCAAAAAAAACGAAAAATAGAATCTCTTTTTTATCTTTAAAAAGGGATAATTTACGCACTAAACGGGCGGCATCTGGATATTTGAATTTCTAGCGTTCTCTTCGGCATTCTCAAACACGATCTCGACCGGAACGCTCCCTTTATCGACGAAACGAGTGAATCTTTTTTGAAAAACAAGATGAGCGGTTCCGATAGGTCCGCTTCTGTTTTTACCGATAATCACTTCGGCATCCTCTTCAGGTCTCGCGACAAACTCGCTCTTGTATTCTCTTCCTTCAGATTTGGCTCTTTTTTCTTTCTCTTTCTCTTCACGCATTTTATATACGTCGTCTCGATATACGAACATAATTATATCCGCATCTTGTTCGATCGAACCCGACTCACGGATATCGCTTAACATCGGTCGTTTGTCATGGCGACTCTCCAAGCCTCTATTTAGCTGCGAAAGGGCGATAACCGGCATTTGCAACTCCCTTGCCAAAAGTTTCAAACCTCGCGAAATCTCACTCACTTCAAGATGTCTATCTTTTCCTCCCGTACCGCTCATAAGCTGCAAATAATCTATAATCGCCAAAGATATTTCCGGATTTTGAGTTTTAATTTTACGAAGTTTGGAGCGTAGCTGATTTATATTTAAAAGACCGTCGTCATCCACAAAAAGTTTCTGTTTCGCCATCTCGTCCGTCGCACGACTCAGATGCGACCACTCATCGTCACTCAAATTACCGACCTTTAGATTTTGAAGCGGAATGGAAGTCTTTGCGCTCAACATTCTCAACATCAACTCCTCAGCCGGCATCTCAAGCGAAAAGATCGCGACACCTCTTCCGTCATCCAAAGCTTTTTGCGCCAAATTTAGTGTAAAAGCGGTTTTACCCATCGCCGGTCTGGCCGCGATAATAATAAGCTGCCCCTCGGCAAAACCGGCCGTCAATTCATTCAACTCCCTAAAACCGGTATCGACTCCGGTAATGCCGTTGTTGCCTCTTTTTTTCATCTCTTTGATATGCTCTATGGTTGATATAACCATTTCAGGAGCTTCACGAAACTCCTTTGTCGCAGCGTCCAAAGAGATCTCGTAAAGCTCTTTTTGGACGATATTTAAGATATCGTCGCTGGGCAAATCCTCTTCAACAGTCACTTCGCGGATCTTTGCAGTTAATTTTACAAGATCTCTTTTGATAGCTTTCTCTTTGATCTCCTCAACGTAAGCACCTACATTCGAGATGGGATTTGCGGATATAATCTCTATAAAAACATCTTCGTTAAAACGCTTTTTAGCAAGCAATTTTTTCTTTAGAAACTCTTCGTCGATAGGCTGTTCTTCACGATCGAGCTCTTCCATACATTCGAATATTATCTGATGATCTGGCAGATAAAAATCTTGCGCCGATAGTTTCGAAGCGACATCCTCATACAAAGCCGGCTCATATATGATAGCGCTTAAAATAGCTCTTTCTATGTTTAGATTATGTAACTGATTTTGTGTCATGAGTACTCTTTTGCCGCTTTTTCCACCTCTTGCAAGAAGCGCTCGATCAACTCTTTTTCATCAAGCTTCGCCACCACTTCACCTTTTCTCATAACAAGTCCGCTTCCCTTTCCGAACGCTATAGCCACATCGGCGCACTTGGCTTCACCGATAGCGTTGACGACACACCCCATTACGGAGATGTCCAACGGCGCTTTTATATGTTTTGTCTTCTTTTCAACCTCGTTCACCGCTTTTACCAAATCGGCTTCTATTCTGCCGCAAGTCGGACAAGAAATTATATTCAGCCCCTCTTTTGTTAAACCGGCATCTTTTAAAATAGCTTTACCGACCTCTATCTCTTTTTCCAACTCTCCGGTTATCGAAACTCTCATCGTATCACCTATCCCTTCCAAAAGCAGAGTTCCCAGCGCTATAGCGGATTTTACCGTTGCATGAAAAAGAGTTCCGGCCTCCGTCACACCCAAATGAAACGGATAGGAGACTTTCGGACGTAGATCTCGATACGCTTTTACCGTTCTTTGAACGTCACTGGCTTTCAAAGATATCTTTATATCGGTAAAATCGTAATCCTCAAGAAGTTTTATATTATAAAGAGCCGAGGCGACCATTCCCTCGGGAGTTTGACCGTATCTGTCTTCGAACCGACTCTCAAGAGAACCGCTATTTACTCCTATTCTAATAGGAATCGCTCTCTCTTTACAGGCATCGACGACAGCTTTTATTCTCTCTTTTGAACCGATGTTTCCCGGATTTATACGAATACAATCAACGCTTTGAGCGGCTATTAGAGCCAGTTTGTAGTTAAAATGTATATCGGCGATAATCGGAAGGGAACTTCGCTCTTTTATCGTTTTAAGAGCATTAGCCGCTTCTTCGTCAACAACCGCTAAACGAACTATATCGCATCCTGCAAAATGAAGTCTTTTTATCTGTTCGAGCGTACTCTCAACATCGGCAGTTTTGGAAAACGTCATCGACTGAACGCTAATGGGAGCGTCACCGCCTACGGCGACCCCTCCTACATAAATTTTCTTTGTGGGGTATCTTTTAATCATAAAACGATTATAACAAAAGATGCTAAAGTGAAGTAGTGTGTTTTTGATTAAATCATGTACGAAATTCGTACATGATTATTTATTTTATAACTCCATATTTCTGATCACAACTGATACATCTTTTTATATTCGCCGGAGCCAATTTTTCTCCTCTTTCAAGCGGATACGTTTTTGCGGTCGGAATAGCGTCGCAAGGCGTTAAATTCTTTTTCACGACTCTTTTTCTGACGATTTTTTTAGCTTTTTTGCAACATACCAACTTCGCCCCGTCCTTGTTGTCATCGACCATCACCCATCCGGCCTGAAGAGCCGAAGCACAAAAAGCGAAAACTACGGACACCAATAAGGTTTTACCAACTGCTCTTTTCATTCAAAATCCTTTTTAAAATTTATTTTACTCTTAAACTATCGTCTATTTTAACAAAATGTTTAATAAAAATCAAATTTATTTTTACTGTTTTATTCCAAGCAGGGTATTTAACATTTGATCGACGGTGGTAATAATCTTCGCGCTAGCTTGATACGCGGTTTGATATTTCATCAAATTCATAAGCTCTTCATCCATATCGACACCGCTTACCGCCTGCATCCGCTCGGTTGCGGTTTTCGTCAAAAGCTCGGCCGCGTCTTTGTTTATAGCGGCATTGTTCGTATCCGTAGCGATACCGGCCGTAGTATAGCGATAAAACTCTTCCAATGTTTGAGAGGTGTAAGAGTTATCGGGATTTTTGAATGATAATTTCTCATATTGAAGATTCAACATTTCGTTAGCAAGATCGTTGGCACCCGTTACAGGAGCTTTGGAAGAAGCGAGTTTGGAAGGATTTTTCAATATATCCGATCTAACGGCTATATCTTTTGCGTCTTTTCCTTCAAACAATCTATTCATTCCGGTATATCCCGCGAAATTCGTACCGTTATCTTCTACGGCTATCTTATAACCGGCGTTTTCATCCTTTGCTGCGATTCTTAATACATGAGGCTTATTCGGATCACTTACCACCGAAGCGAAAAAGAGATCGTCAAAATCGTTCGTACCGTCGTTGTCGCCGTTGTCGTCTCTATTTTCGTTTAGCTGCGTAACGACGCTGGATGAATTCGTATCGTCGTTTAGAGTCGTATCGCCATCTATCGTTATCTCTCTTTTTGTCACGATGTTTCCATAAGTATCATAGACGATTACGTTGAAGCTTCCCTCGTTTATATTTTCATTCAACGATAAGATCGAATCATCTTTCAAATCCGTCAAATCATCGGTCGAAATTTTTTCCACTGCGGCGGAAGCATAGATACTGTTGGTTTTTTCAATAAGCGTCGATGCGAAAGAGTCTATTTTATCAATATATTCTTGAATCTTCGAATTCGTCGCTTTTTTCGTCACCGAATCCAAACCGTCGCCTCTTAAATCGAGTATGGCACCTATCTTTCCGCCTCTTAATTTATCGGTAATATCGGTTTTTACCTGATTATGATCCGTATAATAAGCCGATCTAAACGGCGTATCGTCGTATGTCAGACCTACATCGATCGGATGCGTCGTCACTCCATCGACTATATTGTGTCCGGCAATATTGATATTATAAGCGTTTCCAGCGTCCGTTTGAGTCGGATTGCCGTTTATATCGATATTTCCTTTAAAAACGGAAATATTTACCATTTTGGAAAGTTCAAGCTCCAATTTATCTCTTTCATCTCTTAAATCGTTGGCATTTTGGTTGGGAATATTTTCTATTTTATTTATCCGTTTATTCAAATCGGTTATCTGGCCAGCTAAATCATTTATGTTATCTATTGTATCGGCGAATTCGTCATTCAATCTTTCGGAAATATTTTCCAATTGATTTCTCGCCTCTTTTAATTTCGTAGCGAGCGAATCCATAGTATTGACGACAACAAGCTTCGACGATTCGTCATCCGGATAACTCGAAAGATCTCCCCATGAGTTGAAAAACTCTTTTAGATCGTTAGCAATCGCAAGATCTTCCAAATCCGTAAAAATATCGGAAATTTCTGTCAACGTATTGTGCGAATACTCGCTAAAAGAGAGTGATGAAGAGGCACTTTTTAATCTTTTATAAAGAAATTCGTCATGAGATCTTGTTATCTGCTCTACTTTAACTCCGTTGCCGGTGGTTCCTGGAACCGTATCAAGTGGATAGTTTACCTTCTGCTCGACTCTTTGTTTACTATATCCCGGAGTGTTAATATTCGAAATATTGTGTGAAGTGGTATTTATCCCGCTTTGCGCCGTACTAAGTCCGGAATATCCTACCGATAGCGCATCGAAGATACCCATCTTAAACACTCACCCGTAAAAAAGAGGCCGGTTGCGGTCCGGTGTTCATATAGCCCTCGCTTTTCATTGGAATCATCGCCGCTAAAAGAGAGCTGAAAAATTCGTTTAAGGCGGTAACGAATTTTGCGTAATTCCTATTTAACCTATGAAGCTCTTGGAGTCTTCTTTTGAACTCTTCAAGATCGTCTAAATGCTCTTTCGGTAAAATTTCGCTCAAGCTTTTATCGGGCTTTTCATTCGTTATGGCCAAAAGCAGATCGTTTAAAAAGGATTTGTTACTCTCAAAGCGTTTTAACAACATCTCCTTTTCGCCATTGTTTTTTTTGATATTGTCATGATTTGCTTTTTTTACAAGTTCGATATCCTCTTTCGTCAAAGAGATTAGAGTGTCGATATCGGCAAGAAGTATTTTCAGAGTACTTGAAATTTGATTCATATCTCTTCCTTAAATTTCGGATCTTATACATTAATTTATTTATATATAGATCGGCATTTTCGAAAGAAACTTTAACTTTTTTAGAAAATCAAATAATTTTAATTTACTAATTTGACGTCAATACATTCCGCTCTTTAAGAAAATCAAAAAGCATCTGACTAAATCCGATATCGCCGCTGAGGGCGTTTGAGAAGGCATCGTTGTACATGGATCGATAGATTTTGTCGCCGGCATCTTTCCCAAAAAGAGGATTTTCTTGCTTGATCGAAATGTCTAACACTTTTTTTATCAAAAACGCTTCGAATTGATCGGTCTGTTCTTTTAACTTTTTATCGTCACCGACGTAATCGAATTTTTTATCGTTCAACGCGTCCAGAGCTATCGCATGGTCTATTTTCATCAGATAATCTCCAATTCGGCCGTTATTGCGCCGGCTTGCTTGATACTTTGAATAATTTCTATAATATCTTGAGCGGAAGCTCCTAGTTTTTGTAAAACTCTGGCGATATTTGCAACCGTCACCTCACCGTAACGCATATTTACGACATTGTTTTTACGATCGACGAATACATCCGCCCGAGAATTTTCGGGAAGTGTGGGTACGGAAGTGATTTTTAGCGTCAAATCCTTATGAGTCAACACTACCGGCGACACCTTTACGCCGATACCGGCAACCACCGTTCCCGTTTTTTCGTCTATTATAATCTTATCCGCCGCCACGAAACCGATATCGGTCTTATCTACGGCCGCTAAAAACTCTATCATACTCATATTCGAAGGCTTTGTCAATTCCACGGTTCTGGGATCGACGGCTTTTGCTATATTTTGGGAAAACTTTCTATTTAAACTTTTTTGAATCTTCACGACGGTCTGAAAATCCGCCTTTTTAAGACTAAGTTTGATACTTTGCTTGTCGTAAAGGTTAAAATCGACCTCTTTCTCGACAATCGCACCTTTATATATCTTCGCACTGGCAGATTTTCTAATATCTCTTTTGTTCAAGCTGTAACCTTTGTTGATACTGCCCTGCGCCAAGGCGTATATATTGCCGTCAACGGCTCTAAGCGGAGTTAGAAGAAGGGTTCCTCCCACTATCGATTTTGCATCACCCATAGAAGATACTTCCACGTCTATTTTATCGCCGTGTCTTGAAAACGGCGGTAGTTTCGCCGTAACCATAACGGCGGCTACATTTTTGGATTTTATATTTCTGGGATCGACTTTTACATGAACGCTTTGTAGAAGACTGGAGATCGCTTGTCTTGTAAACTGAGAAGAGGAACCGTCGCCGGTACCGTTCAAACCCACAACCAAACCGTAACCGATAAGTTGATTATCTCTTACGCCCACGACATTGGCGACATCCCTGACGACAACGGCATAAGAGAGCGAATAAAAGAGTAAAAGCGTTAAAACGATATTTTTCATACGACATCTCCGAGACTCTAATTGACTCCATATAAAGCAATTACTATGCCAGAGTAAAATAGGTAAGTGTCGTTTTTCCGAACTTTCTCTTCTTAATCTTCATAAAATCACCGATACGATCGGCAAAATCGATTTTACTATTATGTTCTACAATTATCTTTAAAACCGTAACGCTCGGCGTCTTTTTAATCATTTCAACCACTTTGTCGTAAATATCATCCATCCCTTCACGAATATCAAACGGCGGATCGAAATAGATAAAAGCTTTAAGGGATCTTTCTCGAAGAGTTTGAATAAGAGGTTCGTAGAGTTCGAAACTGTTACCGAAACTCAAATGTGAATTCTCCTTATCGATAATAGCCGAGTTTTTTCGAAGCACTTCATAAGCACTTTTCTCTTTTTCGATAAAATAAGCCTCCTTCGCACCTCGACTTAGCGCTTCAAAACCCATCGAACCGCTTCCGGCGAAGACCTCTATAAAAATTTGGTTTACGATATCTTGTTGCAGCGTATTAAAAAGCGAACCCCTTATGATAGATTTCGTAGCCCTTGTCGTAGCCTCTTTCGGAATAAAAAGCTTTTTACCCTTGTATCTTCCGCCTTGAATATAAAAGCTCATTTTATCGTTTGGCATAATAACTCTTCATAAGTTTCGCGATCTTCTCTTGATGTTTTTTATTCAATTTCTTGATAACGCTCTCAAGAACTTCTTGCGTATCTTGAATCTTTTTGAGCCTGGGATTCGTTTTGTAGAGATCGTTCAATTTCGAAATCAACTCCTCTTTGGTAAAAGGAATTCTAAGGTCGGCGTCCAAATCAAAGCCGACACGCAAAAGAACTTTTTGGCTCCTTACGTTTTTATCGCTAATCAACACATCGGCGAGTTCGTCTTCATATATATACTCCCCTAGATAAGAGACGAGTGTGCCCTGCAACAGCGGCGAGTCGCACTTTATAACTATTCTCATCCCAAAATCTCCCTCTTGTGTAACAAAATGTAAAAACTTGATTCGATTTTAACAAAAATTGCCATAAAACAATAAAAATTTTACACCTATACTATTTTTTTACCGATGTTGGTGTTAGAGAGTCTTAAAAAACAATTTTGAAATATTAAGACTTTGCTAAAGGAGTAGCAGATGGAAATGACAACGATAAAAAGTATGCCGACGGTACAAAATGTGACACAATCGGTCGAGCACTCTTTTGACGCATCCTCAAAAAGTAGTCAAAGCGTCGCTCAAAAGCCGCAGACTATATCAAATCATAGTGATAGGGAAAACTCTATTTCCACACTAGATCAAAAAGAGAAACTTGCCGAAAGTGCGAAAAAATTCAACGAAATGAGCGAATCTCTCAATCTTGACGTAAAATTCGCTTATAATGACAAAATCGATCAAGTCTATTTAAATGTCATAGATAAAAATACCGGCAGAGTAATCAGAAAACTTCCGAGTGAAGAAGCTATGAAGATTAGTGAAAGTATGAAAGATCTAGTCGGCGCGTTACTAGATAAAAAAGGATAAACAATGGCTGGAACTTTAAGTACTCTTGGCATCGGTAGTAAAGGCGCGCTCTCATACGATATAATAGATCAACTAAAAGATGCGGATACCTCGGCTATCATAAAGCCTATCGAAAATAAAATTGAATTAAATACGTTAAAACAAGAGAAGCTAAGCGAACTTACAAAACTAGTATCCAACCTCAACACCGAAGTCGTAACGCTATCCGATCCTAAAATTTACGATTCGAAAACTTCGGATCTAACCGGAGATTCCATATCGATAGAGACGGATTCTAAAGCAAAAGTAGGAAATTACTCTTTAGAAGTTATAAACCTGGCGACACAAGATATCAAAGAATCACAACAAGGCTACGGCTATGAAGAGGCTTTGATGGGCGAAGGCACTATGACTCTTAAAATCGGTACAGGGGACGATGAAAAAACTTTCGATATAGACGTCTCTTCAACCGATTCGATCAAACAGGTCGTAGAAAAAATCAACAAATCGACCGACTCTCTTATAGAGGCATCGATAATCAATACCGGTGGAGCGAACCCTTATCATATAATTTTGAAATCGACAAATACGGGATCTTCGAACAATATAACGATCAGCGGGGATTATAATTTCGATCAAGTGGGAGAAGGCGCAAAAGATGCGAAATTCAATCTTGACGGCATAGACATAACAAGAAAGAGCAATAAAATAGACGATCTGATTGAAGGCGTAACGATCACTCTTGAAAAAGAGGGAAAGACGGATATCGCCGTAAAACAGGACAATACGAAACTTCTTGAAGGTATGGAGAAGTTCGTTCAACAATATAACGCATTGATTGAAGGATTTAGCGAAAGTACGAAATTTGACAAAGAGACCAAAACAACCGGTCTTTTTCAAGGAGACTCTTCCGTTAGAAACGCCGAAAACATGATCAAAGACGCGTTTATTCTAACTATCTCCAAAGATAAAAAAATGATGAACGATTTCGGACTGGAGATAAAAAGAGACGGAACTATCGAGTTTGACAAAAACAAATTTGAGACGGCGCTAAAAGAGGATCCGCAATCTCTCGAAGATTTTTTTAGAGGAACAAACGGAAGAGACGGAGCTTTCAACAGACTCGAAAGTGCGATATTCGATATCAAGACAAGTTCCAACGGCGTACTTAAATCTCTTGCAAAAAACCTCGAAAACGACGCCACAAGACTTCAGGAGCAACAAAAAGCTGCACAAAAAAGATTGGATGACCGATATAGTATTATGGCAAAGAAATTTGCGTCATACGATTCGATTATCGCGAAACTCAATTCTCAGGGGGACACTCTCACTGCGATGATAGATGCCGAAATGGCAAAGAAAAACTAAAAGCTAAGGATTAAAATGAGACAGTGCGCTTATCAGGCATACAGCCAAAACCAGACGGGAGTCTATTCGCCCGAAAAACTGATAGAGATGCTTTATGAGGGATTGCTGAAATTTACATCTTTGGCAAAAAGGGCGATCGAGAACAACGATATGGAAGCCAAAGCCAAATGGATCAACAAATCGACGGACATATTCATCGAGCTTATAGATTCGTTGAAAAACGACGGTTCCCAAATGACCGCCTATTTAAGCGGCCTATATATGCACCAGATAAAGACATTGAATCAAGCGAACATAAACAACTCCACGCAAGAGCTAGATACGATCATTCATGTAGTAAAAGTTCTACTACAGACATGGAGAGAGGAGACCAATATTGCATACGAAGTGGCTTGATAATTTCAAAATTTCCGTCGTTGAGAAAAATTTTTCCAAAATGGAAGAGTTACTTGAATCGATGCCGGAGATAAAAAGTATAAATGACTTAAAAACCGCGGTCGCTTTAATAAACGAAGCGAAAAAACTTTTGGCGATCGAACAAAAAGCTCTTAAAGAGAATATGGCGAAAGTGAATAAAAGTAAAAAGTTCTTCGAAAACGTCGTAAACGAAAGCAGTTTCAGCAAATCATGCTAGACTTTCGGCAGCCGCCATTTTAATTTTATCGCCACCACTCTCAAAATCAAGCCTACGCAAAATACCGCCGTTATAGATCCGACACCAAGAAGCTCGGTCTTATTCAGCACATAGATCAAAACGCCGGTTATGATTGCGACCGAGCCGTAAAATTCACCGGTCAATACCAAAGATATTTTGTTTATTAGAATATCTCTTAATACCCCTCCTCCAACGGAAGTAACAAGAGAAAGAAGAACGACACCGAAAAAATTGAACCCGGCTTCGATACCGACAAGCGCTCCCGAAATCGCAAACGACACAAGTCCCAAAGAGTCGGCAAAAAGAAAAAAGCGATTTTTCTCGAGACTAGAGTATCTGTTTATTTTAAGAAGAGTCGCGATCGATACGACGGCTATAACAAAAACAGAAGCACCGTTATTGGTAAAAGCGTAAACCGTTTTATCCGCTATCAAATCACGAATAACTCCACCTCCAAGCGCCGTTAAAAACGATGCGATAAAGATACCCAGCATATCGAGTTTAGCACTTCCCGCCACCAAAAAGCCGCTTAACGAAAAAGAGAGTATACCGATAATCTCCGCTATCTCTAAAACCTCCATAAAAAAACCTTAAGCATACACCCGCAAGCTTTTGAGAGAATCTTTTTTCGCACTCAATCCGATATTGATTGCACTTATCAAAGCGTTAACGGAAGAATAAGTGATATTCTCAGCCAAACCGACTCCGAAAAAGAGTCTTTCATCCATTTTTATTCCGATGTAACTTACAGCTTTAGCATCACTTCCTTTTGAAAGAGAGTGTTCGAAATAACTCTCTATCTCAAACTCGACACCCGAATCTTTTACCATTTCGCTTATAGCCTCTATGATACCCGATGAGACGATCTTCATTTTAAAAATTTCATCGGCAATATCGATTTTTGCGGACACCTCGATTTTTTTACCCAAAATAGCCACTTTAAGATCGGTTAAACGAAGCGGTTCGTCGATATTTAAAAAATTATCGAAAAATAGAGCATAAATCTCCTCTTCACTAAGCACGCCCTCTTTTGATTCACTCTCTTTTTGCATCACTTCCGCAACATAGGGCATCATCTCTTTAGGTATATCAAAACCGAATCTCTCCGACAATAAAAAAGCCACACCTCCTTTACCGGATTGGGAATTGACCCGCACGATCGATTTATAGTCTCTTCCCACATCTTTGGGATCGATAGGAAGATATGGAACGCTCCAGCAACTCATATGTTTTTGTTTTTGCATACCTTTTTTGATCGCGTCTTGATGCGAACCGCTAAACGCGGTATATACCAATTCACCGACATAAGGGTGTCTAGGATGTGTTTTGATTTCGTTGCAGTATTCCGCAACTTCGACGATTCTATCGATATTGTCCAATTTAAGTTTAGGGTCAACGCCTTGAGTGAACATATTTAAGGCCAGGGTCACTATATCCACGTTTCCTGTTCTCTCTCCGTTACCCAAAAGAGTACCTTCTACACGATCCGCACCGGCCATCAATGCAAGTTCGGTTGACGCCACGGCGGTTCCTCTGTCGTTATGCGTGTGAACACTGACAACGATTTCCTCTCTTTTTTCAAGGTTACGACACATCCACTCTATCTGATCCGCATAAATATTGGGCGTCGCTACTTCTACAGTCGATGGAAGGTTTATAATTACCTTCTCACCTTCTTTCGGATTCCACCTATTCGTAACTTCATTACAGATCCTAGCCGCAAAATCGAGTTCAGTTTGCGTAAAACTTTCGGGAGAGTATTCCAATGTAACCAAACCGCCAAACTTTCCGAAATACTCTTTTATCCAATCGACACCCTTTAAAGCCATTTTGACTATCTCATCTTGCGATTTCTCAAATACGACTTCTCTTTGAAGCGTCGAAGTGGAGTTATATAGATGAACTATCACATTTTTAGCGCCTTGTAACGCTTCTGCGCTCCTTTTTATAAGATGCTCTCTTGCTTGCGTTAAAATACCGATCGTTACATCCTCGGGAATCATTTCGTTTTCGATCAGATGACGACAAAACCGATACTCGGTTTCACTCGCGCTGGGAAAACCTATCTCTATTTCCTTAAATCCCAATTCTAACAACAAATTAAAAAAAATTATCTTTTTTTCCAAACTCATAGGATTTACGAGAGCTTGGTTTCCGTCCCTTAAGTCAACCGAACACCAAATCGGTGCTTTTTGTATCTCGTTTTGCGGCCATTTTCTATCCGCCAACTCTATCTTTTCAAATTTTTTGTATTTCATCTCTTCTCTCTTTTTCCAGATTCGTAATAAATTAATATAATTTTGTTTTATATGTTTACGTCAAGGGCGAAATAATAACCAAAATCGCCAAAACTTTTATTTTTCGGAGTTAATTACCAAGCGTACAAGAAGAGAGCAGGAGCAAAGAATCATTTCGGGTTATGGAAATCGAAATAAAATCATATCTTTTCATCGTTTGCTCCTCTGAGGATTTTGGCGTAGTTTACAATAAAAGATAATTTTTGTCAAGAGATATCACAACTCTAAAACTTATTATTTACTTTACCTAAACTATATTTTATCCGATTAAAGTAAAAAATAATATACTAATTAATTAAGTTTTAATCAATCATCCACTAAACTATATAAATAAAGTTAATAAAGGACAATCATGACCGCACTTAAAAATAGTTTGATTTTTATCGCCTCGTTCTTGTTGATCGGATGTTCCAGCGTTACGAACTATTCTCAGCTAAATCATCTTCCAAGAGACGGAATGATCACCGTTTTACCTTTTAAAAACGATACCGACACTCCTCTTGCCGGAGAGAAGGCGAAAAATATCATGGAAGCGATTTTAATCTCAAAAAACTGCTCCGTACAAATCTCTCCGAGATATAAAAATAAACGGGCAACGAAATCCGATATCAATACGAAATATTATTTGCTAGGCAACATAAACGAATGGCGTTATAAGATCGGACTTGACGCCGAACCGGCAGTCGCATTGAATTTTAATATCGTAGAGACTCACACCGGTAAAGTCGTATATAGCGCCGTAGGCGCCAAAAACGGTTGGGGACAGGAGTCCGTCGGTTCGATCGCTCAAAAGCTTATGTTGGAGCTTACGCAAAAGTGATCTCCTTTTTCGACTATAAACTGATCGTAAAATATGCGGAAGCTATCGGCATATCGACTATTTTTATACTATTTGGATATTTTCTAAACGAAACCGATCCCTGTTTTATAAATAACAAGATAAACGTCTCACTTTTTGTTGCAACCGTTTTAACGCTTTTTTTCGGTTTCGCCGGACTAATCTCTTTTATAGTAGTCTATTCAACCGCATTTTTTCTTTTTTACGAGACTTTCCCGCTATACCGAATTTTAGAACTTTTGATGTTAGGTTTGATTTTATATCTGTTTCACTATATTTGGGAGAGTAGAATGGAGGAGGAAGCGGTTAAAAACAGTTATCTTACGCAAAAACTGGAAGAGAACACCAACGCTTTTTATACGCTGAAAATTTCATACGACCAATTGGAAAAATCTTATATAACAAAGAGATTCAGTCTTCAAGACTCTTTGCAAAAAATCATATCTATCTCACAACAAGAGGAAAACGCGGCAAAAATCGAATTTCTGAAACTTTTAAAACAGCAGTATCAAGTTAAAAAAGCCGTACTGGTATCTTGCATCGGAGCAAAAACGAAGGCTGCATTATCTTTAAATCAAAAGAGTGATTTTTATAAAGACGATATTTTGATTAAAGAGGCTTTAATTAAAATGAAACCGGCTTATATCGATTTAAACCGTAAAACGGACGCTAAATATCTCGGCGTTATTCCGACCGCTAAAGTCGAGGGTATAGATTTGCTCGCCATAGAAGATATGCCTTTTACATTTTTTAACGAAGATACACTTTTACAGATTTCGGTAATTTTCACTTACTTTATTCAGAGTATAGAGAAAAATAACTTTATGGAATTTCACGGATGTAAACGCTCCTATCTGGACGAGGATTTCGCATACGAACTGTGTAAACTTCAAAATATAAAGAATATTTACAACATATCTTCGAGTATATTGATTTTAAAATCCGAAAATTTAAAATATATGAACGAACTACTTTCGATAATAGAGCAACTAAAAAGGGCTGTCGATATGATTCAGACATTAACGGTAAATAAAAATCAATATGCGATTTTGATCGTCTTCCCTTTTTCAAATAAAGTAAACGCAGAAGGTTTTTTCAACAGAGTAAAACGAAAGATAGATACAAACCGCTCTCTTTTAAATCATATCGATTCAAAAAATTTCGTATATAAAATTGAAGATATCGCTTATAACAAGTTTGAAAAGCTATTGGAATGATTATGCATATTTTAAATTCGATAGATTCACAAAACTTTTTAATCTGGTACTTGTGCTCGGTCGCACTTTTTTCTTATCTCATGTTCAAAGCTAGCGGATTTAAAAGCTTCTGGTCGTTGATGTTGCTTTTTCTTTTTAACTCCATTATGATCATCGTAGGCCCCATACTGACTTTGTTACTCTATTTTTATCTCTCGAAAGCGGATCAAAAACGGCAACGGCGAAATTTTAAAACACTGGATATGGACCGTCTCAAGATCACTTATCCTATCGTAACCAGAGATTACAGACAGGGGCCTCTTGAAAATCTTTTAATGAATGAAAAAAGTTCTCAAAAACGTAAAATTGAAATCCTCTCTTACTTAAAAGAGAATTTTCATAAAGACGATATGCGTATTTTTTACAATACCCTTTCGGGAAAAGGCGACGAAAGCAGGCTTTTTTGTTTCGGAGCCATCAATCAAATGGAAAAAAAGTTAAACCGAAGAATAAACGACCTTTCGAATAAAATCTCAAAATGCGACGACTTGATTAAAAAAAGCGAGTATGAAAGTGAGATGGCACATCTTTATTGGGATTTTGTATATTATCGTTTAATCAGTAAAGATTTGGAAGCATTTTATCTAAATAACGCGAAACTTTACGTGCAAAAAGCTCTAAAAATCGATCCTGACGATATGCGGCTAAATTTATTACTGGCAAAAATAGATTTAAAGATGAAAAATTTTGGTGAATCGGCAAAAACTTTTGAAAAAGTGATCTCAAATCCACTTTATAAAGACTCCGCTCTACCCTATTTGGCACAAGTCTATTTTGAAAAGAGAGATTTCAAAAAACTTCGACAAATTTTAGATGAAATTAAAGATATAAAATATAATACCAAAATACTATCTTTAACATCACTATATAAAGGCCGACGGTGCTTGATAAAAAACGAAATGTAGATATATTAATAATCGCCGAAGGTACTTATCCCTACGTAAGAGGAGGAGTTTCCAGTTGGATCGATCAAATTATAAACGGAATGCCCCAATATAGTTTCGGCATTCTCTTTTTGGGCAGTAAAAAAAACGATTATGAGAAAAAAAATTATAAATTTGCCAAAAATGTACACTTTTTTGATGAATATTTTCTCTTCGACGATATAAAAGCCGACGAACCGAAGGCTATCGAAATTAAAAGAGAAGATTTTGAAAAATTAAAGGAATTTCATAAAAAAATAAAGAATAAAGTATCATTTGATTTTAAAACCATGTTTAACGCTCGTTTTTTTGAAAAAGAGATAACTATAAACGATTTCCTATATTCACGTCAATCTTGGGAATTCATAAAAGAAAACTACAATAAAAATTGCGGCGAAATCTCTTTTATAGACTACTTTTGGACACTCAGAAGTATTCATAAACCCATTTGGCTGTTGGCTAAAATAGCTTCTATGTCGAATATGGCGAAAGTCGTACACTCACCATCTACAGGATATGCCGGTTTTACGGCCGCACTCATATCGAGTTTTCATAACATACCGTTCATATTAACCGAACATGGTATATATATAAGAGAACGAAAGATGGATATGCATGCAAATAGCGGTTTTATGCTATATAAATCATCTTTACAAAAGAGTATCGGAAGCTGTAACTATCTGAAAAAGATGTGGATCGATTTTTTTGAAAAAATAGGTTTTTTAACTTATCAATCGGCCGACGACATATTATCTCTTTATAACGGAGCGAAAGAGCTTCAAATCGAATTTGGTGCGAATAGGAACAGATGCAGAGTCATTCCAAACGGAGTCGATACGAAAAAATTGAACAAACTGGTCGAAAAAAGAGTCAACAAAAATCATAAGGTCATCACTCTTTTAGGTCGCGTCGTCTCCATAAAAGATATCAAAACCTTCATTCGTTCCATTCGGATAGTCGCCGATAAATTTCCTGATATTCAAGGATGGATAGCGGGTCCTTTGGATGAGGATGTAGTCTATGCAAACGAGTGCAGGCGTATGGTCGAAACTTTAAATTTAGAAAAGAACATCAAGTTTTTGGGCTTTCAAAAGATCGACGACATCTTACCAAAAACGGATATCTTGACCCTAACCTCCATAAGCGAGGGAATGCCTTTGGTAATTTTAGAGGGATTTGCCGCAGGAGTACCTTGTGTCTCAACCGATGTGGGAAGTTGTAGCGAATTGATATACGGCGGGCTAAATCAAGAGGATATAAATATAGGTAAAGCCGGCGAAATCGTACCTGTCGCAAACCCCTCGAAATTGGCTCAAGCATATATGAAGCTTTTAGACGATGAAGAACTTTGGAGACTCTATCGGCAAAATGCCCTTAAGAGAGTAAATAGGTTTTATACTCAACAAATATTTTTCGACAAATATATCGAAGTTTACGAAAAGGCGCTTTCACGATGGCGGGGATAGGTTTTGAATTAGAAAGATCGCTGAAAAAAGATAGTCTCGTATCTTATGCTAAAGTTTACAGCTATGCCGCCGTTTTAAGTTCGGGAGCTTGGATAATATCTATCGTCTCCATTATCATAGTCGGATATATCAGTCTGAATTCATACCGTAACACGCAAGAGACAATTCAATTTCAACTTATTATCACATATGCGTTTATGTTTTCATCAAGTTTTATGCTTTCGGGTTTTTTACAATTGCCTTTGACAAGGTTTATCGCCGATAGGATATACGCTAAAGAGTACGATGAAATTTTACCGGCATATTTCGCGACGATCTTTGTCGTTTTGGTAGCCGGTCTATTTATTATGGCTCCGGTAACATTTTATTTACTACCGGAAAAATCTCTATTTTTCAAATTTCTGACGCTTTTGGTTTTTATCGTGGTAAGTCTCGTATGGATCGCAAACGTATTGGCTTCGAGTCTAAAAAGATATAAAGCGGTCGTTTCGTCATATTTCATCACATATTCGTCGATCATCGCACTTGCGTACTTTTTCGGAGAAAACACCACTTTTTTACTGGGTGCTTTTTTTATAGGAAATTTCGTACTTTTTATGATCCTAACTCTATTGATACTCAAGCAATACCCCTCTAAAAAATTGGTGAGCTTTAGAATCTTTTCGATTAAATCGTTTTATTGGAGATTGGCCGCAAGCGGTTTCTTTTACAATTTAGGCGTATGGATAGATAAGATAATTTTTTGGTATCATCCTATGACGGGTTACTACGTAGTGGGAAAATTCAAAGCTTCCATAGTTTACGACCTTCCTATTTTTCTGGCATATTTGGCAATCATTCCCGGAATGGCCATACTTTTTTATAGACTTGAAGTGAACTTTTCAAGAAGTTTTCAAGGATTTTACAGCGCAATAACAAACGCCCAACCACTCTCTACGATAACGCATTATAAAAATGCCATGAACAACGATGTAAGAACCGTTATAAAAGAGATTTTGATAGTTCAAACCGTTATCAATATATTTTTATATAACGCCGCACCGTATATTTTCGAAAAGCTTTCAATTCCCAATTTATATCTGGATCTTTTTTATATTTTGTTAATAGGCGCCACTTTACAGTTATGTTTTATGACGATGCAAGCACTTTTATTTTATATAGACAAAAGAATACAAACACTCTATCTATCTATGCTTTTTTTAGTACTCAACGCCCTTTTCAGCTATATATCCATCG
Organism: uncultured Sulfurospirillum sp.; assembly: GCA_964573205.1. Lineage (GTDB taxonomy): Bacteria > Campylobacterota > Campylobacteria > Campylobacterales > QNZT01 > QNZT01. Next base: position 19,173 of record CAZNIT010000026.1, on the reverse strand, counting down.
ATATGGGACCGGAGTATTTCGGATACGGATACGCTTTGTCGCTTTTGATCGTTTTTATCATTTCGGTTTTTGTCGTAAGAGAAAAGTTTTGGAAAATCGACTATGAAACGTTTATGCTGCAAAAATGAGGTGAGATTTGCATAATTTTATAGAAAAAAGAAGAGAAATACTTTCAAAAACTCCAACCGAGATAAAAGTGATCAGTCTGCCGGAGATCATATTCATATTCGGAGTATTTTGCTTCGTGCTATATATGCTTTTTCCGAAAGAGACGCTAAAGCAGAAAGTTTTGAAAGAGAAAAAGAGCAACGATCTTGCTATCGTATATATAAAAAACATCGTCAAATTCGACAACAGAAATTATGAACTGCTTTTTCATTATGCAGATATACATTTTAAAGAGAATCACTTTTTAGCCGTAAAGCGAATCGTCGAACTTCTTTTACAATCAAACATACCGGATATTAGAGAGAAAGCCATTTTATTGGGTGAAAAACTTTTTAAAAGACAATTTTTCCTTTTGAAAAAAACAAAAGAGCGTGAGAAACTTTTAAAAGAGTATCAAAATATGTTAACGGATATGCTTCTTGTATCGCATGATGAAAATTTTCAAACGGATATATTAAATTATCTAGCCCAAAGCGACGATAAAAACAAATATATCTCAATGCTAAAGAAACTTGCTAAAATAGACGATAAATGGAAAATGAAACTCGCGACACATCATCTCGCGCACAACAAACTAAACGAAGCGCTGATGCTGTATGAAGATCTACTACAAAACACACAAATCTATAGCGAGAAAAAAAAGATATTTGTTGAGGCGATCAAGGTTCTGACTTACGGCGGTTTTTTCACACGGGGAGTAAAGATTATGCAAAAATACGAAGATCTCTTTTTATACGATGATGAGGTTTTCGAAAAAATCGTACGATTTTATCTCGCCGCCGGGAAACAGACAAATGCTAGAAAATATATTTTAAAACGACTAAAACATTAAAAAAGCTTAACTTATTGCCGATCTACCTTTATGATCATTTTGAAGGAAACATATGCGATTGGTTAGCGCTTTTATATGCATACTTCTTTTTAGTTCAAAGCTATATTCAAAGAAGATCGACGACACCTGTTACAGTATTCAATTGGGATCCTTTGACAACTCCTCACCGCAGACTATAAAGCAAAAACTTCCTTTAGATTCGCAATGCCGTATAATTTCAAAAGAGAAAAACGGATATACGATAAAATGCGGTTGCGATACGAAGAATAAAATGAGAAAAAAACTTCCGTATTACAAAAAAATAGTACCGGGAGCGTTTTTGACAAAAACGAAAAGAGAGTTTTTTACCCTAAAAAAAGATACAAAAAGTTTCGTTAAAAAGAAATCCGCTCAAAAAACCCCTTTCACCCATATAAAAAACGGTAAAAAAGATGAAAATCTCAGTGAACTGATCTATAAAGTTTTCATTTATAACAACGATTTGAAAAATGCGAAAAAGATAGCAAAAAAAGCACTCTTAAAAGATCCCGACAACCTAATATGGAGAAAAAGACTCGCAGACGCTTTAAGCTGGAGCGGCGAGCGAAAAAAAGCGCTTAAACATTATGTTTTCATCTTCGAAAAAAATAGACGAAATAGACAAAAAGAATCAGTTAAAAAAATTTACGGCGGCTACGACATCTACTTTAAACTATTGAATGAAATATACTCGAATCCAAGCGATACCGAAAAAATAGATGAATTTTTGAAAACGGCTATGAAACTCGGTATTTTAGAAAACGCAACCGCATATTTGGAAAAAATTTATAAAAAAACCGACAATCCGAATATTTTAAGAGTATGTGCAAAATACCATTACGAAATAGGAGAAAAAAAGAAAGCCCTAAAATATCTCGAAGTTTTGGAAAAAAAAAGAGCGTTAGATATAGATAACGCCGTTATATTAAGCAAAATCCATTTCGAACGAAAAAGATACTTAAAATCGTTACGATCACTTTTGAGCGTCAAACATCTAGCTAAAGATAGAGATTCGAAATACCTGTATCTTTTAAGCGACCTATACTCGTACGTAGGAAAAAACGATAAAGCGGCCGAAGTTTTAAAAGAGTATTGTCTCAAAAACAGTTGCGAAAAACCGGAGTATGATAAATTGATCTCCTTTTACGCCCGAAAAGATCCCGAATATGTCTCGAAAATATCATTTAAAGCTTGGCGACTCTATAAAGACGATTCGTACTTTTTCGCTTTCGCCAAAGCGAACATTCAAAACAAAAAAGCATATGAGGTTACGGATCAAATCAAAAAACTCTCGCCAAACGATCGAGAAAGATACGAAAAAAATCCGCTTTATTGGTTGATACTAGCTTCGCTGGACGAAGAATCGGATAAAATAGATGAAGCTGTCAAAGCATATGAAAAAGCGCTCGAACTCGACCCATCTTCAGATGAGATCTTAAATCGATACGGCTGGTTTTTAATGAGGGTAGATCGACCAAAAGAGCTTCAAAAGATCGCCGTAAAAATCGACCGAAAAACGATACGAAATCAAAGTGCCCATATTTTGGCCGCGGCGATAAATTATAGATTAAACAGAATAAAAAAGTCCTTTTATCACTATAAAAAAGCACTACGAAACGATCCTAAAAATATGGAGTTAAAACTTGATTATGCAAATCTTTTGAAAGTTACGGGTAAAAACGAAGAGTCTTTAAAAATAAAAAAAGAGGTCTATTCGAGTTTGCGCCAAAGGTTACAAAAAGATCCTAATCTTTTGAAAAATAGACGATTTCTCACTTTATATCTCAGATCTTCGATAAATTTCATACCGAGTGAAAGCTATGAAAAGTTGATGAAATACGCAAAAAAGATATTGGATGAAAAGAGATATCTCGATATAAAAATATCTTGGAAACTTCATGGCCGCAGCGACGAATACGCGGCCTATTTGAGCAAAAAACTCAAAAAACCTCAAATTTGGTTAAAACTATATCTATCGCTTAAAAAGAACGATACTTACACAATGCATGAACTTCTGTATCACTATGGAGCAATTTTGCCGATAGAGGGGAAAATAGAAGCTTTAATTCGAACCAAACGTATAGCAAAAGCAAAAGATGAGAGCTTCAAAGCTTTGAATCAAGCGCCGAATAATCTTTCGCTTTATCGGCTAAATAAAAATATCGTTACTCAATATGCGAATAATACGGATTTCGAAGCCGGATATGAAAATCAACAAACTCTAAAACGCTCCTATGCAAAAATCGAAAATACTAATCACGTTACCAATAGTTATTATCTCAAAAGCGCTCTTTATTTCGCAAAAAACAGTTCGGATCTAATTTTGATAAACGATGATGGATCGAACGATTTTTTCGCAAGATTGTTAGTGAAAAAACTTTTATCAAACGGATATGTCGAAGCCGGTGCGGGATATGTAAAAAACCTCTCTTCAAACATACAATACTTCTTCGGTTTCAACGATACGATAACAAAAAATTTAACTCTAAAAATCGATTTGCAAAAAAATACGGCAGCCGACGAAACCACGAACTTACGAATACAAGGTGAGAAAGATCAAGTTAATTTCGGATTTAGATATCGCTTTAACGATAGACTCTCTTTCGAAACGAAAATCTCCTCGAACAGATATAGACTTCGAACCGGAGAAAAAATAGGCGACGCCAGTAAGTTCGATTTTGAATTACAACAGAGAATAAAATTCAGTTATCCCGATATTCTCTTAAGAGAATATCTGAGTATCGCCGACTTTAGCAAAAACGAGCTTTTGCCCAAAGATTATTCACAAGGTGGAATTGGAGTAGATATCGCAACGGGCGCTTCTCAAAGGTACGGGATGACTTGGAAACCCTACGGAGGAGTCAGCGCGACTTATCATGATCGCTTCGGTCTGTTGTTAGGCGCTCGTGTCGGAATCAACGGCGGAGTTTTCGGAAACGATCGATTGAATCTTTCGCTCAATTACAACAAATCGGCCACTGACAATCAAGATTTATGGCTAATAACGTTTTCACACGGCTATCTTTATTAATTCATGTAATATCATACGATCAGCAAATATTTGATTTCATGATATAAATTCAAAGTTCCTTACAACCGAACCTATCTTCTTAAATAGAAGAAAAAGAGCCTCGCGATAGTATAGTTTTCGGATCGTAAAAAATTATATTTTATTTTTATTTATATTGTAAAATTAACTTAACAAGGTAAGTTATTCTTCTGGAGTTACTTGTTATTATATCTGCATTTTAAACATTAAAAGAGGTTCTATGTATAAAACGAAAAATAAAAGCTTTTTATTCTCCAAGTGCTCCGCAATTGCCGCTTCACTACTTTGCGCGAACTTTCTCTTCGCCGATATAAACGTTGACGGAGATATGAGCGAGTGGGATATTTTGGAACAGATCAATCTTCCCGATAATCTGCCGCCCGCTTTAAGTAAAGAAGATGCAATTTATGGGAAATATATCCCCTCATCCGACGAATACGCGTTCGCTATTAAAACCAAAGGCACGCAAATCGGCGCCAATACGACTTTCTGGCTCAATACCGACAACGATGTTGACACAGGATTTAAAGTTTGGGGCAGCTACGCGGGAGCGGAGTATTTTATAAACATTTACTCTCAAGACGAAAAACCTTATCTATATCGAGGAGACGGCACATACGTTACCGGTCCGCTTGAACACGGATACAATGACGAACGAACTGTTTTGGAGATAAAAGTTCCCGCTTCTTACCTGGATAATCCGCAACAAGATATCGGCGTAATAGGCGACATCAACGATGAAACCTTTTTCCCTAAATACTACACTTTAGGTCAATACAGCATCTCGAACACTCCTTTACAACTTCCAAAAAGAACTGACTTTAGCAAAAGAGTCGGTATAGTCTATTCAAAGACGAGCAAAGAACGCTTTTACGATGCCGGCTTATCCATTCAAAAGGCTTACTCTCAAATTTTTATGACTATGCAGTACCACTCGATGATGGCCGGTATTCCGTTTGATCTTTTGACTGAAGAAGATTTGACGGATATTTCGAAACTTGTCAATTACGACGTTTTGGTTTTCCCGAATTTCTCCTATGTTCCGACGCAAAACGCTCAAAAGATACACCAAACGCTATATAGCGCCATTTATCACTACGGCATAGGAATCATAACGGCCGGAGACTGGATGACTAATCTCTCCGACGGCTCCGCAATCGCGAACGACGCCTATTCGAATATGAAACAGATGCTCGGTATCGGACGAGTTGACGGCAGCGGGCCGGTTAAAATCACTCTAAAGGCGAGCGATACGACTCATCCGATAATGAGATCATATGAAAACGAGGAAACTATTTTAAAGTATGACAATAACCATTGGTACAGTTATTTCACCGCCGTATGTAACGGTGTCGATTCCCAACAAGTTTCCGTACTAGCCACGCAAAGCGTTACTAGTGACGAAAATAGGGCTGAGTACGATGCCGTAATGGCTATGAAAACGGGCGGAAGGAACGTGCATTTTAGTTCGTTAGAGTTTATGGGAGACAGTAACCTTTTATGGTCGGCTATTCAATGGAGTATATTCGGTTCCCAAAAGCCGGTCGCACTAAAGATGGGACGTTTTAACAATCTGTTCGTTTCGCGAAACGACATGGATCAATCTCAGGAGATTGACGAGGTTGAAGAGAACGACGGCGCATTGTTGAACCTCCTTCAAGAGTGGAAAAAAGAGTACAACTTTGTCGGAAGCTACTACATCAACATAGGGAACAATCCGCCCGAGCAAAAAACGGATTGGGACTACTCATCTATATTGTATAGATCCTATATCGATCTAGGTAATGAAATAGGAACACATTCATTTACACACCCTCATGACACGAATCAGCTTGGAAAGGATGAAATAGAGTTCGAATTCAACAACTCCATGAATATCATAGCTTCCCATCTCAATCCCACATGGCGCGATAAAAACATACGAGGCGGTGCGGTACCGGGTGCGCCCGAAGATGTGGAAGTCGCCGAAGAGATCTTGCAGTATCTTGATTATTTAAGCGGCGGATATTCCGGAGAGGGAGCAGGCTATCCCGGAGCCATGGGCTATCTTACGCCTTCATCTTCAAAAGTCTATTTAAGTCCGAATATGGCTTTTGACTTTACGCTTATAGAGTTCGGTATTCCGGTATGGAGTGAGGAGAGCGGTAGCTATATCCCACAGCCTCTAACAACATACCAAGCACAAGAATTTTGGAAAAAAGAGTATAAAAGTATAACAAATCATGCTTCTTTGCCTATCGTTCACTGGCCTTGGCATGATTACGGTCCCACTACGGGTGCCGCATCCGGAAAATATAGTCTCGATATGTTTACGAGTACGATAAAAACGGCATATCAAGACGGAGGCGAGTTTTTAACGGCGGCCGATCTTGCAAAACGTATAGAGACATTCAAAAACACGAAGTTGAATATCGAAAAAACCTCTCGGAGCATCAATGTCACGGTTGACTCTCAAAATGTCGGTAAATTTGCGATAGAGCCCACACTAGATGCGGATGAAAAAATTCAAAGCGTTGACAACTGGTACGCTTATAACGATAAAAAAGTCTTTTTGGATCAAGACGGCGGTAACTACACTATTTATACGGGAAGTTCGACGGATCCGGTCACTCATATTACAAATTTACCGATGAGAGCGAATCTTTTAACTCTAAACGGAGACGGTAGTAATCTCTCCTTCAGCTTTGAAGGAGAAGGCAGAGTCGATATATCATTGGCAAAAAGTTTACGAAACTATAGAATAAGCGGCGCCGATAGAATATATACCGATAAACGCTCACGCTACAATAAAAGAGGATGCTCAAGAGGTAAAAGAGGAAAAAGAGGCAGAGGAGTCAACGCATATACAAAAAATATTCAACTGATATTCAACAGTTACGGTACACATACCGTTACGATAGAAGAGAGATAAATAGTAACCGCCCTTAAAAAAGAGGGGCGGTTTTTAACTCATCCGCCTCCTACGAAATGTAAAAATTCCACTTTGTCGCCCTCTTTAAGACGATAATTTTGCCACTGCTCTTTTTTTACGACTTCCATATTTACAGCGCTTGCCATAGTCTTTTGCTCGATCTTTAACTGTATCAAAAGATCTTTTATCGTCATCTCGTCACTAATTGTCTTTTTTTGTCCGTTTACCGTTATTTGCATCCCTCTTTTCTCCCATATATGCTTTTAACAATCGGCTAACGCCGATTTTTCCTTTCGCTTTCGCAAGATCGTAAGGCGTTGAATTGTTATCGTTTTTTGCAAAAACATCCGCCCCGTTCATCAGTAAAAACTCTACGATCTCAACTCTTCCGCCGTAAGCCGCCTGATGAAGCGGTGTTATACCGTAATTATTCGCCAACCCGATGTCGGCACCTCTTTTAACGAGATATTTTACAATTTTTATCCGCTTTTGTCCAATAGCATAATGAAGAGGAGCCAAACCGTTTACATCTTGCGCATCTATATCCGCACCGCTATCTAGTAAAAAAATCACCATTTTCAAATCTCTGTTTTTTACCGCTATATGAAGAGGAGTTATTCCGGCTTTCGTGGCGGAATTGATGTCATATATTTTACAAGCTTTAGAGGTTTTATTTATATCGCTCTTGTTAACGCATTCATGAAGATAGTTCCAGCCGTTCACCTTGTCACAAGATAGACTCAAAGTCAAAAGAGCGACTAAAAATAAACTTCTCACCCCGTCTTCCTAAATATCACCCCTTTGAATCTCTCACCCATAAATGCCGGATCTATCAGCAATTTAGCACGATTTAGCTCACTCATATAACTCTTTTCATCCGTATTTTTTTGAAGAAGTTCCAAAAGCTCGATAATCCCGAACTCTACAAGCATAGCAAGTTGTGTTTTGAACTCTACTAAAATCGCGCCGCTTTTTTTGAAAGCATCGATCAAATGATCGAAATGAACATCATAAGTTATATCGCTTTTTTTAAAAAGCTCTTCCAAAGAGATATCTTCTATCTTTTGAGCACTATCTTCGACAAAATCAGTCAACGCAAAAAAGGGAATCGTTTGATGTTTATGGTAAATTCGTATAGAAAAGTCTTCTCTTTTTCGAAGATCCCCGTAATCAAAAGAGACAAACTCATATCTTTTAAACGTATCAAAAAGAGTTGTCGCAAACTCTTCGTAACCTCTTGCGACTTCTCCTTTTGAAATTGAGTACTTTTTGACTATCCTTTTGGTAAATTCATCCATTTTTTCAAAAAGAAATTCATCGTTTTTTACATATAGCATCTTCTCGTCTTTGACAAGCTCGCACGAAAAGGCGTCAAAAATCTCGTTTGCCACAACAAAAGCGCTCTCATTTTTAAGATTTTTAAAATCCTCATATATCTCAAATTTTACCGCATCGCCGAATGAATCTTTAAAGTAATTCTTTTGAGCTACTCTATTTTGTTCAAACGGCTCAACTACGGCGAATCTCAAACTTTTCAAAAGATCCGGTCTTAAACTGTAAATAAACTGTACCATATCGGCAAGCAGATAACCTTTATGAGCACCAACCTCCACGATCAGCGAATCTTCGGGTAAAAACCCCTCCTCTATGACCGAAATGACTCTTTTTGCGATAGAACCGCCGAAAAACATACTCGAACTAACGGCCGTATAAAAATCACCGTCTTTGCCGATCGAGCGAAAACTCGTATAGTAACCCTCGCTTTTGTATAGCCACTCGCTCATATAGTCGCTAAATTTTCGCACTCTTTAGGCTCCGATCTTATCGAAAGCCGATCTTAATCTTTTGAATCCCTCATCGACTTCCTCTTTTGAAATGGTTAACGGAGGAAGAAAACGAAGTGTGTTTCTTCCCGCTTTTAAAACCAAAACTTTTTCTTCGAACGCATTGTCGATGACGCTATTTAACAAGTCGGCGCTTTTTATACGAAGACCTCTCATCAAACCGAGCCCGACCTCTTTTTCAACGATGTGAGGATACTCTTTCACCAAGAGTTTGAGCTCCTTTTCAAAATAGAGCATAAACTCATCCAACAAACCGCTATCTTTATACTCACAAAGGATATCGACCACTTCCAACGCGGCTCTGGTCACAAGATAGTTTCCCCCAAAGGTCGAACCGTGATCTCCGGGCGAAAAGATATCTTTTAAACGAGTCATAACGACACCGATGGGAACTCCGTTTCCAAGCCCTTTTGCGAGCGTGACTATATCGGGCTCGATTTCATAGAGGTTTGAAGCAAGCAACTCTCCAGTTCTGTATATGCCGGTTTGAACTTCGTCCACGATCAAAAGAATATCCTTTCGCTTAAGTGTTTTTGCCAAAGAGAGCACCTTTTGTTTATCCTGAGGCTCCACCCCGCCCTCTCCTTGCACAAGCTCGATCATAACGGCAACCGTACGATCATCGAGCAAAGACTCGACTTGATCTATATCCTCGGCATAAACAAACCCGTCGGGAAAGGGACCGAAGTAGTTATGCATACTCTCTTGTCCGGTAGCTTTTAGAGTGGAGATCGTTCTTCCGTGAAACGAGTGCTTGAGCGTAATTACCTTGTAACGCTTGGGCAATCCCCCCTCCTCTCCGTACTTTCTGGCGATTTTAATAGCTCCTTCATTCGCCTCTGCGCCGCTGTTTGCGAAAAAGCATCTGGCATCAAAGCCGCTTTTGGTAACAAGAGACTTTGCAAGCTCGGCTTGCGGAGGTATGAGATAAAGGTTGGAAATATGAATGATCTTCGACGCCTGATCGCATATGGCATCTTTTACTCGCTCATTTGCATGACCTACGCTTACGACTCCTATGCCGGAAGTAAAATCGATATACTCATGACCCTCGGCGTCATATATTTTAGCGCCTCGGGCTTTTACGAACTCGACATAATTTCGTCCGTAACTGTGCAAAACGAAATCTTTATCCATATTTTCAAACATAATTTTTCCTTAACATTAACTTGTGTATAATCAATGAAGGAATTTTATCTTTATGTAGATTAAAAACGGAGTAAGTATGCATTCGGCACTATATAGGTTTATCGGTTTTTTACTCATTTTGGGAACGCTCGGTGCTGTTTCCTTTCAGGCACTCTTTAATCTTTAGGAAGGACGGCAATGGCAAAAGCGAAACGCTATGATCCCACAATCGATACCAAAAAACCGTTCTTTATCAAAGGATTGATGCTCTATCTGCTTTCACTTCCTTTGATTTTCGCTCTTTTTTTCTCTCTGCTTGGCGGTAGTTCCGCATCTATATTGACACTTGCTACGTCGGCAGCGCTCTATCTTCTTGGAGCTACGATAGCTAGAAGAGGATTTTTACAAGAAAAAGAGTACAACAAAAGCAATATAGCAAAAGCTCCAAAATTAAAATTTAAAACGGTAGCGGCTGTGATTTTATCGTTCGCGACATTTTTCACATCTTTATTCGCCACTCAAAACGGACTTGTTTTAAGTGTAATTCTCGCACTCTTTTTTCTTGTAGGTTTTTATCTCTACTACGGCTTTGATCCGATGGAAGATAAAGTCGGAGAACTAAGAATAGGCGTAAGCGCTCAAGAGGTTATCGAGATAACGTCGCGAGCTAGAAAAAGCGTTGAGAGTTTGAAAAAGATTAAAAACTCAATCGACGATATTAAATTAAAAGATATAATAAAATCGGTTATCGACGAAACGCAGGATGTAATCGAAGCGATTGAAAAAGATCCTAACGACCTCTCAAAAGCTAGAAAATTTTTCAACGTATATTTACATAGAACCGAACAGATATCCGGCGAATATCTTAAAAATCTTAAAAACGACAACATAGACGAGACATTAAAAGAGAATTTTAAAAAACTCTTGATAAACGTCAACGAAACGATACATCAACAAAAAGAGAGACTCTCGGAAGATGACATGACGCGTCTGGACGTTCAGATAGAAGCGCTTACCAAACAACTTAAAAACGAAGGAGTATAAGATATGAGTCAAGAAAATGAAAATCATGAGACAAAACTCACCCAAAAAGAGCAAGAAGAGTTGCAAGAAGCCGCAACAAACGAACAAGAGGTTAAAACACAAGAAAAAACCGAGCCGAAAATATCTAAGCAAAAGAGAGGAAGCCTAATTTTAAAAGAACAGATCATACAAGAGGGAATACTCAAATACGAAGAGGCGGACGAAGTTATTCAAACGAAGATGGACGTTATAGTCAGTGAAATAGATATTCATGATCCCCACTCCGTCATCTCTTTCGGCTCAAAAGCTCAAGAAAACATAAACAGAGTCAGCGAAAGCATGCTCGAGGGAGTAAAAAACAAGGATTTAGGTCATGCGGCCGATTCACTAAATGATCTTGTAGCCGAAATTCAAGGGTTTGATGTTGATGCATTAAATCCGAACCAAACACAGGGATTTTTCTCGAAACTTTTCGGAATGGCAAGCCCGGTCGTAAAATTTATTGGAAAATATGAAGAGGTGAGAAAACAGATCGACGCCATCACCGACAATTTAGAGCAACAAAAGACACAGCTTTTAACGGATATAACGTCGCTTGATCGCCTTTACAACGTCAATTTCGAATTTTTCAAAGAGCTTGAACTCTACATTGCCGCCGGAGTGCATAAACTGGAACAGTTGGATAACGAAATCATTCCTAAACTCGAAATGGAAGCCGGTGAAGATAAAAAGATGCAAAAAGCTCTTAAATTAAAAGATATCATCGCTACAAGAGACGATCTTGAAAGAAGAATTCATGATCTGCGTCTAACCAGACAGGTCGCTATGCAAGCCCTACCGACTATAAGAATGGTTCAAGACAACGACAAATCTCTCATATCGAAAATTAGCTCGGTTTTAATAAACACGGTTCCTTTATGGAAAAATCAACTAGCTCAGGCAATAACAATCTACAGAAGCTCGGAAGCCGCGAAAGCTCTTAAAGGTGCAACCGATATGACGAATGAACTTTTAGAAAAAAATGCAGAAGCTCTTAAAGAGGCAAATAAAGAGACACGAGAACAGATTGAAAGAGGAGTTTACGATATTGAGTCTATCAAAAAAGCAAATCAAACATTAATAGAAACGATACAAGAGTCTTTAGAGATAGCACAAAAAGGCAAAGAGACAAGAGCCAAAGCAGAAGAAGAGTTAGTTCAGGTTGAAAATCAACTTCATGATGCCCTTCTTTCCGTCAATAGAAAATAATATCGGCAAAAGGATTAGATAATGGGATTTTGGGATAAGATTTTCGGCGAATTTATCGATGTCATTGATTGGCTTGACGAGAGTAACGACACTCTGGTTTATAGATTTGAGAGATACAATAATGAAATAAAATACGGTGCGAAACTGACCGTCAGACAAGCACAGGCGGCAGTTTTTGTAAACGAAGGTGAAATCGCCGATGTTTTGGGACCGGGAATCTACGAACTCGACACCAAGAATCTTCCCATTTTAACAACTCTTCAACACTGGGATCATGGATTTGATTCGCCTTTTAAAGCGGAAATATATTTTTGCAACTTAAGGCGCTTCACCGATCTTAAGTGGGGTACGAAAAATCCGATCATTCTAAGAGATAAAGAGTTTGGAGCTGTAAGGCTTAGAGCCTTTGGAACCTATGAGATAAGAATAGAAGATCCAAAAAAGTTTATAGAAGAGATAGTAGGAACAAACGGACATTTCAGTGTTGAAGATATAAGTAATCAACTAAGAAATATAATTATTTCAAGATTTACGGATATTGTTGCAAGTGCTAACATTCCAATTCTTGATCTTGCCGCAAACTATGATCAGCTGGGTGAATATGTAAGCCAAAAAATAAAAAAAGAGTTCAGTGAATATGGTCTTGAATTATCCCGTTTGATGGTAGAAAACATCTCTGTACCTCCAATGGTAGAAGAAGCACTTGATAAAAAAACATCAATGGGTATGATCGGTGATCTTAGAAAATATCTTGAATTTCAAAGTGCCCAATCTCTCACAAAAGGCGGCGGTGTTTCGGAAATGGTCGGTATGGGCGTAGGTTTTGCAATGGCTGATAAACTTGCGAAATCTTTTGATAAAAAAGAGAAATCAGACTATATTCCGGAACCATTTGAAAAGATGTACTATTACGCAAAGGAGAAAAAGCCGCAAGGTCCTTTTAACATTGACCAAATAGAAGAGCTGATAAAAAAAAGGGGTATCAACTCATCCACCCTAATGTGGAGTACCGGAATGGAAAATTGGCAAAAAGCCAAGAATATAGAAGAGATCGAAACACTATTTAATATGCTCACTCCTCCGCCGCTGTAAGAGTAAATGAAGGAATTTACAAAAATCGGCGAGAAATCGCATTTTAAACAAAAATCATTCCCTTGTAAGAAATGCGGTGCGTCACTGGTATTTTCTCCTGATACAAGTGCATTAAAATGTGAATATTGCGGATGGGTAAATTATCTTTATCCGCCAAAAATTCCTATTTACGAACACTCTCTTGAAGAGACAATACATAAACTCCAAAACTCACCACGCTTTGACATAAAAGCTCCAAAAGAGATAAAGTGTCCTGTGTGTGCCGCAAATTTCAAACTCACCCCTCATATACGAAGTACCAGATGTCCCTACTGTAACACTCCTATCGTTACGAATCTGGATATATTTATGCCTCTGTCTCCAGAATCTCTACTACCTTTTAAAATCAATCAGAAAGAAGCTAAAGAGATATTTAAAAATTGGGTAGGTTCATTATGGTTTGCACCGTCAGAACTTAAAAAATATACAAAAACGGATTCAAAATTTGAAGGTCTATACCTTCCATACTGGACATACGATTCAATGACGACTACTCATTTTCAAGGTTACCGCGGAGATACATACTACCAAAGAGTAAGCAGAAGAGTTTTTATTGACGGTAGAGAACAGATCGTAGAAGATTTAGAGCCGAAGATCAGATGGCAACCCGTATCCGGAGAGATCAAACGCCATTTTGACGATGTGTTGATAGGGGCGACTAAAACTCTTCCGAGAAAACTCGCAGACACTTTAAAGCCTTGGGATCTAGAAAATTTGATCCCCTACGATGAAAGATATTTAAGCGGTTTCGAGAGTGAGACTTACACCGTAGCACTTGATGAGGGATTTGAGTATGCTAAAAAATATATGGAATACGAATTGACAAACGCCGTTAGAATGAAAATAGGCGGCGATCATCAAAAGATATCATACATACAGATATATCATGATCAAAATAGTTTCAAGTATATTTTATTGCCCGTATGGACGGCTCATTTTAAATTTAAAGATAAAGAGTACCGCTTTGCGATAAATGCGAGAAACGGTACTATAAAAGGGGAAAGACCATATAGTAGAGTAAAAATATTTTTTATCATTTTTATCGTTATCACCGTCTTTTCGGGCATATTGTATCTAAACGAAAATCCTGATTTCATACTTCAAATAGAGCAACTGATTGTAAAATAATTATCCTCTAATAAAACTTTTGACTAAACTTTCTTTACATTAAGCCGATATTACTCTTATGAATTGATTTGTCATCGATCGGAGAACAACAATGCACTCTATAAAAAAAATCTTTATACTCTTTACTCTTTTTCTCTCTTTGAATCAACTTTACGCCCTATCCATATCCGGAACTGTTTTCGAGGATATCTCGGGAGACGGCGTAAGCGACGGCGATATGAACTTTAACGACGCTTTAGGCGATCAAGTGGCAAAAAGCGGGACTAAAATATATCTGTTTCTTGATGACGGCGACAACTTAATAGATTCAAACGATACATTGATCTCCTCCACAAATACGGATGTCTTGGGAAACGGAGAATACGGTTTTAACTCTTTAGCGGCGGGAAGATACTATGTCGTAGTGGATTCTACAACTTTACCACCATACAAACCATATACTTCTTCGGGCACGATATCCGACGTTTGGGCGGAACAGACATACGGTCCAAAGGGTGGTCTATGTGATGACACAACCGGCTCTACAATAACACTTACGACCGCCGGTACCTGCTACGGCGGTAAAATTGCGGGAATTTCCGATGATCCTTCAAATATTACAACGGCCGAACATATCGCAATTGTAGATATAAACGTTACGGACGTTACGGGAATCGATTTTGGTTTTTCGTTCAATGTAGTCACTCATACGAACGATAAAGATGACGATCTTGTAAACGCAAAAAGTTCACAAGGAGCATTTAGGCAATTTATCCAAAACGCAAACGCGATAAGCGATCGAAACATTATGCGTTTCGTACCATCGACAATTAAAAACGCTCCTTCTTGGTGGAATATCACATTAAACTCTCCTCTACCGGTCATTACCGACACCGCAACGGCAATAAACGGTACGGCTTTTAAAAGCGACGGATCTTTTTGGGATGCAAATCCAGGAAGTAGCGCTCATGGAGGGTTTAGCGTCGGTACCGGTGCAGATGGGATAGAAAATAGCTCGGACGAAGTTGTTTTAAGTACTTTTTTCAATCCCGAACTTCAAATAGATACCAATGATATGTTTACGAATAACGGAACTACTCTTACAAATTATCTAATTCCCAGAGAGGGAGTATTTGTCATAGATGCCGACGATACGGAAATAACGAATCTCTCGATCACAAACGCCTCTTATTTAGGCGACGATACAAGCGATGACGAAATGGCGGCTATTTTGATTAGGAGCGGAAACAATATCTATATCGCCGACAACTTTATCGGCGTTAATGCGGACGCAAGCGCTCCGGCACTTACTCTTGGGGTAAAATACGGTATCTTTCAAGAAAATAGTTCCGTAGTCGCTATAACACATAACTATTTTGCACATATTTATCATACGGCAATTTGTAGCGGTAACAATTCATTCATCTATAAAAACGACTTTTACAAAGCTTCGAACTTACCAAAAGGCGATGCGATAACGACGGGATTTAGTAGCGGAGGGAATATTTTAATCGAAAACAATAGAATCGAAAATTCAAGCGCTTACGGTATAGATAGCTACAACAGTGCTTCAGTCGTTACAATTTCGGACAATACCATCATCGAAAACGGTCAAGATGTAAGCGTTGCAAACGACGGCGAAAACGGCGGCATAAGAGTTTACGGTCAAAATAACAAGATTATACACAATATAATAACGGCAAATACGACCGCAGGTATCGTAATAACAAAAGACGGCGGCGGAAATAAAATAACGCAAAATGCCATCTATCAAAACGGTGGTATATCTATCGATCTTGATATGAGTTCATCAAAAAACGGTGACGGTATCACGGCAAATGACGGATCAATCGATACATCCGCACCAAACGACGGTATGGATTTTCCGATCATAACATCCGCAAACCTAATCGGTTCGAATTTGTATTTAAAAGGCTACATCGGATCCGGTACGAATCAGAGTATATTCGCCAATGCGGTTATAGAGGTATATAAGGTTGACGACGATGGGGATGCAAACGGCGAGGGAAGATGGTATTTAGGATCATGTAACGCGGATGCGAACGCAAATATCGATTGTCTAATCGTCTCTTCGTCGATAAAGTCGGGAGATTATATAACGGCGACCGCAACGGATACGAACAATAACACATCGGAATTTGGACCCAATATCAATGTAACAGATTCGGTACCTTTTACTTGCGACCAAAACGCCTATGTATTTTATAGTGACGCGAAGGACGAACCTACTAAGGTAAACGAGATAGATCTTTTAAACGCTTCACAAACGACACTTAGCACAAATATCTATCCGGTAAACATCAATGCGATCGGATACAGTGTTATCGACGATTATATCTGGGGATACGATCTTATAAATCACAAAATAACAAGAACGGACGCAAACTTAGATACGATCTCTTACGATATAGCCGGTCTTGATCCATATCAGTTTCACTTAGGAGATGTCTCAACAGACGGAATTTTATATATCGCATCCTCATATCTCAAAAAAAACGACGGTGTCGAGAGTGACGGACTTCTTAGACTTTATAGAATAGATGTAAATCCATCTTCTTCCACATATCTTCAAAAACTCTCAAATGTTACATTGTCCGATCAATCACTATATGCCGCAGACTTTGCTTTTCATCCAAATGACAACAAACTCTATTTTGCCGAAAAATATAGCGGTCATCTATATAAGATCGATCCCAAAAGCGGCGTCGTAACAGATATAGGATATCTCGGTCTTGGTACGAATGTCGATTCTCATGTTCAATTTTTCGATAAAAACGGTTATTTCTATTTCTATAAAGACGACCGGTTTTACAGATGCGACATCACCGATCCTTCAAATCCTAAACCAAGAGCCGTAAGATTTATAAATATGACACTTCCGAAAAATGGAGACGGTGCTAGATGCGCTTATGCGAGTATGGGGGATAAGCCTATTATCTTGATCAACGACGCCACAGTATATGAAGGTCACAGCGGTACGAAAAGTATATCGTTTGAGATTGTTGCGGACAGAACTATCACCGCTTCCGGCGGTTTGAATATCGACTATGCTCTTACCGACGGTAGCGCTACGGTAGCCGATAACGATTATACCGCCGTTAGTTCCACTATAAACATACCTCAAGGCGCGAGTAAAACGACATTGACACTATCGGTGATCAAAGGTGATCTCGATATCGAAAGCGATGAAAACTTTTTTGTAAATCTAAGTAGTGCGGATGCGTATTTTATAGATTCGGTTGCGCAGGCTACTATCTTAAACGACGATTTCAATATCACTTTAAATGCTTCAACTCTGGGCTCACCACTTACAGACGGCAACCTTACCACACAAATCGTAAACAAAAATTTTAACTTGACTATCTCCGCATATAACGAAACTCTCGGTAAGCCGGCAGAAGATATGAATATAACAAAAATTGTACTTCTTGATAAATTTTCGAATATATTAGGAACGCTTTTTAACGGAGTTGCTACTATCGACTCAAGCGGTTTGGCCAATGTAACCGCAAATATCTCAAAAGCGTATAAAGTCGCCTCTTTGCAGATAGAGGGTTCATTTTTAGGTAGAACTTATACAGGCAAAAGTAAAGATCGCTTTGCGATTCGTCCGAAAGCTTTCGTACTGACGATTCCAAACGACAATATAGCTGCGGCACCGTTTAATATACGCATTAAAGCGATCGACGAATTCAACAACCCGACACTAAATTACAACGAAAGTGCCGGAAGTTCGTTCGATATAAATTTCACCGAACAAATTCCAACTTGTGAGACGGGAATCATGAATATATCCTCAATCTCGTTCAACGACGGTTTAATAGATTTTAATACAAGCTATAGCGAGACGGGAAAACTTGACTTTGTTGTAACGGAAAAAAGAGGAAGCGAATTTGCGATCGTAGATGAAAACGATACCGCCGATATAAATAGACTTATCCCAACGGGTACGGCAAACGATATCAGTTTTAAAATAGACAAATTTGAACTCGACAACTATTCACTTAGCGAGGGATCGACAAACTTTACGTTTTATGCTGATTTTGCGGATATCGATAAAATGGCGTCTAAATTCAAGATACGATTAAGAGCGTTAAACGCTAACGGAAATATCACTAAAAACTATTCAAAAGGGTGCTATTCAAAAGATACCAATCTAAAGATTAAATTCGACGCAAACGCTTCATCCGACGATACGCAAACTCTTGTATGGATAGACGAGAGCAATACGACTCATGCAAACGGCTCTGCCTATACATTTCAAGGGAATAGATCAGATATTGAATTTGATTTTGATATAGATAAAGGTAAATTCAAATCGGGAGAAAACAATACTTCATTGGGTATAAATTTCTCAAGAGACGAACATGTACCAAAAGAGCCTCTAAGACTTACTGTTAAAGATATCAATGTAACCGATGCGGGAGGCGGATGCGGCATTAAAATAGAGACAAAACATGTAAACTACTATTACGGAAGATTGTATATACCCGATTCCTTGTCGGTCGGAAATAGACTTGAAGCGGATATATTTTATGAGATTTATTGCAAATCATGCGATAAATCGCTATTTCCTATGGCAAAATCGGAGAGTGTTGACAATATAAACTGGTATATCGTTGACAATCCCTATGACGGGCAAAGCGGCTTTAGCGGTATCAGCACAACAAATAATAATTTCATTGTCACAAAT
>CAZNIT010000025.1:0-9865 GCA_964573205.1 uncultured Sulfurospirillum sp. | reverse complement strand
ACTTATCGAAAGAGAAAAAATTGATTTAATTGATCTCTCTTCAGCGATGGTTATGGGTGTAGCTGCTTCTCTGATTCCCTTCCTTGAGCATGATGATGCGAACCGTGCTTTGATGGGGTCAAACATGCAGCGTCAGGCAGTTCCTTTGATTTGGGCACAGGCGCCGTATGTAGGAACTGGTATGGAAAGTACAGTTGCTCGTGATGCATGGGAAGCAATCAAAGCAAAACGTGGCGGAACGGTTGAAAAAGTTGATTCGAAAAATATCTATATTTTGGGGGAAGATGAAAATGGTGCATTTATTGACCATTACTGGCTCCATAAAAATATGAGAACCAACCAAAACACCTCTTTTACGCAGATTCCTATTGTCAAAAAAGGTGATAAAGTAGAAACAGGCCAGGTTATTGCTGACGGACCGAGTATGGATCAGGGTGAAATTGCAATCGGTAAAAATATTTTGGTTGCTTTTATGCCATGGAATGGTTATAACTATGAGGATGCGATTGTTGTCAATGAACGTTTGATTCGAGATGATACTTTTACATCACTTCATATTTATGAAAAAGAAGTTGAAGCAAGAGAACTGAAAGATGGTTCGGAAGAGATTACCAAAGATATTCCAAATGTAAAGGAAGAGAACCTTTTCCATCTTGATGACAGCGGTATTGTGAAAGTAGGTACCTATGTAAAACCCGGAATGATTCTGGTTGGTAAAGTTTCTCCTAAAGGTGAAGTGAAACCAACTCCTGAAGAGAGACTACTGCGTGCTATTTTCGGTGAAAAAGCAGGTCATGTTGTCAATAAATCACTCTATTGCCCGCAGTCGACTGAAGGTGTGGTTGTAGATGTTAAGATTTTTACGAAAAAGGGATACGATAAAGATCCTCGTTCTATAGAAGCATTTGAAGCAGAAAAAGAGGCGCTGGATACAGATCATCATGACAGATTACTCATGATTGACCGTGAAGAGTTATTGCAGATCAATTCACTTCTTTCCAAAGCACCTCTCAATGAAAGTTGTGAAATCAATGGAAAAACATTTGAAAAAGGGCAAACGATCCCTAAAGATGAAATTGAACATATCAACAGATTTGCTTTTAACAGTGTTGTAAAGTGTCTCGATCAGGAAACACAGGATAAGTACAATGAACTGAAGAACTATTTCAGAGAAGAGAAGAAGCGTCTCAGAATTGAACATGATGAGAAACTATCTATTCTCGAAAAAGATGATATTTTACCAAGCGGTGTTACAAAGCTTGTAAAAGTTTATATTGCAACGAAGCGTAAACTTAAAGTTGGTGATAAAATGGCTGGTCGTCACGGTAACAAAGGTATTGTTTCAAATATCGTTCCAGAGATGGATATGCCATATCTGGAAAATGGTGAAACTGTAGATATCGTACTCAATCCACTGGGTGTACCGAGTCGTATGAATATCGGTCAGATTCTTGAGGTACACTTAGGTTTGGCAGGTCGACGTCTTGGGCAGCAGATTCAGGAGACACTTGAAACAAAACAGGGTGAATGGATAAAAGAACTTAGAGAAAAGATGATATCCATAGCAGAGATTGCCAAGCTTATGAATGGGAAAGAGTTTGTTGAAAATCTAAGTGATGATGAACTTCTGAACTATGCAAGAGACTGGGCAAAAGGTGTTAGATTTGCAGCACCTATTTTTGAAGGTACTACTGAAGCAGAGTTTAAAAAATTGTTTGAATTGGCGAAAATCGATGCAGATGGTAAAACACAGTTGTATGACGGTAGAACAGGTGAACCGATGAAAGAGCGTGTCAATGTCGGTATCATGTATATGCTGAAATTGCATCACCTGGTTGATGAAAAAGTGCATGCAAGAAGTACCGGTCCTTATTCACTGGTAACACAGCAGCCGGTAGGTGGTAAAGCTCTCTTCGGTGGGCAAAGATTTGGTGAGATGGAGGTGTGGGCACTTGAAGCATACGGTGCGGCACATACCCTGAAAGAGATGTTAACTATCAAATCAGATGATGTTGAAGGTAGAATGCAAGCATATAAATCAATAACAAGAGGCGAAAATGTACCTAAAACCGGTATACCGGAAACATTTTTCGTATTGACCAACGAGTTAAAATCATTGGCACTAGATGTAGAGATATTTGAAGAAGGAGTAGAGGGTGAAGAATCTGATTCCGATAGAGATTAACGAAGAGAACCGTCCAAGAGACTTTGAAGCTTTTAGACTAAAGCTTGCGAGTCCGGAGAGAATACTCTCATGGAGTTACGGAGAGGTAAAAAAACCTGAGACTATAAATTATAGAACGTTAAAACCGGAACGTGACGGGCTTTTTTGTGCGAAAATTTTCGGACCCGTTCGTGACTACGAGTGTCTTTGCGGTAAATATAAAAAGATGCGCTATAAAGGTATCAAGTGTGAAAAGTGCGGTGTTGAAGTCACTACAAGTAAAGTTAGACGATCTAGAATGGGGCATATTGAGCTTGTAACGCCTGTGGCTCATATATGGTATGTTAACTCTCTTCCGAGTAGAATCGGTACTTTATTGGGTATCAAGATGAAAGATTTGGAGAGAGTGTTATATTATGAAGCGTATATAGTGAAAAACCCCGGTGAAGCTTATTATGATCATGAGAATACTAAAAAAGTTTTGAAATATGATGTTTTGAATGAAGAGCAGTATCAATCTCTCGAGCAAAGATTCGTAGATTCCGGTTTTGACGCTCAAATGGGAGGAGAAGCGATAAAAGATCTTCTGGAGGAATTCGATCTTATCGAAACTCTTGAGACTTTAAAGCAAGAGATGGAAGATACGAAATCGGAAGCTAAGAAAAAACAGTTGGTAAAAAGATTGAAGGTTGTCGAATCTTTCGTTAATAGCGGCAATAGACCGGAATGGATGATGATAACCATACTCCCCGTTCTTCCTCCGGATCTTAGACCTCTAGTTTCCCTTGACGGCGGAAAATTTGCAGTTTCTGATGTAAATGACCTATATAGAAGAGTTATAAACAGAAATGCTAGACTAAAAAGACTTGTAGAGCTAGATGCTCCGGAGATCATTATAAGAAATGAAAAAAGAATGCTTCAAGAGTCGGTTGACGCTCTTTTTGATAACGGTCGTCGTGCAAATGCCGTAAAAGGTGCCAACAAAAGACCTCTTAAATCTTTGAGTGAGATTATTAAAGGTAAGCAGGGACGGTTCCGTCAGAATCTTCTTGGTAAGAGAGTTGACTTCTCGGGGCGCTCCGTTATTGTAGTGGGACCTAGTCTTCGTATGGATCAGTGCGGGTTGCCAAAAACCATGGCGCTTGAGCTTTTCAAGCCGCATCTTTTAGCAAAACTTGAAGATAAAGGTTACGCCACTACGATCAAACAGGCAAAAAGAATGATCGAGTCTAAAACGAACGAAGTATGGGAGTGTTTGCAAGAGGTGGTCGATAATTATCCGGTTATGCTAAACCGTGCGCCGACGCTTCATAAACTTTCTATTCAGGCGTTTCATCCTGTTTTGATAGACGGTAAAGCCATACAGCTTCATCCGCTTGTTTGTTCGGCGTTCAATGCCGATTTCGACGGTGATCAGATGGCGGTTCATGTGCCTCTTTCTCGTGAAGCGATCGCGGAGTGCAAAGTTTTGATGCTCTCGTCGAACAATATTTTACTTCCGGCTTCAGGTAAGGCGATTGCCGTACCTACACAGGATATGGTTCTTGGAATTTACTATCTGAGCCTTGAAAAAGAGAACGCTAAAGGATCGAATAAACTGTTCGCGAATATAGATGAGATTACTATCGCACTTGATGCGGGAATTTTGGAGACTCAAGCGAAAATAAAAACCGTCGTTGACGGCAGACTTGTTCATACTACCGCCGGTAGGATGATCATCAAAGCCATACTTCCCGATTTCGTTCCGGAAGATTTGTGGAATAGGGTATTGAAGAAAAAGGATATAGGAAATCTCGTTGATCATATCTATAAAGTCGGTGATACTTACGCGACTGCCGAAATTTTGGATAGCTTAAAAGCTTTAGGCTTCAAATACTCCACCGACGCGGGTATATCCATCTCGATTGATGATATTAATGTTCCCGATAACAAAGAAGAGGTGATTAGAGAGTCCAAGAACAAGGTTCTTGAGATTCAGCAACAATTTTCCGCCGGTTTATTGACCGAGCAGGAGAGATATAATAAAATCATCGATATCTGGACAAATACCAACAATCTTCTCGCAAATGAGATGATGACGCTTATGAAGCATGATAAACAAGGATTTAACTCCATCTATATGATGGCGGATTCCGGTGCGAGAGGTTCTGCGGCACAGATTAGACAGCTTGCGGGAATGAGGGGACTTATGGCCAAACCCGACGGTTCGATCATCGAAACTCCCATTATCTCTAATTTCCGTGAAGGTTTGAATGTATTGGAGTACTTCATCTCGACCCACGGTGCGAGAAAAGGTCTTGCGGATACGGCATTAAAAACGGCCAATGCCGGTTATCTTACAAGAAAACTTGTGGATGTTAGTCAAAATGTCAAAATTTCGGAAGATGACTGCGGTACGCATGAAGGTGTGGAGATTACCGAAATCAATGTCCACGGTGAACTTGTGGAGTCTTTGGAAGATAGAGTTTTAGGAAGAGTTTTGGCTGAAAACATTATTGATCCTATCACGAACGAAGTACTGTTTGTGGAAGGAACTCTTATTGATGAAAAAGCCGCTCAAAATATAAAAGAGGCGGGGATAAAAGCGGCGGTTATCAGAACGCCTATTACCTGTAAATCGAACAAAGGCGTATGTGCGAGATGTTATGGTCTAAATCTAGGTAAAGCGAAACTTGTTAAAAAAGGCGAAGCGGTCGGTATCATATCGGCGCAGTCCATCGGTGAACCCGGAACGCAGCTGACTCTAAGAACGTTCCATATAGGCGGTACGGCTTCGACTGAACAGCAAGATAAACAAGTTGTGGCCAAAAAAGAGGGATTTATTAGATTTTATAATTTGAAAACCTATGTCAACTCAAACGGTGAAAAGATAGTCGCAAATAGAAGAAACGCCGCCGTTTTACTTGTCGAGCCGAAGATAAAGGCACCGCATGACGGAAAAGTTGTTGTCGAGTATGCTCATGAAGAGATGGTTATCACCGTAAAAGGCGCTAAAGATACGGCGAAATTCGTATTACGAAAAAACGATATAGCAAAACCCAACGAGCTTGCCGGTATCAGCGGGAAAATGGAGGGTAAATTTTATCTACCTTATGACAACAATGATGTAAAAGCGGGTGAGAGTATAGTCGAGGTTATCAAAGAGGGATGGAATATACCGAACAGAATTCAATTCGGTAGTATTTTGATGATTGAAAACGGCGAGCCGGTAGTTCAGAAAATAAGTGCGAGGGCCGACGGGGTTATCAAATATTTTCAATTGACAGGTGATTATCTCGAGAGATTCGAAGATATCAAAAAGGGTCATACGGTTGAAGAGAAAGGGCTTTTTGCGATTATTGCCGATGAAGAGGGTAGAGAGGCCGTCAGACACTATATTCCTAGAAAATCCATTGTCGAGTTCAACGATAACGAAACGGTTAAGGCGACTGATTTGATAGCTAAACCTCAAAGTGACGAACAGATCATCATTGCACAGTGGGATCCGTATTCAACTCCGATTATCGCCGAAGAGGACGGTGTCGTGACGTTTGAAGATATCGATCCCGGACATACCGCAACCGAGCAATTGGATGAATTCGGACAATCAAGACTGGTTATAAACGAGTATATACCTTCGGGATACAAACCGGCCATCGTTCTTGCGACCAAAAGCGGTGAGATTAAAAAATACGCACTAGAACCCAAAACTTCTATATTGATTGAAAACGGAGCCGAAGTGAAACAAGCCGATGAGCTTGCAAAAGTTCCAAAAGCCGTAGCTAAATCAAAAGATATTACCGGCGGTCTTCCGCGAGTTAGTGAACTTTTTGAAGCGAGAAAACCAAAAAGCCCGGCTGTGATTGCAGAAGTTGCAGGAACTGTGAGATTTGGTAAACCGCTTCGTGCGAAAGAGAGAATTATCATAGATACGGACGACGGAAATTTTAAAGAGTATCTTGTCGATAAAAACAGACAAATTTTGGTTCATGCAGGTGAGTATGTTCAAGTGGGCGAAAAACTGACCGACGGGCAAGTTTCTAGTCATGATATTCTTAGAATTATGGGTGAAAAATCTCTGCATTTTTACCTCATAAGTGAAATACAGCAAGTTTATCGCTCGCAAGGTGTCGCTATCAGTGATAAACATATCGAAGTGATTGTTTCTCAAATGTTGAGACAGGTTAAAATAGTCGATAGCGGTGATACTCATTTTATTACCGGAGATTTGATAAGTCGTAGAAAACTAAGAGAAGAGAATGAGAGAATTATCAAAATCGGAGGAGAACCCGCTATTGCCGAGCCTACTTTACTTGGTGTGACAAGAGCGGCGATAAATGCGGACTCCATTATATCGGCGGCATCGTTTCAGGAGACTACGAAGGTTCTTACCGAAGCTAGTATCGCCGGTAAGACCGATTATCTTGAAGATCTTAAAGAGAATGTCATTCTTGGGCGAATGATACCTGTTGGTACGGGTATGTATAAAGATCAGAAAGTCAAATTGAAACTTAACGAATCGTAACGATAACTAGATCTTACGGGAGCGAATTTTGTAAGCTCCCGTGATTCCCCTTCTGGCGGTCGGCTCCTGAAAATAGCCTTTATTAAGCTTTTTGTAAACAAAATTTGAGTATTATTGCGCACCTTTGTAAACACTAGTTATTGTTTATGGAGAAAATTAAAAAAGGAAAAAATGTGCCGACTATTAATCAGTTGATTCGTAAAGAGAGAAAAAAGGTGATCAAAAAATCTAAATCACCGGCACTTGACAAATGTCCTCAAAGAAGAGGCGTTTGTACGAGAGTTTACACAACAACTCCCAAAAAGCCTAAC
This sequence comes from uncultured Sulfurospirillum sp., assembly GCA_964573205.1. Taxonomy (GTDB): domain Bacteria; phylum Campylobacterota; class Campylobacteria; order Campylobacterales; family QNZT01; genus QNZT01. The sequence goes on along the minus strand of CAZNIT010000025.1, from coordinate 2,886 downwards.
TCAGCACTTAGAAAAGTTGCGAAAGTTAGACTTACGAGCGGATTTGAAGTGATCAGTTATATCGGTGGTGAAGGTCACAACCTTCAAGAGCACTCGATCGTACTTGTTAGAGGTGGAAGGGTAAAAGATCTTCCCGGTGTTAAATATCATATTGTTCGTGGAGCGCTCGATACGGCCGGTGTTGCGAACAGAAAAGTTGCAAGAAGTAAATACGGTACGAAAAGACCGAAGTAGGCGTTAATCGTCAATAAATAAATTTATATTAAAATAATTGTAATTAATTTGGGCAGGCTTTACCGTGAATTTTGGGTAAAGTTTGAGTAAATTTGCAAAAAATTGAAGGAAGACTATGAGAAGAAGAAAAGCTCCCGTAAGGGAAATATTACCTGATCCGATTTATAACTCAAAATTGGTATCGAAGTTTATTAACTCCATTATGCTAGATGGTAAAAAAAGTGTTGCGGCGAAGATTTTTTACGATGCTATCGATATAATCGACAAAAAGGTCGAAGACGAGAAAGGTATCGACGTATTTTATAAAGCCGTGGAAAATATTAAACCCGTCATGGAAGTAAAAAGTAGAAGAATCGGCGGTGCTACATATCAGGTGCCTGTCGAAGTAAGACCCGTAAGACAGCAGTCTCTCGCACTTAGATGGATTATAGGATTTACCAGAAAAAGATCTGAAAGAACCATGAAGGATAGATTAGCGAACGAGTTGATCGATGCGGCGAATGAGAGAGGTGCTTCATATAAGAAAAAAGAAGATACTTATAAAATGGCTGAAGCAAATAAAGCTTTTGCTCACTACAGATGGTAAAAAGGATAGCAAATGCCAAGATCTCATAAATTAGAAGATGTAAGAAATATCGGTATTGCTGCGCATATAGATGCGGGTAAAACAACGACGACGGAGAGAATCCTTTTTTATACGGGAGTTGAGCATAAAATCGGTGAAGTTCATGACGGTGCTGCGACGATGGACTGGATGGAGCAGGAACAAGAAAGAGGTATTACCATCACTTCCGCTGCGACTACTTGTGAATGGAGAGGCAAACAGATAAATATTATCGATACTCCCGGCCACGTTGACTTTACGATTGAAGTCGAGCGTTCTATGCGTGTACTTGATGGTGCCGTTTCCGTATTTTGTGCAGTGGGCGGTGTCCAGCCTCAGTCCGAGACAGTATGGCGACAAAGAAACCGTTACGGAGTTCCATCTATCGTATTTGTAAACAAGATGGATAGAACCGGTGCCGATTTTTATGAAGTCGAGAGACAAATAGAAGAGAGACTTAAAGGTAATCCTGTAGCTATTCAACTACCAATCGGCGCTGAAGAGAATTTCGAAGGAATCATCGATCTTGTTAAAATGAAAGAGATCGTGTGGGATGCCGAAGCGGCGATGGGTTCAGCATATCATGAACAAGATATCCGTCCCGAGCTTCAAGAAAAAGCCCAAGAATATAGAGAAAAGATGATCGAAAAAATTTCCGAAGCTGATGGTAACGACGAATTAATGGAAAAATATCTTGAAGGTGAAGAGCTTACGAACGATGAGATCATGGCCGGTATCAAAGCCGCAACCATCGGTATGCATATAGTGCCTATGACTTGTGGTACGGCGTTTAAAAACAAAGGTGTTCAAACACTTCTTGATGCTGTTGTAGACTATCTTCCCGCACCGACTGAAGTCGGCGGTATCAAAGGTACTATGATGGAGAACGAAGAGGAAGAAGTTATCGTAGAATCAACGGATGACGGCCCTTTTGCCGCGCTTGCGTTTAAAATCATGACGGATCCTTTTGTAGGACAGTTGACATTCATTCGTGTTTATAGAGGTTCTTTGGAGTCCGGTTCATATGTACACAATTCGACGAAAGATAAAAAAGAGAGAATCGGTCGTATCATGAAGATGCATGCTATCAAAAGAGAAGAGGTCAAAGAGATCTATGCGGGTGAAATCGGTGCTGTTGTCGGTCTTAAAAGTACGACAACAGGCGATACTCTTTGCGATCCTTCCGACAAAGTTGTACTTGAGAGAATGGATTTTCCGGAGCCTGTTATCTCCGTTGCCGTAGAGCCGAAAACAAAAGCCGATCAAGAAAAAATGGGTATAGCGCTTCAAAAGCTTGCACAAGAAGATCCGTCATTTAGAGTTGAGACCGATGAAGAGAGCGGTCAGACAATTATCTCCGGTATGGGTGAGCTTCATCTTGAGATTCTTGTTGATCGTATGATGAGAGAATTTAAGGTCGAAGCGGAAATTGGTCAGCCTCAGGTTGCTTACCGTGAGACGATAAGAGACTCTGTCGAACAAGAGTATAAATATGCTAAACAATCGGGCGGTCGCGGTCAATACGGTCATGTTTTTCTTAAAATTGAACCGTTGGAGCCTGGTGAGGGGTATGAGTTTGTCGATGCCATCAAAGGTGGTACGGTTCCAAGAGAGTACATTCCTGCTGTTGATAAAGGTATTCAAGAGGCAATGCAAGGCGGTGTTCTTGCCGGTTATCCCGTTGAAGATGTAAAAGTTACGCTTTATGACGGAAGTTACCATGATGTCGATTCATCGGAAATGGCGTTTAAACTTGCCGCGTCAATGGGCTTCAAAGAGGGTGCGAGAAAGGCAAATGCCGTAATCTTAGAGCCTATGATGAAAGTTGAAGTTGAAGTTCCTGAAGATTTTATGGGTGATGTTATCGGTGATCTTAACAGAAGAAGAGGACAGATTGAGGGAATGGATGATAGAGCGGGTAACAAGATTGTCAACGCTTTTGTTCCTTTGTCCGAAATGTTCGGTTATTCGACAGATCTCAGATCCGCAACACAAGGTCGCGCGACATATGCTATGGAATTCGACCACTATGCGGAAGTTCCTAAAAA
>CAZNIT010000024.1:0-24324 GCA_964573205.1 uncultured Sulfurospirillum sp. | reverse complement strand
CTTGGCAGGATGGTTTTATGCAGAGTGAGATAGCTAAGTTTTTAGAACTTTCAGATGCAGGGGTGAATAAGATATTGAAAAAGTTAAAAGTGAAGCCCTGACCCTCCAACTCTTTAATTTGACAAATATATACAAAATCATTATAATATCATTATGAAAAATATAGAGTTTAGTTGGGATGAAAAAAAGCTCAAAAAAATCTTGTAAAACATAAGATCTCATTTGAAGAAGCCAAAACTGTTTTTGGTGATGAAAATGCAAGATTGATTGAAGATCCCGACCATAGTGAAGATGAAGATAGATTCATCTTGATTGGGCTGAGTTATTCGCTTAAGATTTTAACTGTTGTTCATTGATATCGAGATGATGAGAACAGTATTAGAATCATAAGTGCGAGGAAATCAACAAAAAATGAAGAGAAACAATACAAGGAGTTTTTATAATGAGAGAAGAGTATAACTTTAGCAAATCGGTAAAAAATCCGTATGCAAAAAAGGTAAAAAAACAGATTTCTATCAAGATTGAAGAGGATACTATAGAGTATTTTAAAAAGCTATCACTAAAGGTTGGCATACCTTATCAAAACTTGATGAACTCTTATCTTACAGAGTGTGCAAACAAACAGATAGAGCCTAAACTTGAATGGGCTTAATAGCACAACAAGTACTAGTACACTAATATCATACCACAGCGGGATTTAATATTAGCAATTATAGATAATTATTGGAGTGTAAAAAACAATACCTTAAATAATATAAATCTTCCGGTTGTACCAGACGGTTGTATGGATATTATTTTAGTTGGAGCAATGGACAAAGGGATAGTTGTCTCATTAGCTCCTAATGACTCTTATTTTGGTATTCGATTTAAACCGTCAATTTTATCGTTTTTACTAGATCAAAAAATGAATAAATATTCAAATAAAATAGTTTCACTAAAAGATGTATCAATTGAATTTTATAATAAATTTAATTCTTTCAGAGAAAAAGATATTTTGAATATTGAAAAGTTAAATATTTTATTTGAAGAAAAAATTTATCATCTGTTGCGAATGATTATTGATATTGTGACCAAGCTCATTTTAACAAAGAGTATAAAGAATTCACTAATTTTTCGCCAAAAGATGAAAATATGTCGATTTTATACAATACAAGAAAATAAAAATATAATATACTTTCATAAAACTTTGAAGGGAATAAAAATGAAGGCAAATAATTTATCATCTTGTATCATTACAGACAAAATTGATGAAAGTAGAGAGTTCTACACAAAAAACTTTAATGCAAAAATAATATTTGATTGTGGATGGTATTTAAACATGGAGTTTGGGGATACTAAATCAACATTACAGTTTATGTCACCACAACAACCGGATCAACTCACGAGTGATGGAAGTGGATTGATATATAATTTTGAAGTAGATGATGTTGATTTAGAGTATGAAAAATTGATAAAACTCAAAAATCAAGCGATAATGCCATTGGACAATCACCCTTGGGGAGATAGAGGATTTGCGATTTCAGACCCAAACGGTATAACTTTATATATCTACTCAATAAGAGAACCCTCACAAGAGTTCAAACAATATTTTAAATGAGAAACAATATGAATTTGGAACAATTAGAAAATATACTCTCTTCAAAAAGTGGTGTAACAAAAGAGTTTCCATTTGGAGATGAAGCTATGGTATTTAAAGTGATGAATAAAATGTTTGCTTTGATTGCATGGAAAGAAAAGCCGTTAAGAATTACATTAAAATCATTACCCCAAGATGCTATCGCATATCGTGAAATATACTCATGTGTGATAGAGGGTTACTATATGAATAAAAAGCATTGGAATACAATCATCCTAGATGGAACTATGAAAGAGAAAATTTTGACTGAAATGATAGACGAGTCTTACAATTTAGTTGTTGATAAGCTAACAAAAAAAGAAAAACTTTCATTAAAAAATAATTGATAATAAGATAGTTACACAAAGAAAGGGTCTGAATGGAAAAACATACTGACAATCAAATGACACAACAAGATATGATAGATAAATCATATAAAATGCTAACACGAAAAGAGCTTTTTGATATACTCTCAGATACGACAATAACAGGTATATATCTTTATAATAATAGTTGGTACAAGTATATGGTAAATTCATTTAGTGATGGAAATATAGAGGGGCAAAATAATGTAGGCTCTTTTAATGAAGGAAGATGGCAAGTTAATAGTGATGCAAGTATGAGTATAGAGTGGGACGGTTATTGGGAGGATTGGACAGGATTTGCATATGAAGTTGATGGAAAAATCATGTTTTTTGATACTACAACAAAGAAATGGAGAACAACATATACTTTGGTTGAAAATGGAATACTACCAACGGATATATAATAACAAATAAATAAAAAAGGGAAACGATGAAAACAAAAATAATATTATCTATAACAGTGGCTATAACAATAAGTACAGGTTGCTTTGCAGCAAACAGCAACATAAAGTTACCCAGTAAAATTTTAGTAAAAAATTTAGCTCAAAATCCGGAAGGTATAGAGTATGATAAAAATGATAATACATTTTTACTATCATCGCTAAATGCAAAGCCGATTATAAAAATAAAATCTGATGGAACATATAAAGCTTTTACACATGGTGAAAAGTTTCCACTTTCTACTGCTGGATTACAGATAGACTATAAAAACAATAGACTGCTTGTTGCTGGATTTAATGGAACTGAGCTTATGGATAATGACCCTAAAACAAAAGGTGCATCATTTTTAAGAATATATGATTTAAAAACTGGTGCTTTACAAAAAGAGATCAATCTATCACATCTAGCTCCTAAAGCATCCGCATATTTTGCAAATGATATCGCAGTTGACGACAATGGTAATGTCTATGTAACGGATTGGTATGCACAACTCATATACAAAGTAACAATAGATGGTAAAGCTTCTATATTTTGGGAAAACAATACAAGTATCAAAAGTGGTCCAAATGGTATAGATTTTAAAGATGATTATCTATTGGTATCGATTTTAACCGTAAATGACAAAGGTCTCTATGACAACTTTGGATTGGTAAAAATACCTGTAAGCAATCCAAACAATGCAAAACTTGTAAAGATTGATGATGTACAATATAGTGGTTTTGATGGTATGGTGATAAAACCAAATGCAGATGTAGTGGGCGTAACAAACAACCAAAAAACACCGGGAGGAAATAGACTCATAACTCTAAGAAGTAGTGATGATTTTAAAACTGCAAAAGTTATAAAATCAAAAGATATAGATGCAAGTACAACAGTAGCGGTAACCCCTAATGGTAAAAATTTTGTAATAAATCAAGATTTTACAAATAACTTTAAAAAAGATTGGAATATTCAAGAAGTTAATTTGTACTAGCCAACACTTAATCCTGTTTGGCGATCTTTGTCGCCGCTGCATTTTTCTCCTCCTTCTTAGTAAATATACTTGTATTATTGTAGATGGATATATTGGTCATGAGGTAGAGTAAAATTTCCGCCACTACGATCAATCCGATTTCCAAATAGAAAAGATAATTAAAGTTAAAATCGTTGATATTGCATATTTATTGCATTTTTTAGCTTCAAAAGGGTGTATAATTATTTACAAAGTAAACTTTTTTATTTGCAAAAACAAAAAAGCTGCTTTTGTTATTTATATTCATAGAGGAGCAAAATTATGAAAACATATGCAAAAACTATCCTCACTCTAGCTATCATCGCCTTAATGAACGGATGCGGAGATACAGATAGTACAAATAGTGGCTGTAGCAACGGCATTTGCACCGATGGAAACGGCGGTAGTACCGACAGCGGTCTATCCACACTCAAAATTAAAAACATGGATATCTCTACCAGTGATATCTGTCAGATATTCAGCACTCCGAACAGTTCGGGATCTTGGGGTTTGAATGTTTTGGAAAACAGAATCCCGCCCGGGTATTATGTTGAGCTTAGTACCTCATCTTGCAATACTTACTGGGATCTGAAAATAGTCTATTGTGACGGCTACGAACCGGCTCCTAGTTACGACTACTACCGTCCCTGCGGTACAACGGTAAGTTATGATTTCAGCAACCGCCGCTAACCTGAAAAACGACTTGAGGCGGGAAATCCATCCTACCTCTGCCCCAAACTCCTTACACATCTTACATATATCGTATCGTCTTGAGGTCTGTTATTGTCGTGTCCCTGCTCAAAATCGACGGTAGTAATTTCACCGTTTCCGGTAGAAGACCAATAAAGAGACGACGCACCGTAACTAAAGGCATTGTTCCAGCCCGCACCGGATGTTAGAGAGTAGAGTTCGTTTACATTTGGTACTCTCCAACCGCCCCCATCCAAGTTTAGATTTTTACAATAAGATATAGCGCCGATCCAGTGAACGGAGTTTGATTCGACATCGGCATTATCCTGCCACTGAAGTTTATGTTCTGCATCGGTTACTATCTCTTTGGCAGCGTCTCTATCAAGATGTACTACAAATTCATCTCCTCTTACGCATCTTACATATTTCGAACTAAACAGGATATCTTTGTCGCTTCTGTTGTCATAAAAACCCACCCACAGCGCATAATATTCATAATCGGTAAAAAATGTCGATTGAACTTTCGTACTACTCCAATAACCGCTATTTACGACATTTACAAACCCATCTTTTATAGTAGAAGAAGTTTTGGATCTGTCAAGTAAAAAATATAGTTCATGAATATTCGGAAGTCTCCAATCGCTATAGCCTCCCATATCCAAAGCGGCACAATATTCATTGGCCTCGTTCCAGTTGATCGAATTTGTGACATTCACATCATCTTGCCAAACAAGACCGCTTGTCGTATCCAAAACGATCTCATTCAAATCGTCTCGACGATAAATATAATCGACACCCATTTGAAGCGTACCGTCGTCATCGGCAGATAGCGCCGTCTTATCTCCGGTTTTTGGCAACGGTAAAATAGAAGCGTTATTTTCATATATAACTATATTTCCACTCAAATCCGCCGAAACGACATCCATATTCGTATCGTTATCCATATCCGCACCATATACTCTTGAGACATTGTTTACACCTGAGACAACGAGTCGCGAAGCGAATCCCTCTCGCGTACCGTTATTGTCGTACCAAGCGATTTCACCTCCGCTTTTTGAAGAGTTGGTAAGAATATCAAGATCGCCGTCACCGTCCATATCGACACCGCCGGCATATATGACGCCCGTTAAAGAGGAGACGATATTTAGAGGCATAGAAAATGTAACCGACGGGGTATCTCCACCGAGGCTAGGATGCCAGTAAACCGCACCGTCCTCTTTTGAAACGGAGATTATATCGTCATAACCGTCACCATTTATATCGGCCGCAGTTACGCTGCCTATCGACTGTATCGAGTTATCTTGAAAACGAGCGGTAAAAGATGACGCTTTATCGATATTTTCATACCAATATATATCGTTGTTCGTTCCCGATGCGGCTACTATATCGATATTACCGTCATTGTTAAAATCACTCACATCTACGAATACGGGATTTACGATATTTTGATCGTCTATCGTATATGGACCGTTGAAAACAGCGTTACCTACATTTTTTATCCAGTCGATATTATTATTCGTAAACGAAGCGGTTACAATATCTATATTTTGATCGTTGTTCATATCGGCTAAAGTAAATGACGATATATCGCTTGTGGTGGTGGAGATCGCATTGCAGTCGAATGTTTTGTTTGTATCGTTCAAACATACATTTAGCGCGTATCCGTTTGTAGCCGAAGAAAAAACGATCTCTTTATACCCGTTATTGTCCAAATCCGCAATTTTTATGAAATTTGCGGTAGTTATATCGCTGATATTATGCTCTTTAAAGAGAAAACCGCCGAGATTTTCATACCAAGCCACACCGTTTTTTGAAACACTCGCGATATCCAGATCGCCGTCGCTATCCAAATCATCCATCTCCAACCACTGAGCGTCCGTCGCTGCGGTCGTAACTACATGAGGCACATAAGGTACAAGAGATCCCTCTTCGTTTACCGTAACGATAACCGTATCGCTACTTTTCGCTCCGTGATCGTCACTTACGGTAAGAGTCACTTCATGAACACCTAACGAAAAATCGCTTTTATCCAAAACGACCCCCTCACCCAATAAAACGGTACCCTCTTTCCACTCGTAAAAAAGATTTACATCATCGATATCAACGCTATTTTCGGCACTCAACCGTACATTCGAACCAAAAAACACGGTTACATCTCCTCCGGCGTTTGCAACGGGAGGATCATTTAGAGGATTTACAAAAATAGTCATATTCGCTTCATCCGTATCACCATGAGAGTCTTGTGCGACGAAGGTGAAATTATCTTCACCGAAAAAATCTTTATTCGGAATATATCTCAAATACGGTGCGACTCCTTCAAGTTTACCGTTTGAAGGCTCTTTAGAGAGACTAAATGTCAAATTCGTATCGTCCGCATCAAAAGCGGTAAGATTAATATCCAAATAGCTATCTTCATCGAGAGAGAGACTCTTGCCGACGGCTGTGGGCGAGTCGTTTACGGATATCACGGATATATTCACGGTGGCGCTTTGAGATTCGGATTGGGAGTCTTTTACTACAAATGTAAAAAGATCGTTTCCGTTATAGTTTTCGTTCGGTATATATGTCACGCTATTCATATCTTGAAGCAAAGTACCGTTTGAAGGCGAAGTTATGATATCGTAGCTTCTTATATCGTTTTCGACATCGAAAGCTTCAAGCAAAAACGTAATATTTTCATCTTCGTTAAGCTCGATGTCTTTATCGTATGCGACAGGCAAATCGTTTTGAGAAACAACGGTTATATTCACTCTAGCGGGTTGAGAACTCAAATTTCCATCGCTGGCCGTATATTCGAAAAAATCATTACCAAAATAGTCTTTCGACGGAGTATAGATGCATGAGTTAAAATCACAATTTAGCACGGCGTTTTGAGGATTCGTCGTAATTTCGTATCCGACAATCGTTCCGTCTATATCACTACCCAAAAGAGTTATTGAAAGATTCGTATCTTCGTTCGTCGAGAGTATTTGGGCGTTTGCAACCGGCATATCGTTTACGGCATTTACCGTGATACTCACGGTCGCGACATCGGAATCGGCAAGAGAGTCGTTGGCTATATATGTAAAAGAGTCGTTTCCGTTAAAATTTTCAAACGGAGTATAAACGACTTTATTACCGTTTAGAGTTACGGTTCCGTTTGACGGCTCCTGTTTTATGGAGAAAAAAAGCTCCGTCTGCTCGGCATCGTATGCACTTAATGTCACGGTTTTGTTTTCATCTTCGTTCATGACAACGATTTTGTTATCCGCAATAGGTTTTGTGTTTGGTGTTTGAAGTACATTTATAGTAATTTTTTTCTTTTGCGAGTTATCGAATGTATCGTTAACCCAATAAAAAAAGCTATCCTCACCCGTAAAATTCACATCAGGAGTGTAGATCAGATTCGGCGATACACCGGTTAAAACGCCATGCGAGGGCGAAGTGTTATAAAATCTCAACAAATCGTTTTCTATATCCGATGCTTCAAGATCGATGTGCAATCGGCTATTTTGATAAACCGAAAGAGTCTGAGAATAAGCCTGCGGCGGATTGTTGACCGAATTTACCACTATATTTACCTCGGCGATGTTCGAATCCTCTTTCAAATCCGAAGCGATATAAGAAAACGAGTCGTTTCCGTTGAAATATCTGTTTGGAGTGTATGTTACCAAAGCGTTCGCATCAATCTTTACCGTACCGTTTTTAGCGGCCTTAACTATAGTATATGTGAGTGCATCCCCATCCGCATCTTCCGCCGATAAATAAAAACTTTTAGGAATATCTTCATCGGTGGTTACTAAAATATCTTTTGCCGACGGCGCGTCGTTCTTCGCATTTATAGTGATCGTGACGGTAGCGGGAAGAGATTTAGAGATAGAGTCACTTGCGACATATTCGATCCTCTCCACACCGCTTACATTCGGATAAGGAGTATAGTGCAACACATTCGCCGTGATCTTCGCATTGCCGAGTTTAGTTTTCGAGACCAGTTCGTAAGTTAGCTCATGCCCTTCGTCATCCATCCCCTCGAGCGTAATATCGATAGGCTGATCTTCATCGGTCGAAAAGACTCTGTCAAAGACGACGGGAATGTCGTTTACCGCCTTTACATCTATCCTCACGGTAGCCGCTTCGGATTCAAGAATAAAATCCGATACGACATACTCGAAAGTGTCGATACCGTTAAAATTATTTTCGGGAGTATATGTTACGATATCGTCGTTTATAGCGACACTTCCAAACGAGGGAGCTTTTAACAATCTAAAACTCAAATCGTCGCCGTCGATATCGTCGCCTTTTAATTTTATATCGACGGATTGATCCTCTTTTGTTTCGTAACTCAGATCATAAGCCAAAGGGGCGTCGTTTCGTGCTTCTACGACAATCGTTACGGTCGCGACATCGGAATCTATCTTTCCGTCGTTGACTTTAAAATAGAACTTCTCTTCACCGTAAAAATCTTTATCAGGCTTATACGACAAATGAGCGGCACTTCCGCTTAACACTCCATGGGTCGGCAAAGAGACGAGAAGATATTTCAAAAAATCCCCGTCATCGTCGCTTCCTTGCAAAGAGGTGTTTAAAACCGTATCTTCATCGATGCTAAAATGTAAAGTTTTCGCTACCGGTATAGAGTTGCTCGAATCTCTCTTTTTGATCGTTACCGTAACGGTATCGACATATACGACGCCGTTTTCATCCGTCGCTTCAAGAGTTATCTCATGCACGCCTACGCTTAAATTTTCAAGAGTGAACTCCATATTTTGAGAGAGTATTTCTCCATTCTCCTTCCAGATGAAACTTACGAAATTTTTCTCTTTACTCAAACGACTCGCACTCAAAACTACCGGTTTGCCCTCTAAAACTTGCTGGTCGTCTCCCGCCGTAACGACATCTCTTGCGGATTTCATACTCTCGTCGGAGTTGTCCGTACTCTCTTGCGTCTTCTGTTCGCTTTGGGCAGGTCGGTCGTTTTTTACAAATGTCGAGTCCTCTTCTACGGTTACATTCGAGCAGCCGCCTATAAAGACAAAAGATAAAAATAAAAAAAGCAGTTTCAATAGAGGAGAAGTTTTATTCATGATGATTCCTATTTATATTGCTGGTATCTGTTAATAGTATCGACACAAACTCTTTGGAGCGCATGTTTTCTTCCGTAATTGGTACATATCTTGCTACAAATATCCACATGAGCCAAAAAAGACTATACCTTAGCATTTCATTCGCGGCACTGTTATTGATCTTCTTTATGGAGTTTTTATATCTTCAAAATCCGCAATTCATCCAAAATATCAATAGCCGTCTGATAGATGCGGCTTTCGTCTATAGAGGAGAGATAGAGGGCGATAAGCGTATCGTGATAGTGGATGTAGATGAGAGATCTCTAAAAGATCTCGGACAGTGGCCTTGGAGCAGAAACAAAATAGCGACACTTTTAAACAACCTTACATCGGCCGGTGCGGCGATAATCGGTCTTGATATGGTTTTTGCCGAAAAAGATAGCAGTTCACCCGTAAATATCGCAAAAGAGGCGAATATATCCGTTGAAAATTTGCCTGATTTCGACCAAATACTAGCAAAAACACTTTCACAAACTCCGACCATACTCGGTTTTACCTTCGACTTCGAAAAAGAGATAAAAAACACCCCTCCTCCCATAAACGCCATCTACATACAAAGAGGTAAAAACAACAAAGAGAGCCTGCCCGTCGCGAAAGGAATTACGACAAATCTGCCTCAATTTCAAAAAAGCGCTTACTCAAGCGGCAGTTTCAATACCATTCCGGATAACGACGGTATTATCAGATATGTACCCTTGCTCATCTCATACGATGACAGCGTTTATCCCTCTTTATCATTTGAAATCGTAAGAGCCCTAAGCGGTGAAAAGAAGGTGGAAGTTCTTTATGATGAAAACGGCTTATACCTCATAAAATTGGCAAATATGGAAATTCCGGTAAATTCTCAAGGAAAACTCTTTATAAACTTTCGCGGTCCGAAAAATTCGTACGAATATATTTCGGCACTCGATATCTATAAAAACAACTTTGACAAAAGCAAAATCGACGGAAAAATTATTCTTATAGGAACATCGGCCGCGGGATTGCTCGATTTAAGAGCCACACCGTTTGAGAGCGTCTATCCGGGAGTGGAAGTTCATGCAAATGTCATCGACAACATCATAAACGACGACTTCATCGTCAACAACCCTACATACGATGTGGCGATCACTATGGTGTTTATTTTCCTAAGCGTACTCATAACGGCTCTTATTTTGACTCCCACACCGCCGCTTACGGCTTTTGGACTTATAGTTTCATTTATGACGCTTGAATCCGTTTTTTATTATAAAATGCTTTTTGAAGAGCGTATATTGTTAAACAGCGTATATGTATTTTTAAGCACCATCGTAGCTACTTTTTTATTTACCTTCATAAAAGTATATTTTGAAAATCGCCAAAAAGAGATAATTTCACAAAAATTTTCAAAAAAAGTCTCTCCTCAAGTCGCTCAACAACTGCTTAAGAGTCAAAAAGATATTTTCAGCGCAAGCGAACAGGAGATCACGATATTTTTCAGCGATATCAGAGAATTCACATCTATTTCCGAATCGTTTAACAATCCTAAAATTCTAATAGAATATCTAAACACCTATATGTCTCCGATGAGTGAAATCATCATTTCTCACGGCGGTACTATCGACAAGTATATCGGAGATGCGATCATGGCCTATTGGAACGCACCTTTAAAGATAGAAGATCATGCCGACAAAGCCGTAAGCAGTGCCGTAAATCAAATAGAAAAATTAAAGGAGTTGAACGAAACATTACAGAAAAAAAATTTTCCGCCGATAGATATAGGTATAGGCATCCATACCGGCTTGGCGATAGCCGGAGAGATGGGAAGCGAAGGAAGAAGCGACTATACGGTCATCGGCGATAGTATAAATCTAGGTTCGAGAATCGAAGGCCTATGTAAAACATACGGATCGAAAATCCTAATCTCCGAAGATACGAAAGAGAGATTGAGAAAAAAATATAAATTAAGAGAGATAGATACCGTTCGAGTAAAAGGCAAAAACGAAACCGTTACACTCTACGAAGTAGTCGGTTTCGGCGAATTTAACGAGAGTGAAAAAGAGTTGAACAGACTCTACGATCATGCAAAACGCCTCTACAAAGAGGCTAGATTCAAAGAGGCTCGTAAACTTTTCGAAAAAGCGAACCAACTAAGTGAGCAGAAACTTTTCGAGCTATATATACAAAGATGTAAAAATTACGAAAAAGAGAAAATAAGGGAGTTTGATGCAGTCTATAGATTTACTACAAAATGATGTCAAAATCCTCGGCTGCGGCGGCTCGAAGAGTAAAAAGGCGGGGACAAGCTCATTACAAGTATCTGAAAAAATCGTCATCGACGCCGGAAATATCATCCAATCTCTTGGAGAAGAGGCATCTAAAATAGAACATATCTTTTTAACTCATTCTCATCTTGACCATATCGTAGATATCGCTTTTTTAGCTGAGAGATATTTCGAAACACGCACAAAAACTTTAAAAATTTATGCACTCAAAGAGACTCTAAAAGCACTGAGGGATCACTTTTTCAACAACACGATCTGGCCGGATTTCACAAAAATAGAACTTTGCAAAAGCGGCTCTTTCTCGGTTGAATTTATCGAAATAAAACTGCATGAAGCTTACGAATTCGAAGATGTAACCATCAAAGCCATACCGGCAACCCATACCGTACCGACCTGCGCCTTTGTTATAGAAAAAAGATTTTTTTCACTCGTCTATGCACCCGATACTTACACAAGCGACTCTATTTGGGAAGAGATAAACGAAAACAAAAAAATAGATTCTCTTCTTATAGATATATCTTTTGACTCGAACAAAGAGAATTTGGCATATCTTAGCAAACATCTAACTCCCTCTCTTTTATCGAAAGAGTTGACCAAATTGAAGCGAGATATCAAAATTTACGCCATTCACCTAAAAGACGCTTATAAAGAGACGATACTAACGCAGATAAAATCGGATACGAACTTGAAAGATAGAGTCTCTTTTATCGCAAGCGGAGCCTTTTTGAAAAAAGGGGTGCTAAAGAGAAAAAAAGATAACGACCAACTCCGAATCCTCACCGCTCTCGCGAAAGAGAAAGAGTTGACCAAAATTCTTGAATTTATACTTCTGGAAGTCATAAAAGATACAAACTGCGAAGGCGGAACGGTATATTTAAAAGATGAAAATCAGTTGAAATTCAAAGTGGTCATAAACAAAAAACTAGATATTCACAATACCCAAACACAAAACTGGCCTCCGATTGCGTTATATACCGCCAAAGGTTCAAATCTCTCGAATGTTTCCGCTTTATGTGCGATTAAAAATGAAATAATCAATATTCCGGATGTCTATCATGCAAAAGGATTCGATTTTGACGGTATGAAAAAATTTGACGAAGCGAACAATTACCACTCAAAATCGATGCTCGTAATTCCGATGATAGATCATGAAAACGAGCTGATAGGAGTACTGCAACTCATAAATAAACTAGACCCTCTTACCAAAAAAGCTATCGCGTTTGACGACGAAGATATCGATAGAACCAAAGCTTACAGCGCCTACTGTGCGATAGCCATTACGAAAAACAGGCTTATAGAAGATCTGGAGAAGCTGCTTTTATCGTTTTTGGAGAGTATATCCGTCGCGATGGACGCAAAATCGGCGTGCGGTTACGGGCATATACATCGAGTCGGAAAATTGATGGAGATGATCAGCGAAGGTATAAACGAAGACCAAACCGTATATAAAGATAAAAACTATACGCACGATCAACTCACCGAACTAAAACTGGCGGCCTGGATGCATGATATAGGCAAAATAGCGACACCGGAGTCGATACTGAACAAATCCGTAAAACTTGAGACCACCTATAATCGCCTCGAAGAGATTTCACAAAGATTCAAAAGCGCTATTTTAACTTTAAAACTCTCTCTTCAAGAGAAAAAAATCGCTTATCTAAAAGGCGACAAAAGCATCAGCCTTAAACTAGAAGAGAGAAAAACCGAGCAACTTATAAAAGAGTTGAAATCCGATTTGGAATTTATAAGCGAAAAAAACCTACCTTCCGGTTTTATGAGCGATGCGGATATCCAAAGAGTACAGAAGATAGCCGAAAAAAGTTTTTTCATCGACAATGAAGAGATAAAACTTCTCAAACCCGATGAAGTCAAAAATCTCTCTATTCGTTACGGTACGCTAAACGAAGAGGAGAGAGATATAATAAATCGCCATGTAAATATCAGCATCGATATGCTGAATATGCTCGTTTTCCCGAAGAAATACGCAAAAATCCCTCTTATAGCGGGTATGCATCATGAAAAACTAAATGCAAAAGGTTATCCAAACGCCGTGAAAGCGGAAGATATACCGTTTGAGGCCAGGCTTCTTGCCATCATAGATATCTTTGAAGCCCTCACGGCTCATGATCGCCCTTACAAACGCCCCAAAACTCTAAAAGAGAGTTATGATATACTAGACAACATGGTAAAAGAGGGAGATATAGACGGCGAAATCGTCAATTTCTTGAAAGAGTCTAAACTTTTTAAAAAATACGGTCAAAAATATCTTTTAGATTATCAACTGGTTGAAGAGTAACTCATAATTTTAAAGCGTGAGCCGTGGAAAACGCCCACTGAAAATTATAACCTCCGAGTTCTCCTGTAACATTCAAACACTCGCCTAAAAAAAAGAGTCCTTCACATTTTTTACTCATCATCGTATCGGCGTCTATTTCATCGGTACAAACTCCTCCTTTAGTCACTTCCGCTTTTGAAAAACCGAAATTTCCGGCAGGTGCGAAACGATACGATTTTATATTTTTAAAAGCATTTTTTTCTTTTTCGCTCAATTTATATAAAGCTTGATTTTTAACTCCGACGGTTTCCAAAAAAGCCCTTACGAATCTTTTTGGCAAACCAAGAGCCGAAACGAACTCTTTTTTGGTTTTAAAAAAATTATCGTCCAGATCTATATCAGGTATGAAGTCTATCTCAAAAGCCCCTTTTTGCCAATATAACGAAGCGTTTAAAATCGCCGGACCGGTAACTCCTCTGTGCGCAAAAAGCAGATCTCCTCTTATCTCCTTAGAGAGAATTTTTATCTTCACTTCAAGCGAAATACCGCTTAACTCTTTCATCCAAAACTGCTCTTTTTGCAAAGTTAATCCAACCAGAGCAGGAGTCGGTGTAACGACACTATGGCCAAAACCGTACGCGATTTCATAAGCTATCCGCGAAGCGCCTAAAGATCCGTAACTCGCACCCCCACTTGCGACGACAACTTTTTTTGCGCGAAACTGCTCTTTTTGCGTAGAAATTATAAAATCCTCACCCTTCTTTTTCAAACCCGAAACTTTTCGATTCGTATATATTCTTTTTGGGGATATGTCTTTTAAAAGCAGATTTATAAGCTCTTTTGAACTTTTTGGACAAAAATATTGATCACCTTTTCTGACGAGTGCAAAAAGCCCTCGCTCTTTAAGATAGGTTAAAAGATCGTCCCGATTGAACGTGTTTAAAACTTTATCTATGAAGATCTTATCTCCAAGATAATTTTCGAAGCTTAGATTCCTGTTTGTGATATTACAGCGCCCTCCTCCCGAAATTTCGATCTTTTTCGCCGCTTTATCATTAGCCTCAAGCAGTACTATATCTCTATTTTTAAAGCGTCCCGCCGCCATAAGGGCGCTCGCGCCGGCACCTACGAAAACGACTTCAAAAGCTCTCATCGTATAACTCTTCCGCCGAAACGAAACGCTTTTTTATAAAATCCTTTCGTAAAATCCGAAATAGTCACTCCGTAAACCTTACCGCTTGAAGAGTGAATGAATTTACCGCCTCCAAGATATATGCCGCAATGGTTTATCTCGCCTTTTTCGGAAGTATCGAAAAAAAGTATGTCTCCTTCGGTCAATTTCGACGTATCCAGAATTTCGACATATTTTGATTGCTCCTTCGAACTTCTTGGAAGTTTTTTCCCTATGGCGTTTTTATATACGTAACATACGAAACCCGAACAATCAAAACCTCTCTCGTCCATACCGCCGTATCTGTATGGAGTTCCCAATCGGGATTTCGCCAGATATATGAGTTTTCGACGATCACCGTCGAATTTATCGTAAGCATAATCTTGAAAAATCGTCTCTCTCTTCTCTTTTGGCGTGAAACTCAAAAAACATCCCTCGAGCAAAAGAGAGATAAAAATAAATAGCAAAATCTTCAACATTCACAAATTATACTCAATTTTGATGTATAATACATTATATGCAAAAAAATATGCCAAGGTGCCTAAATGAAAATTTTATTATTACTCTTGACTACCGTCTTATTTCTTTTTTCAATGTCCCAAAAACAAAAAGAGAGAAAGGTGGATGACTGGGAATACAATCAAACCGTGCAAAAAGAGGATAAAAATCTTCTAAAAAGTTCAAGAACCGTACAAACCTCGCCCGTTTTATCCGCACCTATCGCAAAAACTTTGAGCTTCAAAGCCCAAACCGTAGGTTTCGCTACCGGAGGCGCCAAAGATGCCGACAACTTCTACGACAATATCAAAAACGGATATCTTCCGAAATTAAAAAGCATCACTTACGAAGGAGTCTTTTACGATCACTATTTCGAAAATAGTCAAAAGGATCGAAAGTGTGAGGAACTCTTTTGCCCAACCTACTCCACCGCCATACAGAAAAATCTATTTTTAGAGGAGGAGGAACACTACCTTTTAGTCGGTTTAAGTTCAAATATCAAAACAGGAGATTTCAAGCGCAAAAAGTTAAATCTAGTGGTCGTTTTGGATATATCAGGTTCGATGAGTTCACCTTTTAACAGATACTATTACGACCGACAAAAGAGAGTGGAAAACGAACGAGAGGATAAAGAGAGTGAAAACGAATCAAAAATGCGAATCGCGAACAAATCGCTTGTCGCGATGCTCAAACACTTAAAAGACGACGATTCTTTAGGTATCGTACTTTTTGACAGCAGATCGTATCCGGCGAAACCTCTAAGAGATATAAAATCGACGGATATCGAAGCGATAAAAAGACATATATTGAAACTAGAACCAAAAGGCGGTACCAACTGGAGTGAAGGATACGAAGGCGGCGTAAAACTTTTTAAAAACTTACCGGCAGAGAAAAAAGATCCAAAGGAGTACGAAAACCGTATTATTTTCATAACGGACGCTATGCCAAATAGAGGAGAACTTGATAAAAACGGACTCTTCCAAATGGTGGATAACGCCGCGAAAAAGGGAATATATACATCTTTCATAGGTGTAGGCGTGGATTTCAATACCGACTTGGTAGAGAGAGTTTCAAAAACAAAAGGGGCGAATTACTATAGTGTTCACTCATATGAAGATTTTAAAAAAAGATTGGATGAGGAGTTTGATTATATGGTAACTCCGCTTGTCTTCGATTTGAAACTCTCTTTGCAAAGCGACGGTTACGAGATAGAGGCCGTTTACGGCTCGCCGCAAGCAAACGAAGCGCAAAAAACTCTTTTTTACGTCAATACCCTCTTCCCAAGTCCCACCGAGGATGAGAAATCAAGAGGCTCCATTATCATAGTGAAGCTAAAAAAGAGTTCGGATAGAAAGGATCTCAAACTAATCGCAAGCTATAAAGATAGAGACGGGAAATCATTTGAAAGTGTTAAAAGCGTCTCTTTTAAAAACGGACGCTACTACGATAACAAAACCATACGAAAAGGGATACTTCTAAGCGAATATGTAACTTTGACTCAAAATTGGCTGATAGACCAAAGAAGAGTCTGTAACGACGATGTCGCACCGCCGATCGAAATCGTACCGTTTTACAGAAGCTGCATAAGCGTTCCTTCAAAAAGAGAAGAGTTCGCTTACATAAAAACATGGGAGAGAAAATCATGCCCTTTAAACGTTACCAAGATGTATAAAATAGCCTTTAAAGCACTCGCGCATAAATTTGAAAAAGAGATGAAAATATTAAACGATAAAACTCTACAAAAAGAGCTTCAAACGCTAAAGAAGCTCTCTTCAATCGACGAAAACGCCAATAGCGGATCGAAAAAAGACGATTGGCAGACAAAGAGGTAAATCATGAAACTCTACTTTTTCCTAGCACTTATTTTGGTCGCCGTATCGATAATAATATATGTAAAATATAAAAAAAGCGAAGATACGAAAGAGTTGCTCCATAATCTGGCGGCGATATCGTTGGTAATATTTTTTACGTACGTAAGCAA
Organism: uncultured Sulfurospirillum sp.; assembly: GCA_964573205.1. GTDB lineage: Bacteria > Campylobacterota > Campylobacteria > Campylobacterales > QNZT01 > QNZT01. The sequence continues at coordinate 6,952 of CAZNIT010000024.1, read as the reverse complement.
AGTCATTTTCGTTCATAAACCGATTTTTATCGTTCATCTGGCTTTTGTGATTCTCTCTTGGGGATCTCTCTTTTTTTATCTTGTCAAGCGAAAACTCAATCTATGGTTTCTACTCTCACCGGCCGTAACGACGATTATATTTGTTATTATGGCTCTATTTTTCAGAGAACACGGGTAAAAGATGTTACTTTTTTTCCATTTGGTAAAAAATTTATGTTTATTAGAAAAATAATTTCCGAAAAAGTAAAATTTTTACCTACTTTGGCGATATACTATACATATAAAGTCAACGATATTTCAACACATAAAGAGAAGCGAATGTATAAAAACATTATTTTAGCGATAATAGCGGCGGTTGTAATTTCAGGATGCGGCGGAGGTAGCGCTGAAGAGGCGGACGGTACTAAAAGCTCACATACACAAGCCGGCGGCGGAAAGTACGCTTTGTGGGATTATCTGGTTCCATCCGTCGATAAGACGAACAATTACATAAAAACAACCGCCACATCGACGCAAAAATACCAGACAAGATTCGTCAAAACGGGAAATACGGTAACGGAGACATCCGATTACGCAAAAAACGAGCAAACTATTTATACAAAAAACAAAACAAATATCACAGTTTCATTTTTAAAAGATGGAGCGCCGAACGGGCGTTATGATCTTAAACTCTATGTCGATATAGATGATATAGTGACGGTAAAAAAATCGGATTGCCGATTGACGAAACATTATGACACCTACTCTATAGACGGTGAAAATTTTAACGATGTCATAGAGATAACATGCGGTAACGAACCGGGTTTTTATCAAAAAGGTGTTGGAGAAATCGCGCAAAAAAGATCACTTAGTACTTCGGGAAAAGTTGACATCAAGATTTTATCAAACTAAAAAGTTTAATCGAGGATAGATGAATGTTAGATATTGACACCCTTACCAAAAGATTGAAAATCTCCGAAGAGAAGGTTCTTGAAAGATTTGAAAATTTTCTCGAATTCGCTCAAGTTCAGCTGGCGAACCTTGAAGACGCCATAGAGATGAAAAACTATTCGAAAATGGTGAAATTTTGTCATCTAATAGGCAAAAAGGCATCGAGACTCGAACTCAGCTATGTAACCATTCATACGGAACATATCGAGATCTTAGCTACTTTCAAAAGAGATACCGATTATAAGATTCTTTTTGAGGAACTTAGATCTAGTATTCAAAAGGTGCATGAAAGTATGCAATTGAACAAGCAGCTTTTAAGATACGCTTAACGCGTTCGCCGCCAAAAAACCGCTTGCAAACGCCCAATGGAGGTTATAACCTCCTCTGTCGCCGTCTATATCGATAACCTCACCCGTAAAATACAACCCCTTTTGAAGTTTTGACTCCATCGTCTTGCTATCTATCTGCTTACAACTTATGCCGCCCGCAACAACTTCCGCATTTTTTATTCCGTTTGTATCGCTTATTTTTATAGAGAGATTTTTCATTTCGTAAGAGAGTCTTTGTACCTCCTTCATATTAAGTCTCGTTTTTTCTTCAAAGCCGAGCCTCTTTAAGATCGAGTGAACCAATTTTTTATGAATCATTCCGTTAAGCCATAACGAAGGCGGTTTATTTTGAAATTTTTTACTCTTGTTTTTGAGAATATTTTTAAGAGAGGAGAGTGAGAGCGACGGCAACAGATCGATCTTTAAAACAGCCGACTTACCTTTTTGCAAAGCGTATGAGAGATCACGACTTATATCCAAAACCCCAAGTCCCGATAAGCCGTAGTCGGTAAATAGAAGATCACCGTATATCTGCTTTTTAAATTCTTTATCGACAAAAGCTTTAAGAGCGGCTTCTATCTTTACGCCCGCGGATCTTTTGCAAAAAGGATCATCGCTCTTTAACTGCACCAAAGAAGGAAAAAGCGCTGATATATCATGACCGAAACCGCGAGCTATCTCGTATCCTATCTCACTCCCGCCAAGAGTCGCCATAGCAACCGATCCGGAAGCTACTACAACTTTGTCGAATCTAAAACTGTTTTCATCGGTTAGTACTATAAATTTATCGCTTTTTTTAACTTCCTTGACGCTCATATCGCAATATATCCTAACGCCTTCACTTTTAGAGCAATCAAGCAGAAAATCGACGACACTGGAAGCTTGCATCGACATAGGATAGACCCTTGCATCATCCGTTTTCAGAAGATCCAAACCTATATCCGAAAAAAAACTCTCTAGTTTCGTTAAAGTGAAATTATTCAGTGCATATTTTACGAAAGAGGGATTTGCTCCATGAAAATTTTCCACGGATATACGAGTGTTGCTGATATTGCATTTGCCGTTTCCGGTCGCTAATATCTTTCGACCTACTTTTTTATTTTTCTCCAAAATCGTCACGTCACAGCCGTTTCTTGCCGCTATTATCGCACAAATAAGTCCCGACGCTCCGCCGCCGATGATCGCTACTTTTTTCTTCATGAAGATATTGTAGTATTATTTTGTTTAGTCATTAAACATTTGTAATTTATTAAATTTTATATATAATAATTCAACTTAATAGAACAAAGGAACATTATGAAAAAAACTTTAGTCTTATCAATCATGTGCTCGACACTTGCATTTGCAGATGTAATCGGTGGAGAGATCAGCGTAGGATATCTTAGCAACCAACCGTCTGGAACACTCAATTACAAAGGTGATACGAACGATGTAGAAGAGACTTTCGGTTGGGAAAGAGAGAACTCTTTTATCGCAAAAGCATACATCGAACACCCTCTACCGATCCTGCCCAACATCAGAGCTTCTTATACGAATTTATCTCACTCGGGAACAGGAACAAAGAGTTTTGATTTTGGCGGCAAAACTTACAGCGGTGATATATCAACGGATTTTAATGCCGATATCATCGATGCTACTCTTTACTACGAGATACTTGATAATTGGCTAAATCTCGACATCGGTATAAATGCAAAATATATCGACGCAACCGCTTCAGTTCAAAGCAGTACAAGTGATAAAAGTAGTGCGGATATCTCTTTTGTACTACCTACACTTTATGCAAAAGCGAGACTTGATATTCCAATGTCCGACTTTAGCTTCCAGGCGGAAGGAGATATAATAACATATAGCGGAAATACACTTTATGATCTAACTCTTAGTGCAAGATATACATTTGCCCTCGGGCTTGGGATGGAAGCCGGCGTAAAAATGCTTAAGTTCAAACTTGACGATATTGATGACGTAACAGCCGACATAGATTTTACCGCTCTTTATGCGGCTGTTGTATGGGATTTTTAAAAGGCGACTTTTTCGCCTTTTACGGATTTTTATTTAGATTTCGTATAAACTCTTTTGCGGTTTGCGATGAATCGATACTTACATGATATCGATTATAAAACTCTTCTGCGAGTCGCTGCGCCATTGTTTTATACTGATACATCTTATCACGGTTTATACGGGCTTTTTGAGTGATATTATTGTCAAAAGCTATCTCTTTTTCGTTGATTTTGGGAATACTAGAAAGTAGAGCCTGCACCTCGTCGAACTTTCTATTTTTCTTTCTAAGCTCTTCGTAAGATTTCATGTATTTTATATATTCGGTGAGCATTTGAGTCTTTCTCACTCTATCGACTACTTTCGGTCTTCGTCCGTGATACATCTCTTCATCGGTGAGTTCTACGGCATATTTGAATAAAAATTCACTTTTTAGATCGCTAAGTTTTTTCGATACTTCAAACAGGCGATTTTTTATCTTATTCTCCTTTTTTGACAAGGAGAGATAAAACTCTCTTTTTCTCTTTTTCGCACGTCTTATCCAATGACTCTCGCCTCTTTGCTCTGCCATATCGATAAGAGCTCTATTTTTTCTCTCGAACTCTTTGATCAAGGACTCTTTATGTAGATTCCAACTATTTAGTTTGTTCTCCAAAAGCTCATACTCTTTTGTCAAAAGTTTAGCTTTACGCACCATCTGCATACGTTCTATGGAATCGTTATATCTATTTACGGTCGTACCGTTGTTATCATATGAGTATAAAACAGAATTGAAAAGGAATATAAACAAAACAAACAATCTTTTCATCAAAAAAGGAACCCCAAATATTAAGTATATTTAATATTATATTACTTATATATTAAAATAAGGTTAATTGTCTAAGTTTGTCAAAAGAGTACCAAAGAAGCCGAATCGGCCTCTTTGATTATGGTTGTTAGGGGTTTATTTTTACCGCGATTTGCTCACCCTCGGCATCAAAAAGCACTCTATCGCCTTCATCGACTTTATCGCTAAGTATCAACTCCGCAAGACGATCCTCAACCTCTTGGTAGAGCGCTCTTTTAAGAGGTCTGGCACCGTAAACGGGATCAAATCCCTCTTGCGCTATTAGGGCTTTCGCGGCTTCGCTCAACTCTACCTCTATACCTCTTTCTTTAACTTTAGATTTTATAGAGGCAAAGAGAATATCAACAATTTTGGTTATCTGATCCAATCCTAAAGGGTTGAATATGATCACATCATCCAGTCTATTTAAAAATTCAGGCTTAAAATATTTTTTAAGCTCATCTTTTACAGCTACCTCTCTATCCTTTGGATCGCGAAATTCCATAATCTTATCGCTCGCTATATTCGAGGTAAGAATTATAATGGTATTTTTAAAATCCACCGTAACGCCCTTATTGTCGGTCAGACGCCCGTCATCAAGAACCTGAAGCATTATATTAAATACATCGGGATGCGCTTTTTCTATTTCATCAAACAGCAGTACGCTGTAGGGTTTTCTTCTTACCGCTTCGGTAAGCTGTCCTCCCTCTTCATATCCGACATAACCCGGAGGCGCTCCCACAAGGCGGCTTACCGCGTGTTTTTCCATATATTCACTCATATCAAATCGTATGAGTGACTTTTCGCTATCGAAAAGAAACTGCGCCAACGCTTTGGCACTCTCCGTTTTACCGACACCCGTCGGACCTAAAAACATAAAACTTCCTATCGGTCTGCTCTGATCGGATAATCCGGCTTTATTTCGCTTGATAGCTCTAGCGATCGCTTTTAGAGCGTCATCTTGTCCGACAACTCTTCTTTTTAGTTCATCTTCTACATGAAGAACCTTCTCTTTATCGCTTTGCATCATCTTCGTTACGGGAATTCCAGTCCATTTACTGACTATCGACGCTATCATCTCGTCATCGACGCTGTTTTTAAGCAAAACTCCGCCCTCTTGCATCTTATCCCACTGCTCGTTGAGCTCTTTTTCGCGCTCAATCATTTTCGGGATTTCACCGTACTCTATCTCGGCCGCTTTATTGAAATCTCCGTTTCTTTTTGCGCTCTCGGCTTCTCTTTTTAACTCTTCGATTTTTTGTTTAATCAAAGCTATCTCTTTAAAGACGCTCTTTTCGTTTTCAAACTGAGTCTCGAGAGATCTTTTTTTCTCTTCAAGATCGGCAACCTCTTTTTCTATCTCTTTTAATCTCTCGTCGTTTTTCTTGTTTTTTTCCATCAAAAGAGCCTCTTTTTCGACCAAAAGCTGCTCTATCTGGCGTTTTACCTTACTAAGATCAAACGGTTCGGACTCTATCTGCATCTTGAGTTCCGCGGCAGCTTCGTCTATAAGGTCTATCGCTTTATCGGGCAGATATCTGTCGGTTATGTACCTGCTGCTGAGTTTCACCGCCGCGATGAGTGCGGAGTCGAGTATCTGAACATTATGATGGGCTTCGAGCCGCTCTTTTATACCCCGCATGATTTGAAGAGCTTCGTTGGTGTTCGGCTCTTCGACTTTGATAGGCTGAAATCGTCGTTGCAACGCGGCATCTTTTTCGAAATATTTTCTATACTCTTTTAGAGTCGTTGCACCGATAGTGTGAAGCTCTCCTCTTGCAAGAGCGGGTTTTAGGATGTTTGCGGCATCCATACTTCCTTCACTAGCTCCCGCGCCCACGATCGTATGAATTTCGTCTATAAAGAGTATGATATTTCCATCTTTTTTGACCTCTTCTATAATCGCTTTTAACCGATCCTCAAACTCTCCCCTATACTTTGCGCCGGCTATAAGCGTACTCATATCAAGACTCATAAGCCTTTTGTTTTGTAAAGACAAGGGAACCTCTTTGTTGACTATCTTTTGTGCCAACCCTTCGGCAAGTGCCGTTTTACCGACACCCGGCTCTCCTAAAAGGATAGGATTGTTTTTTGTTTTTCGGATCAGTATCTGCATCATGCGCTGTATCTCTTCATCGCGTCCTATCACAGGATCTAATTCACCCTCTTTTGCTTTTTGTGTAAGGTCTATAGCATATTTTTCCAACGATTCAAGCTTCTCTTCCGCAGTTTCAGAATCAATCTTTCTTCCACCTCTAATCGCTTCAAGAGTCTTTTTAAGCTCATTTACATCCAAAAACTTTGAAAAAGCCTCTTTTATGGCAGGATTGTCTAAATTTGCTACTATCCAGGTATCAACGGCTATATATTGATCTGCGTTTTTGACCATCAAAGCTTCGGCTTTTTGCAGACTCTCGGCAAGTTCTCTTGAAATTTTTATATTCTCTTTCGTTACGCTCGAAACGGAAGGCAATTTTTCGACTCTGCTCTTTATCTCAAGCGCTATCGCCTCTTTTTGAGCGTTCATTTTATTTAGCGCCTGATTTAAAATCGACCCGCTGTCGGTAAGCATTCCCCACACTACATGAAGCGGTGAAGCTTCGGGATTTTTGGCATGAAGTGCCAGCGATATGGCGCTTTCTATCGATTCACGCATTGCATGAGTTAATTTTTCAAATATATTTTGCATAACTGCTCCTTTAAAGTGGAAGCGTAAAAGATACGCTCCAAAGTTGATTTGAAGGAATTATACTATATTGAGTGTGTTCTTGTCAAGGTTATTTATAACTTTTTTGCAATTTTATTTTTTCGTGAAGATTTTTACCAACTTATCAGTTGCATCAAGAGCAAAATCGGGCGGCATATGACCTTT
>CAZNIT010000023.1:0-19666 GCA_964573205.1 uncultured Sulfurospirillum sp. | reverse complement strand
TTATATCGCAACAAGTTTCGTTTTTTTTGATTTTGCTCATGACTTCCTCCTATCTGTTGAAAGTTCGGTTTATGCAAAATATTAGTAAAAGAGTATGTAGTGTGTGTGGAGTACATAAAAGAGTAAATTTATTTATAGTATTTGGTGGAGCCTACCGGGATCGAACCGGTGACCTCTTCGCTGCCAGCGAAGCGCTCTCCCAGCTGAGCTAAGGCCCCGTTTTCATCTAAAATAGAGATTATACCAAAATAAGTTTATTTTTTCTTTGTTCGGCACCTTTTTGATGAACATTCCCGCTTTAGTATATGGCGACTATACAATCCTTCCGCTATCAGATACAGACAATAAACCCATAATACATCCATAACGATATTTCTATCATAATCCAATTCGATATAAAGCACCGGCAACCCCAATACGAGCGGCCATTTCAGATAGTGAAAAAAAAGTATCCAGCTTCCGTAAAAATCCAGAAAAAAACGCTTCAAAATTTTCTTCTGTTTTTTGACTCTTCTTCTTGAAGCTTCGCTCTTTTAGCTTCGATTTCAGCCCTTTTTTCCGCAGATTTTCTCGAAAAGTGTATTCCGGCATAGACCGTCGCGATCAAAACTATAACCATCACGATCACCGAAAGTATTAAAAATGTCGTCGTACTCAAATCTTCCTCCTCGTTTAATTACTTAACTACAAAAAAACCGTGTGCCGCACTCTTATTTTCAAACGGAACTACGCTTATGCCTTCGTCTCCTATTATTACATTGCTCTCTTTATCTTTGGGCGCTTTGGTATATGTCAAAATCAGCTTCGCAGCCAAAGTTTTATCGGCATCGGTCGCATTTTTGGAGATCAAACATAGCGGGCCGGCTATATCGTTCGCTTTGGCAAAAAGATATTTGTCGTTTCGAATCTTTTTTATCATTTCGTTGTCATCTTGATTTCTGCCTATTACCAATTTCGCACCTTCGGGGAGTCTGAGATGACGCCCGGTTTTCAAAACATTTATGTCCGCAACCGTAAACTTTTCGTCATGGGCTATTACGTCTCTTAGCTTTTGCTCAAACGCCGCCTCGGTCAATAAACATCCGCCGCCCGGACTCTCATACTCCTCAAATCCGTACTCTTTTGCAAGCTTAAGCTGGACTTCTCTATTGCGCCCCGAAATACCGAGCAATTTTTCACGATCGACCCATCCTTTTTTTTCGGGAATCGTCGGCTCCATCAATTTCGCACTCATCGGACGAAGAATCAAACCGCCCTCTTCATCACCGGCAAGCTTTGTTACGCTTTTTATGGCATCGACTCTTTGGCTCATAGGTCTTTGACCTATAACTTCGCCGGTTATTATGAAACTCGCGCCGTATTTAGGAAGTAACTCTTTTGCTATTTTAAACATATTTCCATGACAATCGATACAAGGATTGAAGTTTTTACCGTAACCGTACTTGGGATCGAAAAGTATTTCATTTATAAACTGCTCTTTGATATTTATTATCTCAAAATCGGCACCGACCGTCGCGGCTCTTTTTCTCATGATTTCACTCTTGTCTTTACTTCCACCAAATCCCGTATCTATATACAAAGCGGTTACGTCGATCCCCTGATCGGTTATAAGCTTGATAGAAAGCATACTGTCAAGACCGCCGCTAAATAGTGCCAAAGCTTTCATACTCTACCAACTCTCCCTTTTTTAATTTTTGCAGATTTTCTTTTATTTTTCGTAGTAAAAAGTTTTTCTTCTCCGCGGCAATCGACCTATTTCTGCTTACCCGCCGCAAACTTTCGTTGTAATGTTTTATCAAAAAAAGCCTTAACTGCTTTTTAAGTTCTTCTTCGTTCAACTCTTTTATATCATCACGAATAATTATACCTAAAAGATCGGGATGATCAAACTGTTCCTTCGCCGCAAGTGAAAATTCATACGAATGCACGCGAAAAACTTCCATTCCCACTATATCGAATATCCTATCAAGAACGGCGGGATTGTTCAAAACCGTCTTTATCATCGATAGTTCGGCTATATCCTCTTTCCTTCCCGTTGCATGATTTCGCATCTCTTTTTGTAAAAAATTATTATGGCCGGCACTTACAAGTCGTTCATCGACTCCTAAGATCACGGCGGCATAACCTTTGTACTCCTCTTGTAAAAGCGGCGTCAAAGTTTTAAGATAGCGCGTAACATCTTTCAAGGCTTTCTCTTTTTGCAAAGGATCGCTTAAATCATGAACTCTTATTGTCTCCTCTATGCAGAACTCTATAAGAGGTTTAGGTTTTCGAAAAAGAGAGTTCAACTCTTCCACTTTTCTCGCTTTTACCATATCCGCCGGATCCATACCCTCTTCAAAAAGAACTACACCGCCGCCCATACCTTTCGCACTCAATATCGATGCCGCCTTGAAAGCCGCCGCTCTTCCCGCCTTATCTCCGTCATACGCCAATATCACTTTCGGATTTCCTCTGGCTATAATCGGAACATGATGATCGGTAAGAGCCGTTCCGAGAGTAGCGACGGTTTGCGTAAAACCGGCTTGATGAAGCATGATCACATCCAAATATCCCTCCGTGACGATAACTTCACCTTTTTGCAAAATCGTCGCTTTAGCCTTGTGATAGCCGTAAAGCAGATGCGACTTGTCAAAAATTTTACTTTGAGGAGAATTTATATACTTCGCCGGATGAGAAGTTATAGTTCTTCCTCCGAATCCGACGAGCAAACCGTTTGGAGTAAAAATCGGAAAAGTTATACGCTGAACAAATCTGGCATATGCTCCACCTCTTTCATCCGTCGCTACAAGCCCGAACTCTTTCGCCTCCACAAACTTGATACCCGAAAGCTTCATAAATTCCAAACTTTTTTTCGATTCCGGGGCGTATCCTATCTCGAACTTCTCTATAGAGGATTCGAAAATTCCTCGATCATGAAGATATTTTTTCGCCGTTTGATTCGAGTCGAGATTTTTCCTGAAAAAAAGATTTAAATCTTCAAATATTTTCTTCTGTCGGGAGTACTCCTTTTTCTCTTTCGTATATCTGAGATTTATATTGTATTGTACCGCGAGTTTTTCGATAGCTTCGGGATAGGTCAGCTTTTCATACTCCATAACGAATTTTATAGCATCGCCTCCGACACCGCATCCGAAACATTTGTATATCTGTCTTGAGGGACTTACATTAAAAGAAGGGGTTTTTTCACCATGAAAAGGACAGTTGGCTTTAAAACCTGCTCCACTCTTTTTGAGCTCGATATAGCCACCTATGACATCGACGATATCAAGACGGTTTTTAAGGTTTTGAATCGATTCCTGATCTATCATGCGAAAGTATCGTTAAAACTATTCGTCAAAAATTGGTAACGTTTCTAAACTGCGCTATCTCCGTTTCAACCATATCGTCGATCATCTTCGCATAAATTTCCGCTACGAGATTCGGAGATACTCCGAGTGTAAGAGCCCGATGACGAACACGATCCAATACATGATCGATTCTCTCATCCGCTTTTATCTCCTCGACCGAGTGTTTGAAATTCGCAGCCTGTTTAACCATATCTTTTCTCTTGGCTATAAGATCCAAAATTTGATCGTCTATTTTATCTATCTCTTCTCTTACCTCTTCGAGTGAATTACATTTTCTCATAAAAAACGCTCCTGTTTTTTGCTTTTATAATTTTACCATAATAACGGAATAATATCGTCACATTAATCGATTGCTTAAAATTTAATCACTTTATAGTAATAACTTCTTCTTATTTTAGTGTAAAATTGAACCGTTAAAAAAATTTTCTGTAGGAGAAATATATGAAAAACATATTTGCACTTTCGGTACTCTTGCCGATAGCGGCTTTTGCCGAAGATGCGAAACTCGACTCGGGTGATACCGCATGGATGCTTGTTGCAACGGCATTCGTGATGCTGATGACACCCGCGGGACTCGCACTGTTTTACGGCGGTATGACAAGAAGCAAAAATGTTCTCAATACGATGGGAATGAGCCTTATCGCTTTTGCGGTCGGTACTTTGGTATGGGTTATTGCCGGATATAGCATCGCTTTTGGCACGGGCGATTTTATCGGTACGGGTAAGATCTTTCTTTCGGGAATTACGGATCAATCTTTAAGCGGCACTATCCCCGAGTTGTTGTTTGTCGCTTTTCAGGGAACTTTTGCGGCTATTGCGGTTGCAATCGCGAGCGGATCGATGATAGAGAGGGTTAAATTTTCCACTTTCGTCGTATTTTCCGCTCTTTGGATATTGGCGGTTTACGCGCCGATCACCCACTGGGCATGGGGTGGCGGCGAAACTCTCAACTTCGGAGAGATGGACTTTGCCGGCGGTACGGTCGTACATATCAATGCCGGCGTAGCGGGTTTCGTAGTGGCTATGCTACTTGGAAAAAGAAGAGACTACGGAAAAGCCGCGATCAAACCTTTTTCACCCGTTTTAACGGTTCTTGGAGCGGCTCTTTTATGGTTCGGATGGTTCGGATTTAACGCAGGAAGCGAAGTGGCGGCCGACGGCGTAGCCGGTAATGCGTTTTTGATCACTAACGTAGCCGCATCTCTAGGTGTCATCGGTTGGTTGATAGTCGAATATATTTTCTATAAAAAGGCGACTCTTATCGGTGGAGCTTCAGGTGCCGTAGCCGGACTTGTTGCGATCACGCCGGCGTCGGGAAGTGCTGATGTTACAGGTGCGATCATCATAGGTCTTGTCGGTGGAATCGTCGGTTTTCTCGGTGTAACGAAAATTAAAAAGATGTTTAATGTCGATGACTCTTTAGACGCTTTTTGGGTACACGGACTTGTAGGTATCTGGGGATCTATCGCAACCGCTATCTTTATAGCGCCTTATCTTATGCCCGAAGATTTCGCCTTCGGTTCTCAACTTATGGCGCAAATCAAAGCCATCGGTCTTACTATCATATACAGCGGTATAGTCACCGCGATAGTATTTTTCATATCGAGTCTGGTAACCGGCGGAGGAAGAGTTGACGAGGAGACCGAACAAATGGGTCTTGATGAAGCGACTCATGGTGAGAAATCAATAAATCTATAGTAAAATTCATTACGATCTTTTATCCCGAGCTACGGGATGAAAGATTTAGGTGGGCTTTTGCAAAAAAAGGAGAGTGAACAAATGAAAAAGATAGAAGCGATCATAAAACCGTTTAAGTTGGATGATGTGAAAGAGGCTCTGGTAGCGGCGGAAATAGAAGGTATGACGGTTTCCGAAGTTAAAGGCTACGGACGACAACAAGGACATTCCGAATTATATAGGGGGGCTGAATACGTCATAGATTTTTTACCCAAAGTAAAGATAGAGGTAGTCGTCTCGGAAGGTTTTGTCGATGCGGCTTTAAACGCCATCACGACTGCCGCCAAAACAGGTAAAATAGGCGACGGTAAAATCTTCGTATCTTCCATTGAAAAAACCATTCGTATAAGAACCGGGGAAGAGGACGAAGAAGCTTTATAGCATAGTTTTAGTTAAGAAGTGCAAACTTTTTCAATAAACGGCGCTTCTTAACTCTCATGCTCTTTTCGTTATAATTATTTAGAATATTTTCAAGTGTTTTTTTAAGTATTTGAAAATATCCTATACCAAACATTACGGACTATATTTTGGATATTTTTTCTATAGACTACCGCGATCCTATCTACGGAGTTATTTTACTAGTAGCCATAGTTCTTATAGTCTCTTTTTTTAGCTATTCTTGGGGATTTTTCAAAACCAAAGAAGAAGAATCAAGCGTAAACAAATTTTTAAAAAAATTTCACCAATACGACGGTTTTAGCGAATACAAAGAGGTTATCCAAAAAAAGCAACTTCCCATCGAATCGTCCGTTTTGATGGCTTTGACTTTTGAAAAAGGCGGCGAATACCAAAAAGCCATAGAGATATATCAAGCGATCTTAAGAGGAGTCAAAGATACCATTGTTAAAAAAGATATTCTCACTTTGCTAGGAAAGACATATTACAAAGCCGGATTTTTAGAAAGATCAAGAGAAATTTTGCTCGGAGCTTTGAAGATATATCCTAGAAACGAAGAGGCGTTGACATATTTGATCGTCATTTACGACAATTTGCGCCTCTACGATAAAGCTCTCGAAGTCCTTGACACACTTGAAGCGTTCGGAGTCGATACAAAGGAAAAAAAACTTTACTTTCAGACTTTAAGTATCATTAATAACAAATCGCTTAAAGATGACAAAAAGATTCAGAAACTACAAGAGATAGGACTTGAGAACAAAATAGTTCAGAGAAAACTTTATGAATTTTTAAAAAGCCATAATCTTCCTCTCAAAAAAGAGATGCTTCAAAATTTTGATTTTTACAATATCATAGACTTGATTTGGGAAACAAGATACGATCGACTTGACGAGTCGCTTATCGAGTCGAATCCTCTTTTATGTGAAGTATATACGGCGAAAGGAGATATGCGCCTTGCCGACGATAGCGATCATTTCGTTTTAAATATTTTAATAAAGCTATCCTCGCTTCAAGACGATAGTGCCGATATCAGTTTCGAATATACCTGCACCAATTGCAAAAATACGTTTCCGCTCTATTTTTACCGCTGTCCTCAATGCCAACATATCAGTAGTGCGCTAATCAGCACCAAACTTACAAAGAGAGAGTATGAAAAAGATTCACTTGTATAGCGACGGTTCCTCCTTGGGAAATCCGGGTTTCGGAGGCTATTGTGCGATATTGAAATACCGAGATCACCAAAAGATCACCAGCGGAGCACAAAGAGACGCAACCAACAATCAGATGGAACTTTTAGCCGTTATAGAAGGATTGAAACTTTTAAAAGAGCCCTGCGAAATAACAGTCACAAGCGACTCTTCATATGTCGTCAGAGCTATCAACGAGTGGCTTGACAACTGGATAAAAAAAGATTTTAAAAACGTAAAAAATCCCGATCTCTGGAGAGAGTACATAAAAGTGGCGAAACCTCACAAAATAAAAGCGGTATGGGTAAGAGGCCATAACGGTCATGAAGAAAATGAAAAGTGTGATAAAATAGCGAGAGAAGAAGCCCAAAAACTTCAAAACTCCGTCAAGGACAGACTATGAACGATATTTTAAAGCTGCAAGAAGAGCTGGGCTATCACTTTAAAAACCAGAATCTTCTAAGAGAGGCGCTTACGCATAAAAGCAGCAAGTTACCATACAACAACGAACGACTTGAATTTCTTGGCGATGCGGTGCTCGATCTGATCATCGGAGAGTATCTTTATCATAAGTTTCCCGATGTGAGCGAAGGAGATCTCTCCAAGCTAAGAGCCTCTTTGGTAAATGAAAAAGGATTTGAACAACTCGCCCGTTTGGTCGATTTGGGAAGTTACGTATATCTCTCTTTAGCGGAAGAGAATAACAACGGCAGACAAAAACCTTCTATATTATCAAACGCCTTCGAAGCTCTTATCGGCGCCGTATATCTTGAAAGCGGACTTGAAAAAGCCACTGAAGTTTCATTGAAATTACTCGAAAGATCATATCCGAAAATAGATCTTGCCACCGTCTTCAAAGACTACAAAACGACACTTCAAGAGATAACTCAAGCACGCTTAGGCGTTACGCCGGAGTATGTAGTCATAGGTTCAAGCGGCCCGGATCACAAAAAAGAGTTTGAGATCATGGTCAAAATCGATAACAAAGAGATAGCCAAAGCAAAAGGAAAAAGCAAAAAAGAGGCGCAGCAAGAAGCCGCGAAACTTGCTATCCGAAAACTCGACAAGGAGTATGATTGAACAGTTTTGGAAAAAGATTCGTTTTTACGACTTTCGGAGAATCCCATGGAAAAGCGATAGGATGTATAGTTGACGGCGTACCTGCCGGAATCAAAATAGACGAAAGTTTCATACAGGGCGAACTAGACCGCAGAAAACCCGGGCAAAACAGTTACGCAACAGCTAGAAAAGAGTCCGACAAAGTGGAGATATTAAGCGGTATCTTTGAAGGCGAAAGCACCGGAACTCCCGTTGCGATGGTGATATATAACACCGATCAAAAAAGTAAAGATTATTCTAATATAAAAGATCTTTTCAGACCTTCTCATGCCGATTTTACCTATTTTCATAAATACGGCGTTAGGGATTATAGAGGCGGAGGCAGAAGCAGTGCGAGAGAAACCGCGGCCAGAGTCGCCGCCGGCGCGATAGCGAAACTTATATTAAAAGAGTTAAATATAGAAATCTTAAGCGGAATATACGCGATAGGCGACAAAGAGGTAAAAAAAATTGACTTTGAGTATGCCAAGAAGAGCGAGATTTACTCTTTAGACAAAAATATCGAACAAAAACAAAAAAAGATCGTACTAGATGCAAAAAACGCTCATGATTCCGTCGGAGGAATAGCTCTTGTAAAAATAAAAAATTCACCCGTAGGTCTAGGAGAACCGATATACTACAAGATGGACGCCGTCCTTGCGGACGCGATGATGAGCATAAATGCCGCTAAAGCTGTAGAGATAGGAAACGGTATAGAGATAGCGAAACAAAAAGGTTCTCAAAGCAACGATCAAATAGATAAGAATGGATTTTTATCCAACAAAAGCGGGGGAATTCTCGGAGGAATTACAAACGGTGAAGATATAGACATAAAAATTTATTTTAAGCCCACTCCTTCCATTTTCCAAAAACAGATGACCATTGATAAATACGGTAACGAAACTATATGCGAATTAAAAGGCAGACACGATCCTTGTGTGGCGATAAGGGGTTCAGTCGTAGCCGAATCGATGGCGGCACTCGTAATGGTCGATATGCTCCTTTTAAATATGGGACGAACGATATCCAATCTCAAAAAAACTTACAATAAGTAAATAATTATTTACTAGTTTAATCATTTTATGTTCCTTTTTGAAACAAAGGTTCACTTTTCATTAACTTTTTTACTCTTAATGTATATTTTTATTTACTTCTTAAGAAATAGTTTCCTAAACTTAAAGTGTATATATATTCTACAACCTCATATGTAGATTCGATCGTCTCATATTCGATCGGAGGTATATATAGGTAAGACGGCTGTGCAGATTTTTTCTGTCGGATATTTAAAATTTAAAAGGAGAAAATAATGAAACTTTTTTCAAAAGTTGCTATAGCAACGGTTGCAATGGCGGGAATGTTACAAGCGGATGTCACTTTAATAGGTGTTGACGCGGGTCTTACGGTATTAGGAGCTAGAGTCGGGATAGAAGCCGGTTTAACGGTAGGGAAAGCGCATTCGTACCATACGCACTCATCATGTCCTTCCGCGGTAGCGACAGTCACAACGACTAGAACTTACACTAGCGATCCTTGTTCATACGTATGCGGTCCTTGCGTAGTTGTAGAACCGCCAAAACCAGCTTGCACTCCATGCGATCCTTGTGCAAATTGATTTTACCTTTTTTAGAAGTCCGGTTTTTTAAAATCCGGACTTCCGACTTTTAGCTTTTTTCTACTATTATTACCGGATGGAAAAAGACGACTCCCTATGCCCTCTTTGTAAAAAATACCGAAACTCACTCTTTCATCAAAGCGAAAACAGAATTTATCTTCATTGTTCCAATTGTGATCTGGTATTTGTCCCCGATAATTTTATCTTAAGCGAAGAGGAAGAGAAAAAGAAATATGACAACCATCAAAATAGCCCCCAAAATGGCGGATACGTGGATTTTTTAAATAGATTGTTAATCCCGCTGGAACGATACCTGCCAAAAGGAGCCGAGGGTTTGGATTTTGGATGCGGTCCGGGACCTACGCTTTCAGTAATCATGAAAGAAAAAGGTTTTATGATGGATATATACGATCACTTTTACGCGAAAGAGAGTCAAGTTTTTCAGAAACGATATGACTTCATCACTTTGACCGAAGTGATAGAGCATCTAAAGAATCCCGTATTCGAGATGGAAAGATTATGGAATCTTTTAAAGACGGAGGGTTATCTTGGAATCATGACCGCTTTTAGAGTCGAAAAATTTGATTCTTGGTATTATAAAAGAGATCTGACACATATACGATTTTTTTCTCAAAACACCTTCAAATGGCTTGCTAAAAAGCTTGATGCCAAAATTTTACTCGCGAATAACGGAGTCGTTATCATGAAAAAAGAGAAAAAATGAAAAAATCGATCTCAAGAGAGAAACTCTTGGACGTTACATTCGAAGAAGTTTATAAGTACGGATACAACGGAGCCAGTACGGCGAATATTCTCAAAATCGCTTCCGTTGCGAAAGGTTCGATGTATCACCACTTCAAATCGAAAAAAGAGTTGGTAATAGCGATGATATACGAACGCCTTATTCCCAAAGTTGAGACTTTTTTTGATTTTGAAATAAAAAAGAGTTCTTCCGCAAAAGAGATAATCGAACATACGTTTAAAAAAATGTCGGAAAACGAGATGCTTATCAAACATGGCTGCCCTCTTCATAAAATAATGTACGAAATGGGCTCACTTGACGAAGATATAGCAAATATCTGCCATATGGAGTTTCAAAAACTTTCAAAAAATCTGCAAAGGGTTATCGACTACGGATGCAAAAAAAGAGAATTCGAATTTGCCGATACAAAACGGATATCGGAATTCATCATCGTTTCGACTTGGGGAATACTATCTAGAGTGCCGAACGACTCTTCAAAAGAACAATTTTTAAACGATACTTCACTTTTGGTAAAAAGCCTTTAAGAAAAAAGCGGTTATTATTAGACCGACCGGTCTAATAATTCACAAAGGATACTCGCTATGTTTCACTATATCAAAAACGACGACCAAAAAGAAAAACTCGAAAAACTTTTTCAAAGAGCCAAGGCGATTTACAAAACCGTACCGCCGCAAATTGAGTGGCTTGGAAATATAGATGCTCTATATCTCGAAGAGTTTTTAAAAACGGTTCTTAGAGTCGTGAAACATCCAAATATCAACCCCGATCTATTCGGCTTCATTCGTCTATATATAGCATATTCCGAAAATTATGAATATTGTAAGAAATTCAACACCTCCTTACTTTTGTCAAGAGGATATTCACAAAAGCAATTAGATGCCGTCATATCCGATATTTATGCCGTACCTCTTGATAGCAAACATAAACTATTGGCACAAAAAGCCGTAAAAGCAATTTACGAAAGCAGATCTTTCGTTCAAAAAGATTTCGACGAACTTTTCGCGCTCGGCTGGAAACAAAAAGATATATTCGACTCCATAGAACATGCCGGTACTATCTTTAGAAACGGCAGAATCTTAACCGCCTATACTCTTAAAAAACCGCAATAGTATAGATATGATATAATTCCCTTCGGAGAACATTATGCATATATACAAATTTATAGTAACCGGTAAAGTTCAGGGAGTCTTTTACAGAAAAAGCATACAGCAGATGGCTTCAATGGGACAAATAAGCGGATATGTCAAAAATCTGGCGGACGGAACGGTCGAAGTCGTCGCTTTTTTACATGACGACCAACTCGACGACTTTATGACTATACTCAAAAACGGTTCGCCTCTTAGCAGAGTCGATGATATTAAGTTAGAGATACAGGACAAAGACGAACTTGTATATGACGGCTTCGAGATAAGATGAAAAACTCTCCCAAGCCAAATAGGATAAAATATATCCTAACCAATATTTAGGAGTATCTTTTGAAAGAGTTTATCGTAAATACATTTGCCGAATATACACTATACATAATTTTTCTGCATGTAGTCTCAGCCGTTATATGGGTAGGAGGAATGATAGCCGTTCGTCTGGCCGTACATCCGTCTTTGCAAAATATAAAAGGTCCCAAAGAGAGATTAAATACTACGCTTAAAACAATGAAGAATCTTTTTCATCTTGTCGTACCTTTTATAATAATACTCATTGTTACGGCCGTTTTTTTAGCCGTAGGGCTAGGTTTTAAAGAGACATCTTTATATTGGCTGGTTCACTTCAAGGAGGTCATATGGACGATTATGACGCTTAATTTTATCTATATGTATATCAAAAGAAAAAGTGCCGAAAATCTTTTTGCCGCAGGAAACTTAACAGAAGCGAAACAAGCTGTTTCAAAATTACCGAATCTTTTATTGCCTGTCAATATATTTTTGGGAATATGCGCTATCTTTTCGGGAGTCGTATTAAGAGGATTTTAGAGAAACCGACTATGCGGCTTCTCTATCGAGTCTAAAGCGCCGCTTTCGCAGCCTGTACAACCTTGGCAAACGCCGCCGCGTCGTTCATCGCCATATCGGCAAGAATTTTTCTATCCAATTCTATCCCCGCCTTGGTAAGTCCGTGAATAAATTTCGAATAATTAATATCGTTCAATCTACAAGCGGCGTTGATTCTTGTAATCCATAACTTTCTAAAATCTCTTTTTTTCTGTCTTCTATCTCTGTATGCATAAACCAAAGATCTTTCAAGTTGCTCTTTAGCTTTTCTAAAATGTTTTCTTCTACCACTATAGAAACCTCTGGCTTGCTTTAGAAGTTTTTTATGTCTTCTTCTTCTTACTACACCCGTTTTTACTCTCATAATTGTTTTCCTTTACCTTATTTTTACGGTGTCATGCTCGGCATGATCTTGTCCCTTTCGGGAGGAAATTGATTGATCTATATATCAAAAACTATCGTTAACTGTTACCTAAAAGTTCTTTTACTTGAGAGATATCGCTCTTTGCGATAACTTTCGCTGCTCTAAGATTTCTTTTTCTTTTTTGATCTTTTTTGGTCAAAATATGACTTCTAAAAGCCGAACCTCGCTTGATGCTGCCATTTTTTTTAGTTTTAAATCTCTTGGCTGCGCCGCGATGTGTTTTCATCTTTGGCATCTTTTCTCCTTTATAAAGTTTAAAAGCCCCTTTGTTAGCTTTTAAGGATTGCAATTATATCTTTTTTTATTGATAACGGGCTTAAAAGGTGATGAGTGAGCGGAAAATATCTAAATACGAAGCGTAAGAAACTATTTTAGCTCCTTACGCAAAAAAGATTTTATTTATCTTTATCTTTTTTGGGCACTACATACATATTTACATAGCGTCCTTCAAATTTCGGTTCGTTCTCTTTTGTAGCTATATCTTCAACCATAGGCCATACACGGTTTAAGACATCTTTCCCGGCTTGCGGATTAGCCATCTCTCTACCTCTTAAAAAAACTCGAAATTTTACATGCTTACCGGATTGAAGAAACTCTCTTGCATGTTTTACTTTGTAGTTTATATCGTTATCGGCGATTTTTACAGATAACTTGATCTCTTTGACTTCAATCTTTTTCTGTTTTTTCTTCGCCTCTTTTTTCTTTTTCTCTTCCTGATATTTGAACTTGCCATAGTCCATAATTTTTACAACCGGTGGCTTCGCCATCGGTGCGATCAAAACTAAATCAAGTCCTTTCTCATGAGCTATATCAAGAGCTTCGTCAGACGAGATGATGCCATACTGCGTACCGTCATCACCCATACATCTTACTTCAGGAAGTCGGATATCCTCGTTTAACTTTGTTTCGTCTTTTTTGTTTTTGCCTCTATTCAAAAGTGTACCTCATTCATCTTCTCCTTTACTAATTTGTAAAATTCCTCTTTTTTGAGCGTATATCGTTCACGATTTCTCCTGTCGCGAACGGCAACACTCTCATTTTCCACCTCATCGTCACCTACCACTACAATCAATGGAACTCTCTGTTTCTCGGCAATTCTGATCCTTTTGTTAAGACTCTCGTTTTTTGCCGAAACTTCCGCATCTATGCGCATTGCGATCAACTCTTCTTGAAGCTTTTTCGCATACTTAAGATGAACATCCGAAATCGGAACTACAATAACCTGCGTAGGAGCTATGAAAAACGGAAATTCTCCCGCTACATGCTCGGTCAAAATCCCGATAAACCTCTCGAACGAGCCGAGTATGGCGCGATGTATCATTACGGGGCGCGCCTTTTCATTATGCTCGTCGGTATATTCTAACTCAAATCTCTCAGGAAGATTAAAGTCTATCTGAATTGTACCACACTGCCACTTACGCTTAAGTGAATCTTTGATTTTAATATCAATTTTCGGCCCATAAAAAGCGCCTCCGCCTTCATCTATACCGTAAGATATACCGTTTGCGTCAAGCGCATCTTTGAGCCCTTGTATCGAAATATCCCATATTTTATCATCTCCGATCGCTTTTTCCGGCTTCGTAGAAATTTCAAGTTCGTATTCAAATCCGAAGCTTTGCATAATATCATCGACAAACTCAAGCACTTCTATGACATTTTCTTTGATTTGATCGGGAGTGCAGTAAATATGAGCGTCATCTTGCGTAAACTCTCTCACTCTAAAAAGCCCGTGAAGCGCACCGCTCATCTCATGCCTATGCACCACTCCGTATTCGAAAAACTTTAAAGGCAGATCACGATAACTTCTCAATTCGTTCTGATATATCTTTATATGACCGACGCAATTCATAGGCTTTATGCCGTATTCGACTATCTTAGGGTTTTCGTCGTCTCCTTCATTTATACCGGTAAAATACATATTTTCACCGTAATTGTCATAATGACCGCTCTTCTTCCAAGCTTCGCTTTTTAAAAGTTCCGGTCCTCTTACCGGTTCATAACCTCTTTTTCTATGAGCCCCATATAAAAGAGTCTCTAATCTCGATCTCAGTCTCGCTCCGTTTGGAAGCCACAAAGGAAGACCTGCTCCAATACTTTCGTCAAAGGTGAACAACTTCAACTCTCGACCGAGCTTTCTATGGTCTCTTTTTTTTGCCTCTTCTATAAAAAGCAGATACTCTTTTAGCGACTCTTTATCGGCGAATGCGGTTCCATACACTCTTGTCAACATCTCTTTGCTACTATCGCCGCCAAGATAGGCTCCGGCTACTCTGGTGAGTTTGAAATTATGAAGAAATTTAGTATTGGGAACATGAGGGCCACGACATAGATCCTCGAAATCACCTTGAATATAAGTGGTGAGCGTATCATCTTCAATGCGCTTTAAAACTTCTTGTTTTAAATCGTCGTCACCGAATTTTTTTTCTATCTCTTCTCTTGAATAGTGTCTTTTTTCGATCGGATACTTTTTCTTGATCAGATCTTTCATCTTCTTTTCGATCTTTTTCAAATCGGTGTCGTTCAAAGGTTCATTCGTTCTAAAATCGTAGTAAAATCCATCCTCTATAACGGGTCCGACAAAAAATTTCGCTTCAGGATATAGCGATTTGATAGCTTGCGCCATCAAATGTGCCGTCGAATGTCTGATAATTTCAAGAGCTTGAGGAGAATTGTCATAAAATATTTTTTCACCCTCTATATTTTGCTCACCGGCCGTTTGCAGATCGTAAATCTCTTCCCCTTTTTTGATACCGATTAAATTCTCTTCCAAAAGTTCCTCTCGTTATTGATATTTGGTAATAGGTTGTAAATATTCTCTTTTTAGATCAGACAATATAAAGATTTATATTTTGATTTAAAAAAAGAGTATTAAAAAAAATGGTGGCCACGATTGGACTTGAACCAACGACCACTACCATGTCAAGGTAGTGCTCTACCAACTGAGCTACGCGACCGTAAACGAAGCATATTAGCGAAAACATAATTTATGTTTTCTTAGATTTAGCAGTGTTTTATAAGGTTGTTCTAAAAATTTTTGAGAATTCTACACTTTTTTTAATTAAAAATATAGAAAACCAAAATTTTAACAATTTTTTTTATTTTTTACGAAAGGCGGCTATAAGTATAAGTAAAACCCCAAGATCTATCATGACATCGGCAAAATTGAATATCGCAAAATCAAATCCGCAATGCCAATAAACATAATCGACCACACCGCCGTGTAAAAAACGATCGAGCAGATTGCTCACTCCTCCGCCCATCAAAAGCCCAAGAGCCGACGCATACTCGGAAACCTCATTTTTTTTCCAAAAAATATATCCC
Organism: uncultured Sulfurospirillum sp.; assembly: GCA_964573205.1. Classification (GTDB taxonomy): domain Bacteria; phylum Campylobacterota; class Campylobacteria; order Campylobacterales; family QNZT01; genus QNZT01. The sequence goes on along the minus strand of CAZNIT010000023.1, from coordinate 3,793 downwards.
AACACACCGCCGATGAGCACTACTTGTATAAACTTTAAATACTCTCCCAAAAAAGCGAACATAGAAAATGCGACGCCCTTGTTTAGAGTAAAAACAAGCGATATACAACTCCCTTGCGCTTCATAACCGTTGAGAAAGAAATATTTTATAATCTGATCGACGATAAAAACAAAAATAAAAGCTGTAAAAAACTTCAGATAAAATCTATCCATTCAAAGCCTTAGAGAAAAACTCCAAAACTTCTTCCATTCTCTTTTCGACTAAAAGATCATCTTTCCCTTCAAGCAATATTCTGAGCAAATTTTCGGTACCCGAATAGCGTATCAACGCTCTGATACCTTCGCCCTCAAGAGATGCTATCAAACTTTCGTATCCTTTGATCTCTTCTAACGGGATCTTCTTTTTTATCTTTATATTTTTCAATATTTGAGGATACAATTCAAACGGATTCAAAACTTGACTCGCCTTTTTTCTTTTCGTCAAAATATATGCCGAAACCTGTAACGCGGCCGCCAACGCATCTCCGGTTTTCGCGAAATCACTTAAAATGATATGACCGCTTTGTTCTCCGCCGAAATTCAAGCCCTCCGTCTGCATAGTCTCCAGAACATATTTGTCGCCCACGCTGCATCTATATAGTACTATGCCGTTATCGTTCAGATAATCTTCCAGAGCTTGGTTGCTCATTACCGTAGCGACCACACCGTTATTCGAGAGATTGCCCTCCTCTTTGAGATGATTTGCCAAAACTCCTAAAAGCTTATCTCCGTCAACGATCTCACCCGATTCATCGACAACAACTATCCTATCCGCATCACCGTCAAAAGCAAACCCGATATCGGCACGAAGACGCCTCACTTCATCTCCTAGTCTTTGAGGATGGAGAGCGCCGCATCCTTCGTTTATGTTACTTCCGTCGGGATCTTCATTTAAGACGAATACATCCGCCCCAAGCTCTCTAAAAACCGTAGGAGCGACTTTATAAGCCGCACCGTTCGCAACATCCAAAACAACTCGAACATTATGCAAAGTCATAGATCTAGGGAACGAATTTTTCACATGAACGATATACCTTCCGATAACATCTTCGATTCTTTTCGTCTGACCTATATTCATATACTTTGCTTGGTGACGATTTATGATATCGTCGTCGAAATAGATCTTTTCTATTTGTCTTTCTATTTTTTCGTTCAGTTTGTTTCCCCTTTTATCGAAAAACTTGATACCGTTATCTTCATACGGATTATGGCTTGCGGAAATCATAATTCCCGCATCGCATCTAAGATCTTCGGTTAAAAAAGCGATCGCCGGCGTAGGCATCGGACCAATTTGTCGCACGTCGAATCCAACCGCCGTCAATCCTGATATAATCGCATTTTCAATCATATAGCCGCTTTTTCTAGTATCTTTTCCGACAAGAATTTTATTTGTAATGGAGTGTTTTCTAAAATATATTCCCGCCGCCATAGCTAAACGCATAGCAAGCATGGCGGTTATTTTTTCTCCAGCCATTCCTCTGACACCGTCGGTTCCAAAAAGTTTCATATTTTCTCCGCCTTAATTTTCAATAGTTTAATAAAAGTATATATCGACCAAAGTTAATTTTGGATTAACCCTATTTTTTCTCAAAAAACCCTTAAATTAAGCATTTCTTTAGAATCATTTAAATATAATCGCTCACTAAAAAATCAAATATTAAAAAAGGGCAAAATAGATGGCAAACCATAAATCGGCACTAAAAAGAGCCAGACAAACCATAAAAAGAACGGAAAGAAATAGATTTTATAAAACAAGAATAAAAAATATCACCAGAGCGGTTAGAGAAGCCGTTGAAAGCGGTGACGAGCAAAAAGCCGCCGAAGCACTAAAATCGGCGAATCAAAACTTTCATAAATATGTAAGTAAAGGCGTATTGAAAAAAAATACGGCCGCTAGAAAAGTCAGCAGGCTGGCAAAACTCGTAAACGGTATGGGTAGTGCGGAATAATCGCCGCTTTGCCCTCATGATCAATAAATGCTAAAATCAAAACTCCAACCTTTTCTCGACCGATATAACGAAATAAGCGAACTTCTATCTTCACCCGAAATTGTTTCCGATATCAAAAAGATGACCGATCTTTCACGAGAACAAAAAACTCTCGAGCCCATCAAAACAAAAGCCCAAGAGTACTTCAAAGTGTGTCAAGATATCGAAGAAAATAAAGAGATGCTAGAAGACAAGGAGCTTGGAGAACTTGCAAAAGAGGAGTTAAAAGAGCTTGAGCCGAGAAAAGCCGAGATAGAAGAAGAGATAAAAATACTAATGCTCCCGCGTGATCCCAACGACGACAGAAATATCTATCTTGAGATGCGTGCCGGAACCGGCGGCGACGAAGCGGCTTTGTTCGTTGGAGATCTCTTTAAGGCATATGTACGATACGCGGAAAATCAAGGCTGGAAAGTCGAAATCGTATCTTCGAGCGAAGGCACGGTAGATGGATATAAAGAGATCATAGCACTCATAAAAGGTGAAGGTGCTTACAGCAAACTCAAACACGAAGGTGGAACACACCGTGTTCAAAGAGTTCCAGCGACAGAATCGCAAGGACGCGTTCACACTTCCGCCATAACGGTAGCCGTCATGCCGGAAGTTGACGATGTCGAAATAGAGATAAACGAAAACGAACTGAAAATAGATGTGATGAGAAGTTCGGGATGCGGCGGACAGTCGGTAAACACAACCGATAGCGCCGTCAGAATCACCCATATTCCAACAGGAATAGTCGTAACAAACCAAGACCAAAAATCACAGCATAAAAATAAAGACAAAGCTATGAAAGTCCTAAAAGCTAGGCTTTATGAGCAACAGATGCAGAAAAAAAGGGAAGAGGAGGGCGCCGACCGTAAAAGCCAAGTCGGAACGGGTGATCGAAGCGGCCGAATCAGAACATATAACTATCCTCAAAACCGAATTTCGGATCACAGGATAAACCTTACACTTTATAGGTTAGACGCCATTATGGAAGGCGGATTGTTCGACGAAATCATCGATCCGCTGATAGCGCATTATCAATCCGAAATGATGAGAGAAGCGGGACTTTAGTCTATTTGTAGATTCTCAAATCCGTCATATTTAGAAAATGAGAGCAAATAGATGCTTTTTAAAAGACTCTCGGGAGATATCTCTTTTAACTCTTTAAATACACTATTTTTAATACTTTCGCTAGCTTGATCGGAAATCACGTCATCCAGTACTTTCGGTAATACTTCGCATAACTGCTTAAATGCATTCTTTTCACCCGTAACCAGTGCGTAAAATTTATCTATTGAAACTCTACGGATATTTTCATGATTGAATTGTTTAGAATTTATAGTAATTTTCCAAGGTATATTTTGAGATCTTCTAGCAATCACTTCAACAAGCATACAAACTACATCCGAACTCTCCAATATTTTACTTTGCATCGCTATATAAGTCTTTTGAGCCGAAGAGGAATTCATCGTATTGTGTTTATTTTTCATCTCCACAAAAATTTTACTTTTTTTATTGATAAGATCAAACCCGCTTTCAGGCACTATCCAATCCCCGTCAAAATAGCGAAAAATATTCTGATGAAAGTAACCGATATAATTAGTGTTTGATTTATCGATTTGCCTGATAATTTCACTCTCGATGATATCTTCAACTCTTTTGCCGTAAACTTTACTATCAAATGTGAGCTTAATAGGATCTATAAGATTTTTGTTAAATTTCTTTAAATCTATGGAAAACCGATATTTTTTAACCGTCTCTTTAACATGATTGTAAAGATCC
>CAZNIT010000022.1:0-188087 GCA_964573205.1 uncultured Sulfurospirillum sp. | reverse complement strand
ATCTTTTATACCTCTTTTCTCTTTGAGCTCTTTTACGGCAAAATACTCTTCAATACGCTCTTTTGCTTTATTTAAAGAGTAGTGATCTTTTTCGAGCTGTTTTTTTACCTCATGAATATCAAGTCTCTTTTTGGAATATTTACCAAACGGCACATCCAAAACCCATTCGAGGTATCCTTGTATGAGATTCGCATCGGCGGAGTCGGGATGCATTCTGGCGTAACGGTCTATCTGTTTTGATATCTCTTTATAAGCGTCTTTGCTCATATGCCGCTTTTTGGATTCCAATTTTTTTCTATACTCTTGAATCTCCTCTTCTCTTTGCGTATCTCCCCCTAGCTCTTGCTGAATCTGTTTTAACTGCTCTTTTAGAAAATACTCTTTATTTACCTTTTCGATTCTTGAGTGGACTTTAGATTTTATCTCTCTTTGAAGTTTACTGGCTTTTATCTCTTCAGTTATGTACTCTATGAGTATGAAGAGTCTCTCTTCGAGGTTTGTCTGTATAAAGAGTCTATATGCTTGATCTTTTTTCAGTTTTAAAGTACTGGCAACCAGATCCACTATTCTATTTGGTTCATGATTTTCATCTATCGTTTTTAAAAGATCGGGTGCAAAAAGATCGCTTGTGGTTGCGAGAGTTCTTATCTTCTCACGCAAAATCTCAAGGGTGGCGTTAACTTTAAGTTCATTATAGGAGTCGAGTTTTAATACATCTACGATCGCGCTTAAAGGATTGTCGCCGAGAGGTTCAACTATTTTTCCTTTTTCCAGTCCTTGAAAAAGTATCTTGATACGACCGTCCGGAAGTGCCACTTTTCGCATTATGGTTCCGATAACACCGGCGTCGTAAACGCTTTTGAAATCTCTTTCGCCTTCGTGTGAGGGCTTTGAAGCTACTATGAGTACAAGAGAGTTCGCTTCAAGAGCCGCGTTTGCCGATTCCACATTTTTAGGATCGGTCAAAAATACCGGCGATATCATAAAGGGATAGAGAAAAAAAGAGTCCTCCACTATAATCGGAAGCTTTTCCGGAAATTGTCCATAATTGTTTAACTGCATAATTTTCCCCTCTGTAGTATTTATGATTATTGCAATATTTTTTCAAAAAGCGAACTGTCGCTTGTCGCAATCGGCGTATCTTTAAGCCATGAGTCGTTCACCTTCTGTATATATATCTTAGCGGCATTTTCGCGTCCGAGCCTTTTGTAAAGGGATGCGATATCTCTATTCAAAATCAATTCCGTTAGATAGAGCTTCGTTAGAATTGTCTCAACCATAGGATTATAGATCGAGTTTGGAAATTTTTGCAAATACTCTTTGGCTTCGCTTATAGTATCTATGAGGAGTTTCTGGTTCCTTTTGGGATGTTTGAATTCTTTGAATCTGGATTTGATTTTGAGATATTTTAAATATTCTATATTTTTTCTGGTAGCGAATTTTTTAGTGTAACTATCGAGATAAAAATTCGCCATTAGGTACTCCTCTTCTTCAAGATGTGCGTTAAAAAGTATCATCAACGCCTCTTTGAGATAGGGTGACGCGACGTGTTCGCTCGCCAAGGAAGTGTAAGCATCGTCAGCTTTATCCAAATTTCCCATTGCGGTCGATTTCAAGATCTGCTTATACCAGTACGACCCCGGTTTGTTATATACTTGTTCGGACTCTCGTTTTGACGAGCATCCTACAAAAAAGAGTATAGCGGCGATTGTAATCATGAAATATCGAATTAACATCAATTTTCTCCTTATTTGGCAAATAATTTTACCTGAATCTATGTTACTTTTCTCTAAAATAGCCGATATTGTTAAGTTAGGGGACTTCAAGCGCTTTTTTAAGCCGAAGTTTACGCCTTTTATTTATGTTTGTAAGGATAGCGTATGATAGTTAAAGTCGTCTCGCCGATACTCGGATTTGAAAAAATCGAAGAGTTTGCGTTCGATAAAATCGATGATTTCTTTTCATCTTTGAGTAGTGGAGATATATCGTTTACATTGATTGATCCGTTAAAAATTCGAGACTATGAGTTTGAGATACCTCCGTTTTATAAAAAATTATTGGATTTTCAAAAAGATGACAATCTTAAGGCGTACTGCATCGTCGTTTTACAAAATCCGCTCGAAGAGTCGATGATAAACTTTTTGGCACCGATTTTAATCAACGAAGATAAAAAGCTTCTGGTTCAGATAGCTCTTGACGAAGGCAAGTATAAAGATTATTCCATTGCGGATAAAATAAAGAGGTATTTATAATTATGATCGAGTCTTTGTGCATAGTCGGAAGCGGCAAGATGGCGACCGCGATAATAAAAGGCGTTAGCGAAAATTACGAAACGGAAGTTGCCGCTAGGGATGAGAAAAGATTGAACGAGTTGAAAGATGAGTTCAAAGGAAGAATTACGGTTAAAAAATTACGAAACGGTTTCGATATTGAGGGGAAAAACCTTATATTGTGCGTAAAACCCCAAGCTCTTGATAAAGTAGCTTTACAATTAAACGGTAGTGCGAATTCTCTACTTAGCGTGATGGCCGGCGTCTCATTGGAAAAACTTAAATACTCGATAGAGGCTCGTCATACATTGCGAGCTATGCCGAATCTCGCGGCTACTTACGGCAAGTCGATGACTACGCTTTGCGGCGACGAATCGTTCAAAGATGAAGCTTTGCGAATATGCGCTACTTTCGGAACGGCTCTTTGGCTTAACAGCGAAAAAGAGATAGATATAGCCACCGCACTTGCCGGAAGCGGGCCGGCTTATTTGGCTCTTGTGGCGGAAGCTTTAAGCGACGCGGCGGTAAAAGAGGGACTTAAAAGAGACGATGCCCAGATCTTGAGTCGCGGGCTTTTTGAAGGTTTCGCCGAACTTCTAAAAGATAACCATCCCGCACTTTTAAAAGATAGCGTTATGAGTCCTGGAGGTACGACTGCGGCAGGAGTAGGGGCGCTTGAAGAGAGATCGGTTAGAGACGCTTTTATAAAAGCTATACACTACGCCTATGAAAGAGCTAAAGAGATCAAAGGGTAAAAAGAGGTGAAAAAAGGGAGACTCCCCTTTTTCGGATCTATTTAAAGATTGTTCTCTTTTTTATACTCCATGATCATGCGGTATGCTTCATCCTTTAATTTAAGTTTCTCTTTTTTTAGAGTCTCCAATTCAAAATCGCTCATATGCTCTCTTCCGGCTTCCGCCTCCGCGATTTTATCGTCGAGTTCATTATGCTTTTCGAAAATTTTTGCGAAGTGTGCATTTTGTGTCTTTAGTTTCGAGATGATATCTCTATATTCATGTAACATGAAGTTCTCCTGATAATTTTTAATACGGATTCATTTTAACATTTATGTTCTGTAATCAGCATTAATTTTTACATAATCATAACTTAGATCACAGCCGTAACTCGTGTGTGAAAATTTTCCGATTCCAAGATCGCAGGAGATTTTAAAACTACTCTTTTTTAAAATCGAAGTCGCCTCTTTTTCCCTCTGTTTATCGAGAACGGGAAACTCTTTTGAGTAAACCACAAGATCATCGTATTTTATCCGAAGGCTCTCTTCGTCACATTCATCGGCGCTTGCACCGATTGTAGAGGCGATTCTTCCCCAATTGGGATCTTCGCCGAAGAGCGCTGTTTTTACAAGAAGAGAATTACTAAGAGCTTTTGATATTTTTACGGCGTCTTTTTGGCTTTTTGCCCCTTTGACTTCAAACGCTACGACTTTGTTTGATCCCTCTCCATCTTTTAAAATCATCATGGCAAACTCATGTGTCAACATATCCAAAACGTAAGAGAAAGCTTTTTTGTCGTAAGCTTCACTTTTTCGGCTGCAAAGGAGCATTACGGTATCGTTTGTCGAAGTGTCGCCGTCAACACTTATATTGTTGAATGATTTTTCGACGCTTCTTTTTAACAGCTCGTCCATATCCTCTTTTCCAATCGCGGCGTCGGTTACTATGAAGCAGAGCATCGTAGCCATAGACGGATTTATCATTCCGGCTCCTTTGCAGATACCGCCGATATGAAAAAAGTCGCCGTTTTCGAGTACGACTTTGAAACCCAGCTCCTTTTCGAAGCTGTCGGTAGTCATGATCGCTTTTGCGGCTTTATTCGAATTTTGCGCGTTAAAATCGAATTTGTCGAAAGCCTGAGAGATTTTCGAGAGATCAAGAGGATATCCTATCACTCCTGTTGAACTCATTACGGGATTTATCAAAGGAAGTCTCTTTTTCAGATTTTCAAAAAGTAGATCGATATCTTCGACTCCTCTTTTTCCCGTCATAGCGTTTGCGTTTTTCGAGTTTATCAAGACGAAATTGGTTTTAAAATCCTTCGGATATCTTCGATAATGTTTAAGCGGTGCGGCTTGGAATTTATTCGTAGTGAACAAGGAGCTGATCAACAGCGGTTCGTCGCTTCGTATAAATGCTACATCTTCGGTACCGTCGGTTTTGAGACCGACGTTTACACCGTCGCAATAAAATCCTTCCACTTTAGATAAAGGATCTTTTATCGGAAATATTTCAAACATTATCTACTCTCCTGGGGGCGCTCTTTTTTTCGCGCGATTTTTTTTGCCGTTCTTATACTTTCTCCACTGCCGATAAGCATCAGCTTGGAACCTAGCGTGATGATGATATCATCGTTGGGCATCGGTATGAAGTTGTTTTTGTCATCTCTTATACCGACGACGTTCACTTTGACGTATTGAGAAAGATTCACATCTTTTAATTTTTTGTAAAGCATCCATGAGTAACTCGGGATTTTGATCTCTTCTATATCCAAAGGAGTATCTTTTTTATATAGAAATTGTTCGAGTATGTTTTCCATCTCAGGTCTTTGGCTGATCGCGCTCATTCTTTGAGCCATCAGTTTCGTCGGTGATACGACGCTATCGGCTCCCAATTTTTTAAGCTTTTCTATATCGCTTATCGTTTTGGCGTTTGTCAATATAAAATAGGGGCGGCGGCGTTTTATCTCTTTTTCATGAAGTCTTGCGGAGGCGATCACGGCGATATTGTCGGCTATGTTTTGAGATAGAGTTATTACGCCTTTTGCGCTGGAGAGGTGAGCTTTTGCAAGAGCGATTTCCGTGTGGGGCTCTTCATTTACGAAATACGGGTAGTTGTATATTTTTGCGATCTCTTCAAGATTTTCGGCCGGATCGACAACTACGAAAGGGATATGGTTTTCTCGAAACTGTTTGGTCAATTGTATCGTGAATTCGTTGTGATTACAGATGACATAGTGGTTTTTGAGTCTTGCTATATCATAAAGCATCGATCTCTCCTTTAAAATTTTTAATAATTCCCCTTTGTTTAAAACATCGACCAAAATACCTACCGAAAATGAAAATATTCCAAACCCGAGTATTATCAACATAATGGTAAAAAAACGCCCGGCATCCGATATGGGCGATATTTCACCGAAACCGACGGTCGTAAATGTTATGCCGGTTTGATAGATTGCATCCATCAATGAAAAATCGTCTATGATGATATATCCCAATGTTCCGGTCATCATGATCAAAACGGTCAAGATAAGAGGAAGTCTAAAGGGCGCCAGTTGAAGGTAAAGCTCGGTATTTAGATCTATTTGCGGTTTTTTCGGTTCACGCCAGTGGAGAAATTTTTTTATTTTTTTAATAGGCTTCAAAAATTCTCCTCCTAGCTCTATTTAAACTTCACCAGCTTTGTATGAACGAAGCGATAGTGTAAGATATTATATCAAACGGTGAATAAGGGAAGAGTTATTTATTTGCCTGTTTTCTCATTGTTCTAAGCTCTTTCGCAGAGATTTTGATCTTCTTTCTAGTACCGTCTTCCAGTGTAATCCTAACGGTTCTAAGATTCGGTAAAAATCTTCTTTTAGTCTTGTTTTGAGCGTGGCTTACATTGTTTCCTGTCATCGGACCTTTTCCGCTTATTTGGCATCTTCTTGACATATGGTTTCCTTATGTGAGTTTAAAATTTGTCGCGTATCCTATCCTAAAATATCTTAATTTTCGTTTATGGTTACCAAAAAAGATATCTTATACGCCAACTGAAATACTCTTGCAGGCGGCTTCCTTTTGCGCTGGAGTATTCGGCTTCGAACCCGAGATAATCTTTGCTTGTGACTCTTCCCCCGTAGCCGGCTAGAAACGAATATCCGAATCGAGAACGGTTATTGTATAAGAGCGAGCCGCTTGCGTAACTTCCGCGGTTTGTGTGAAAATTATCTTTGGCACTAAAAGCGTATGAGGCGTTTAGTACCGTTTGTATGAAGCTTTTTGGAAGGTTTTCGTTTTTTGTATAGTTTTTCATCTGTGTAAAAATTCCGAAAGAGATATCGGGATAAGCTCTTTGTAAATAGTATCTGTAATCGAAAAAAAGATGATCCGATGAGCCCAGAGAAGCTTTATCGTCTTTGAGGGTTGCGTACTCGTAACCTAGTGTGAAGGATCGGCGATTGTTAAGTTGTCGCGTATATTTTATTCTCAGCAGATTTTTTCTACCGTATAAAAGCAGGTGATTGCTGCTTGAGTCGTCATGATTTGTTGCCGCGGTTATTTGAACATCGTCTCCTCTTTTTTGATATGAAATTCGACTCGTAAATGAGATATACTTTTTGAGCCTATCGTTTAAATCGGTGGTAAAGGAGAGTTTGTAGTTTTTAAAGGATTTATAAAGTTTGAAAGAGAAACTATTTTGAGGATCTATCTTTTTCGAGAGATTTTTTATATTATCTTTTCTTTGAAACGCCAAATCCAAACCGATAGCGTTTGATTCTTTCATGTGGTATGAGAGTTTTATTCGGTCGAACTTTAAAGCGAAGAAATTAGAGTGCTCGATTTCGCTTTTTACGGTAGGTTTTCTTTTTTGAACGTATAGATTGTAACTATTTGCGAAACGGTTATTATCTTCGTTAAAACTGACGGCGTCAATGAGCAGTGATTCGTACTCTTTTTGTGCACCTATTTTTTCCGATAAAGATAGATGCTCGTTTAGCGGCAAGAGATCGTTTTGATTTTTTAACTCTTTTAGAGCGTTTAAGTTCTCGCTTGTGAGTGCCAGATAGAGTTTTATATAAAAATCGTCGCCTTTTTGAGCGTTTGTCAAAGCCTCTATTTTTTGCAGGGCGTTTTGGTTTATGAGAGTTGAGATATAAAGCTGATGAATGGTTGTCGAGTCCAAATGATCTTTTATATCGTTTAAATATTTTCGAACGTTTAGAGGGTTGAAAAGAATTTTCATTCTTGTGTAATCATAGAGTCTATTTTTGTCATTTATGAAATTTTCGCTTTTTTTCGCCGCTTTTTTCGCCAAATTCCAAGCGATTAACAGATGTTTTTGTTTACCCTTTTCATCGCCGGCAAGAGAAAGTATGTCGGAATATTGTAGATGAAGTTGCCAATTGAGAGGATCGTCCTTTAGCGCTATTTGCATATATCTTTTCGCTTTTGTCGCTTGTTGAAGTTTAAAATATCCAAGAGCGCTAGCCAAAGCCGTTTTCGAATTCGGAATGAAATTTTTGGAGATGAAGTTCAATTCGTTTTGAAGTTCTTTTTTATTTTCATAAGCGAGTAAAAACCATAGATACGATATATGGGACTCTTCAAGATAGGGATCGATAAAAAGAGCTTTATGAAACTCCTTTAAAGCAAGAGAGTTCATCTTTTGATATTGGAAATTTATCGCTTTAATCAAATGAAAATATGAATCTTTTTCTAGCTCTTTTGAAAGTTTTTGCGGAAGCTCGTTCAGCAGATCGTTAATAAAGTCTTTTTTTTCCATTTCGGTGGCGACCGATATCAAGCGATAAAATGAATTTTTCGAAAGATTGATTTGAAAATCTTCTTTCGCTATCTCGAAAGCTTTTAGAGGATCGTTAGTTTTATATAGGAAAAAGAGAGTCTCAAGATCGCTTTTTCTCAAAATCTTATAATTTTGCATCCGTTTTAGGATACTCAAAAGTCGCTTCTCTTTTTGCAAAACGTATGCAAGATCGGCATATAAGTACCAAAGTCTCTTTTTTCCGACGGTAAGGAGTTTTAAGTTTTTATCTATCGTCTCAAACGCCTCTTGATAATTTTTTCTGACGAAAAGTTTATGAGCGTATTTATATAGAAGCTCGCTGTCGTAACCGTAAGTGGTCGTATAGTTTTTATATGCTTTTTTAAGAGTTTTGAAATTTTCGTATTCGAATTGAAGTAGGATTTGCGATCTTAGAATCTCTTTTTTCGGATATTTTTTATAGTAATTTTTTAAAAAAAAGACGCCATCTTCGAAATTTCCTCGATTAAAAAAGAGTTTGACAAGTTGTGCAAAGTCGTTTTCGTCGAATCCGTTTGAGAGTTTTTGCTTATAGATTTTTATGAGTTCTTCGGTATTTTTTGAGGATTTGGCTATTTGTTGTAAGATTATGGTATATTTGTCCAGTTTCTCTTTTCGGTAAAGTATTGCGGCATATTTTTTTATCTCATCTTTGCTATTACGCCATAAAGCTATTTGTAGAGATTTTTTTAGCCAATAGATATCGTCCTTAAAATTTTCTTCTCCTTTTTTAGCCAGTTTCGAAGCGTTTTCAAGGTCGCTTTTGTAAAGCATTACATCCAGACATATATGTAAAAGATCGGACTCTTTTGTAAGAGTTTGGTTCTTTTGTTTCATTAAAGATAAAACGAAATCTCTCGCCTCGTCCAGTTTTTGGTACGAGAGGTACAGTTTCAAGATATCGATAGAAGTTTTCGGGGCGTCTAAAAACGAGTTTCGGTATTTTTTCAACCACTCAAGCGCTCTTTTTTCATTTTCGGCCAGAAGATAAAATTTTGCGGCATCGAGAAAATGAGCGGAGTTTTTAGTTTCAAGATATTTTCGCACATAGAGTTTTGCGATTTTTGGATACTCTTTTTTCGATAGATATTGAGATATCAAAAGATCGAAAAGTTTTCGATCTTTTGATTTTAGGGCGCTATATTCCAGTAGTCTTACGGCTTGATCGTTTTTATCGAGCTTTTTTGCCAGAAAAAAAGCTTTTGTCACTTCGGCCGGATCTATATAGTTTGCGTGATAGACTCTTTTTTGCAGAGTTTTTAATTGAATCGTTTCCAAATCCAATTTTTGTGATTCGGTTAGAACAAAGTACCAGAGTGAAGGATTGGAGCTTTTTAAAAAGTTTTCAAGTTCGTTTTTTAACTCTTTTAGAAGTTTTATCTTTTGAGTTTGATCTTTTGACTTTATATATTCACCTTTTATAAGTTTATAATTTAATATTTTTAACTCTTCTTTATCGATATTAGCTTTTTTTTCAAATCTCTCAAAAACGTTTTTGGCCTCTTCTATCTTACCGATTTTCAGATACGCTTCGATAAGTCTAAGCCAGTTATCCGGATCGTCAGGATAGGCTTGAGCGATACTTTTAAGATAGATGATAGTAAGATCGTAATTGCTTTTTTCGTTTTGTATCACTTTTTTAACGCTGTTTTTCGGGAAAAAGAGAATCAGTAAGCTAAATGTCAAAACGACGATGCCGGCCAACTCGTAATAAGTTATGACTTTTGGTTCGAATCTATTTTGTTTTGACAAATTTTACCTCTATAACGTCGTTGGCGCCGGCATTTATCTCGATTCTTTCACCCTTTTTGGAAATGGAGTATTTATCTATCTTTGATACGATTTTCCAGCTATTATTTGTATGAAAGATCGCTTTTAATTTTACATATGAGCGAAGTTTGAAAACGATCGACTTTTCATCTTTGTAAAAAGAGACCGTTTTTGCGTTTGAATTCATCAAATAAGGAGTGCTTGGTTTTTGGGGCGATAATATTAGAGTATGTTCGTTTTTGTTGTCGAGGTGGATGTATCTTCTATCCTTCTCATCCCAAAAACCGATAACACCTTTTGATCTTTGTATGTCCGGATATCCGTCTTTTTCGGATATGCGTAGAGTTCTTAAATAGCCTCCGTTTTTTATGATGAACTTATTATCTTTTTTAAATAGCACGGTTTTGTAAAAATCATGAGCAATATCTATATATTCGGAAGTGAAAATAGGAATGGTTTTTTGTTCAAGCGCCCATCTATAAACTTTGTGCAGAGCTTCAAGAGACGGTTTTTTCGATGCGGAATAGAAGTGATAATAGATATTTATCGGCTTTAACCTTTTGGGTTCGTTTGTAATGGCAAAAGTTTCGACGGCTTTTTGATAACCCCAAAAGGGTCCTCTCCAATCGTTTGTATATATATTCTCATTTTGCGTTGCTACATATATCTGCCAGAAGGAGCCTCGTTGAAGAGCAAAAGGCGCGATTCTACCTAGCCAAGGGTTCTCTTTTGTTGCGGTCGTATCTCCGCCGTTGATCGATTTTATACCGTTTGTTTCGCACATCCTCAACGCCTCTTCACTAGGCAGACAATCTCCTGTCCAGAAAAAGAGAGAGCACTTTTTATAACTCTTCTCAAGCAGCTTTTCGTTTATGTATTTTATACTACCAGGTATCTCTCTTTTAAGGGAAAAACGGTAATTTTTTATTGGAAGATGATAACTTCGTTCAAGTTTTTTATCGATATTTTCGTTTATCAGTTTTTGCCATTTAAACGGGTGCGAAAAGCTATGCGAAGCCGGTTCTACATACGGTAGGAGGAAGATCTTTTTCGCTACCTTTCGCATTTTGGAGGAGATTTTCGCATAGAGTCCGTTTTTTGCTATCTCCGCCTCTATGACGGAGATGGAGTGAGGTAGGGGATATCTTCTTAGTACATCTTCCAAAAGAATTTGCGATGCGTATTTTTTCGGATTAAAAACGGTTTTTTCAACGAAGCCGTCACCGTCTATATGGATAAAGAGATTTCTTCGTCCGTTTTGCGTGGTGGGATCGGGTGCGGGTATGGCGGGAAGTCTCAAAGCTTTTTTGAAGAGTTTAAAAGGATCGACGCTCCACATCGGTTCGTTGTCGATATCTCTTACCAAACATCCGCCTATACCGTAACCTCCCCATGAAGTTATAGCTGCGGCGTCAAATAGGTATTTCGATGAAGTTTCGGCTTTTATCAAGATTTCGGCCTCTTTGGCTTTTAGCGTGTAGGGTGTTTTATCCACAAGCGGCGGCAGTTCGAAACCTACAATTTTATCTTTATAGGTCACTTTCGCGTAAAGAGATGATGAGGGCGGGGAATTTTTAAATTCGAGTGCCAGTTTTTTGGCTCTTTTTCCATTCATGCGGAAACCGAAATCGTTGATAAATAGAATCTTTTGCTTATTTTCTATTAAGTGGACAATCCAGTTAAAAAACTCTTTTTGGTTCGTTGCGTATCTATCCGTCCATACTATAACACCCGCATATCTGTTGGGATCGAAAATCGGTAAACCGTTTTTCATATCTTTTAAAACCGGTATATATCCCATATACTCAAGCGGCATACTGGCCAACAGATGAGCGCCGGAATAGACTTTATCCCCGTCTTTTAGATTCGTAGAGTCGTACAAAATCAAAACTTCTCTTTTGATCATCTCTTTTTCGGATGAGGAGAAATACTTAAGATATATATCGCTAATGACAGGAACGTATCCGTCTGCTTTTATCTTTCGGGCGATTTCGATTCTGGTTTTTCGATCATATACGCTGACATAATCTATGACGATCGGAATTAGAGCGCAATTTGAGGCTTTGTCGAGTTGCGTTCTTATCCATTTTGCGTCGTTTTGATTTACATCTATATAAGATTTATTTTTGACGTCGATACCCTTGTATAGAGACTCTATGGCAAAGGCGTTTACGCTTTTACAAAGCGTTTCCATCACTTCGACGCCTCTATTGGCTATGAGTTTCGCATCGGGAAATCTCGCTCTTATCTCTTTTATTATATTTTTTAACGCCTCTTTTTGTTTTAGTCTCTCTTTTTCATTCATCTTGATACCGAAGATCGAATCGAGAGTATCGAGAAAAAAGTTGTCATATCCCAAGTTATGAAGTTTGCGTATCTTTTTAAGTAAAAATTCTCTATATTTCTTATTTTTCAGATCCGCTATTTTCGAGTTCCACGCATCGTTGTTTTTTAGAAGCCACTTTTTATCAATTTGTTCGTCTTTATGTCGCCAACTTTCGAACTCTCCGACACTGACATACGCGAAAAGTTTATTCGGATATCTTCTTGTCCATATCGGATCTATCTGATCGGCATCGACGACTATCCAATCATACCCTTGCATAAGTTGATCATTCGGTTGGTTACCGTAATAGATGGCTACCGAGGGGTTTTGATTTGCATAGATACTCGTAAAAAGCGCTGTTATAAGAAATAGAATTTTACTGTAACATATAAGTTTCATATTCAAGCCTCCTCATCGTATATCTAAGCCAAATTAGCGAAATAACGAAGACTGTTAAAAGTGAAATCGCAAAACCGTAACCGAAAAAGAAAGGGCCGGCTTGTATGGAGAGATAACTTCCAAGAGCATTCAAAATAAAAAACAGTATGCTTAAAACCATAGCCTCTCTTTGTCTATCCAGATAAAAGAGTATTGCGAGGACGGACATAAATCCAAGCTGTAATTGTGTACCGATAAGATCTATATAAAATAGAGAGAGATACAGTTGGGGCAGATTCAACATGGAAAATAGAGGTTGTGAAACCATAAACAAGATCAGATTGAAAATTCCCTGAACGATCAATATCTCTCTAAGCGAAAGGCGGATCGTATCGATCATCTTGTATCTCTCTTTTCTAATATTGGAGAGTGTGCCTTTTTCTCTTACCGCATCGTAAAATTTGTCGTAATTTTCCGAAAAATCGGCTTCTAGTCTGTAAAAAAAGACCGCCATTCCGGGAATTATGGCTAGATAAGCTAAAAATATGGGCAGATCGTAAACGATAGATGTTCGAAGGTTATCAACAACGCTGTAACCCGTGATCGGAGAGTACCAGAAAATTATCTTATCAATCCATATTCCAAGATTATAAAAGAGCCCTGTAATTCCGAGTTTATAATAAAAACCCCTTTTGTCGAAAAAATCGAATCTTATCAAATATGGGGAAGGATAGTGATAGATGATGGCCATTACCAGTATGAAAAAAAGTAGCAGATTTCCGATTAAAAAAGAGAATAACAATCCCTCTTTGGAATGATCTTTAAAGAGCATCGCGAGTATGAATATAAGAATATAGCTAATTGCGTACGCGATTATCGTAATTTTAAAAAAACGAAGGCTTGTCGCTAGTATATTGGTTATCCATACACCGTTTAAAGTGAGGAAGGTGGAGATGAAAAGAATCAAAAAAAGGTTGCTTTGAGAGTAAAAAAGCCATAAAGAGAACGGTATTACAAAAAGAGCGCCCGTTATGAAGATCACGACTATGAGTCCGAAAAAATTCGGCAATACTAGATAATCTTTTTTCTCGAAGATTCTATCGGCCACGAATCTGGTGAAGGGGAGTTGAAAAAAACTGCTGAAAATAAGACTTGAAGCCAACATCAAGACGTATGTGACGATCGATTGAAACTCATTTGTTTGTGCTTGTGCGGTTGAGATGGCGAAAGAGACGAATCCGATGAGCATCATTACGATCATTGAGATAACCCACGGACCGCTGCTTAAGACGGCGGAGATCGTATATGTTTCGAGCATAGAGGAGAGTGTACCCTTTTTGAGTATCTTTTTTAATTGAAACCCTATGCCCGCCATGATAGCGCCTTTTTGTAGATATCTCTATATGTATTGAAAAATTGCTCTTGCGTATAAAAGTCGTTGACTCTTTTAAGTGCGTTTTTTTGATATTTATAGTAGATATCTTCATTTGACAGTATCTTGATATACGCTTTTGCGAGACCGGCGGCATTGGCTATCTCCACCACTTCGCCCGCTTTTCCTACGGCTATATCCTCTTTGTTTAACGCACCTTCTATCAACTCTTTGCAAGATCCGACATTCGTAGCCACGCAAGGAAGACCTGCGGCAAAACCTTCGAGTATGACAAGAGGCATTCCCTCGCTGATCGAAGTGAGAGTGAGAATACCGCTTTTTGGAAGAATGTCGATTATGTTTTGAAAGCCAAGAAATTTTACGTTCTTTTGAAGTCCCAAATTTTGTACGATTTGAAGACACTCAAGCGCATACTCTTGATCTTCGTCCATAGGACCCACTATCCACCCTTCAAGATTCGGTATTTCGTAAACGGCAATACGAATAGCTCTAATGAAAGTCTTTATATCTTTTATAGCGACGACTCTACCTATGAGCGTTACGATCATCGGAATCTCTTTTTCTCTCTTTTCATAAGCTTTTTTCAAATTTACAGTATCAACGCCGTTTGGTACGACAAAGCATCTCTCCTCTTTCGCTCCATATGCGATTTGTGCATTTTTCGCACCGTTGTAGAGTGATAGTATGGGATTTGATTGATCGTAACAAAAAAGTCCTATCCCTTCAAAAAATTTTATCCACATCTGTTTTATATAGTCGTCTTCATAACTCTGCTTTAAAAGATCTATCTTCTCGTATGAAAAGAGATTGCTTGAGAGTAGATCGATTCTTCTTTCTTTAGTATAAATTCCATGTTCTGTTAAAATAAGCGGAATCGAATCGTTTTTCGAAAGCAGGGCACCCAAAAAGCCGGCATAACCGGTCGAAGGCGTATGGATCACTTTCGCTTTCGATGAGATCTTTTTTGCGATTTTCGCTAGCGTCCATATCGGAGCGTGAATACTTCTTACCGTCCAAAAATAGTCGATAAAAGGCATGTCGGGACAGTTTTTTTCATACAAAGCGGTTATAAATTCCCATGACATTTCGGAATATAAAAAGAATTTTTCGTCAACTTGATTGATGTAGAAATCAAGAGTATATAACTCTTTTGGAAAGCGCTGGTTAGACGATTTGAACCATTTGTGGATTTTTTGAACGTTTCGTTTCGCTTTTTCGTCACCTTTTAGAGATTTGATGCCTACTTTTTTCTCAAAATCGAACATATAAGCTTCCAGAAGAAAGACGAGATTTTCAGGAAATTGATACTTTATTTCATTGTAATCGTCTTTTTTACTTCCAATAAAAACGATACCGAAATTAAATTCATCCAGACCGTGCATAAGTTGATGAATCCAAGAACTAACTCCGCCTCTGACATAAGGATAGGTTCCTTCACTGATGATCAAGATGTCGATATTCTTCTTTTTATCTATCAGTTTTTTCACAGACTCTCCCCTGTCCATACGGCTTTTAGTGATTGAAGCTGATAGTTTAAAGTTTGAGGGGGAATTTTTCTCATCCAGTAAGCTATTCTAGAATAGTTTCGTTCTTGAAAAGATATCTCCGCCATATATGCCGCAACTTCGGTTTTGGCGATGCCAAGATCCAGAGCTTTTACGAAAGACGCTTTAGCTTTATCGTATTTTGACTGTATTAGAAGTACCCTACCTTCCAATTTGTAAAGTGCGGGATCGTCGTCGATCTCTTTTTTCGCATAGTCGATCTCTTTGATGAGGTTCTCTATGACGAAGGTCTTAAGTTGTTCATCGACAAGTCCTTGGTATAGCAGTTCCCAATAGGTAAATGCCAACTCCTTGTGATAAGAAGCTCTTTTTTTCGCATCTCTTTGGGTGGTAATGACATTTTTAAGCTCGGTAATTTTTTCATTTATCTTTTTTTCCATCTTGTCTATCATGGAAAATCCGACCAGACGAACTTCATCGTCGGGATCCGAAAGCGTACCTCGTATGAGTTCCAAAGAAGATTTCGTCTTCATCTGTGTCAAGATAGATAGAGCTTTTATTTTTCTTTGGGAGGGAGCGAATCTATTTTGCAAAAGACTCTTCAGCGAGCCCTCGCCGAAGATTCTCTCTACAACCGGAAATCCCTCTGATATTTCATGAGGATCTATGTTGTCGGTTCGGGTGATGATTTTGATTTGCTGACTCTTTTTGAATCCCCACAAAAGAAGTAGCCAACAAAAGAGCGCTCCTAAAACAGGTACGAAGAAATCGAACATAAATAAGAGTATGAAAAGAGCTTTTTTTCGCTCTTTATAAATTTGCGGTACGAACTGAAATTGTGAGTAGGCCATAGCGAGGGAGTATAGTATTTGATATATAAAAAAGTGAATCAGCCCGGATATATCATGCAAATCGGTATTTGCCGATTTCAAAGCTTCCGTCTCAAGGTAAATTGCGATCAAGAGGGCAAAAAGTGCAAATATTTTATTGATCATATTCGCTTATCCAGTGTTGAATTTTTTGAATTTCATTGATTTGTGTGATGAGGATCTTATATTCGTCATCTGAAAAACCGGTAAGCTCTTTATCGATTCTTCGTTTGAAGCTGACGGCGCCTGAGACTCTCTCCAGCGGAAGCAAAAAGAGGAAAAAAACGTTCTTGTTGATTTTCATCGTATCGACCATATCTAAAAGGCGCATCTTTTTTTGCCTGAAATCCTCAATTACCAACGAGATGGCCGGATTTGCCGTATGAACAAGTACGAAAGCGCTTACTACGGAGTATCTTTCATACATCGAAGAGAGTCTGTTTATCTCGAAAACGAATCTGGCGTCCAGTCTGGAAAAGGCTTTATGTTTCGGTAAAGAAGCTTTTATTTCGTTGTAGCTGAGTTCTTGGGTAAGATATTCAAGAAGAATTTGGATTTTTAAGATATTGTCCATATTAAACTCTAAAAAATCCATCTTTTCTATGATAAAAAGAGCTTTGATGTTCTCTTTTGAATCCAAAATAGGTAAAACCGCCAAGGCCGGTTCTTTTTCCATCATCGTTATTTCGCTTTGTGAAAGAAAAACCGCTTTTTTACTATTTAGAGCTTTATCGATCATAGGATGAGATTCATCGTATCGGAAAGTCGATTCACCTAGAGGAATTACGCTTTTTGTTTCAAAATCGTCGTTAAGTTCACAAAAGAGGGCGCTTTTGAGACTGAAAGCTTCCTCAAAAGTTTCGAAAAGTTTTATATATGCGTTTTTTGAAGTATCGTCCAAACTTAGGTCGATAATCAGTGTTCTTAACGTAACCGGTTTTAGAAGATAACCCTTTTCGAGTTGATCATGAGATACTTTCAAAGCGAAAAAGGCGTTACTAAGTTCTCTGAACTTCTCTTTTAAGTAGTTTTTCTCCTCTTTATCTTCTTTGCCTTTTCGTTTGAAATGAAAATGGAATTCTCCAAAAAGCAGTACGAATACTAAATACTCCAAAAAAACTCTCATATCGAAAGTGAATGAAAAAAAATAGAGACCGAACGTCAAAACCGACAAAGCGGTAACTCCGCTAAGAGTACCGTTGAAAAGGGTTATAAGAGCTAAAAATAGAAGTGCGATATCTTGGAAACTGTCGAGTTTCACCTCTATATCCGTGCTGATAAAATAGACTAGAGAGATAAATGTGACGGAGATAAGTACTGTCTCCCAAATTATTGAGAGTGTTGTTTCGTTTTTAAAACGTTTTTTTAAAAAATCCATTATCGGGGTAAAATTTTATCCAGTACGGATTGAGATAGTGTCGATAAGGCGCCCTTTGACGTACCGCTTTGGCTGCCGGTCGCCGAGTAGATAACTTTATTGTTCGCAGTATCGACGATCTCGATTATCAGACCTACGATAGGTTCGGCATCCATTCCTATTTTGTATCGCCACTCTGTTACTTTACCGAATAAGGCGTAAGGGATTTTTCTTTTTTTTATCTCATTTAGTAATTCGAGTCGCTCGAACCTATTTTCGTTAAAAATCTCGTCCGGATCAGGTTTTAGTTTTATAGGCTCGGTTTTAAAACCGTGACTTTGCATTATAACGTTAGAGATCGAAGCGGCACTATAGCCGGCTAGAGGGGTTTGCGTTAAGTTCTCAAAAGGAACGATTGCGACGGTTTTTAATTTAGCCGATTTAAAATCTTTTGAGATATTTTTATGAATCTGCATTTGAGTACACCCGGTAAAAAGCCAGCTTATCAGGAGTAATAAGAGCTGAATTTTTTTCAAAATTTCTCCTTACTTAAAAATTACAATTACAGTATTTATTTTATTATATAGAAAATATCTTAATCGATACCGCTTGTCAATTTTAACTAATTCGACTTTTTTAAGTAAAAGTTTATCTCTATAAACTATAATGATATTATAAATAAAATCTAAAAGAGAATATATGAATATATTTTTAACACTAGATTACGAACTTTTTTCCGGTTCAAATCCCGGTAGCGTTAAAAACTCGATAATCATACCTACGCAAAAATTACTGGAAGTCGGCGATAAATACGATGTACGGTTTATCTTTTTCATCGATAGCGGATATATTCAAAGACTATCTTATTATGCCAAGGAGTACCAAAGTGCCGCCGAGGATTTAAATGTCGTAACGAAGCAGATAAGAGAGTTACATCAAAAAGGTCATGATATTCAGCTTCATATTCATCCTCATTGGGAAGATTGTACTTATGATGAAAACGGATGGCATATGGATACTTCGAGATTTAGAATTCACAGTTTCTCTAAAGAAGAGATAGATGATATAGTCAAACGATATAAAAAAATTCTAATCGATATAACCGGTGACGAGATCTTTGCGTATAGAGCGGGAGGATGGTGTCTTCAACCTTTTGATAAATTAAAAGAGGCTCTGAAACAAAACGGTATATGGCTTGACTCCACTGTTTATGAAGATGGATACAACAGTTCGAATACGCATTTTTACGATTTTAGAGGTTCGCCTAAAAAATCTTTTTATCGTTTTGAAAACGACCCTATAGCGGAGGATGAAAATGGATATTTCGCGGAGATTCCAATCAGTACTTATAAAGTCTCGCCTCTATTTTTTTGGCAGTTCGCTTATTTTAAGAAATTCGGCAAAGACAAGCATAAGGTTTTTTCAGACGGTATAGGAGCCGGAGGTACCTCAAACAGCTCGATGTTTAGAATGTTGACAAGATCTTCCAAATCTCTGGTTTCAATGGACGGATACCGTGCGAAATTACTTAAGAAAGCTTTAATCGCGAATGCGAAAGAGGATAAGAACGGTAATTTCGTCGTCATCGGTCATCCGAAAGCTTTGACTCCTTTTTCGCTTAAGAAACTCGATTTTTTCTTAGAATACGCGACAAAAGAACACACAATAACCACTTTTTCGAATTTTTGTAAAAATAATGGAATAAATCTATCAAACAAATAAAATAATTGTCGATATCTCTTTATCAAAAAACAATAATATAAAGAGTTGGCAATGAGTTTTTCTTTTGATAGTTTGGCACACATATATAAAGGCGTTTATTATAAAATGCCTCAATCTTTAAAAACGTTTTTAGGATCGATTTACGGTGCGATTCCGATAGAAAAAAGATACGGGGCGGCATATGGTGATTTTTTGAATATTTTCGAACTCTTCGAGAGATGGGATGATTCTCTTAGGGAGGAGTATCTATATTATAAAACTCTCGAAACGTTAATGTTCGCCGAACAAAATATCGCGTTTTATCAAAAAAGTTTTGCAAAATACGGTGTTAGCGTGAGTGATTTTAAAACGCTTTCGGATTTGAAAAAGTTTCCGACATTGACCAAAAGGGATATCAAAGAGTATCTTGACGATCTATATACGGATGTCGTTGAAAAGCCAAAGGCTTATTTTAGCGGCGGCTCGACCTCTTCACCGACAAAATTTTATCATCCGCTTTACACCGGACGCGCGAAACATAAAGCTTATTCCATTTTTACGCTTAAAAAAGTAGGCTACAATTATAGAGACAGAACTCTACTTTTAAAGGGACGAGAGGTCGTCGATAAAAAAAGAGATATATATTGGGATTACGAAGCAGTCGAAAATATGCTCAACGTTACGAGCAATTATATACTAAGCGATAAGTTTGAGCTGATTTATAAAAAGGCGAACTCTTTTAAACCGAAATTCATATTCGGTTATCCGAGTGCCGTTTTGAATTTTATGTATGCTACGAAGGAGGCCGGATATGATCCTTTGAGGATAGAGGGTATCATTCTATCGTCCGAGAGTGTTCATGATAGTTATATAAAAGAGTTGAAAGAGTTTTACGGCGGTGTTCCGGTATTAATCGATTACGGTCATACGGAGAGGGTTGTAGGTGCGTACAGAGTCGATTTGTCACCGTATGAATTTTTAGGAGTGTACGGAATTTCACGTATTGTGGATAATGAAATAGTCGGAACTTCACTGGATAATTTCGTTATGCCGTATATAAATTATAAAAGCGGTGACGAAACGGATTCGAAAATTATTTTTTACGAAAATAGCGATATTGCCAAAAGTGTTTCGAATATTAAAGGCAGAAGAGGGGATTATTTGGTTACTTACGATTATAGGTTAATTTCCTTGACGACACTTTATGCCGGACATCATTTAAGATCCGATGTGGTGGCGAATCTTCAATATAGACAAAAAGAGCCTGGACGAGTGAAAGCGATAATAGAAAAAGGTAAAGCCTATAACGGTAAGGATGAGATATATAGAGGTCTGAAAAATCTCGTCAAAGACGGAATTGAGTTTGAAGTGGAAGTCGTCGATAAGATAAAAAGAAGCGATCGAGGTAAATGGATAGCTTGTAAACAAGATCTCGATATTGATGAGATAAAAGCAAAAAGAGTTGAAAATATTCGTATTGCAAAAGAGCGAAAAAATAAAACTGAGATGGAGTTGAAGGCTGTAAAATCGGTATGATTTATTAACTTATTTTGGGTAAAAGGTAAATTTTGTCACCATTTAAACTTAAATTATGGTTTTTTAGATAATATTTAATATAAATTTAATTAACTTTTATTTTCAAAGGATGTTTATGAGTTTTTCATTTGACAGCGTCGTTCATCTGTATCGAGACACCTACTATAAAATGCCTCAGTCGTTAAAAACCTTTTTGGGAACGCTTTACGGCAATATTCCAATCGGTATTCGCTACGGTAAATTGTACTCGGAGTTTATGAACAGATATAAAAAGTTCGAAGAATCTGACGAGCAGTTCAAACAAGAGTTTATCTACAACAAAACTCTCGAAACGCTTATCTTCGCCGAAGAGAATATACCCTTTTATAAAGAACATTTTCAAAAACATGGAGTCAGTTCGAAAGATTTCAAATCTATCGAAGATTTAAAACTTTTTCCTAGCATTACAAAACATGATATAAAGGCGAATCTCGATCGTCTTTATACCGATAAAGTGGAGAAGCCCGTACCGTATTTCAGCGGAGGTTCTCTCTCCACTCCGACTCAATATTTTCATCCATTATATACAAGTCGCGCCAAACACAAAGCTTACTCCTTATATACGCTTTCGAAGATCGGATATAAATACCGCGATAAAACTCTTCTTTTAAAGGGGCGTGAAGTGTCTGATCCGGATAAAGAGATATATTGGGAGTACGAGCCGGTGGACAATTATCTATATCTTTCGAATAACTATATGAATTCGGATAAATTTCCGCTTATGTACGAGAGGGCGAAGAAATTTAAACCGAAATTCGTTTTCGGTTATCCGAGTGCGGTACTTAGTTTCATAGCTATGTCTAAGCAGTTCGGATTAGAGCCTTTGAAAATCGAGGGCGTTATAGTCTCTTCGGAGAGTATATACGAGCCTGATTTCAAAACTATAAAAGAGTTTTTCGACGATGTGGATATTTTAGCCGATTACGGTCATACCGAGAGAGTGGTAGGAGCTTATAGACTCAATTTTGACAATTATCACTTCGTAAACGCTTATGGCGTTCCAAGAATCGTCGATAACGAGATAGTGGGAACATCGTTCGATAACTTTGTTATGCCGTTTATCAATTTTAAAACTGCGGATGAAGTTTCGGGTGAGATACTCTATTTTGACGGTACCGATATAGCAAGAGAGGTTAGAAATATCGAGGGGCGTACTCAGGACTATCTTGTGACCGAAGATGAAAGGCTCGTTTCTATTACAACGATGTGCGGCGGTCAGCATCTTCCTTTGGATATGATAAGAAATATCCAATACAGACAAACGCAGCCTGGAAAAGTGACCGTATTGGTCGAGAGTCGTAAAGGCGAGGTCGATAAAGATCATGTAATATCCGGAATGAAAAAACTTGTTCGTGACGGTATAGATTTTGATGTTGAAGTTGTGGATAAAATTGAAAAAAGTGCAAGAGGCAAAAGGGTAATCTGCAAACAATCTCTTGATATAGAAAAAATTAGAAGTAAAAAATAAACAACTATCCGATATATTTATCGGATAGTTTGACTCATATCAAAAATTCATTCAAGGAAACAGATCCGTGCTTGCAAAAATAAAAGCGCTCTTAGCCAATGAAGGTGCGCTGTTTTTTATATCCAACCTGGTTTACAGCTTTTCGACATATCTTATAGCGCTTTTGATACCGTATAAATTAAATATCGAGAGTATGGCCGGATTTTCCGCAGCTTTTAATATAATAATGATGCTTATTTTCGTATTTGAATTCGGACTTACGGTAAGCTATCTTCGGTTTAATCAGATATATAGAATTTCGGATCAGATCAATGCGTTGATACAGATATTTATATTTATATTTTTATTTATTTTATCTCAAAGCGTTTTAGGACATTATACGGATATTTTTTTCGGCGTGCAAAATCTCGGAATCACGCAAGAGTTTATCTATTTGAGCATTTTTGCTCTTCTTAGTTGGATCTTTTTTAAAACCACTTTACTTGCAAAGAAGAGAATAAAGTTCATAATAGTAAATTCGTTTTTAATTTTGTTCGTTAGAGTCGCTTTTTTGATCTATATTCTCTTCTTCGTAAACGATATCGATTTGGATTTGATATATCTGTATCTTTTCATTCTACCGTTTGCGATGGTGATTTCGTTAAACTTGAAATACAATCTGGAGTTTCTTTATAAATGCAAAGAGAAGATAAAAACCAAAAGATTCAAAAGGATCTTTTTGAAGAGAGTCAAACAGTTTTTGATTTTTTCTGCGCTTACTTATATAATCAACGGTCTATATATCTATACGAACAGATATGTTATCATTTATATGGTCGATGAGAAGATGACGACGACATTGGCGGAGATAGGTTACGCTATGAGTTTCGGCGGATTGATAATGATCTTTATCTCCTCATTGAGATCTTATTTTTTGTCAAAGTTTAACATTTCTCAGATGAAAGAGGTTCTAAATCATATAAATACTCTTTTAAGATATAAGTGGTATGTGCTTCTTGGGGGAGTGATTGTCTCTTTTTTAATAGCTTGGATTGTAGAGGTGATAAAGCCCTCATATCTTTCGATCAACTCGTCGATTTATGTTTTCATACTTATATATTCGAGTATAGTTATAGCGTATTTGAGTCTTTTTAGCCTTTTGTCCAAAACTTTCAATTTCAATATGCTCGAATTGAAATTAAATATAATTAGACTTATTGCCGTTATAATTATCGTGCATATGCTGTTTGCCGGTTATCCGATATTGGGATTTATTTTGGTGAACACGGCTATTATATCGGTAGAGCTCTATTTTGCACGAGTCGTAGTTAAAAAAATATATAAAAAAGATCAAATAGGAGAGAAGAGTGTCGATTGATGGTAAAAAGATAATTCTTATAGGCCCGATGTATGCCGAAGATATGAAGCAAGCCGGAGGTGTGACGGTTTTGTTCGAGCAGTTACTCGAAGATATGAGAGAGCTTGAAATCGAGCATTTGGCGATTAATTCAAACAAAAATTGTTATAAAAATATCGCACATACGTTTTTTGTCGTTATGAAAGAGTTTTTAAAAAATGTCAAAAATTACGATCATGTAAGTATTCATGGAACCGCAAACCATTACATACTTATTGCCCCTTTTATTCTTTTTTTCGCGAAGTTGTTTAAAAAAAGCGTGAGCTTGAGGAAATTTGCCGGCAATTTTAACCAAATATATGAAAATGCCGATCCTCTTCGTAAAAAATTGATAGAGTATGTTTTAATGAAAGCGGATTTAAGTTTTTTCGAAACGAAATATCTTGTGGAGTATTTCAAGAAATTCAATTCAAAAACTTACTGGTTTCCTAATGTCAGAAGAAGAGCCCCGGGAAGCTCTTTTAAGAGCGATTTTAAAAAAAAATTCGTCTATATCAGTCATCTAAAAGATGAAAAAGGTACGCAAGAGTTACTTGAAGCTTGTAAAAGAGTCGATGAAAGTTTCGATATAAAGATTTACGGTCCGGTTCATGAGGAAAAATACAGTCCGGAATATATATCGAAATTCAATACCTCATATGAAGGTTCTCTTACACCGGACGAAGTTGTTGAAAAATTAAAAGAGTCCGACGTATTAGTGCTTCCGAGTCATAGAGAAGGATATCCGGGTATCGTTATTGAGGCTTATTCGACCGGTCGTCCTGTTTTGGTGACGAATCTTGCGGCTATCGCCGAGATAGTGCAAGACGGTAAAACGGGTTTTTTAGTCGAGCCGAAAAATGTGGACTCTTTAGTGGAGGGATTTATGAAATTTAATGAAAAAAACTACCCCGAACTTTCGAAAAACGCATACGAAGCTTTTGAAAATTTCGATTCGATGCCCCGGACAAAGTTTTATCTAAAAAAGATAAACGAGCTTTAAGAGCTGCTTTTAGGCAAAAACTTGCGGAAACTTTCAACGATCGCAAACGTTGCCGCTCCTATGACTAGACCGACAATTAATTCCGAAAGCAGAGAAGGAATGGAGTGAAAAAGGTCATGGAGCGCTTTTATATTGTGTAGGTAGATTCCTCCGGCGACCAAAAGCATAGCGATCGTCCCGATAAAAGCCAACGCTCTTATGATCTTTGGTAATGCTTTGATTAGCAGATAACCTATCTTTACGAAAGCTATTTTTTTCGTTTCGATGAGTCGGTAGCCTATATCGTCCATTCTCACTATAAGCGCTACCAAACCGTAAACGCCTATGGTGGCGACAATAGCCACGAATGTTACAACGGCTATCTGCTTCAAGATAGGCTCGTTGCTAACACTTCCTAGAGCGATGATGATAATCTCCAGCGAAAGTATGAAATCGGTTAAAATAGCCGATTTTATCTTCTTTTTTTCATTGAAGTTTTCGATCATTTTTTCATTTACGTCTTTATGAAAAAGGTATTCATAAATTTTCTCGGCTCCTTCGAATGCCAGATAGAGACCTCCTATCATTAAAAGCGGCGTTATGATATAAGGGGCGTAAGCACTTAGCAAAAAGATAAAAGGAAGTATGATGAACTTGTTTAAAAACGAACCTTTCGTAATCGCCCAAATAACAGGGAGCTCTCTCTCACTTACGAATCCCGAAGCTTTTTTTGCGTTTACCGCCAGATCGTCGCCTAATATGCCGGCCGTCTTTTTGGTGGCTATTTTGGCGGATGTCGCCACGTCATCCAGTAGATAGGCGATGTCGTCAAATAGCGCGAAAAAACCTGATGCCATATATCCTCTTTTGTATGCTATTTTTTTGTAAAATCTTTGATAGCGATATCATAGGCGTCATAAAAGCCCATCACTTTACCGCCGTAAAGCTTTGAAAATTTTTCGGCGGCCTCTTTCGTCGAAAATGCGTATTTGCTTACTGAACTCATAGTAGCAGGCATTTTACTTCCGGTAACATAGTAGGCTTTAAGAGCCGGTATGAATTGTAAAGTATCGGTATCCACGACTTTTACATTCATCAAATCCGTATGATTGATTTCGTTATCGTAAACAAGACAGTGCAAAGAGCAGTATTGCTTTTCGCCGTTTTTAGTGTTTGCGGCATGATTTGTTTTGTAAAAAGAGGGCAAATTCATTCCGCATATCGCACATGAGTATCTATTTTCACCTTTTTGTAAAATAATCGCCTTTTTCGGGGCTACACTTTGAAAAGAGTTGAAACTTTTCGCGGTTTTTACAGTTTTGTCCGTCGTTGCGCATCCGACGAAAATCATAACGGTCAATATCAAAAATAGTGTTTTCATTTATATCATCCTTATTAGTAACTATACGAGGCGCCGACCGTTACAAGTAGAGCCGAAGCGTCTTTGAATTCACCTTCTATCGCCAAGGGATCGGCGGCACTTCTTCCTTGAGAAATCGCTCTTGATTCCTTGTCGTCATAAAGTACGGCGGCGGCGAAACTTAATTGGTCGCTATATTTATATTCGAAACCTCCGGAGTATATTTTCGCGTCGGAATCGGGAAGTTCAAAGCCTAAATATCTGCTATCGGCAGGGTTCTCATCGACGGCAAAACCTCCTAAGAGAGTCAGTTTGTCGTTATAGCGGTGAGTGATCCCCACTCTAAAAGCGTTCGTATCTTTCCATTCTCTGGGTTTTGGATCGTCAAACGCCGCTTTAAGAGCCAAGGGAACATTGTCGTTGAACTCGAAGTCAAGAGCCTTGTATTCGCTCCACATCGTTTTGTCATATTCAAATTCCAAAACGGTTGATCCCAAATCGTAGGAGAGCGCTACGGCCGCAACGGCCGGTAAGGGTACCGTAACATTCGCGCCGCCGTCGTAGAGTTTCGTACCGCTTAGATACAGTTTTGCGTTGCCTTCCTCTTTTAGATCGATATTGGAGCGGTAACTAGCCGCGATATTTAAATTTCGTATCGGTTTGTATGTAAGTGCCAGATTATATCCGTACTCGATCGTATCGGCTTGCATATCTCTTTTTGCCGGTATTCCGATAGCCGTAGCATCGCTTTTTACTATTCCTTCGCTATATATCACTCTAGCCCCGCCTCCAATCGCGAACTTGTCGTTTACTTGATATGAAACGACCGGATTGATCTCTATGATTTTTAAAGTGAATTCTTGTGCACTAGCTTTAGCGTAGGGGCTATCCCATCTTTTCGACAGACCGCCGGGAACTGTCAAGGATATACCGTAACGAAAACCGTCGTACTCTTTCGATGAGAAGAAAAGGTGAGGAATAAAAAGATCCTCTTTTTTTGACTCCGAGTTAAAAGCGGGGTTTTGATCGTCGGTATATTTTATTTTAGCCAGCGAGACATATGTCAAAGCTGCGGAAGAGATATTTTTATTATCGTTAAACGCCATATTCGCCGGGTTGAAATATGATGTATCGGCTCCGCCGGCATTTGCCAAATAGGCACCCGAGAGTGCCGTAGATCTAGGAGATTGTTCGGGAAGTCTGTATGCGCTGGAGAAAAGTGCTGATGACGCACAGATACTAAGTAGGGTGGTTTTTATTAGAAAATTTTTCATTATTCGCTCCTTAATTCATTGAACCATTGTGTCACTGCTTCATACGCGGGTGACGCGCACTCGACATGTTCATACGTATCGCCTATGTTTACGGCTTCGATACCCATTTTTGCGGCGCTTGATTCGGGAATCACGGACGGTATGACCGTATCGCCTTTACAATAATAGAGTTTTGTTTTGGTTTTAGGTTTATAGTCGTTCACACTGTTTTGGACAAATAGAGTTCTAAGTTTGTTGTTCGGATTTGTCAAGAAATCGACTTTGAAGTTTGTAACGAAGAATTCATCTATCGATTCGGTAAGTTCGGCACGAATCTGAGCTCCCGTATAGTCTCCGAGAAAAAAGGTTGGAAGTTTTGTCGCGTACGGTTCGTTTACCATAGTCGTAAGATCGATATCGTAGTTTTGGCCGTATGAGTTGATTATACCTCCTATGAAATCGGGTCTTTGCATCGTCGGTGACGATAAAACACCCATTCCCGTGAGATTTAGATCATAAGGTCCGGACATAGGTGCGACGCCTTTTAAAGAGATATCGGGATAATTTTTCTCTATCTCTTTTGCGGCGGCTAGCGTTACGTAACCGCCTTCGGAGTAGCCCGTAAGGAAAATTTGACCGTTTAACGGAAGATGTCCGTCGTTGCCGAATTTAAGTGCCGATTGTATCATGTCTATTACACAGTTTGCAGAGCTCTTTTCAAGAAGATAGGGATGTGTAATTCCTTTTGAAGATCCAAAACCTATGTAATCTGGCTGAATCGTGACAAAACCTCCTACGACCGAAAGTGCGATGATAGATTGTATCGTCCAAGAGTCGGGAGAGAGAAGAGCCGCAGCGTTAGTTCCTATCGTAGCCGCGACATTCGTGGGAGCCTCGGTATCCGGAAATATCGTACCGTGTTGGTCGCTTACGATCGACATACTGTAAGTTTTACCTTTTTTTCTCAATCCCTCCAATATAGCCGAACTTGGAACCGGAACGGTAACGAGTCCCGATGCGTTGATATCTTCACCTTTGTCATTTTTGGTAGCGTAAATTATTTTATAGCCTTTTATACCGAAGGCCGGTTTATCGGTGATGCCTATTTGTGCGATCAAGCTTTGCATAACGGAGGAGTTGAAATCAAAAAGTAACTTGGCGGGAGCCAGAAGTTTCGCCTCTCCTACGACATTTTTATCTTCGTTGTCATATCCTCCGCACCCGATAAAAAGTGTAAGGATCAAAGAACAGCCTAAAACAGTTTTATTGACATGCTTAACCATATAGCCTCCTATCATATTAATAGTAAAATTATAGGTAAAATATGGTTAAACTATTGCATTTTACATAAAAGTAGGCGCATCGTTTGAAAAGAGTATCAAATCTCCGGGTAGAGTTTCGCTCGCTAGAATCTCTTCGAGTTCATCTTTTTTTCTTAATATGATCTTTTTCGGTTTTTTTATATTCGTAGCCAAAACTTCCGCATTGACGGATCCTGTGATTATTACGGTGTCGAAAACCTCGTCGATCTTTTTTGCCAGTTTGAGATTCGTCTGCTTATCGCTCTCTACGACTCCCGGTGTTACAAGAATTTTTTTGCCCTCAAAAGAGGATACCAGATCATACGAGGCGCACATACCTTCGAAATTACCGTTGAAGCTGTCGTCGATTATCAGTTTGCCGCCTGAACGGATTTTTTGTAGTCGATGCGGAGGGGTTTTTAGTTTCAAGACGGCTTTTTTTATATCTTCTAGATCCATTTCCAACTCCATCGCCGCCAGTACGGCCGCCGTTATATTTATAGCTTGAAACGATCCTAAGACGGGAGAGTCGAAACGTACGGTTTGGTCGTTTATACGAAGGTTGAAAGATAGCCCGTCAAGAGTGGCGTTTATATCCGATATGTTTTGCCCAAATAGAGTTATCTTTTTATCGGGTTTTACGTTCGCGCTTGTATGGATAAAGGCTTTTTTAAGATTTTTCGAGTTGATGATCTCCATTTTCGTATTTCGTATATTCTCAAGAGTTTTAAAATATTCTATATGCTGAGAGCCGATTTTACCCACGATTGCATATTTATGTTCCAAAAGTCTCGCTATTTCGTCGATATCTCCTTTATTTCTAGCACCGGCTTCTGCTAAGTAAATTTTGCAATTTAACGGAAGATCTTCGTTTATGTCTTTGATCAAACCTCCCAAAGTATTGACGCTTCTTGGAGTCATGTAGGTTTCGTATTTTTGTGATAGGATTTGATATAGAAAATTTTTGATACTCGTTTTGCCGTAACTTGCGGTGATAGCAACGATTTTAAGATCTTCCATAGTTGAGAGTTTTTTTTCGGCATCCTTCTTGTATCCCAAAAATAGCATTCTTTCGAATAGATAACTTGCCGCAAGAGCGAATAAAAGAGGCATAATAATGCCGTGAACCCGACATTTGAAACTTGTTAGACAAAGAGCGTCCTCTATTAAGAGTGCAAATGCCAAAAAGAGGAAATATCTCTTTACCCTCGGAGTGAAAACCAGTTTTTTATCTATTCTTTTATACCAGAAAATCAGTGCCGGAACGAGGCCGCCGTAAAAGTAGATCCAAAAATAGTTACCGGCAAGATAGTATGTCAAAAGAGGAATCAAAAAATAGAGTATATGCCAGTAATATTTTTTATGGTGAAAGACAACTCTTTGTAGTTTGTAACCGTACCATTGGAGATTCAAGATCAAATACCATCCAATAGTCATTGTAAAAATGAAGTGTGAAAAGAGCGTAAAAATTTGAAAATTATCCATGAAATTCCTCTGTTATAATTTTTTCTATCGTTTTTGGGTGTTTTATAAAAAAGTAGTGATCCCCATCCAAAATATACAGCTTCGAATCGATGATCAACGAGTTTATCTTTTTTGCACATTCAAGCGGAGTGGCGCTATCTTGATTTCCCCAAAAAAGAAGAGTCGGTTTTTTATACTTTTTAAAGATATCGTCGAATCTTTCATCGACCACATTTTTAAATGTTTCATACATGTTTTGGTTCATCTCTTTAACATCATTCGATGCGAAAATATTCCAAAACTTACCCAGACCCAACTTTTTCAAAAATTTGAAAGATAAAATTTTGGCTTTGACGTACGGAGTTTTTTCCAAAACGATTCCGGCACTACTAAGCAATACCAAAAGTTCGGGTTGAAGTAAAGTTGCCACTTTTCCACCGAAGGAGTGACCGGCTATTATACTTTTGTCGGAGTTGAGCGCGTTTAAAAAAATCTCCATTATCTCTTTGTAATCTTCGGTGCGTAAAACGGTTGAATTCGTACTTTTGCCGAACCCGGGCATATCGATATATATATGTCTGAACTCTTCAAGCGTATCGCCCAAAGCGTTTTTCATGATCTCTTTATTGCTTCCCCAGCCGTGAAGGACGATAAAGTCCTTCTTGTTTTTGGGATTTAAAATTTCATAAGAAATTTCGAACTTTCCAGCTTTCGTAGTTATCTCTTTGAGTGCCATAGGAGTTTTATTTGCCTTTTTGTATAATCGGTTATGAACGATTTTACAAAAAGAAAGCTTATTAACAATCTAATCGAACTCGTTTCACATTTTTACGAAAAAAAACATTCAAACGCGTCTGCGGTCGAGATAAAATATCTTAAAGGCTTTTGTGAAGGCATCGCCCATACATTGGTCGAAACGAAAATTATCGATTCACAAGAGGCGAAAAGGATATTGAAAGGATTGGGTAAAAAAAGATCGCTTACGCCCGTTGAAGTCGACAAAGGCGACGAGATAAAAGAGCGACCCAAACCATCTCAAAATCCTCTTGAAGATCTTGACGTTCCTACGATTTTTAGAAAAGAAGTCGATAAAAAAAGATTATAGCCAAATCGGCTCTTCCTCCATATCGGGTAAATTTTTTAAAATTTGATGCGGTTTATATAACGCTTTATAATTTAGACTGTCGCAATTTTCGACATAGTACCCAAGATATATCCAGGAGAGATTTTTCTCTTTCGCGAATTCAATCTGCATAAGCAGAGAATATACCCCTAAAGATAGATGCGAATAGTCAGGATCGTAGTAAAAGTAGTTTGCGGAGATTCCGTCTTCAAGATAGTCGATCAGATCTATGGCGACGAGATTCTCATCGTAGAAATATCCGACCTCTTTACCGTACGAAGAGAATCCCTTAATATATAGATCGTTGTATGAGTCTTCGTTGACACTATAATAGTCCCATCCTTTTTTTTTCTGCATGAAGCGATGATATTTTTCGTAGAGTTTCAAATGTTCCTTAGTTACGGTAGGATTTCTTACGACAAAGCTTATGCCTTTTTGTTTGAATACCCGCCTTTGCGATCTTGTCGGGGTGAAGTTTTTGACGTCGATTCGAAGACTTTGGCATTGGTCGCAGTTTTCGCATTTGGGTCTTGAGAAGTAGAGCCCAAAACGTCTCCACCCTTGTTTTACGAGTTTTGTGTTAAGCGAGGGCGGACAATCTTGGATATATTTGTACTGCATCTTCATCAGACGATCGCCCAAATAGACGCAGCGTGTTTTTAGTGTGGAAAATTCAATTATGTCATAATGGTGCACAGGAGATCTGTTCATGCATCGTTATGAGTGGATTTTCAGGTATTCTTTATGTAAAGCGTCTCTCACTTCATCCGCTAGTCTCTCGCCCTCGACACAGCTCTCTTTTATAATGGCATCGAGTTTCGTAAGGATTTTACTCAATTCGGCTTCGACCTCCTTGGAAGTTTTTCTTTTCGCCATAACGGTTTCATAGAGTGCGGTTTTTCTAATGAGATCCAAAAGTTCATTGACCGTTTTTTTCGTATCGCATTGAGGATTGGGACGAAATTTTGGGTATGAGGTTTGGGTGTCTTCGTCTAAGTCGTTTTTTACTTTTCTGATATGTTCTGTAATGGCGGCGGCGAATGCGGCATAAGATTCGAACGTGCCGCTTTTGCTGATTTCAAGTGAGGAGGTGACTTTGTTGATGTTCTGATACATAAGGTACGTAACGATAGATCCTACCAACAGTACGGATAAAACTTCCATTATATTTCTTTTCCTTCGTAAATATTGCCCATATTATACATAAAATTTGATTTTAAAACAAATAATCACTATAATATCAAAATTTTTAAATCGAGGTATGAAATGAGCAGTTGGAAATTAGATAGCTGGCGTAATAAGCCGATATTGCAGCAGCCCGTATATAAAGATCGGGAATTGTTGAAAGATGTTGAGAAGAGACTCGGTAAATACCCGCCGCTTGTATTTGCGGAGGAGGTCAGAAGCCTTAAAAGTCAGTTTGCGGAGGTAACCCGAGGGAAAGCTTTTTTGCTTCAAGGCGGAGATTGTGCGGAGAGTTTTGCCGAATTCAATGCTGATACCATTCGAGATTTTTTCAAAGTCTTTTTGCAGATGTCCGTTATTTTGACATTTGCGGGGGGAAAACCGGTCGTAAAAGTCGGACGAATAGCCGGACAGTTTGCAAAACCTAGATCGAGCGATTTCGAAACTATCGGCGACGTTACGCTTCCTAGTTATAGAGGTGATATCATCAACTCCATCGAATTTACAAAAGAGGCGAGAGAACCGGATCCTTACAGGATGTTGAGTGCATACAATCAATCGGCGGCGACACAGAATTTAATTCGGGCGTTTGCTAGAGGCGGTTTCGCCGATCTTAGAAAAGTTCATAGATGGAATCTGGATTTTTCGGCGGGTACCACCGCGGATGAGAGATACCAAAAGCTTTCGGACAAAATTGAACAGGCTCTAAACTTTATGGGAGCTTGCGGTATCAATCCGGAAAACACGCCTTCGCTCGCGCAAACCGTTTTATACACCTCTCATGAGGCGCTTTTGTTAAATTACGAAGAGGCGCTTACCAGAAAAGATTCTATAACCGGTAAATATTACGACTGTTCGGCTCATATGTTATGGATAGGTGATAGAACAAGACAGGTTGACGGAGCTCATGTGGAATTTTTGAGAGGAGTCGAAAACCCGATCGGAATAAAAGCCGGTCCAACGACTTCACCCGACGATCTTTTGACTCTTTTGGATAAATTAAATCCCGATAACGAAGCGGGTAAAATGAATGTGATAGTTCGTATGGGTGCGGATAAGCTTTCCGATTATTTGCCTACTTTGATAAGAGCGGTTCAAAGAGAGGGGAAAAAGGTTTTATGGAGTTGCGACCCGATGCACGGAAATACCATCAAAGCTTCCAATAATTATAAAACCAGAGAGTTCGATAACGTATTGCAAGAGGTGAAGAACTTTTTTGCCATACATGAAAGCGAAGGAACTTATGCCGGCGGTATTCATCTTGAGATGACGGGAAAAGATGTTACCGAATGTATAGGGGGAGGACAAAATATAGGTGAAGACAATCTCTCTTCAAGATATCATACTCATTGTGATCCCAGACTAAACGCACATCAGGCTCTCGAGCTCGCGTTTTTGATAGCCGATACGCTAAAAGCGGTGAAATAGTTTATGAATATAGAGCCCGAGTGTATCGCCTGTATATTCAATCAAGCTTTAAGAGTTACAAAAGAGCTTGATTTGAATAAAGAGGAGTCGAAAAAGATTCTCGATACGGCGGGTTGCATGGTAAGCTCGTTCTCCTTTTTAAAAACTCCTCCCCAAAACGCGACACCGATGTATGAAAAGATTGCTCAACTACTCGGTGTCGAAGATATCTATAAAGAGCAGAAGCTTTCGGCTATAAAAAAGGCGGACTCTTTATATGGATACGCAAAGGAGTTGATAAAAAAAAGCACCGATCCTTTTGAGGCCGCAACGAGGATCGCGGTAGGCGGAAATGTCTTGGATTTGGCGTCGGAATTTAGTTTCGATCTCGAGGAAGAGTTGGAGAGTATCTTAAGTGCCGAATTCGCCATAGATC
Organism: uncultured Sulfurospirillum sp.; assembly: GCA_964573205.1. GTDB lineage: Bacteria > Campylobacterota > Campylobacteria > Campylobacterales > QNZT01 > QNZT01. The sequence goes on along the minus strand of CAZNIT010000022.1, from coordinate 154,052 downwards.
ATATGAAACATCTTAAAGAAGATATAAAAAGATCGAAGAAGATCGTCTATTTAGCCGACAATGCCGGCGAAAACGTATTTGACAGACTTTATATAGAAACTATCAAGGACCTCTTTTCGGATATGCGAATCTACTATTTCGTAAGAGCGCGACCCATTATAAACGATATATGCTACGACGATTTGAAAAACGATCCCATCCATAATTGCGCGACGGTCGTAAATAGCGGTGTGAAAACTCCAGGAATCATTGTCGAAGATCTGAACGAGAGTGCGAAAGAGCTTTTTTTCGACGCCGATACCATTATTTCCAAAGGGATGGGAAATTATGAATGTTTAAGTGATTATAAAGAATTAACATTATATTATCTGCTTAAAGTGAAATGTCAGGTAGTCGCTTCTTCACTCTCTTTGAATCCGGGTGATCTTGTATGTAAAAGTGCACGAAAAGAGGATTGATTTATGGGTCTGTTTTCTTCGATTTTCGGCTCTTCGAAAAAAAAATCGCATTTTGACAGATATTTGGTGGTTCCGGATATTCACGGTACATACAGCGTATATGAGAAGGTTCAAAAATATATAAAAGAGAATTCAACGAGCGACCGGCAGGTCATTTTTCTGGGTGATTATATGGATAGGGGAGAAGAGGGCACGATCGAAGGCAAATATTTTGCCGACGCGGGATCTTTTTTTACGATCAGAGATATCATATCATTGAAAAAATGGGCTTTGAAAGAGAATATCAGTATGATATTTCTTCGCGGAAATCATGAGATTTTTTTTGAAAATTTTTTTATCGACGGTTCTATCAACGCGTACAAACAGTATCCTTTTTTTCAAAACTCGGTGACGGCTCTTGAGTACGTCATGCAAAAGGATCATCAATTTGCGGAAGATTTCATCGATTTTTTGAAATCTTTACAGCCTTATCATCTTGATCAAAAAAACGGTTACCTTTTCGTTCATGCCGGTATTGATCCGGAGTTTAAAGATCTTCAAACGCAAGTTAGAAAGGGTTCTGTTTATTGGATAAGGGATAAATTCATTCTCTCAAAAAAGAGACTGCCATACACCGTAATTTTCGGACATACGCCGTTTTTCGAGCCTTTTATAAAAAAAGATAAAATAGGACTTGATTGTGGAGTTTATCGTACCGGTTACATAAACCTTTTAGAGATCAACGGTTCATCTCACAGAATTATTAAAATATAGATTTCCGACTTCTTAATATTTAAAAATTTTAGTTTTTTTGCCGATATACTCATATATATTTATTTTGGCACACATATTGCTCTGTTTTGATTTTAATGTGTGATAATAGAGGAGTTACATAATATGAATTTGGAAGAGACTGTTGTAAATACCGCACAGACAGCTGAGAAGATGAACACAATAGAGTTTGATAACGATACGTTGGTGAAACTTTCACTATTTGATCAAAACAGACTTAAGAATATAAAAATAGCGTTAATAACCGATAATAACGAACTAAGAAAAATGAATTACTACCTATTTCGAGACGTAAGTGACGTCGATCACTATACGATGGACGATCTTGAAGCCGAAGATGTAAATATGCTTGACGATATGGACATCGTAATTTATCATAAAAAAGATGAAGAGCTTAAAAATGAAATACTTCACAATATAAAGGCGAAAAATCTTCGAACGAAATTCTTTCTAATAACCGATAAAGAGTATCTTCGTCAAAAAGATATTTTAACCGAACATATAAACGGTGTTGACAAATTGATGAAAATGGATTTCTTTTTAGAGGATTATATCTTGTCGATGGAGAAGTATCTTAGAAGTAATTTCTATTCGAAAAGGGTTTTGATCCTTGAGGATATGCCCGAAGTAATCATATACGATAAAGATATTTTTCATAAAAGGATCGAGGATATTTTATCAAGAAAGATATTTTTCTCTCTTTTTAGATACGGTTTCGATTCCGAGATAGATATCGAGGTCTATAATCTCAAAAAAATAGTTAGAGATCATGACAATATTTTTATAGACAAAGAGGCTAAAGAGATTACATTTTTGCTTTTAAACGTTATTCCCGATTTCGGAAGTAAAATAATCAAAAAAAGAGTCAATAATTTCAGTATAACACTGCATCAGATAGATGCGGTCAGCGCATTTGATATCGTTTTTGATAAGCCTACGGAGAGTCAGATAGAAGAATAAAACTGCTATAATCTCGTCCAATCGTATAGAGGAGTTAATATGCAGTCGGTAATGGATACGATAATGACGGTACTTTTCGTACTGTTTATGATATTTATGATACGGGGCTTTATGCTCCAGTCTTCGGAAAAAAACCGCGACAAGATCGATAAATAAAGCGGTTTTTACTTCAACTTTGCTAAAATCCTCCAAATTTCCAAAAGGATCACATGTGAGCGAAGCTTTACTCATAGAGATCGGGGTTGAAGAGTTACCCGCGATCCCTTTTTTAAAAGAGTTGCCGAATATCGAAAAAAAATGGCGAAAAATAGTTGAAGAATATCGACTTGAAAGTGAGTTCGATTTTTTTTATACTCCCAGGCGGCTCGTTTTTTTTCATAAATCTTTTCTTTTAAAACAGCCCGATGCGAAAGAGGAGTTTTACGGCGCGCCTATTGATATAGCCTTTAAAGACGGTAAACCTACTCCGGCGGCTCTTGGATTCGCTAAAAAGTGCGGTGTGGATCTTAAAGAGGTTCAAAAGCGCGTTAAAAACTCAAAAGAGGTCTTATACTACGAAAAAAAGATACCCGGAGTCGAATCCGAAAAACTTCTCGCACGGATGATCCGACAGTTTCTCGAGAGTCTAGAGTTCGGCAAATCGATGAGATGGGGGAGTTCAAAGCAGACCTTTATTAGGCCTATTAGGTGGTTGGTTTGTATGCTCGGTGAAAAAAACTGCGAATGTGAAGTTTTTGGTATCAAGAGTCGAAACAGGAGTTATCGACACAGAAGTTTCGGATACGATCCGATCGATTTTGAAAATCATAAGGAGTATTTTGAGATTTTACGAAAGGGTGCGGTAATTCTTGATCCGTCACAAAGGCGAAAGAGAATTTTGGAACAATTTCAAGCTTTAGAGAAAAAAGAAAATATCAAAATAGAGACAGATGAAACTCTTTTGGCCGAGATAGTGGCCATTACCGAGTTTCCGACCGCGCTAGTCGGAGAGTTCGACGAGCATTTTTTGAAGCTTCCATCGGAAGTCGTCATAACCTCTATGAAAGAGCATCAGAGATATTTTCCTGTTTTTAAAGACGAGAAACTTACAAATAGATTCGTTGTGGTTTCAAACGCTTTTTGTGACGATTTTTCAAAAATAATAGAGGGGAACCAAAAAGTTTTGAGACCGAGATTGAGTGACGGACTCTTCTTTTATGAAAACGATCTGAAAAGGGGTTTAAATAGTGAGGGGCTGAAAAATATAACCTTCTTGGAAGGGCTTGGAACCGTTTACGACAAAAGTCTTAAAGAGGCGAAAATCGCGGCTGTTTTACATAAAAAATACGCACTTCCTCAAACGGCCGATCTTTTGAAAAGGGCGGTTATGTTGGCAAAAGCCGATCTTTTAAGCGATATGGTATATGAGTTTACCGAGCTTCAGGGAATAATGGGATATTATTACGCCAAAGCCGCGGGTGAAGAAGAAGATCTTTGTATTGCGATAAAAGAGCAATATCTGCCGGAAGGAAAACAAAGCGAGCTTCCCTCGAGTGATTTTTCCGCCGTAGTAGCGCTCAGCAATAAACTCGATACGATTTTTTCACTATTTGCAGCTGGGAAAATACCGACCGGAACGAAAGATCCGTTCGGTTTGAGAAGAGCGGCTCTTGGAGTGATACGAATCGTTCTTGATCGCGGATTTTCGTTCGATATCGAAAAAGATATAGCTTTGTTGGCGAAAGGTTACGACGGGATAGATTTTGTACGAATCGAGGAGTTTTTTATCGAAAGGATTATGAACTTTTTTGATGCTAACCCCTCCGTTATAAACGCCGTACTGCAAAGCGGAGAAAGAGAGATTAATCGTATCTCCAAAAAGATCGCCGCGTTAGATAAGGTCGTAAAATCCGAGAATTTTAAAGAGATCTCCTCCACATTTAAAAGAGTTGCCAATATCGTAAAAGATATCGACCTTTCATCCGAGCTTAAAATAGATCCGGATCTTTTGAACGAGGCGGCTGAAAAAAAGCTTTATGAAGAGTTTAAGGGGGTTTTGGCAAAGGAGTATGAGAGTTATGATCAAAAACTCTCATATTTGTTCGGGTTAAAAGATAGTATCGACGACTTTTTCGATAATGTCATGGTCAACGTTGAGCTGGTGGAGCTTAAAAACAACCGTAAAAATCTGATCGCAAACGTCTATAAAGCATTTAGGTCGGTTGCCGAAATAAAAGAGGTGACGCTATAGTTGACGCCAAACCTCTTTTTTAGATAAACTTCACTAAAATGGCATGATTTATTTAATATGGAGCATTAATATAGAATGAAAAATACAAAATTAGCGGCAATGGGTTTTATCTCTGCGATTGTTGGTGCGACACTGCTTGTAAATACGCCTATGATGGCAAAAAGCGGTGAGAAACTACAAACGAAGATCTCTCAGGACAGACTTAACGCTCTGGCGAAATATACGAAAGTGATACAGTCGATAGAGCAATATTATGTAGATGAGACGAATATAACCGATATCGTCAACAAATCTCTCGAGGGACTTTTGGCGAATTTAGACGCACACTCCTCTTTTATGAATACCAAAAAATTCAAAGATATGAAGATTCAAACCGAAGGTGAATTCGGGGGTCTTGGTATAACGGTCGGTATGCGTGACGGCGCTCTTACCGTCATATCACCTATCGAGGGGACGCCGGCGGACAAAGCGGGGCTTAAATCCGAAGATATCATACTCAAAATCAACGATCAATCGACCCTGAATATGACGATAGACGAAGCGGTTTCGATTATGCGAGGAAAACCCGGAACTTCGATAGAGCTTACGATAGTACGAAAAGAGGAGCCTAAGCCTATTGTCGTGAAGATTGTTCGCGATATCATAAAAATCGACTCCGTCTATACTAAAAAGATCGAAGATACCGATATTTTATATCTACGTGTCACCAACTTCGATAAGAAAGTCGTAAAAGACGTTAAAAAAGCGCTTCAAAAGAACAGAGGGAAAATCGAAGGTATAGTTTTGGATCTTAGAAACAATCCCGGCGGCCTTTTAAATCAGGCCGTCGGACTTGTCGATCTGTTCGTCAAAGAGGGCGTTATCGTCTCTCAGAAGGGAAGAATCAAGAGTGAAAATCAAGTATATAACGCTACGAAGGCCGGTACATTCGATAAAATACCTCTAGTCGTTTTGATAAACGGCGGAAGCGCGAGTGCAAGTGAAATTGTAAGCGGTGCGTTGCAAGATCACAAAAGAGCCATAGTAATCGGGCAGAAGACTTTCGGAAAAGGAAGCGTTCAAGTCATAATGCCCATCGGAAACGACGAGGCTTTGAGATTGACGGTCGCTAGATATTATCTTCCAAGCGGAAGAACCATACAGGCCGAAGGTGTGGAACCGGATATAGAGGTGTATCCGGGAGAGGTGAAAGTGGTAAAAGATGAGTTTTCCATAAAAGAGAAAGATTTGAAAAAACATTTGGTAGGTGAATTGGAGAAGATAAACGCAACGAAAAAAGATAAGAAAAAAGATAAGGACGAAAAGAAAAAGGATAAAAAGATAATTTTAAAAGAGGATATTTTAAAAGACAATCAATTAAAAACGGCGGTGGATACGCTGAAAGTTCTTCAAATTACCGGCGGCATGACAAAGGATAATAAAAATGACTAAAAGAGAGCTCTTATACGAAGGAAAAGCGAAAAAACTTTATGCCACCGAAGACGAAGATCTATTGATAGCGGAATTCAAAGATGATTTGACTGCTTTTAACGCTCAGAAAAAGGGAAGTGAGAGCGGTAAAGGATCTCTAAATTGTCAAATTAGCGCTCAACTTTACAAGCTTCTTGAAAAAGAGGGAATAAAAACTCATCTTATCAAGACCATAGATTCGAATCATCAGCTTGTAAAGAAGGTAAAAATCATTCCTATCGAGGTGGTCGTAAGAAATACGGCTACCGGCTCTTTGAGTAAAAGGCTCGGCATTGAAGATGGGCTTGAGTTGCCCTTTACTCTTGTGGAATTTTATCTAAAGGATGACGATTTGAACGATCCGATTATTTGCGAGGATCACTGTATGATCTTGAATCTGGTTGAAGATAGAGAGAGTTTGAACATTCTCAAAGAGAAAGGAAAGATCATCAATTCGGTATTAAAAGAGTTTTTCGGTAAAAGGCGGTTAAAGCTTGTCGATTTTAAAGTGGAATTTGGTATAGATAAAGATGGTGAAATTCTTTTAAGCGACGAAATAAGTCCTGATAGTTGTAGATTTTGGGATATGGATACGGGTGAAAAGATGGATAAAGACAGATTTCGCCAAAATTTGGGAAATGTAAAAGTCGCCTATGAAGAGGTGTTAAAAAGAGTTCTTGAGGAGAAGTGAGTGAAGGCTATTGTCAATATACGGCTAAAAGAGGGGGTATTGGATCCTCAAGGTAAAGCGGTTCATCATGCGTTGAAAGCTTTGGGTTTCAAGGATGTGAACGATGTTAGAATCGGAAAGAGAATCGTTCTAGATCTTAACGAGGATGATCAAAACGCGGCGCATGAGGAGGTTCGTAAAATGTGTGAAGAGCTTTTGGCAAATACCGTTATAGAAGATTATACTATAGAGATACTCTCATGAACGTTTCGATCGTCGTGTTTCCTGGTACTAACTGTGACTACGATACTCAGTATGCCTGTGATATAGCCGGGGTTTCAAGTAGTTTTATCTGGCATAAGGAGAGGGAGATTCCGGATAATTGCGATCTTGTCATACTGCCGGGAGGTTTTAGTTACGGTGATGCTTTAAGAAGCGGTTCGATCGCTAGATTTTCTCCTATTATGCAGGCCGTTGCGGAGTTTGCCGACAAAGGCGGTAGAGTACTAGGTATCTGCAACGGCTTTCAGATTCTTTTGGAGTCGGGGCTACTGCCAGGAGCTATGAAACGAAACGAAAATCTTCACTTCATTTCCAAGCATCATCATCTGAAAGTGATGAACACGAACAACGATTTTTTAAAGCTTTTTAAATCTCATGATATCGTAAATATACCTATAGCTCACGGCGAGGGGAATTATTATATTGATAGCGACGGACTCAAAGGACTCTATGACAATGAACAGGTATTGCTTACATACTGTGATAAAGATGGTGAAGTTTTAAATCCCAACGGCTCAGTCGATTCCATTGCGGGAATCTGCAACAAGAAAAAGAATATCTTCGGCCTGATGCCGCATCCCGAACGAGCTATGGAGAAGATTTTGGGATCGGATGACGGTATCGATATGATGAAGGGTTTTTTTAGTTGATTTTCAGATCGCTCTCTCTGGCATTTTTATTTTTACTCTTTTCGCAAAATCTTTACGGCGGATTGTTCGATTCGATATTCGGTTCCGACGATAAAAAAAAGAGCGACATAGTTATAGAAGAGTCAGAACCGGTCCCGGCCGATGAAGAGATATTGCCGGCTGAAAACGTGATCGTCGAAGAGGAGACGATAAGTGCGGACGAATATCTCGATAGTAGCAGTGAAGATGAAAATATTTTCGGTTCGCAAAAAGAGGAAAATATAGATTTAAGCGACGGGTTCATTCCCGAAAAAGCCGTAAGCGAGGATGAGGATATACCTTCGGATTTTTTTGAGCGGGATCAAGAGAGCGATCCCTTTATAAAAGAGCGGAATATTTTGCTCTCTTTTACGAAAAAACCGCAAAAAGTCTATCTTCTGCAACATTTCGAAGTACATATAAAAGCTCTTATTCCTCAGACCAATATCAAGGCGATAGAGACAGATTTTACGAAGGGAAAGGATTATAAGGTTTTAAACCGAGACAACGAATGGATTAAAACCGGTGATAATAGTTATGAGAACAGTTTTATTTTCAAACTTCTGACACCGAATGCGAAACTGCCGAACATAAAAGTTACCAACCAGACTCAAAGCGGCAGTATCAGAAGCGAATATCTAAAGCCTTTTTCGCCAAAAATTATCACTCTTCGTGAAGATGATCTCTTTTGTAAAGTGATCGCCGCCGATTTGGAAGTTTTGAATCATCAAGAGAGAAAATACGACGAGAGTGCGAATATTGTCGTTTTAGAGATAAACGCGACATCCGGTAATCTCGAGGATTTTCATATACCGGTAGCTCTAAGAGAGGGAATAGATCAGTTGAATCAAAACGGTGCGAAGCAGAAAATTTACTATTTCGCGATCGTACCGAATGTAAAAAAGAGATTCAAATTCAAATATTTCAATCTTGAAAAGAATCGATATGAAGTGATTTCGTTCGACATAAAGCCGATAGATACGAAAATAAGCACGCATACGGAGTTGAATCCTCAAAAAAACAAATATATAATTTACAAGGCTATCTTTTTGATAGTGATGGCTCTTTTGTTTGTGATTTTGTTTATAAAATATAGAAAATATTATCTGCTTTTGTTCGCTTTAGCTTTCATAATAATGCTCTCTTTTGTTCAAATGCCGATAACGAAGGCGAAACTTCCGGCGGGATCGGCACTTAGAATTTTACCTATGGCTAACTCCACGGTCTTTTTTAGAACGCGGACGCCACTTGAAGTGGATATTTTGTTAAAAAAGAGAGATTATACGAAAGTTTTACTTCCAAATAAAAAGATCGGATGGATAAAAAATGAAGATATCAGGTAAAATAAAAGCTTCTTGGATATTATTCGAGTTTTTGATAACGGTTACCGTAGTCATTATCTTGATGCGACTGTTCAATTCGAAGCAGTGGCTAATAAGAAAATCTTGGGCGAAAATGCAGGCGTATCTTACGGGCTACGACCTTGAAGTCATAGGATCTGCCGATGAGCATACGCAGCTTTTGCTACTGAATCATCAAAGCTTACTGGATATTATAATACTCGATGCGAGTTATCCGAAAGATCTTTGTTGGGTGGCGAAAAAGGAGATAGCGGATATGCCGTTTTTCGGACAGATTTTGACTCTGCCTAAAATGGTGATAATCGATCGTGAAAATAAAAAATCGCTTGTCAAACTTGTATCCGATGCCAAAGAGAGGCTGCAAGAGGGGAGAGTCATAGCTATGTTTCCCGAGGGTACCAGAGGCGACGGAAAAAAATTGCTTCCGTTTAAAATGGGTGCGAAACTGCTGGCTTCGAAATTAAATCTCAAAGTACAGCCGGCCGTGATTATAAACACCAGAACGATACTTGATTCGTTGAATTTTACCGCTAAGTCCGGAAAAGTTAAAATTATCTATCTCGATCCTATCGATCCGAAAGAAGATAAAGAGTGGTTTACAAAACTTCATAAAAAGATGCAAGAAATAATCGATAGAGAAACTAAAAGTAGTTGAGTCCTTTCGTTTAACTTTTAATTTTGCCTTAAACTTTATCTGCTATAATTCCTCCAAAAATATGTACTGATACAGGAGGATATATTTACATGTCAAAATATGAATACCAGACGGAAGTTTCACAGCTTTTGGATTTGATGATCCATTCGCTTTATTCGAATAAGGAGATATTTTTAAGAGAGTTGGTATCAAATGCCTCGGATGCGCTTGACAAGTTAAACTATCTAACTTTAACTAATGACAAATACAAGGAATTGAAATATGAGCCGCGTATTGACATTAAAATAGATAACGAAAACAAAACGTTGACGATTTGCGATACCGGTATAGGTATGAGCAAGGATGAGCTGAAAAAAAATCTAGGAACCATCGCAAAAAGCGGTACGAAATCTTTTGTGGAGAAGTTGAGCGGTGATGCGAAGAAGGATTCCCAGCTTATCGGTCAGTTTGGCGTCGGCTTCTATTCGGCGTTTATGGTTGCCGATAAAATAGAAGTCTTGAGTAAAAAAGCGGGGGCTAAGAGTGCGAATTTATGGATAAGTAGCGGTGGGAGCGAGTACGAGATAAAGGATGCGAAAAAAGAGTCTCACGGAACGGAAATAACTTTGCACTTAAGAGAGGGTGAAGATGAGTTTTTACAAGAATATAGAATAAAATCTATCATAGAAAAGTACTCCAATCATATCCCTTTTGCCATCTATCTTGAAAAAGAGGAAGAAAAAGAGGGTAAAAAGGAGAAAGTCGTCGAACAGATAAATAAAGCTTCGGCGTTATGGCGACTCCCGAAATCTAAAATAAGTGATGAAGAGTATAAAGATTTTTACAAAACGATATCTCATGACAATGAAGATCCGTTACTATACATACATACGAAGGCTGAAGGTACGCTAGAGTATACCACGCTTTTTTACATACCTCAAAGCGCACCTTTTGATCTTTTTCGAGTTGACTATCAATCGGGTATAAAGTTATATGTAAAAAGAGTATTTATCACGGATGACGACAAAGAGTTACTTCCGACATATTTGAGATTTGTAAGAGGAATCGTAGATGTGGAGGATCTTCCTTTAAACGTGAGTCGTGAAATACTTCAACAAAACGCGATACTCTCAAAAGTGAAGAGAGCTTCGGTCAAAAAGATATTAAGCGAGTTGAAAAAATTAAAAAATAGTGATTTCGATAAGTATCTCAAATTTTACAATGTATTTGGAAAGGTTCTCAAAGAGGGGATTATGAGCGAATTCGAGCAAAAAGATCTTCTACTTGATCTGTTACTGTTTAAATCCAGTAAAAGAGATCGGCTTGTGGATTTTCAAACATATATAGACGATATGAAAGAGTCTCAAAAAGAGATCTATTATATAACCGGTGAAGATGCTAATATGCTTAAAAGTTCGCCTCTTCTTGAGAGTTTTAATGATGAGGGCATTGAAGTTTTGTTAATGGATGATGAAGTTGACGCTATCGTCGTTCCTAATATACATCGATACAAAGAGACGGCGTTAAAGGCGGTAAATTCTACCGATGTCGAGCAGATCGACGAAGAGAAGATAAAAGCTGCGCAAGAGAAGTTTGCGGAAGTTTTGGTCAAGATGAAGGAGATTTTGAAAGATCAAGTCAAAGACGTAAAAATTACGACTAGATTAAAACAATCACCGGCCGTTTTGGTTTATGATAAAGATGATCCTGATTTTGCGATGCAGCAGATGCTAAAACAGATGGGACAAACCGAGCTTCCCGCTATAAAACCTATTTTGGAGATCAATCCGGATCATGAGATTTTCAATACCCTTTTAGAGAAAAAAGCGTACAATAAAATAGATGCGCTTTCACATACCCTTTTGGATTTGGCAAAATTGACCGAAGGGATGAAAATAGAAGATCCAAACGCTTTTAGCAATCGTATTTACGAAATGATGACAAAAACCATTTAAGGTTTCAAGATGAGAAAGATAACGCTTTTGATCCTGCTTTTTTCCACGCTATGCAAGGCGCAGATGTATAGAGTGGACAATTTCAAAAGCGATATCTTCTCAAGAGAGACGAAATCTTTAAAACAGATAGAGATCTCTCTTATTTTCGAAGGTGAGGATATAAAAGCAAAAGATTATAAAATTCTCGATGCGTTAAATATAGTCGTCAGCAGTTTCTATATCGAGGATCTGTTTACTTCAAAGGGTAAAGAGCGTTTTAAAGAGCTGTTAAAAAGGTACATTCTTAAAAAATATATGATAGATATAGATTTTATCTATATACAGAGTTTAGGTATCAAGCAATATGTAGATATAGATAAAATTATAGATAAAATCGAAACTCAAACACGAAAAGAGCTCGAATCTTCTTCTTCCAAAGAGTATAAAGAGTCTATGAAAAATTTGGATTCGGACATCTTTTTAAAGTGATAAGAGACTTTTAATTTGTACCTACTCTCTTGTAAAGCATAGGCTATCGCCAATTTGTTTGATAGAAGGAGAACACGCTAAGGAGGAACGTACTCTAGTTAAAAAGAGTACTTCCTAGTCTAAGCATATTTGATCCGCACTTTATGGCTAGTATATAATCGCCGCTCATCCCCATCGAACAATATTTGGCTTTATAGGGTTGTAGCTTTTCAAAAATTTTAAAAGTGTTCTCGAAACTTTTTCGGATAAGTTTTTCATCTTGCGTATGCGCACCTATACTCATGACACCCTTTAGAGTTACATTTTCCAGCTCTTGTGCTATTTTTATATACTCTTCATACGCAAGGTCGGGATCGATACCGGCTTTGGACTCCTCTTTGGCACTATTTATTTGAAGTAAAATCTGCTGTTTGATTCCTTTTGCCTTGGCTCTTTTGTCGATCTCTTTGGCCATCTGAAAACTCTCGCATGATTGGATCAAAGAGACATTCAGATCTAAAAGAGTATTTATTTTGTTACTTTGAAGACGACCTATAAAGTGCCACTCAAGCGGTAGATCTTCTAATTGAGAACATTTCTCTTTCATATCCTGAACACGATTTTCACCGAAAGCCCTTTGTCCGATATTGTAAAAATTCCTGATCTCCTCGGCATTTGCATATTTGCTAGCCGCCACGATTTTGATGATCTGGTGTTCGTTCGTCTCGATTCTTACCTCTTCTATGCTTCTTAAAACTTTGTCGAAATTTTTTTCATATTTGGTCATGATTATCCTCCCATAATTCGTGCTATATCGTTATATGTCGTAAAGACCATCAACGATAAAAGTAAAACCCAGCCGGCGACAGTTAAATTGTAAAACACTCTCTCGCTCGGCGCTCTTTTGAATACCATTTCATAAAGATTGAACATAATATGCCCGCCGTCAAGTGCCGGAATAGGCAAAAGATTCAATACCCCTAGATTTACGGAGATCAAAGCAGCTAGTGCAAAAAGTGTAGTTATGCCTATGGCGCTTGCTTGTGAAGTGACTTGTACTATAGAGACTATACCTCCCATTTGATCGGCAGGTATGATACCTTCAATTAGCTTCTGCAAGCTTCTGACTATTATGCCGGTCGCCCAAATCGTCTGATCCCATGCATATTTCAACACTTCCGAAGGAGAGTTGAGTTGGAGTTTCACAAATTCTCCAGTCGGCGCTATTCCTATCATCTTTTTTTGTATAGTCTCTGCGAATATCGTCTTAGCTTCCGATATATAAGGTACTATCGTTAAGTTTTTCAGTTCGTTTCCTCTTTTGATGGTCACTAATAGCGAGCCTTGGGAGGAGGTGATGATTTTGCCGATATCGTCCCATTTGGTTACGGGTTTGTTATTTATCGCCACAATTTTATCGCTTTTTATGATACCAGCTTTTTGTGCCGGCGAATTTTCCGAAGTTGCTCCGACAACGGGTGCCATAGCCTCCGCACCTATAAGAGCTATCCAGACATATAACAAAAATGCCAACAAAATATTCGCAAACGGTCCGGCCAAAAGTATGACGATTTTTTGCCATGGTTTTTTTGACATATAGCTGTCCGGGTCGTCGCTTTTTTTACTAAGATCAAAATCATCTTGACCTTTCATTCTTACAAAGCCGCCAAGAAGCATAGGATAAAACGAGTAAGTGGTATCGCCCCATTTTTTCTTCGCGATCGGTTTTGTTATCAAAATCGGCATACCGAGTCCGAACTCTTCCACCTTTACACCGAAATAGCGTGCCGCTAGAAAGTGTCCCCACTCATGAAATATGATCAAAGCCGAGAGGACTAAAATAGATGTTAATATTCCCATTAATCGAAAAATCCTTTCAAATACTCCCATCCGGAGTAAAGTGTCAAAATAACGGCCGCCCATAAAAACTCATTTGCATACGGCCAATTCATGAGCAAAAAACCTATCGCCACCATCTGCAAAACCGTTTTTGCTTTACCTGCAAACGATGCCGAAATATTTCTGCCTTCGCTTGCGGCTTGAATACGAAGTCCTGTTATGAAAAACTCTCTTGTAAGTATGATAAAAACGGCCGTCACACTGGCTCTGTGTATGTAAACAAGTCCCAAAAAGGCCGCAAGCATCAACATTTTATCGGCCAGCGGATCTAAAATGGAACCGAGTTTTGTTATTTGATTCCAACTGCGGGCTATAAAGCCGTCGAAAAAGTCCGTTACGGATGCCACGACAAAGATAAAAGCGGCACCAAAATCCAGCCAACTGACGTCGATTCCGCTAAAGATAGTGTTGTCGCGGTCTATCAGTAGCCAAAACATCAAAGGCGCCAATGCGATTCTAAGCAGAGCTAAAAGATTCGGAAGATTCAGCATTTTGCATTAAATGTCGTACCGCCTTCAACCAGCAGAGTCTGACCGGTTATCCATGAAGCTTTATCGCTACATAGAAAAACACAGGCTCCGGCGATATCTTTTGGCTGACCTATGCGTCCAAGAGGGGAGATTTGTTCAGTTTTTTTCTTGACCTCTTCATAGTTGACGAAAGCTTTTAATGCGTCGGTATCTATAGGGCCTCCGCTTACGGCATTTACCCGTATGTTCTTTTCGCCCAGCTCCATAGCGGCATATCTCACCATCGCCTCTACGGCGGCTTTATTCGTACCGTGTCCGGCATAGTTGTCTATATAAGTGATATTCCCGGTAGAACTCATAGATATGATACTACCGCCACCTACTTTTTCCATCCTTTTTGCGGCTTCCTGCGCTCCTACGACAAACGCGTTGACAGTCGCGGTATAGATATTGTTAAGACCTCGCGGTTTTAGTTTCATAAACTTTCCATATCCGCCAACGACCGGACGACCGTATATCATGGCGTTTGAGATAAAGAAGTCAACTCTATCGAAATCTTGATCTATCAATTTAAAAAGATCTTTATATGTCTCCGGTTCCAAGATATTTAGCGCATAACATTTGGCTTTGATGTCGTAAAGATCTTGCATATCTTGGGCAATTTTTTCGGCCTCTTGTTGATTTGAGTTATATGTGAAAGCTATATTCACGCCTTCTTTGGCGAACTCGTAAGCGATAGCCTTTCCTATTCCCTTCGTCGCGCCGCTGATAACTAATGTTTTACCTTTCATCTTCTTCTATTCTCCTTGTTTATACACTAAGTTGTAGTACTATGCGTTTATGTTATATTTTTTTAAAGTCTCTTCAATTTTTTTAAAGTTTTCCGGACTCGGCTTTACAAGCGGCAATCTGTACTCAAGTGAAGGTATGAGACCGGCAATATGCATCGCCGCTTTGATGGGAATCGGATTTGAGTCGCAAAAGAGTACGCTGTTTATATCGTAAAGCTCATCGTTGATCGCTTTTGATTTTTTATACTCCTCCTTCATTCCATAGTGTGTAAGTTTTGCAATCTTTTTTGGTAAAAGATTAGCAGTAACCGAAATAACTCCCGTACCTCCGTTTGAAATAAGAGGATAATTGATCATGTCATCGCCGCTTATGACCGCAAGACGCGGCTCTTTTGAGAGAAGTTCGACACATCTTTGGATGGAGCCGGTAGCCTCTTTTACACCGTATATGTTTTTACACTCGTTAAAAAGTTTGATGGTAGTCTCGGCAAACAAATCAACACCTGTTCGTCCGGGAACATTATAGAGCAATACCGGAATCTCAATCGAATCGGCAATAGCTTTATAATGTCTATAAAGCCCATATTGCGGAGGTTTATTGTAATATGGTGTGACAGATAAGATACCGTCTGCGCCGTGTTTTTGTGCAAATTGAGCCAATTCCACCGCTTCGCTGGTCGCGTTGCTACCCGCACCCGCCAAAACTTTCGTTTTCGTTTTTTTGCATACATTGACGGCGATCTCAATGCACTCCTTATGCTCGCTATGACTGAGTGTCGCGCTCTCTCCCGTAGTTCCTACCGGCACGACGGCATCGATTTTATTCTTAATTTGCCTTTTTATGAGTTTCTCATAAGTTTCAGTATCCAGTTTATTGTTTTTTAAAGGTGTTATAAGTGCGGTCATAGCACCGATAGGTCCACTCATTTTTGCTCCTTGTCGCCGTTTTTTCTAAGAATCACGGTAGTCGAATTTTTAATGCTAAAGTATCTGTTGGCCACCTCTTTGATATCTTTTGGTGTAAGTTTTAAAAGATTTTTTTCGTAATCCAAAAGCGGTTTTATATCCCCTCTAGCCATATATGAACCGAAAATGTTTACAAGCGTTTGAGAATTTTGCATGCTAAATATAAAATCGGATTTCGTGTTTATCTTTATCTTTTCCAGCTCTTTTTCATCCACCTCTTCACTTTTTAACTTTTCGATCTCTTGCCATAAGATTTTTTCCACCTCTTCGGCCTTAACTCCCGGATTGCACACGGCTAAAAATAGAAATATACCGGGGTCTTTAGTCTCCATATTGTACGCGGATATGGAGTTTACAAGTTGAAGTTTGTCTATTAACAGACTATTTAGACGACTGCTTTTACCGCTGCTTAAAAGTTCGCTGATAGCAGATAGAGCCACCTGGTCGGGACTTTGGAAGTTTGGAATATGAAAAGAGATCGCCACCATTTGAACTTCGCTCTCTTTGTCTATTTCAACTCTTTTAGCTCCGTCTTGAGGAGGCTCCACTTGATGGTTTCTTAAAATTTTACCGCTGTTTTTTATCTTTGCGAAAGCTCTTTGGGCTTCTTTGAAAACAGTTTTCGGCTCTATATCTCCGGCAACTACCAAAATAGCGTTTTGAGGTTGATAATACATCTTATGAAAGGAGCGTATATCTTGGATCGTCCAGTTTTTTATATCGTTCGTAAAACCGATAGGCGTCCAATGATAGGAATGATATATATAAGCGTTGTTAAAGAGTCTAAAGTAGAGATATCCAAACGGGTTGTTGTCGGTTCTCCATCGTCTCTCTTCCAAAACGACATCTCTCTCGGGTTGAAACTCTTCATCTTTTAGGTTCAAATTTTGCATAAGTTCCGCAAATAGATCCAGAGATTTCGGAAGATTTTTCGAAGCAGATTTGATAAAATATTGCGTATAATCAAAACCTGTCGAGGCGTTGTTGAACCCTCCGAATCCTTTTACTATTTCATCGAATTCGCCGGCTTTTAGATTTTTAGTAGATTTGAAATTGAGATGTTCGAGCATATGTGCTATACCGCTTTTACTCATAATTTCATCACCGCTTCCGACTTTGTAAAAGATATCCGTAGTTATAACTTTTGAGTTGTTTTTCATCGGGATGACGACTATTTGAAGTCCATTTTCAAGTGTTTTCGTATAATGTTTCGGGAGTGTATTTCCCATTAAAACTCCTAATGTTAGTAGTATAAATATAGATATTTTGATCATTTTCTATCAATTCCTATGATTTGTGATATATTTTCGACACCGTCCTTTTTCATAAGTTCAAGAATACCTTCATTGATCCGTTTCACCAACGAGGGGCCTTTAAAGATAAATGCGCTGTAAATTTGTATGAGACTGGCACCGGCTTTCAATCTTTTGTAGGCTTCGTTCGCGTCGCTTATTCCTCCAACGCTGATTAGAGTCGTTTGAAAGAAAAACTCTTCGGCTAAAGTATCGAAAGCTTTGAAACTTTTTTCTCTTAACACGTCTCCGCTGATACCTCCGAAACCTTTGGCGTTAGGCAAAAGCGAATAATCTATCGTCGTATTTGTGGCGATGATTCCTTTTGCGCCGTGCTGTAGTGCGATAGAGCATATGTTCAACATATCTTTTTTCTTTAAATCGGGAGCGATTTTAAGAAGAACCGGTTTGTTAGTTATTGTGCTAGCTAGCGTGAAAATCTCTTTTATGAATCTCTCGTTTTGTAAATCTCTTAATCCGGGAGTATTCGGTGAAGAGATATTTATGACAATGTAATCGCAATAATCTTTATATGCGTTTATCAAAAGTTCGTAGTCCTTAATAGCGTCGGCTTCGGTGGTCGTCTTATTTTTGCCGATATTCGCTCCAAGAGGTATGGAGTATGGGTAGAGCCTTTGGACTCTTTTTTTCACTTTCGTAAGCCCTTGGTTATTGAATCCCATTGCGTTTTGAAGGGAATTATGTTCGATAAAACGAAAGAGTCTCGGTTTTGCGTTTCCGCTTTGCGGACGGGGCGTGATAGTACCGAACTCGACATATCCGAAACCTAGAGATTCGAGAAACGGAATCATCGTAGCGTTTTTATCAAATCCCGCGGCCATACCCACAGGGTTTGGAAAGTTCACATTAAAAATATTTTGAGAGAGTCTCTCGTCGTTAAAAGAGTATTTCGATTTGATTGCCGGCAGTAAGAAGGGTAGGTAGTTTATCACTATCCTAGCACCTCCCTCTACGACAGAGTGTGCGATCTCAGGATCCAATTTATAAATATATTTTTTTATGTCGTCGTATTTGATCATTGTTTTTGCCGTTTGTGATTTATGCAGTCAAAATTAAGCTGCCGCCCTTTTAAAGGGGATATTCTGTGAGAGATTATACAAATTTATTATTAAATACAGCTATATCCCTTTTTTTGATATTTATAGTCGTAGGGGTTATTTTCTGATCTCCTTGAGCGTCTCGTTTATCAATTGAGAGAGTGTTTTTATCTTTATGTTTTCACTCTCTTTTTCATCTTTGCAAACTTCCGTATCGAGTTTTTCTCTGCTCTCTTGAGTGTTCGATTCCGGCGGTAAAATTCTATCTTCGTTCGTTACGGAAGTATCTTGTAGTTTTAAAATGGCTTCATCTTTTTTTTCAAGTTCCTTTTTTAGTTTAGATACTGCGTTTTCAAGTTCATCTTTTTTCTTTTTTATTTCGGAAGCCTCGTTTCTTAGAGTGAGTATATCTTGCATCAACCTTTCATACTCCTCTTTGGAGAGAGAACCTTCTTTTTTAGTTGCCGACGACTCTTTTTGCAGCTTCTCTTTTTCGCTTTTTAAAGATTCTATTTCCACTATCAATGCTTT
Organism: uncultured Sulfurospirillum sp.; assembly: GCA_964573205.1. Taxonomy (GTDB): domain Bacteria; phylum Campylobacterota; class Campylobacteria; order Campylobacterales; family QNZT01; genus QNZT01. Next base: position 135,160 of record CAZNIT010000022.1, on the reverse strand, counting down.
ATAGTTATGTTCATACTCTTTATAAGTATCTATTTGATCTAAAAGGTTTTGTTTTTCATCTTCCAGTACTCTTATTTCGTCTTTTAGAAGTTCGTTTTCATCTTCACATAATTTCTGCTCCTTGATTTGTGAGATTAGCATCTGATTTTCCGACTCCAGCTCTTTCATCTGTCTTAGGTATCGTTGGTTGCTCTCTTGATCCATCTGAGTGTTGAGTCTCTCTTTTTCGCATTCGTTATATCTTTTTTCACATTCGTCGAGACTGTTTTGAAGGGTTGAGAAATCTTGATGAAGCTGTTTGAGTTCACTCTCTTTTACTTCAAATTCGTCATAAAGAGCGTTATACCTCTTTTGCGTTTTTTCACTTTTAAAAAGCGCGGAAAATAACCATCCGACTAAAAAGCCCAAAATCGCGGCTGCAACCAGGCATAGGGAAATTTTTGTGATAAGTTCTATCATAGACATCCGTTTATATCCTTTCTATGAGTGATAATTCCATAAAATCGTTTCTACCGTTTGTTTCTACTATATTTTGTTTGTTCTTTAATTTTTCTGTTACGATTTTGATTTGTGACGATTTCAATCCGTTTTTTCTTAAATAGGCGACTATTTTTTGAAGATATCTCCTCATTTTGGGAGTTATATGTCCGCAATTGATCTTTATAAAAAGATTTTCGTCGTTTTTGACTCTTTTTATAATATCATTGAAAAAAGTTCTTTCCATCGTAACTAGATTCGTATGCTTTGGATATAGCTCTTTTGTCAAAATAACCGACTCGATGGAAATTTTACGTACTTTTTTCACCTTTTTAGGTTTTTTGACCGTTTTAATCTTTTTTGGCGCTTTTTTAACGGTTTTCTCTTTTTTCGGGATGATTTTTTTATCTATTTTGTTCGCTATTTTAAGCGGTGGTTGTTCGCTTTTGACGCTAATTGAGCTATTTTGAGTTTTGAGATCGGTTGAAAGGATATTCTTATTTGAATCGTTCATATCGCTTATATATATTTTCGATGCGGGAATCGTTAATTTTTCCAGACCTTTTTGAAGTTCGTCTCCTATGAAAGTATCTATTTCGACATCTTTAGAGAAAGGGTCGTTTGACGATCGTTCCAAAGAGTCGCTTTGGATATGCGTTATCTGTTGAATGTGCGGATTGTAGTTATCTATAAAGTGAACCACACATGAAGTGACAAGCAGCAAAAACAAAAGCATACCTAACCACAGTACATTGTTGCTTGTCATAATCTGCCTCTTTATTGATATTGGTTTAGTAAAAACTATTTTAGCGGAAAAAAATAGCTATCTTTATGATATACAAAGAAAATTAATCTTTGCTTACATAAAGATTATACAATATAATTTTACTTTTGTAAACCTTCCTAGAGATAAAAAGAACATTATGTTTCAAAAATTCACTAATGGTTATTTATCGAATCCGTTTCAACTCCTTGATTACCGTTTATTTACGATAGTTGTCGATATTACTCCTCTTTTTTTTCCCAGACACTTCCGTTTGGCGTATCCATGATCTGAATTCCCATTTGAGCCAACTCTTCTCTAATGGCGTCACTTGCTTCGAAATCTCTATTTTTTTTAGCTAAATCTCTCTTTTTCATCAACTCTTGGATTTTTCGTTTTGTATTTTCGTCTATACCTTGTTGAAAATATTCGTAGGGGTCTTTCCCGGCTATGCCTAAAAGCTCGTTTATAAAAGAGATATTTGAAAAAGTCTCCTTCTTTAGAGCCTTGTTTTTCGGATTTTGATCCAGTTTTTCATTGGTTTGTTGAACCATCTCATCTATGTGCGAAAGAGCCAATGAGATATTCAGATCATCTTCGAGGGCTTCTAAAACCTTTTGTTTGAACTCTTTTTTAACGCTCGAGCCGCTATTTACGCTTATTCTTTTTTTTAGACGATATAGTTTATCCAATCTTTTTTTGGAAGATTTCAGATCCTCCTCGTTGAAATTGAAATTGGCTCGGTAGTGTGTTGACAAGAGATAAAAACGAAGAACCTCACCGTCGTAAATTTTTAACGCATCTTTTATAAAAAAAGAATTTCCTAAAGATTTACTCATCTTTTCACCGTCGATTTGTACAAATCCGTTGTGCATCCAATATTTCGCTAAATGTTGACCGGATTCGCAACGAGTCTGCGCGGCTTCGTTTTCATGATGCGGAAAAAGCAGATCGGCTCCACCGGCATGAATATCTATCTGATATTCGTTTTGGGTCGCCAAATGCTTTTTTATCATAGCCGAGCACTCTATGTGCCATCCCGGCCTTCCGGCTCCCCACGGACTCTCGTAAGAGGGTTCGTTCGGTTTTGAAAATTTCCATAAAGCGAAATCCTTGGGATCTTTTTTTTGAGTATTAGTTTCGATTCGAGCTATATTTTGACTCTCATTAGCGTTTCTTCGAGAAAGAGAGAGATAGAGGTCGTCTTTTGAAGTATCAAAATAGACTCCGCCGTCGATTATATATGCGCACCCTTTTTTTACAAGGTGCGAAATAAACTCGATAATAGCTTCTATATTTTGAGTCGCTTTTGGTTCGATGTCCGCATCCAGCACCCCTAAAGCCCGCATATCCTCTTTGTATCTATTGATATAGTGCGTTACGATACGGTGCATACTTTTACCGCTTTGATTCATCTTTTGAATGATTTTATCGTCGATATCGGTGAAATTTTTAACGAAAGTCACCTCGTATCCTAAAGCGATCAAGACTCTTCTAAGCAGATCAAAAGCGATTGAGCTTCTTGCGTGTCCTAAATGGGCGTCGTCGTAAACGGTCGGTCCGCAAACGTATATGCGGACGAAATTTTCTTGAAGAGGAATGAACTCTTCTTTCTCTTTTTTCGCTGTATTATATATAAACACTAAGTAGTTCCTTTATCCGAAATAGTAAAATAATAGTCAATATCGAACCTACGAACAGATAGATTGCGTATTTATGTTTGATTATATCAAAAAACTTTTTTTTGCCAAAAGCGCGCACGGTTAGAGATAGAAGCACGATACCGCTAATGGAGCTGGCCAGCGCTAAACCGGCGGCACCCAACGGTTTGATCAAAAGAAGAGACAATAGTATGTTTACTCCAAGCGATATACCAGAAATTTTCGCCGCATCTTTTTGTCGATGGGTAGCGTAGAGCCAAAGAGAGAAAATTTTCGCAAGACCGAATGGAATAAGTCCTATTAGATACATCGTCAAAACCAGGGCGGTATTTAGCGTATCTCTATTTTCAAACGCTCCTCGTTCGTATAATAACCAGACTATCTCTTTTGAAAATATCATGCCGACAAGCGTTGCAAATAGAAGTAAAGATGAGAGGAACCAAAAACTCTTCGCAAGCATAACAAGAGCGTTATTTTCATCTTTGTTTTTCAGGTATCTGGTGACTTTCGGAAAGATTGCGACGGAAGTTGCTATAGCAAAAAGAGCGAGCGGAAATTGAAAGATACGGTTTGCATAATATAGATAACTAATCGATCCGCTGATCAAAAACGATGCCAACCATCCGTCCAAAAATGCCGAAATTTGTGCAGTTGAACTTCCGATTGTTGAAGCTAAAAAGTTTGAAAAAAATCTCTTTTGATCGTTTTTAATTCTCTCTTTTTTACTTTTTAAAGCTTTAAATCCCCCGATGAGAATTTTGTGAAGGTTGAGCCTTTTTATAGCGATAAGATGAACACCTACTTGCAAAATTCCACCTATAATCACAGCGTAACTCATATAATAAACTATGATCTCTTTAGGCAGGTTCTCACCTGTCAACAGAGCTACTATGAGAGATATATTTAAAAGAGCGGTGGCGAACGCGGTAGTTGCGAAGTGGTTTTTGTATTGTAAAAGCGAAGCCAAAAATGTAACCGTAAAAATTAAAAGCAGATAGTAGAAATTTATCGCTACCAAAGGTGCGGCCGCTTCTATCGTTTTATCGTCAAATCCCCAAGCGATCAGTTTGGCGAACAAATTATCAAAAAGCGTAACGATTAGTGAAAAAAGAAGCAAAAAAGTGAAAATTTTCAAAAAGATCGTAACGGCGAAGACGCTTTTTTGTTTTGAGTGAGAAAAAGAAGGAAGAAAGCTTTGGGAAAAAGCGCCTTCAGCGAAAATCCTTCTGAAGAGATTAGGTAATTTAAAAGCTACTATAAATATGTCGCTATATATATTCGCTCCGAGTATGGAAGCTTGAAGCATATCTCTTATAAATCCCAAAATTCTGGAAAAAAGAATTCCGAAACTGTTTGTAAAGATGGACTTGAACATTTAAAGTTCTTCTTTATTCAATACATTGGCTTCAATTTTTACTTTTGAAGTCTCGATAAAAAAGGTATCGTTGATTTTTAGATCGGCCGGATCGATCTTTTTACCCTTTTTTGTAATCTGCGCGAAACCTATTTTATCTCTTTTTGAAGGATCGTTATTTTCAAACGCGAGAAAAAGAGAGTTTAGAGTTTGCTCTTTTTGCTGCAATATCAAGGAGAAAAAATTATAAAATTGAGTTTTTTGATTTTTTATCTCTTCAGAGTAGAGTGAAAGTTTTGCAGAAGCCGAGTTTTGATCGAATAGCTCTTTTAGATGTAGAAGTTGATTCTCCTTTTTGTGAAGAGTATTTTTAAAGATATCGTCGTATCTATCGATGATCGTATCTATATTCATAAGAACTTCGTTCATATCCGGAAGTATCATCTCCATAGCGGCTGAGGGAGTCGGGGCTCTTAGATCCGCGACAAAGTCGCTTATCAGAAAATCTATCTCATGACCTACAGCTGATACTACGGGAGTTGTAGCGGCGAAAATAGCGTCCGCGACACACTCTTGATTAAACGCCCAGAGATCTTCAAGACTGCCTCCGCCTCTGCCCACTATGATGATCTCAGCATCAAGAGTGTCGGCGATTTTGATATTATTTGCGATTATTTGCGCCGCATTTTCTCCTTGAACCGTCGTGTCTATGAGAGTGATCTTCAACAAGCGCCATCTTTTTTTCGCCACTCTGTACAGATCCTCGATCGCTGCGCCCGTTTTTGAAGTTATGATGACGATATGTTTTGGAAACGGTGGCAGAGCTTTTTTCCGTGACCGATCGAAGTACCCTTTTTGCTCAAGTCTCTTTTTGAGTTGCTCGTATGCAATAGCCAAAGCCCCGCTGCCAGATGGTTGAATGCTTTTACAGTTTATCTGATAACTACCTCTTGGAGTGTAAACGGAGACGTAACCGCCGACAATTACTTTCATTCCGTCTTCCAGTCGGAATTTCATCTTTTGATTGTTCGTTTTGAACATAACCGCGGAGACGGAACTGTTTTCGTCTTTGAGAGTAAAATAGAGATGACCAGAACTATGGTAGGTTACACGGCTCACTTCGGCTTCAACGAGAATTTCAGTATAGTGCGATTCAAGGAGCGATTTTATTTGATTGTTTAATGTCGTTACTGAGATAGGTGATTGCATAGAAGCATTATTGCAAATTTGGGATAAAATTATGCATAGGCGGTTTTAAGACCTATGCATAAGTGCTTTATCACTTTTGAGTCAAAGTATCTGTCCCTACATCATAACTGTAATCCGTAGTATTTGTCTCTTTGTCATCATCTATCGTTGTCAAAGAAAAATCGATTTTCGCTACATCGGCGTTTATATGAAACCATTTTGAACACATACCCTCGGGATGCGCTCCCTCGGTATTGTAGTCGCTTTGAGTTTTGGTATGCGGTCCGTCTTCGATAGTGCCGTCCGCTTTAAAGTATGTGTAGTTCCAGGTCACCTCTTTTATGTCTTTAGGAGTGTTGATTCCGTAAAGGTAGGTGTCGTCCGGATAAGTATGTACGGAGTCCGTATCTCGAACTTTCGAACAATTGAAATAGATACCGTCACCGGTTAAATCACCCTTTTCCACTATCGCTATTGGAGGTGTGGTCGTTGGTTGCGGAGGGGTTACATCTACGGCTTTTCCCGTAAAGGTGACACACTGTTCTTCGTCGGAGTAGAGCCCGTCGTTATCCATAGCTAAGAGACAAACGGTCTTTGTAAGTTTGTCGTCCGGACATACGATGGTCGTATTCGCAACTTCCGCTCCGTCGATTTTCCATATATTGTCGGTTACCGTTCCGTCGCTGTCGGTGCTTCCGGAAACCAGCTCGATCGTCTCTCCCGGAGTACACTCTTTTGTTCCGCTAACTTGGGAACCGTTTAGAAGAATTTTGGCAACCGGAGGTTGCTGCTTGGCAATAGGAGCCGGTTCTACTCCGTCGTCAAGACAACACTCGCTGTCACAGCCACAAAATGTAATCGCAACCAATAACGGCAGCAGTAAAAGTGAATGATTTTTCATGAGTTAATCCTTAAAAATTTAATATCTTTAATATCCTAACATGATTAACATTTAATTGTCATATCGGATTTACAAAGGTTAAATAAATTTTAACAAATAAAGCTTTAATCTTTGTTAAGTTAAAATTTTACAAAGGAGTTTTATGAATCAACATATAGCGAAATTCAGTCGATTGGGATTTGTTCTCTCCGCTACGGGTGCGGCCGTCGGGCTTGGAAATATATGGAAATTTCCATACATAACCGGAGTTTACGGTGGCGGGGCTTTTGTGATGGTGTATCTTGTTACTATTTTACTCATAGGAGCGTCGCTTTTGATTGCGGAGATGGTAATCGGTAAAAGAGGTCAAAAAGATTGCGTCGGAAGTTTCGAATTGGATGCTCCAAAAGGGGCTAAAGGTTGGAAATACGCCGGCTTTATGCTTTTTACCGGACTTATTATTATGACGTTTTATTCGGTGGTGATAGGGTGGATTTTTTATTATATATATTTGGCGATTACCGGATTGCCTTCAAGTTTGGATGACGCAAAGGCTGTTTTTGACGCTCTTTATGCCGATTCGGCCGCTCTTCAAATCTTTTTTCACCTATTGTCGGTTTTATTCGTAGCCGGAGTCTTGCTCGGAGGTATTAAAAAAGGTATCGAAAAGACGAATCTCATTTTGATACCCCTTTTGCTTTTCATATTGCTTGGACTTTTGGTGTATGCTATGAATTTCGACGGTTTTACCAAAGCGGTCGATTTTATGTTCGAACCTGATTTTAGCAAGCTTGATTCGGAAGCGATAATAAGAGCTGTTGGGCACTCTTTTTTTACGTTATCCATCGGAATAGGATCGATCATGACGTATGCGGCGGCTCTTCCAAAACATAGCAACATATATAAATCGGGAATGATGGTCGCTTTTATGGACACGTTTATCGCATTGATCGCCGGTTTGGTGATTTTTTCCTTTTTGTTTGAATTCGGTGGTACGCCCGATAAGGGACCCGGGCTTGTTTTCGTGTCTTTACCCGTAATTTTCGCTAAACTCGGTTCCGTAGGTACGGTAATAGCGCTCGTCTTTTTTCTTGCTATGGCGGTGGCCGGTTTGACATCGGCCATTTCACTTGTGGAGCCGTCGGTTATGTATCTTGAGCAAAGAGTCGGATGGTTTAGAAAAAAAGCGGTCATAATCAGCTCCGCTATCTATTTTATTATCGGGGTTTTCGTTATATTTTCGATATCTAACGGATATAAGGAGTTTTTTACGTTCAAAGGAAAATCTCTTTTTGATCTATTGGAATTTAGCGTCGATTCGTTTTTGATGCCTCTTGGCGGAATTTTAATAGCTATTTTTGTCGGTTATGTTATGAAAAGAGATATCGTTGAGGGAGAGCTTTTGGGACATATGGGAAACGGAGTATTCAAGATATGGTATTTCAGCATACGCTTCATAGCTCCCATAGCCGTATTGTTTTTGGCTTACAACGCTTTGAAAGTTTGATTTAGGAGATTTAGTGTTTATATTGATACCGATGGAAAAAGCCGATAAATCGGCGCAAATCGCTTTAGTTCCCGATGCTAAAAGTTGGGCGCTTGTAGAGATAGGGGAGGGGAAGATAAAAAACATTTCCTTTTACGACGACCGTATCGAAATCGACGAGTTTATAGATTCTGTCGTCGTAAAGAGTAAAGAGGATTATGTTAGCGAGTTTTTCGAGGAGTCCATACCCGTTTTGGAAGCTCCGGTTCAAAGAACCATTGACGATATTATCGAAGCTTATATGTTTTGTGAACTTTACGAAGTCCCGATAAGGTTTTGATCTATTTCACAATACTTTTGCCGTCGAGTTTGAGTGTGATGAAGCTGCTTTCGAAAATCACCAGACCGTTTAAAATCCCAACGACTTTGACCTGCTTTTTTCCGGAGCTGTTGGTTGTCGCGACGGCTTCGAAAACAACCTCTTCGTCGGTTACTTTTACCGGAGCTAAAAATTCGGCTTTTGCGCTGATTAGATGATTGCCTTTGGTATTCACTGCCGCCATCGCGCAAAAATTCGCACATGAAAATATGGAAGCTTCATAAACATAATTCGTATCGTCGATTTTTTCGGCGAGTTTGGTTTTTAGTGCGACCTTCGCAAATCCGTTCTTTAGGGATAATATTTCATAAGAGTGGTTCTCCATGATTTGAAGGTGCGTTTGAAGTGTTTCCGTGATAAGATCATACTCTTTTATAGTCTCTGTTTCGCTCAAAATATCTCCTGGCGTTATCTCTTATAGAAATATCGCCAAAAAAGAGAAATCTTTTATACCGTCGCTCTTATATATACTCGTTTTGGCGCGGGATATCCTTCTATCGTGAATTTATCGTCCGTAGGATTTAGAAAATCTTCCAGACTCTCCCCCTCTATCCATTCGGTTTTTCGCTGTTCGTCGAGCAGCGTCTTTTTTATCTTGAGTATATCCACACTTTTAAAGCCCGCACGATAACACCAATTTCTCAAGGCGTTTAGTGTCGGTATGAAATAGATATTCGGAATTTTGGAGTATCTCTCTTTAGGCGTTAGCGATATCTCCTCCTCGCCGTCGATCATAAAAGTATCGAGGTAGAGTTCGCCGTTTCGGTTCAAACCTCTTTTTAGAGATTTTAGCGATCCGATCGGGTCGCTTCTATGGTATAAAACTCCCAGACAAAAGATAACGTCGAATCTCTTTTCGTAAAATTCCAGATGTTCGATTCCGAGCAATTCGTATTTAATATCGCTTTTGATAAAACGGTTTATAAATTCAAATTGAGTCATAAACAAAGCGGAGGGATCAAAACCTACGATCTCTTTGGGATTTTGCTGTGACATTCTGAACATGTAGTAACCGTTATTGCAACCGATGTCGGCGACTATCTTGTTTTTTAGATTAAAGTGGGGCGATAACAGGTTGTATTTTATATAACTGTTCCATTCGCTTCGTATATGGGTATCGAAAATTTTAAAAGGTCCTTTTCTCCATGGACGAAGCATAAGGGCGAAATCGTGAATTTGCTTTTTTATTTGCGAAGAGAGTTTTGTTTGGGCATTTACGGTTATCGTATCCGAGATTGTGTAATCGCATTCGATATTCGGCAAATTTAACAGAGCTTCTCTCAAAGGGGCGATATTTTTCCAGTTCAGCCATTTTCGCCTCTCATTTCGTATTATATCAAGGTTCACGACATTCGCTTCTCTCTTTTTTGTCATCGCCGTTTATACCCATTTGCGAATAGTCGATGAGATTTTTAGGACACTCTTTATGATAATTTCCGCAGTTGTCGTAATACTCTTTACAGTTGTCGTAAAGGTGTGTGGAGATGCCGCTGTCGTTGAAGTAGAGACATCCCGTAAATAACAGTAGAAAAAACGGAATCGAATAAAAAAATTTCATAAAATATTCTACACTATTTATGTTAAAAGTAAATCAGTCGATATATATCGTAATAAATTCATAAAAAGGCGGATAGAAAAATGGATGTGTGTGAAATTTCACATGACAATACTTTACAGGTATATGAGACGTTAAGCGATATATTCGAACATATAAAATCCGTTCAAGAGGATGTTTCGAAATTAAATATGCACTCTATGCAAAAAGTGAACGATTTTTTGTTCGAGTTGGATATGGAACTTGATGAAGATCTCTATATCGCGTTGCAACATCAAGATATTTTGAGTCAACAGTTAAAAGCTATCGGTGAGTTGAGCCAAACCATACAAAAACATATACGAAACCATAGCGACGACCAGACTCTATTGAGCAAGTTTCTCTGTGCGCTGGAGATCGCAAAGGCGAAAAAAGAGGCCTATCGAGGCAACGCGTTTTAGCGGTCTCTTACATCCATCTCTCATACCACATCTCAAACATCAATATCGACCAGAGTTTTTCGACATTTTCAGCTTCTGCGTTTAAGTATTTATCTCTTAATCGGATTATCTCATCGACATTGAATATCCCCTCTCTTTTTAATCTCTCTTCATCCAGATATATCAGAAAATACTCTTTCAGCTCATCCTTGAACCAATCGTAGATCGGCACACCGAATCCCATTTTCGGTCGATCCATTATCTCTTTGGGTAGGTATTTATGTGTGATCTCTTTCAAGATATATTTTTTATTCTCGTTTTTATATTTGTATTGTGAGGGAAGTCGCGCTGCGAACTCTATGATCGTATAATCAAGCAGAGGCTCGCGCCCTTCCAGGCTGACGCTCATTGTGGCTCTATCTATTTTGGTTAATATATCGTCGCATAAATAGGTCTTGTAATCAATCGCCAACATTTTGTTTATATCGTCGTTTTCGTCGTTTAGTGTCGTCGCCTTTGCAAAATCGGTTTCAATGCCGTTTAGCTCTTTTTTCAAAATAGACCTAGTTTGTGAGGCGGTGAAGTACATACCCGTATAATCCATAGCTTCGACGCAGTTTTTCGATTTTAATATCTCTTTGACTTTTTCGTATCTTGTTTTAAAATTGTACGTTTTATTCATGACGGGAATATATTCGGGGTTGATCATATCCATGATGGAAGTCATAGGATCGTGCAGAAAATTCGGAAACTTTTTGAAGAAGTTGTGATATCGCAAAGTTTGAGTATATTTGTCGTATCCGGCGAATACTTCGTCTCCTCCGTCGGCGCTCAAAGAGACGGTGACTTTTTTTCTAGCCAGCGAACTGACCAAAGTCGTAGGAATCGCAGAAGCGTCCGCAAAAGGTTCGTCGTAGATATAAGCTAAATCGGGAATAATTTTCAAAGCATCTTTTTGCGTACAGTAGTACTCTGTGTGATCGCAACCTAGATATTCCGCCACCTTTGCGGCATAGGGAGCCTCGTCGAATCCTTTTTCATGAAAACCTATCGTAAAAGTTTTTAGTTTTTGAGTTCTGTTTTTTTGCAAAAGCGCGGTTACGATAGAGCTGTCGTAGCCTCCGCTCAGGAAGATTCCCACAGGAACGTCAGAAACCATACGATACTCGAAGGCACGCTCTAAAAGCGTTTGTGTCCGCTCTATGGCCTCATCAAGAGAGATATCGAGTTTGGGTTTGTTGTAGTGGTCTATTACGTCCCAATATTTTCGTTCGCTCACCTTTTTATTAGGGAGATCTATTTCAAGATAATGTCCGGCTCTTAGTTTTTTGCAAAATTTAAATATCGAATGCGGCTGTGGGATATACTGATAGCGTAAAAAGAGGGCGACAGCCTCGATATTGATCTCTTTGTCGAATTTATCGAATTTATGAAAACTTTTCAGTTCGCTTGCAAAAAGAATCGTAGAGTTTTTTTCATACCAATAAAGAGGTTTCACTCCGGCACGGTCACGAAAAAGATATACTTTTCGTCTCTTTTTATCTAAAACGGCGAATGCGAACATACCGTTGAATTTATCTATACACTTGACTCCCCATTTGTGCCAAGATTTAAGAATGACTTCGGTATCGGAGTGCGATACGAAATCGTAACCGAATGATTCGAGCTCTTTTTTTATTTGGGCGAAGTTATAAACTTCTCCGTTATAGATTATTTCAAGCTCTTTATAGCTCATGGGTTGATGACCGTGTTTACTCAAATCCAAAATAGAGAGTCTTCTGTGCCCCAGACCGATATTCGCCTCTTCAAGTGCGTGAAAGCCGTATCCGCTGTCGTCAGGTCCTCTATGATGTAGAACGTCGGTCATCTCTTTTAGCGTATCTTTTTCCATCATCTTGTTAAAATCTATAAAGCCTGAAATTCCGCACATATGTTATAACTCTCTTTTTATGATATCTATGTAAGTATCGGCAATTATATCAAGATCAAAATCAAGTGCTCTTTTATATCCGTGATTTGAGTAATAAATACGCTTTTTTTCGTTATTTAGATAAAAATTTATCGCTTCTTGCATCGCCTCTTGATCGTTGACGGCCGTCAACAGGCCATATTCGGCAAATTCCATACCCTTTTTCAGTTCATAGTCGAAATTCGACGAAGGAGCCAATATCTCTCTTGGACCGGATTTGCAGTCTGTGGAGATGACGGCGCATTTACATATCATCGCTTCGACCAGCGCGTTTGGAAATCCTTCGGAGTTCGAAGACGAGATATAGACGGAGGCATTTGCCATATACTTGTAAGGATTGTTTTGAAGTCCGGTAAAGACTACTCTTTCGTCGATTTTCAATTTGCAGGCTAGATCCTTTAATTTATCGGATTGGGAGCCCTCGCCGATTATGACCAGCGTTAACGGTTCTTTGATTTTTGCGAACGAGCGAAGCAGTAGAGGTATATTTTTAACCTGATCCAGTCTCGATACCGCGACAATCGTCTTTTCCCGTATCAATTTCAAATCCAAAGGTTCTTTTGAAAGTTGTTCGATCTTTTTGATATCGTAAGGATTATAGATGACTTTTTGTCTCTTTAAATCGATATTGTAATTTTTCGCTAGATCTTTTTTAACTCCGTGCGATACGTTTATAATTAAAGGAGCTTTGGAATAGAGTTTTTTTATCAAAAAATTGTTTATTTTCGATGTCAAAGAGTTGTCGGAGTATGTCGAGCCGGCGTTTACACGGTTGCTTAGGGCATATTTGTATTCGCTTAAATATGAAGCTAAAACATTTACGAAATCGGAACGATAGATGAAACTCAGTACGAAGGATATATCGTTTTTTTTGATATAGCGGCTTAGTTTATATGCTAAAATAGGTATGAACAGCGTTCTTTTTAGGGCGCTGTCTTGCCAAGTCAATTTCGAGAGAACGGTCGTTTTGACGCCTTTTGGGGTATCGTAAAAGAATTGATTTTCCAATAAAATCAATTCAAACTCCAGATGAGGATGATTTTTCATCCGCTCAAGAAGCAAAGATACGACTCTTTCGGCACCTCCTAGTCCAAGTGAATTTATTAAAAACGCAATTTTTCTTTTTTTCAAATTTTCGTCCGATCGGTTTATTTTAAATGTTTGAATTCATGATTTATAACGATATCTATCATAACACTTTTTTTGATAAACGAACATAAAATCACTTTTAGCAAAATGTTGTATAATTTGCGTTTACATCTACTTTTTGGGAAAAATTTTTTGAAACTTTTTAAATTCGCTCTTATCTATATTTTCTTAGTAAAAAGTGTATTCGCGTACGAGTTGTACAACAATATAATCGAAGACAAGGTTTGGAAAAGGGGTGAAACTCTTCTTGGATTTATGGAGGAGAACAATTTACCTCTTTCGTTGTATTACGATCTTGACGACGACGAGGAAAAACTCTCTTCGGATATCAGGGGAAATACGCTTTATCAAATGCTTTTTGACGATAAGGGAGGAGTAAAACAGGTTTTGATTCCTCTGAACGAAGAGCTTCAAATACATATATATAAAGAGGAGGACGGGAAATATACTCTTGATATAGAGCCTATTAGGTACCGGACGAAAGACGTTGTTTTGGACATAAGCATCGAATCGATATTTTCAAAAGATATCGTTAAAAAAAGCGGTAATTTTCCGCTTGCCGTGGCACTTGAACAGATATTCAAAAAAGAGGTGAAGTTTAATAGACTTAAAAAAGGAGATAGAGTCGTCGCGTTTTATACGCAGAAGGTGCGACTGGGGAAATTTTACGGAACTCAGAAGGTGGATTGCGCCGCTATTAAAACCGGAAAAAAGAGTTTTTATCGATTTTTGGCTCAAGATGGCAACTACTACGACGAAAACGCGAAAACGTCAAATCGCACATCTTTTATGGTTCCTTGCAAATATCGTCGTATCTCTTCGAAATTCACTCTAAAAAGGTGGCATCCCGTTTTAAGAAAATTCAGAGCCCATCACGGAATTGATTATGCGGGAGCCGTAGGGACGCCGGTATATGCGGCGTATGACGGTAAAGTCATATTTATGGGAAGAAAGGGAGGGTACGGAAATACCGTTATCATAAAACATCCCGGCGGTTATAAAACTCTCTATGCTCATCTTAGCCGTTTTAACAACTCGGTTCGTTCAAAAAAGGTGAAGAAGGGTAAGCTTATCGGTTATCTGGGAAACAGCGGTATGAGTACGGGACCGCATCTTCATTTCGGTTTAAGTCTTAACAATAGATGGATAAATCCGGCCAGAAAAATTGTCTTTACGCAGAAATTAAAAGGCGAAAAACGCAAAACGTTTTTAAAACATGTTAAACTATGCAAAGCTAAAATCGATAAACTGCTTCAAACGGAAGGACAAGATGGGAAAGACGATGACGATGGAAGATTATAAAGAGCTTATAGAGCTATATCTAAAAGATCCCGAACATTCGAATATTCCAATATCCGATGTCGCGAAAGCCCTTCGTAAGATTGCGAAATCGGATCACTCCGCTTTCAACGAGTATTTGCAGAAAATTCCCAACGAGTATCTCGGAGACATAGCGCTCGAGCTTCCGGAGAAGTATCTTAAAGGGGTCTTGAACGAGCTTGAGAGTGAAGATCTCGTCGAGGCTTTGGAGGAGCTCGATAGCGATGATGCGACCGATTTGATACAAGATATCGAAGAGATAGATAAAAAGAAAGCCGATGAAATTCTCTCAAGTATCAATAAAGAGGATCGCGAAGATATCAAACGATTGAAGCGTTACGACGAGGAGGAGGCCGGTGCGCATATGCAAACCGAGCTTTTTAGCGCTAATATCGACGAGACCGTTCAAGAGTCGATCGAGAGATTGAAAAGTCTGAAAAAAGAGGGTGAACTGGAGAACGTTCATCAATTGTATATTGTCGGAACGTTCGGTAAGTTGATGTTCGCTATACCTCTTGAGGATATTTTGACTTTTGATTTCAACAAAACGTATAAAGAGATAATAAAAGGGCATGAGGAGGAGTTTCGTCCCATTTTCGTACATGATAGTGAAAATATTCATGAAGTTGCGAAAATATTTCGTGAACATGATCTGTCCGCGATCGCGGTGGTAAACGCTCAAAACGAACTTGTGGGGCGTATTACGTCGGACGATATTTACGATATTTTACAAGAGAGCGCGACTGAACAGATCTATAACCTAGCGGGTGTGGATGACGAAGCCGAAGAGGAGGAGAATATTTTCGAAGCCGGCAAAAAGAGGGGGGTGTGGCTTTTTATCAACCTTTTGACCGCGATTTTGGCATCTTTTGTTATCCAAATGTTTGACTCTACCATTCAGTCTTATGTCGCTCTTGCCGTATTGATGCCCATAGTCGCATCTATGGGCGGTAACGCCGGAACGCAGACTTTGACCGTTACGGTAAGACAGCTCGCATTGGGAGATATCGAATTAAACAATGCGAAAGATACTATAAAAAAAGAGGTTCTTTTATCCTTGGCGAACGGATTCATTTTCGCTTTTGTGCTCGGTCTTATCGCTTATTTGTGGTTTGGAGAGAGTCGGCTGGGATTCGTCATAGGCGCTTCGATGATCATAAATCTTTTTATGGCCGGTTTTTTCGGCGCTATGATACCGCTGATATTGAAACGACTTCATATAGATCCGGCAGTTGGTTCGACGGTCATACTCACTACTGTAACCGATGTCGTCGGATTTTTCAGTTTCTTGGGATTGGCTTCGATATTTTTGATCCGTTGATAAGGAGCGAGAGATGATTGAGATAACGAAAATAACCGAGTGCGACAATCCGCAATTTATAAAACCCAGTAGAGTTTTTTATGTTCAAAACGGCAGACGAAAGAGTTGGGAAGTGGTAGAAACTTACGATAGTGTCGCTATTTTACTTTATGAAGAGGATGAAGAGGCATTTATTCTTGTAAAACAGTTTCGTCCAGCGGTATATATGAAAAACGGCGACGGTTTTACGTATGAGTTGTGTGCCGGACTCATAGATAAAAACAAACCGATCGAAACGATAGCGAAAGAGGAGGTATATGAGGAGTGCGGATATGAGATAAAACGGAGCGATCTTTTGAAAATTACCTCGTTTCATACGGCGGTCGGATTTGCCGGAGGGAGACAGACGCTCTTTTTTTCAAAAGTTTCGAAGCGACAAAAAAAGTCCTCAGGCGGCGGAATAGACGACGAGATGATCGAAATAGTCAAACTTCCTCTAAAATCGGCTAGAGAGTTTATGTTTGACGAGAGCAAAGCTAAAACGCCGGGACTGCTTTTTGCGTTTATGTGGTTTTTCGAGCGTTATAAAAAGTGAATTTCAAACCGACCCCTATACAGAATGCTACATTCGAAAATATCGATTTTCTAATCAAACGAGACGATCTGATCCATCCCGATTTCAGCGGTAATAAAGCACGCAAGTTCGCCTGGTTTTTAAAAGAGGAGTTAAGAGGCGTGAAAAAGGTGATTTCATACGGCTCTTCTCAGTCAAACGCCATGTACTCTCTTAGTGTGTTGGCGAAAATGCGGGGGTGGGAGTTTGAGTATTATGTCGATCATATCAGCTCTTTTTTGAAACGAAATCCACACGGAAACTATCTATTCGCACTAAAAAACGGGATGAAAATTTTTGAAAAGCCTTATCCGAAAAATATCTCGCAAGATACGATTTTAATTCATGAGGGCGGACGCCAAAAAGAGGCTGCTTACGGCATAGAGATTTTGGCAAGAGAGATACTCGAGCAATCGCGAAAAGAGCCGTTTGACGTTTTTTTACCCTCCGGAACCGGAACCACCGCGCTTTTTTTACAAAAATATCTTCCGTTTAGAGTTTATACTACCGCTTGCGTCGGAAGTGAATCTTATCTTAAAGATCAGTTTAGATTATTGGAGAGTGACCAAACGCTATTTCCAACAGTCTTAAATAGTAAAAAGAGGTATCGTTTCGGTAAACTTTATAGTGAATTTTTCAAAATTTGGATAAAATTAAAGCAACAAACCGGTATAGAATTCGATCTGCTTTATGATCCGAAGGGGTGGTTGACTCTTCTTGAAAATATTGACAAGTTCGAGAATAGAATTCTTTATATCCATCAAGGCGGAATAATCGGCAACATCAGTATGATAAAAAGATACGAGAGGAAGATGAATGAATATAATTGACAGTACTCAAAGTGATTTCGATACGCTTTTTGACGCTCTTTTGCAACGTGGTAAAATGGATATCGACGGGGTAAGCGCGACCGTAAAAGCCATTTTGGACGATGTTAAACAAAACGGTGACGAAGCTTTGCTTCAAGATATACGAAAATTCGATAATTGGGAACCTAACGATATATCCGAGATAAAGATTTCGGCAAAAAGTATGAAAGAGGCGTACGATGATCTGGACGAGGAGCTTTCAAAGGCTCTACATTTGGCTTATGAGAGGATATTCTCCTATCATCAAAAACAGATGCCTAAATCTTGGCTCGATTTTGAAGAGAACGGTTCGGTACTGGGGCAAAAAGTGACTGCGCTGGATCGAGCAGGGCTCTATATACCCGGCGGTAAAGCGGCATATCCGAGTTCACTTTTGATGAACGCCATTCCGGCGATAGTCGCCGGAGTGAAAGAGATTGTCGTGTGCACTCCCACTCCGAATAACGAAATAAATTCACTTCTTTTGGCGGCTATGCATCTATGCGGAATTAAAGAGGCGTATAAGATAGGCGGTGCCGGCGCGATCGCCGCTATGGCGTACGGAACCGGTTCGATAGCTAAAACGGATGTCGTTACGGGTCCTGGGAACATATATGTCGCTACGGCTAAAAAGCTTGTTTACGGAGATGTAAATATCGATATGATAGCGGGGCCGAGTGAAATAGGTATCATTGCCGACGAGAGCGCGAACGTCGATTTTCTCGCCGTCGATCTTCTCTCACAAGCCGAGCATGATCAAATGGCAAGCTCGCTACTTATTACCACTTCTGCGCAGGTTGCCAAGGATACTTTGGATGCGATATATAGGGAACTGGGCAAACTTCAAAGAGAAGATATCGCAAGAGAATCGATAGAAAAAAGAGGTGCGATCATTATCGTGCGAGATCTTGACGAAGCGCTTTATTATATGAATAAAATAGCTCCAGAGCATCTTGAATTAATGGTCGCTAATCCTTTTGATTTGCTACCCTATATAAAACATGCAGGCGCGATTTTCATGGGTCCTTACACACCCGAGCCAATGGGAGATTATATAGCAGGTCCCAATCATACGCTTCCGACCGGAGGTAGCGCCAGGTTTTACTCCCCTTTGAACGTGGAAAATTTTTTAAAGAGATCTTCGATCATCTCTCTTAGTCCGAAGGGTATGGATGAACTTGCGAAAGCTTGTGCACTTTTAGCGAAAACCGAAGGTCTTGACGCTCATCAAAGATCGGTAGAGATACGACTGGAGAAGTAGTGGATTTTTTTCGCCTGACTTCAACTCTGCTTTTAGCTCTTTTTTTTACTTCATGTAATGATATCTGTTGTAAGAACGATGATCACGGTGTTAAAAGCGAAAGGATTTTCGGAGATGTACAACCGCCTGAAGTTTGTTCCGATTTTACTAAGAAAAAGTTCGTTTACGATCTGCTTCACGACAGTTATCTGTGGGCGAATGAGACTCCTTTCATCGATTTTGCCGACGAAAGCGCCTATCCTGATGAGTATAGAGTGCTTGAAAAGCTTAAATATCCTAAAGATCGTTTCAGTTTTATCATTCCTAAAAAAGAGTACGAGAACTTTTTCGTCGCATCTAAAAGCGTGGGTTTTGGATTTTCTTTTGTCTGGAGGGGTGCGCAGGATTTTGTGGAATCTTTACAAATAATTTTGGTCTATCCCGGTTCGTTCGCGGATAAGGCAGGCTTGAAGAGATCGGATATTATAGTCGCTATCGACGGATATAAGATAGACGATATATATAAAAACGATGAGCTTTTAGATAGGTATTTCGGTTTTGGCGACGAGTTGAACGCGACTTTTACGATCAAGATGCCAGACGAAAAAACGAAAGATATAGTGATAACAAAAGGTGAGTTCGATCTTAAAAGCGTCATAAAAAGCGAGGTTTTCGAAGTGAACGGTAAAAAGACGGGTTATCTTCTTTTTCAATCTTTTACCGGCGGCTCGAAATCACAGCTTCAGGAGGCTTTTTTAGAGTTTGAAAAAGCCGATATAAAAGAGTTGGTTTTAGATCTTCGTTATAACGGGGGAGGATACGTATATGTAGCGAATCTTCTTTCGTCCATGATTGCCGGCAAAAAGGTTTTCGGCAAGATATTTTTAAAAGAGGTTTTCAACGACAAATACTCTATCTATAACAAGAGCAACTATTTTTTAAAATCCTCATCGTCGATTTCGTTGCCGAGGATTTTTATTTTGACTACAAAAGAGAGTTGTTCGGCGAGTGAGCTTGTTATAAATTCACTCAGATCTTCCGTTAGCGGCGTGAAAGTAGTACAGATAGGAGACAGAACTTGCGGGAAGCCTTACGGAATGATCGGCGGGGGATATTGCGACCGTTATATTTTGCCGGTTCAGATGAAAAACTTAAATGCCGACGACGAGGGTGAGTATATAGACGGATTAGAGCCCGATTGCGTTGCTGAGGATGATTTGTGGCACGATTTTGCCGATACTAACGAAACTTTATTCAAATCGGCTCTTTTTTATATATCTAACGATAGATGTCCTGATATCGTCAAATCAAAAAGAGAAGTCAAAACTTTTCCTAGTGTGAAGGAAGAGAGTTTCAAAAGGAGATTCAATGTTTTTTAAAGTCGTGCTAATTGCGGCATCGCTGTTTTTTAGCGGCTGTTTCGATCATTTTCAAAGGTTAAGACAGACGGCCGTTATTGAAAACCCCACCAAGGCGTGTAGCGCGGAGCTTGAAAAAAAGATTTTAAAACTCTCCAATATAAAAAGCGCCGAACTTTCGGATCTTTTCGTCAAAGAGCCCTATCTGGTTTTAACCAATCGACCAAAAGTTCCTTATCCTCATGAACAAAAGCCTCATGCGGTACCGGGAAGCGAAAAGTTTTTTATGCTCTATCTTGACGGTGAGGAGTGTTATGTCGGACTATTAAATGAGATGGAGTACGTAACGCATAGAGAGAAGATCGACAGATGTAATTGTAAAATAAGCGGAAAAAGATGAAAAAAATTTTGGTTATTGCCGACGGGCTGCTGGCAAATGTCTTTTTGCAAAGGCTCGAAGATTTGGATGCGACGGATAATATATATCATATAGTTTACTACAAAGAGAGTACCCTTACGAAAAAGCGTTCCGATAAATTTATCTATTATCATATCGATCCCACCAGTTTTACGAAGCTCTCAATGCTTCTTGAAGATGTGGAGTTTTATCAAGTTATGCTCATTTTGGGAAATAAAACCGATCTTCAAGCTACATATGAAAATATAAGAAAAATCGACTCGAATCAATCGGTCGTTATATTGGATAAGTGGAATCTTGGAATCGTTCATCAGCATACCACGGTCATAGATATGCATGAGAGAGTCGCAAACATTTTAAGCAACTATCTTCCCGATATTCCTCTTTTCGCCCAGAATATCGGTCTTGGGCAAGGTGAGATTATGGAGTTTAAAATTCCTTTCGGAAGTGCGTACGTATATCGACATGTCGGGAACATAGAGCAAAAGAGATGGAAAATAGCGGCGATTTTTAGAAAACAGGAGATTTTATTGCCGACGAGCAAAACGATGCTGGTGCCAGATGATACGATTTTGGCGGTTGGAAATCCGAATGTTTTAAAAGGGGTATATAAGAGTATAAATAGGCAATTCGGACAGTTTCCGCTTCCTTTTGGACAAAATATATACGTACTTATCGATATGGTTATGATGAACGCCAAAGTTATAGATCTGCTTTGCAACGACGCGATGATCATGCATGCGAAACTAAATAGTAAAAAGCTCGTATTTAGAGTAGTCAACGCTAAGTACGGCAAAGTGCTCGATAAACTTAAAAAGTATCAAAGAAGTACCTCCATCGAAGTGATATTCGATTTTCTGGACAACGAGGTAAAAGATGTCATTTTGCAAGATATAGATCAGTTTTATATCGGTCTTTTGGTTACAAACAACACCTTTTTTAAAGAGTATAAAAAGTTTTTATTCAATCTTCGTTTGCCGGTATTGAAAATCGGAAAAAGCGGTTTTTTCAATATAAAATATTCCGTTTTGCTGAGTTACGACAGCGAACAGGTCGAACAACTCTCGTCCGTAATATTCGATCTATCTTCTCAGCTTGAGATAGATATATCGCTTTTTGATTTTCAAAGCGATAAAAGTGAAGAGTGTGAAAAGATAATAGAACATTTCGAGAGTCTCTCCAAGCTTTTCGAAAAGAAGGTGAATATTGTCTCGACCGACAAAAATCCGATCAGAGAATTGTTGCCTAAAGATGATTTTTTACAGTTTGTAATATTTGACAAGGATATTCTTACATCTCCTCTTTTGGCGTTTTTCAGTACAAACGTACAAAAGCACTATTTTCGATTTATGGACAAATATCAACTCTTTTTACCGTATGAATCATAAAATTATAAACCTAATTTAAATATAATCATGTAACTTTAGAAAGAGGGAGTTGCATGCAGGTGAAAATTCATTTCGACGATAGCACGGCGGATGATTATATCGTCTTTATTGACGAGATGAAGAGTTTGCGTTTTAAAACGAAAGTCGCGATTATCACCAATCCGAAAATATCCGGTTTGCATCTTCATAAACTTCTACAAAAGATAACAGCGAAAGAGCTTTACATAATAACGGTCGCCGACGGAGAAGAGTATAAGAACGAGCGGACGCTTGATTTGATTCTTGAAAATCTTTTCAATCACCGATTCGACCGCTCTTCGGTACTTATAGCGTTTGGCGGGGGAGTCATCGGAGATATGACGGGATTTGCCGCCAGTATTTTTCAAAGAGGGATAGATTTTATTCAGATTCCCACAACCCTACTGTCTCAAGTTGACGCGAGCGTAGGCGGAAAAACCGGCATAAACAACAAGTTCGGAAAAAATCTCATAGGAG
Source organism: uncultured Sulfurospirillum sp. (assembly GCA_964573205.1). Taxonomy (GTDB): domain Bacteria; phylum Campylobacterota; class Campylobacteria; order Campylobacterales; family QNZT01; genus QNZT01. The sequence goes on along the minus strand of CAZNIT010000022.1, from coordinate 112,900 downwards.
CTTTTTATCAGCCTAAAGCCGTATATATCGAGACCTCTTTTTTAGATACTCTCGCGCCTCGTGAATTTAGCGCCGGTGTGGCGGAGATAGTGAAAATGGCGGTGACGTTCAACGGCGATTTTTTTCATTTTCTAGAAAAAGCCGATCTTCATAATAGAGAAGATCTCACTTTCGCAATAAAAAATAGCGTGGCTACAAAAGCCGAAGTTGTGGCGAGCGATGAAAAGGAAAAAGGGGTGAGAGCCGTTTTGAATTACGGTCATACTTTTGCCCATGTTATAGAAAATTTGACGAATTACAGCCGATTTTTGCACGGTGAAGCCGTGGCTATCGGTATGGTTATGGCAAATTCACTGGCTCGAAAACTTGATCTATTGAGTGAAAAAGAGTCAAAAAGAGTCGTCGAGCTTTTACGAAAATACGATCTTCCGATCTCATATGAAATAGAAGATGCGGAACTTTTTTACGAAGGTTTTTTTCATGACAAAAAGACGCAAAACGATAGCGTAAAGTTTATATTGCCAAAAGGGATAGGCGGTTATAAAATCGTGAAAGATATCGACAAAAAGCTTGTATTGGAAGTTTTAAGCGAGTTTTCACCGTGAAAAACTTATTTTCGATTCTAGTTGCGCTATCTCTTTCGTATTCTCATCTTTTAGGAGCGGAAGCCAACTCCACGCAAGAGACCTCCCGGATTCAAAATCAAAAAGAGATCACTCTAAAAGAGGCGCAAGAGAAGATAAAATCAAATCAAGAGATACAGGCGAAACTCGACACTATAAACGACAAATTGAAAATAGATCTACTATATACGAAGTACAACAATCATCAAGTCTATTTAAATCTAAAGAAACAGCTTAAAAAAATTCAAAAAGAGCTTGCAAAAAGCACGCTAAAAAGTGACGATCCGCACAGAAATATTATGATCAACGAAGAGAAGGCTTTGGAGAATCAGATCGAGCTTTTACAGGATTTTCAAGCGCCTCCGTTTGAAGATTTGACGAAACCAAAAGATATCGCTAAGGCACCTGATATCAAGTCTCCTTTGGATATTTTGAACGGTTTTAGATATTTGAAGCTTTTAAAGAGTGAAAAAGAGGAGTTTTTACGAAAGCTTGAAGGTTTGAAAAATCTTATATCGCTGTTAAGGGAGAAAAAAAATCTTTTGGGTGCGGCCAAGGACTCCGAGTTGAACAGACAACTCGAAGAGATACTGCCGTCTTATCAGCTGGCCGAGAATACGTACAGGCTCTATGCTAAAAAGGTTGAAGACAGTAAATTGAAAGTTACATCCGATATCAAAGTACAGATGGAGAAACTTTTCAATATTTTGATCATGATAGGGGTGATCGTCCTCTTTTCTTTCATTTTCAAGTATGTTGCCAAAAAGACGATAAGCGATAACCAAAGATATTATATGGCGAACAAGATTATAAACTTTAGCAACTTTTTCTTCATATCGCTGGTTTTACTCTTTTCTTTTTTAGAAAACGTGACATATTTCGTTACCGTTTTGGGATTTGCCTCCGCCGGTATCGCGATCGCTATGAAAGATCTTTTTATGAGCTCTCTTGGATGGATGGTTATAGTTTTCGGCGGAAGTTTTCATGTCGGAGATAGAGTGAAGGTTTTTAAGGGAAGCCATGAATATGTCGGGGATATCGTAGATATCTCTTTTTTGAGAATGACGATTTTAGAAGATATAACATTAACGACCTATACTCATAACAGAAGAGCAGGAAGGATCATATTTATACCCAATAACTACATCTTCACCGAGCTTTTGGCAAACTATACTCACGGAAAGATAAAGACGGTCTGGGACGGCGTGGATATTATGATTACGTTCGACTCGAATTACAAAAAGGCGCAGCATATCGTTCGTGAAATCGTGAAGAAGTATTCAAAAGGTTATACCGAAATATCAAGAAAACAGTTGAATATGCTTAGAAGTCAATATAGTTTGAAGAATATAAACGTTGAACCTAGAGTATATACTTTCATAGAGGATTACGGCGTCAAGATTTCATGTTGGTATATGACCAATTCGTATGCGACTTTGACTTTAAGAAGCAATATCTATGCGAATATCCTCGATGCGGTCAATGAAGCCGAAGATATAAAAATAGCGTATCCTACTCAGATAGTGAATATCAAAAAAGATATCAATTTACCGCCGAAGGATGAGGGTGAAGCGAGTATTTCTTAAGACTTTCGGTTGTCGTACGAACATATACGACTCTCAAATCATAGCCGAACATATCAAAGATTTTTCGCTTGTGAAAAGCGAAGAGGATGCCGATATCGTCGTCGTCAACTCTTGCACCGTGACAAACTCCGCGGACAGCAGCGCCAGAAGCTATATAAATTCTCTTCAAAATAGCGGTAAAAAGGTTATTCTCGCAGGTTGCGGCGCTATAAGTAAGGGAGAGACTCTTTTTAAGAACGGTAAGATTTTCGGGGTATTGGGACATTCCGAGAAAAAGAATATCAACGAGCTTTTGAAAAAAGAGAGTCGTTTTTTCGAACCTGGTGATCTTGTAAGTATAGACGAGACGATAGTCGAAGATTTCAGCTCTCGAACAAAAGCTTTTATCAAGATACAGGAGGGATGCGATTTTAATTGCAGCTATTGCATCATACCGTCGGTAAGAGGCGGCGCCAGAAGTCAAAGCGAAGAGTTGATTTTGATTCAAATAGAAAAACTTGCGGCAAACGGTTACGGTGAATTCGTTTTAACAGGTACGAATATCGGCAGTTACGGAAAGGATAAAAATAGTTCTATAGCCAAACTCCTTAAAAAAATTTCATTTATAAAAGGGGTTAGAAGAGTACGACTAGGTTCGCTCGAGCCCGTTCAGATCGATGATGAGTTTATGGAGCTTTTGGATGAGGATTGGCTTGAAAAGCATCTGCATATAGCTTTGCAGCATACCAGTGTAGAGATGTTAAAGATCATGAGACGGCGAAACGATCTTTACGGCGATTTGCGTCTATTTGAGTCGATCGCGCAAAAGGGATTTGCTCTTGGAACGGATTTTATCGTCGGACATCCCGGAGAGAGCGAAAAGATTTGGCGCGAGGGAGTGGATAATTTTAAGAGATTTCCGATAACCCATCTTCATGCCTTTAGTTATAGCAAAAGAGAAGGTACGCATTCGGCTAAAATGAGCCGGGAGGTAAACGGAAGAGTCGCTAAAGAGAGATTGAAAATATTGCAAGAGATAGTCGATGAAAACTCTTATTCGTTCAGGAAGAGGTTTTCGCACGAGCTTGTCGTTTTGGTGGAGGAGAGAAAGGGTGAGTATCAGGTGGGATACGATCAATTTTTCAATAGAGTCCATATAAAGAGTCCTCTTGAATTGGAAAAGGAGTGGGTTAGTTTGAAAGATGTGACGGTGAAAAAGGAGGGAAATTTTGCGTTTATGGATTAATAAGAGAAATATTATAACGCTAATAGCGGCGGTTATGCTTGTGATTCTCTCAAGTATCGCCTATTTTCATAAACCGGTCGAGAGTATAGATCTTAAAACGTATGAGAATTTTTTGGAGAACGATCTCTTTAAAAAAGCCAAAATCGTCGATAACAGAGTGATACTATCGACAAACGAGGGCGATTACTCCATTATCCGTATGGGAATAGACGTTGAGAAACTTTTACATAAAGTTCCGGTCGAGATAGAGGATAGCTCTCAGACGAACGACGCTTTAGTCGTTTTAATGTTTTTGGCCGGAGTTTTGATCTTTACCTTTCTTTTCGGAAAGAAAGAGAGAGATATAAAAAACAAAAAAGAGTCTAAAAGCGAGTTTGTTCCCGAAATGATGACGCCCGGCGCGCCCATGCAGATAAACCCGGTTACATCGAAAGTCACATTCAAAGATGTAGCCGGAATAGACGAAGTGAAAGAGGAGCTTTACGAGATCGTCGATTTTTTGAAAAATTCTCAAAAATATCATGATTTCGGCATAAAAATGCCTAGAGGCGTGTTGCTTGCCGGACCACCTGGTGTTGGAAAGACGTTGATCGCAAAGGCGGTCGCGGGGGAGGCGGGAGTGCCGTTTTTTTATCAAAGCGGCGCCTCGTTCGTACAGATATATGTAGGTATGGGGGCTAAGAGAGTGAGGGAGCTTTTCGGAGTGGCGAAACGATATGCTCCTTCGATCATTTTTATAGATGAGATCGATGCTGTTGGAAAGGCCAGAGGCGGAGGTAGAAACGACGAGAGAGAAAGCACTCTTAATCAGCTTTTGACAGAGATGGACGGTTTTGAAGATAACTCGAACGTCATAGTTATAGCCGCGACCAACCAATTCGAATCTCTTGATAACGCTCTTCTTCGAGCAGGTCGTTTTGATAGAAGGGTTTTCGTGTCTTTGCCTAATATCAAAGAGAGAGAGCAGATTTTAAAAGTACATTTGAAAGATAAAAAGTACGATGCCGACGTAGCTGAGCTTGCGAAGATGACGGTAGGTTTCAGCGGCGCTTCGTTGTCAACCTTGGTAAACGAAGCGGCTATCAACGCTCTTAAAAGAGACGGCAAAACGATCCAAATGATAGACTTCAACGCCGTTAAACAGAAAGTTCTTTTGGGCAAGAAAAAGATATTAAGTTACTCTCCCAAAGAGAGTGACGTATTGGCGACGTATCAGGCTGCAAAAGCGCTTTGCGCTTACTGGTACGAAGTGGATTTCGATAAAGTGACGATGATCGACGGTTTTATGGTCGAGATGGAGAAGGAGATAGCCTCAAGAACCGAGCTTAGCGCGAAATTGAAGGTATATCTTGCCGGTTACGTGGCTTCGGAGCTCTATTATAGTGAGATATATACAAACTGTGCGGCGGATATAAAGAAAGTAAAATCGATAGCCGACGAGATGGTGCAAGTTTACGCGATGGGTGAAGGCATATACGCCGCTCCGATAGATAGTGCCACGATAGTTGATGAAGCGATAGAAGATGTGGAGGGTTTTTTACATAAAATGAGAGAAGCCGTCGAAAAGATTAAGGAGCTTCTTATCCGAAAAGAGAGCATAACAAAAGAAGAATTAGGAAGTGTAGTGCGTGAATTTCTTTAGCGGTTTTTGTTTGGAGGGTGAAGAGCTGTTGTTTGAAAACTTTATTAAAAAAGGCGATTATTGCGTAGCCGGTTTTAGTAAAGGAGCGATAGACGCTTTTTCGTATGTTTTGGATACGCGAAGAAGAGTCGATACGCTTTTGCTTTTTTCGCCCGCTTTTTTTCAAAATAAAGACGAAACCTTCAAAAGAGCGCAACTTCACTATTTCAGAAAGGATGAAAAGCGCTATATAGAAAACTTTTTGAAAAATTGCTCTTACGGATCGGATATCGATTTGTCGCCTTTTTTCAAAAAAGAAGATGAAAAGGAGCTTAAAAGATTACTGAATTTCACTTGGAGAGAGAGTGAACTTGAGAGACTGAAAAAATCGGGTGTTTTGATAGAGGTTTTTTTAGGCGGTAGAGACAAGATCATAGATTCGGCGGTTGCAAGGGATTTTTTCAAACCTTACGCTAGCGTATATTTTATAAAAGAGGGAGGACATTTGCTTAATGGATAGAGTGAAAATCGGAGTTTTGACGGCATCGGATCGTGCAAGTTGCGGTATATACGAGGATATATCCGGTAAGGCGATTATGGATACTTTAAACGAGTATCTTTTAAACGAGACGGAGTATATTTATAGATGTGTCGCGGATGAACAGGAGACAATTGAAAAAACGCTTATCGAGCTTGAGCAAAGCGGTTGCCGCCTTATAGTAACTACCGGCGGAACCGGTCCGGCTCCAAGAGATATAACACCCGAAGCTACTCAGGCGGTATGCGATAAAATGTTACCCGGTTTTGGAGAACTTATGAGAAGCGTTAGTTTAAACTTCGTACCTACGGCCATACTATCGAGACAGACGGCGGGTATAAGAAAAAACAGTTTGATTATAAATCTTCCCGGAAAACCAAAATCCATAAGAGAGTGTTTAGATGCCGTTTTCCCGGCGGTTCCTTACTGTATCGATTTAATCGGAGGAGAGTTTTTGGAGTGCGACGAAAAGGTCATTAAAATTTTTAGACCCAAAAAGTGATCTTTTTAAGTTTCATCTTAACACTTCGTACTAGATATAAACTAAAATTTTTTTTTACCTTGCTTTGATATAATTGAGTGTTATATTATAAATTTAGAAGGAGTATAGATGGGATTTTTTGACTTTATAAAAGATGCCGGCGCGAAGATTTTAGGCAGAGGCGATGACAACGAAAACGTTAAAAAGCTGATCGAGGAAGAGAAGGAGACGATGCCTATCGAAGATTTGCAAGTCATAGTCGAAGGCGATACCGTTACATTGAAAGGAAAAGCCAAAAGTGCGGAGGATAGAGTGAAGGCCGCATTGATTGCGGGAAATATAGAAGGTGTCACGAAAGTCGTAACCGACGAGTTGGAAGCCGACGACGACGTCGAGTTGAACGAGACTTATTACGAGATACAAAAAGGCGACACACTATGGAGGGTGGCGGATATCTACTATAACGACGGAAGTAGGTACAAAGAGATCTTCGAAGCGAATCGTGAAGTCATAAAAGATCCTGATAAAATATATCCGGGCCAGATGATCAGAATTCCTAATTTCGTAGCTTAAATCATGCACCTTTTTGGTGCATGATATGCTAATTTTTCGGTTTTACGGCTATAAAGAGAGTCGAGATGTTCATAGAGTATCCTTTTGCGACTTCTATATTAAAACCGGTCTCTTTCAACTCTTGGATAAGTCTTTCTTTCGTTAAAAAACCCTCTATCGAATTTGGCAGATAACTGTAAGCTTCATGGTTTTTAGATACTATTCCTCCGATTAGAGGGAGTATTTTTTTCATATAAAAGTCTCTCAGTTTCGAGAGGAGGGTCTCTTTTTGAAGTTTCGTAAATTCTAAGATCACCAGTACGCCTCCCGGTTTTAAGACTCTGTAAAACTCTTTTAATCCTTTATCTCTTTCGACTACATTACGAAGACCGTAGGAGATGCTGAGAATATCGACGGAGTTATCTTTTGAGGGGAGATCTTTCGCTTCCGCTTGTAAGAATTTTGCGTTCAAATTTTTTCCTCGGGCAACTTCGAGCATTCCCGAGGAAGGATCCACTCCGTAGATCTCCGATATTTTTATTCCTCTTTCTTTTGCCTCTTTGTCCCAATGTTCGCACATATCACCTGTTCCGCAAGCTACATCTAAAATCATATCTATATTTTTATGTCCATAGATCTCAAAGGTTGTTCTACAGGCCTCTTTACGCCAGCCTTTGTCTATGCCGAAACTCAAAACTCTGTTGGCGACATCATAACTTTTTGCGATGTTGTCGAACATGGTGACAATTTTTTCTTGTTGATTCAATCTTTTTCCTTCCTTCGTTATCTATAATATTTCAAAGCTTTGGGAATTAGCTTCTTTATTTTACGGATTCTGTTGGCGTCTGCCGGATGCGTAGAGAGAAACTCCGGCGGTTTTTTACTATTTTGTGTAAGCCTTATCATGTTTTGCCAAAATTTCAGAGCTTCTTTGGGATCGTATCCGGCTTTTGTCATAAGGTATAGTCCAATTTCATCCGCTTCGTATTCGAATTTTCTACTAAAGGGAAGCACCATCCCGAATGTTTCTCCGGCACCGTAAGCTTGATTGATAATTCCTGCGTACTTACCGCCTCCTATCGCTCCCGCCGCGATCTGTTTACCCATACGTCCAAGCTGTATCATACTCATTCTTTCGGCTCCGTGTCTAGCGATGGCGTGAGCTACTTCATGGCCTATAACGGTAGCTAATTGATCTTCGTTCGCCACCGCACGAAAGAGTCCGGAATAGACAAAGACTTTTCCTCCGGGCAGACAAAAAGCGTTTGGGATATCTTTATCTATAACGAAAAATTGCCATTTATATCCCGGCTGTGCGGCGGCTTTGGCTATTTTCATACCCACTTTTTTAACTACGGCATTTAGTCTCGGATCGTTGCTGACTCGCTCTTTTTGAAGAATCTCTTTTGCCGACTGATAACCCATCTGAAGTTCTTGCTGGGGTGAAAATATGACAACTTGATTTCTATGAGTGTAAGGCGTCTTCGAGCAAGAGAGTAAAAAAATCGACAAAAATAGACCAAATAGAAGCTGTAAAGATTTTGACATAGTACCTCCTTTACAAAATCTTAAATCGGATAAAAATTGATTATATCAAAAATTCTTTACAAAGTTATATAATATATGAAATCATCTATCGTTCTATGATTTTTATGAAGATTCACCTTTTTTCAAAGAGGCAAATTCTTGAAGTTCTTTAGCTATTTTCTCGTCCAATCTTTTTTTCTTTTTCGAGAAGTCGGATTTTACTCTCTTTAGTATCTCTCTTTCATCTTCGGATATTTGATCCTTTTGATCTTCAAGCATCTTTATGATCAAGAATGTCTTACTGAGTTTATGGCATTTTTTTAACATCTTATAAAGTTTTTTGCTATGTTTGTGAATCTTTTTTAGAGAATTTATCTCAATAACCTCTTCGAAAGAGTAGATAAATTGTTCGAATCTGAAAAAGGATTTCTCCATCTTTTCATAGCTTTTATCGTCGTTACAACTATCGTATTTGTTGCACATATTTTTCAATTTTTCGAATATCGACTTGAATTTCATCGTTGAACTGTATCCGATGGAGATTTGAGCGTCGTACGAAAGGTAGGATCGATTATTCTCTTTGATGAAAAGTTCATATTGTCTATGAATGATCGCATACTCTCTGGTTCTGAAATATTTCGATATTTTGACATTTTCATCGGTAATCTTTTGTGATAAGTTTTCTAAAAGCATTTTTAAATAATCACTGTTTAACTTTTCGTTGATCTGTTTAAATTTTTTATGTATAAGCTGAAGATCTTTTTGTGTTTTGGTCAATTTGAGTAGGTTGTTCAGATGTAAAAAAATCTTATGGTATAGCCTCTCTTCGAAGATATTCATATACTCGGATAGGATGAATTTACTCAACTTGAGATTTTTTCTATAAGATTTCAACTCTTTTTCATCATCGGGATCTTTTGTGAGAGCTTTTATAGATTTTTCGATCTCTTTTAATAGGTAATAGAGCATAATTCTTACGCTTTCAGCCGTTTTCATCTCTTTGAAAAGTACTTTTCTTATCGATTTTATGCGGGAATTTTCAATATCTTTAAACACGGCGTAGATATTGTACGGGTGTTTGAGCGGATCACCAAGAAGCGCTAAATGTCTGTTTTCGTATCTGGGATCGTTCGTGATTTCCCTGTCTATTAGGTCTTTTATCGCCTCGTTTTGCAAAATCGAGTTGGATTTGTCGTAGCATTGTTTTGGAATCGTCAGTATATATAAGCCGTTTAGATCGCCCGTATAAACGCTAAATGATAGTCTGCATCCGTCTAGGGTGATCTTATATTTTTTTATCGATAACTCTTTGGCGATACGTTTTTTTTTCGCCGACCGGAACTCTTTTTTATCTATTGTGAAGAGTTTTTTTCTTTGTGCGTAACCAACGCCTCTTCTAACCGTTTTTGAATATTTTTTATCTTTTTTTTGATATTTGATCTCCTTACAGAGTTTGATTTTAGTAAAAAAGATGTGATACTCCGTAACTTCGCTTTCGAGATCGTTTATTAGAGATTTAATATTATCCGTTAGTAGAAACTTTTTCTCACTTTTTTGCATAAAAGACTCCTATATCGGACTATTATACAAAAAAAAGTTACTATTTGGCTGTTATCTGATCTAAAAGTAAAAAAAAATATAGGCTGAGTAGTTTCGATACAAAAGAGAGAGCCCAAACGCTCTCTCTCTTTTGCGGATTTTTTAAGCTTTTCCAGTAATGTAGTAGCTGTTGTTTCGCGGTTGATAGATAAGTGAAACTTTGTATTTTTGAGCCCAGTTTTGGATAATCGTATCAACATTCTCTTCCGTGATTTTCGAATCGATATCTTTTTTGATTTTTAAAAGATCTTTGTTGTTGGAGAGTGTTACGTAAGATTGGTAACTTTTAAGGGTGTCGTTTAGTTGAATAACGTGTTTTTCGATTTCGTTGAAACCGCCGGTGTTGTTTATGACGCTTTTTAATTTCCGTTTGTTCGCCTCGCTGGTAGGGTAGCCAAGTTGTGTTAAGAATCCTTCAGTTTCAAACTGTACCATAAAAACTCCTTAAAATTTAGTTACTAGTAATTTTATCTATTATCCACTTAAGATACATTTAGCCATCCTAAAAAAAATTATTAACAGTTTAAATTTAAATAACTTTAGTAAAAAAAAGTATAATTTTGCTATATAATACGAAATTCAATTTATTTCATGTTAGGTAGGAAATGGTAAGCAGACAAATTCATTTTTTCGGATTCATCGGCGGAAGTTTGCTTATTTTATTTATCGTGCTCTTTTTCGGAAAGGAATTTTACAATCAATGGTGCGACTATAGCGTAAGCGATTATGAACTTCAAACAATAAAATCCGATCAAATAGTCATGCAAAAGAGCGCTCTTGAAGATCTCGCCCAAAGTCTGAACGAGCAGAGCGACTATATGATTTACGAAGATTTGCGAAAAGCCGTTGATGAAGATCGTGAAAAAAAAGGTATAAAAAAACCTGACCTCTTGATAGTTGACGAAGAGTTACGAAAAGTTACCGTTTCCAAAAAAGATCATTCTTTGAAACAGGATCCTTCATCCGAACAAAAAGAGAAACCAGATCCCGTTACTTCGGTAAAAAGATCGATTAAAGAGATAATGAACTCTTATGCACTTTTGCAAAATCGATCGTATCTTAACGATGAAGATAAAAAAGTTCTCGATAGGATCGTATCTCTTTTAAGACCTTTGAAAGAGAATATAAAGGTCGTAGTCGAAGGTCATACGCAAAGCGGTTTGGCACCTTTTATAAGCTCGGATATGGCGGAAGCTACTTCTAAGTATCTTCAAGAGAGTATTCCATCTTTAAATATCGAAAGTATCGGTTATGCGAATCGATATCCGATTTGCGAGGATGTCAACGATATAAGTAACAAAAGAGTTGAAATAATAATAAGAAAAAGGAGTGGAGATTGACAGAGTTTATTGTACAGTTGGTATTGGTATTGGTCGCTATGGGAGGATTTGGTTATCTAATCGGCTATCTTTATGCGAGGGCGAAAGCTAAAGAGAAATACGAAGAGAAGATAATGAAAATGACCAATATCATAAACGAGAAAAATGAAGCTATTATCAAGGTAAAGAGCGATTTGAGAATTTTACAAAGAACTCAAAGCGAGAATGACGCTATATTGCTTCAAAAAGAAAAAGAGATCAAGGAAAAAAGTGACCTCTTGCAAAGGTTAAGGAGTAATTACGGTGAGCTTGAAGATTTGATAAAAGAGATTCAAAAAGATTTTCAAATGATAAAGCACGATAAAGAGCTTCTTTTAAAAGAGCTTCGAGAAAAAAAGCAGCTTCTTAAAAATCAAGATAATATAATAGTTTTGTTGGAGAAAAAGATAAAAGAGTTAAGTCACGAATTTTAACGCAAGTGCGATTTTAAGCGTTTACGAATTTTTATTATAATGCTTCGAGGAGTTTTAAATGTTGAAAAAACTTATTCTCGGAGTAGTGATAACAATGTCAAATGCACACCAATACACCAACAAGCTCATAAACGAGGAATCGCCGTATCTGCTTCAGCATGCGCATAATCCGATAAATTGGTACCCTTGGTCGCGCGAGGCTTTCGAAAAAGCAAAAAGTGAGAATAAACCGATTTTTCTCTCCATCGGTTACTCGACTTGCCACTGGTGTCATGTGATGGAGAGAGAGTCCTTTGAGAATCTTAAATTAGCCGAATATATGAACGAACATTTTGTCTGTATAAAGGTTGACCGAGAAGAGTATCCCCATATAGACCGGTATTATCAAGAGGTATATGCGCTTTTGAATAAAAGAAGCGGAGGATGGCCTTTAAACGTTTTTATGACGCCCGATAAAAAGCCTTTTTATTGTGCTACTTATTTGCCGCTTAAGAATCGTTACGGCAGGGTTGGGATGCTCGGCATCACTCAATATCTGTATCAGTTATATAAAAATCAAAGAGAAAAAGTGAACCAAAGCGCTGATTCTATAATGGGATATTTAAAGAGGGCTTCGCGAAAAAGTGCGGATAATAAGAGGTTGAATCTTAAATCCGACGAGCTGTATGAACACTTTTTGCGAACCGTATTGCAAAATTACGACAAAAAATATCACGGTATCGGCGAAGAACCGAAATTTCCTTATGCTACGATTATGGGTACGCTTTTGGATATCTATCTGATCAAGGGCGATAAAAAAGCTCTTAAGATCGCAAAAGATACTCTTGAAGCTATGGCCAAAGGCGGTATTTACGATCAGATCGAGGGAGGTTTTTACAGATATAGTACGGATAGAGAGTGGATGATACCCCATTTTGAAAAGATGTTATATACGAATGCCGAGTTGGTGGATGTCTATACGAAAGCATATAAAATAACGAAAAACGAACTTTTCAAAGAGGTGGCCGTTTCGACGATAGAAAATATCGACGACAGATTTGAAAAAGATGGACTCTACTTTTCCGCCAGCGATGCCGATAGTGACGGTGAAGAGGGGAAATATTTTCTTTTTGATTATTTCGATTCATTAAAAGCGTTAAAGGACGGCGGTTTTTCTCAAAGCGAAGCCAAAGAGGCGCTAAAATATTTGGGTATAACAAAAAACGGAAATTTCGAATCTAAAACCAATCCGTACATTTTAGGAGATTCTAAACCCAAGAAGATGGATAAAGCTAGAAAAGTACTTTTACGGCTTCGAAAGAGAAACGACTATCCTTTTATCGACATGAAGATTCAAACTTCCTGGAATGCGCTTTTTATAAAAGCGCTTCTTCATTCATGGGTTTTGGATCGAAAATATCTTAAGCGAGCTTTAGTTTCGCTTCAAAGACTTTTGGATGAACTCTATATTGACGGCGAGTTGTATCATCAGAAGGTTTTTGGAAAAAAGCCGAGCGTCAAAGGTTATCTCGAAGATTATTCTTTTTTGATTTCGGCTTTGTTGGAGGCTTACGATCTGACTTTGAATAAGTACTATCTTGATATCGCGTCAGCTTTAAATACAAAAGCCGTTTTGAAATTTTATAAAAGCTCGCACTGGTATATGTCCGATGACTCTTTTATCTGCAAAGCCGTTGCTTATGACTCGTCATATGCCAGTTCATTATCGGTTATGTTTGAAAATCAATTCATTTTGGCGAATATTTTTGAAAATCATGATATGTACGATTTTGCCAAAGAGCAATTGTCGAAATTTGCCGATGATCTGAAAGAAGATCCCTTCTCATACGCCTCTCTTACAAGAGTATATCTGGGATATTTGCATGGATATGTGCTTGTAAAGGGAAAAAAGGAGTCATTACTGAAAAATATGAAATTAATCGAATCGCTAAAATATCCGTTTGTTTTAAAAAAGCCGATTTCAAAGAGTGGATTTGCGGCTTGTAAGATAGATAGATGTTTCGCGATTGATGAAAATATAGAAAATGTGCTCTCAAAAATAGAATAATTTGATTTTTTATTAAATTTTTTTTCGTCGGTGCCGATTTAGAGAAAATATAATACTCTAAAAAGGTAAAAAGTGGCTTTGTTGGATATATTTAAATCATCATCATCACATACGGAGGGTGACGTCGCAAAAGCGGTCGAATTCCAAAATGTGGTGATTTATAGTGATAACGTAGCCAAAGATCTGCAAAATGTAGCGCACAAACAAAATATAAATCCTAAATTGCTCGATTTTAAAATATTGGCCTATAAAACGCTTTATAAAAAAAAGGATGCGCCTAAATACCAAGAGTTGACACCGTTGGAGCAGGAGAGATTTTTTTCCGTAGAGAATCTCACAAATCCGAATATCGAAATAGCTCAGAAGATAAAGATCGAGATTTTTAAACGAGAGAAGAGAAAAAAGTTACCGTTTAAAATCTCGCTCGGTGCGAATAAGACGCTGACGAAGATTATTATGAAAGTACCGGCTCAAGATAATGTGGAATATAGCGACTCGCTTTATGGAGATTTGATGGCTCAAATTGACGTTAGAAAGGCGAGATTAGGGATTTTGATAGGATTTATGAAAGAGAAATCCAAATCGGAAATAAGAGCGATGATATCCGATATACAGATTAACGGAAAAATAAGTAAAGATTATACTATTTTGGTCTGTGAAGGATATGAGCCGATTCATCAAAACAACGGTGAAATAATTTTACACTATATGAATAAAAAAGATGACGACAAAGAGGGGGAAAAAAGAGTAGATCATTCCGAACGAGATTTCATGCATACGGTACGTGCGAACGAGTTGGTGATAGAGGTCATAAAATCTAAAGAGGGAAGAGCTGGTAGAGATTGCAAAAGTAATATCATCGCGTTTGAGAAAATCGATCTTTCTCAAAATCTGGATATAGTAGTAAACGAGGATTTTAGAGTTGAAGAGAAAGAGAACGTCATATACTATTATGCGAACAAGAGCGGATTTATTTACAGCGAGAAGGAGAATCATTACGAGATTAGAGACGAGTTGGTGGTGAACGAAGTGAGTTTCAGATCCACGGGCTCGATAGACGCAAGCGGGGAAGAAGATATAAAGATAAATATCGAAGGGAAGGATTCTTTGAGCGATGCCATAGGCCAAGGCGTTAGAGTCGTAAGTAGTGAAGTCAAAACCGCGGGAAATATGGGAAGCGGAGCCGAAGTGATCGCCGATAAAGTCGAAATAGGCGGACAGACGCATCAAAGTTCCAAAATCGTCGCCAAAGAGGTGGATATCAATTTGCACAAAGGAGAGGTGGAGGGTGATGTTGTTCGAATCACCACTCTTGAAAACGGAAGAGTCGAAGCCAATACCGTATATGTCGATAAAGTATCCGGAGGTGAAATCATTGCTAAAGATGTCTATTTAAAAGAAGTACTCTCAAACACCACGATTTATGCGTCACACTATATCGAGATCGAACTTCTAAACGGCAACGGAAATAAATTTATCATCGATCCGAAATCACAGAAAGATTTCAAACAGAAGGTGGAAGAGGCCGAAGAGAAGATAAAAGATAAAAAAGAGAAGATAAAAGAGACCACTAAAAAGATAAAAATATTAAGAAGAAAAATACAAAACGAGAAAGAGAACGTCAAGCAGATCAACGAGACGATTTTGGATCTAAAACAAAGACAGGCTACCGTTCCGACATCTTTGATAAATAAACTAAAAGATAATCAAGCAAACATTAAAGAGCATAATTTATTGTTAAAAGAGTTAAAAGATGATAAAATGCAGCTTGAATCTTTCGAGGCCGATTTAAGAGAACTCGTAAACGCCGTATTCGATGCGAAAGTGGTAAATAGATCCGTCTGGAAAGAGTTCAACGAAGTAAAGTTCAAAGTAGTCGAACCGCCTGTTGAAGTTTCGCATCTATTCACCGACGGTGAAATGAGCGAAGTCATCACGATAAAATCTATGGAGGATGGGAAGTATATACTTGAACGAAAAAAAGGATAATTGACATAATGATAATCGCGATAGAAGGCGAAGTCGTTCATAAAGAACCAACTCTCTTACACTTGAAACTCCCTAACGGTCTGACGTATCTTGTTCATATATCTATAAATACCAGTGCCGCGATTTCGCAGAATAAGGTATCGTTAAAAACTACTCAAATTTTCAAAGAGGATAGTCAGAAACTTTACGGCTTTGTAGATAAAGATGAAAAACTGATGTTCGATCGTCTTATTAAGATCACGGGGGTGGGACCCGGTACCGCACTTGCGGTATGTTCGACGTTTTCTCCGAAAAGTTTTGCAAAAGCTGTCATATCTCAGGACGTTAACGCTATCAAAGCCGTTCCCGGCATCGGTCCAAAAAGTGCGAAAAGGCTTTTGGTGGAGCTTGGAGATTTCGCTTTGCAAAATCAAATAAACGATCCGTACGCGAAATGCAGAAACGATGCGACTTTGGCTCTTGTGAGTCTCGGATTTAAAAAAGATAAAATAGATAAAGTCCTCTCTTTATGTGATAGTGAGACTACAGAAGAGTTGATAAAAGAGGCTTTGAAAAAATTAAGATAGATAAAGGAAGTTTTGTGAAATACGGTCTGGTTTTCGGTGCGTCAAGCTATGAGCATGAAGTAAGTATTGTAAGTGCTATCGCTCTTAAAGATCTGTTAAAAGATAATGTTGTATTTATCTTTTGTGATGAACAAAGAGAGTTTTATCTAATCTCTCGAAAACTCTTAAAATCAAAACTTTTTAGCAGCGGCGAGTATAAAAAAGAGTCTCGCTTGACCCTTAAAAAGGGAGGTTTTTATCAAAAATCACTTTTAAAAGAGAGTAGAGTAGAGTTTGATGTCTTGATAAATCTTGTACATGGTCGAGATGGTGAAGATGGCAAGATGGCATCGTTGTTTAACTTTTTCGATATACCGTTTATTGGACCTGGAATTGAAGCTAGTGTTATTAGTTATAATAAACTATATACTAAATGGTATGCTAAAGAGCTAGGAATAAAAACTGTTGATTATGAGCTGCTTCGAAAAGGAGAATATAGCATCAAAATACCTTTGCCCGTCATAATCAAGCCCTTAAGACTTGGAAGTTCCATCGGAGTTAGCATAGTAAAAGAAGAGAGTGAACTCTCTTATGCGCTTGATGTAGCATATGAATTTGATGACAAAGTGCTTATTGAGCCTTTTATCGATGGTGTGAAGGAGTATAATCTTGCAGGATGTAAGGGGGAAGATTTTATATTTTCAGTTGTAGAAGAGCCTCAAAAAGAGGAGTTTTTAGATTTTGATAAGAAGTATCTTGATTTTTCCCGGACAAAGCAAGTTTTAGAAGCCAAAATTGATGAATCGTTAAAACAAAAACTTCATAATAGTTTTAAAAAAATCTATGCAGATATGTTTGAAGGAGCATTGATTAGATGCGATTTTTTTGTTATAGAGGGTGAAGTTTTTCTAAATGAGATCAATCCAATACCGGGAAGTTACGCAAACTATCTTTTTGAAGATTTCACCGATACGATAAGAGAGTTGTCAAATCACCTTCCTGCGGAGAGGAAGATAGATATAAATTATGCATATATAGATTCGATTCAAAAAGCGAAAGGAAAGTGATAAATAAAAAATTTAATAGCTACAACATATTAGAGTTGCTTAACCTTGCCAAAGAGCTTGGAATGTGTAAAGTGTTTGTCCTCGGCTGATGCCTCAGGGGTAAAAATTGTAAAGGTATGACTCCTATGGAGTGTTTTGAAAAACACAAGCATCTTGCATAAATCAAGATGATAGGTTATAATTCCAAGGAGTCTAAGGTGGTGACTAAATAGTCATCCGACACTCTGCTTGCAGTAGTGAAGTTAAAAATCTCAGGAGAAATTGTAGAGTGTCAGATTAAGTGTTGGCTAGTAAAGTGTGTGTGAAATGTTAGGCTTCCACGGGAATGACCGAGACTTTATTTCTTTTTTTATCTTTTACTTGAAACTTGACATGACCGTCAACAAGAGCATAGATCGTATGATCTTTTCCCATCCCGACATTATCACCCGTATGTACTTTCGTGCCTCTTTGTCTGATTATGATGTTTCCTGCTCTTACGAACTCTCCACCGAATTTTTTGACGCCTAATCTTCGTCCGGCGGAATCTCTGTTGTTTTGAGTACTACCTTGACCTTTCTTATGTGCCATTTATTGTCCTTTTGATTGTGTGATTTTGAGCGCAATTATAGCACTTTTTACTTAAAAATCAATTAGATGCGACCTTTCGAACCTCGTGGGATCAAGATGTTCCGCGAATTTGAATTTTCGCTAATATTTTGGATATCGGTTCGAATATCGCGGTCGCGTTTACGGGCTCTATTTATCCGCTTGATTTGCAAAGCGTTGAAACTTTTTCTTCTAAATCGTCAATGAGGATAAATAGATTTAAGCAAAACCGCAAATTCTCTATAAACTTCTCTTCTATACGCATATGATATAATCCGTATATTTTTACAGGAGCGGCATATGGAAGAGTTTTTACGGAGTGCGAAAGAGGCGGCGGGAGTTTGCAGCGGACTTACGGCGGGTGAGAAAAACCGTTTACTGCTTTTGATGGCGGATGCTCTTGAAGTGAATACGGACGAAATTGTGGCTGAAAACGCAAAAGATCTTCGTTACGCAAAAGAGCACAATCTTTCAAACGCTATGATAGATCGCTTGATTTTGGATGAGGGACGAATAAAAGCGATGGCAAATTCCATACGGGAGATAGCTTCGCTAAAAGAGCCCGTAGGTCGAATTCTTGAAGGTTGGAGGGTTCAAAACGGATTGAATATTCAAAAAGTCTCTATTCCCATAGGCGTTATATCGATCATATACGAGTCGCGCCCGAACGTAACGAGCGATACGGCGGCTTTATGTTTTAAGAGTTCGAATGTATGCGTGTTAAAAGGAGGGAAAGAGGCGCAAAACTCAAATGCGGTCATTGCCGATATTTTGCAAAACGTGCTTATTGAAAACAACCTTCCCAAAGAGATCATCTCACTTCTTCCGGATGCCACGAGGGAAGGTGTCGCAAAATTGATCAAAATGGACGAGTATGTCGATTTGATCATACCAAGAGGAGGAGAGGGTCTTATAAAATATGTCAGCGAAAACTCTACGATTCCGGTAGTAAAGCATGATAAAGGATTGTGTCATGTATATATCGACGAAGATGCCGATATCGATAAAGCTTTAAATATCGTCATAAATTCGAAGTGCCGTCGAACCGGAATCTGCAACGCGATGGAGACTCTTTTGGTAGATGTGAATATCGCTTCGATTATTTTGGGAGAGATCAAAAAAGCGTATCGAGATTACGGAACGCTTTTAAAAGGGTGTCGCAGAACAAGAGCGCTTGTGGAGATGGAAGAAGCGAGCGAGGAAGATTTTTTTACGGAGTATCTGGATAATGTCCTCTCCGTCAAGATTGTTGACGGAGTTGACGGAGCTATCGAGCATATAAGAAAATACGGCTCAGGCCACTCCGAGTCGATCGTTACGGAAAACTATACTACGGGAGAGAAGTTTTTAGACTCGGTCGATGCGGCATGTGTTTATATAAACGCTTCGACGCAGTTTACCGACGGCGGGGAGTTCGGTTTTGGGGCGGAAGTAGGTATCAGTACGAACAAGCTTCATGCAAGAGGACCGATGGGTATAAACGATCTTACCACTTATAAATATAAAATATACGGAAACGGGCAGATTAGAGATTGATGAGTGAGACTATACTCGAAATAGAAGATCTCACTTTCTATTACGATAAAAAAAGGGTGCTTTATAACCGATTTTCTTTAACTCTTAAAAAAGGTGAAGTAGTTACGATCGTAGGGGAGAGCGGAAGCGGCAAGAGCACCCTTTTCGAGTTGATAACAGGTGAATTGAAACCGATTGGCGGAAACATAAAAAAATCAAAGAGCGCGCAGATATTTCAAGATCCGTACAGCTCCTTTCATCCGAGTTATTCCATTATTTCACAGATAAAAGAAGTTGCGCCGCTTGAGAACCTTTATGAATATCTGGATATTTTAAATCTTCAAAGAGAATTTTTGGATAAGAAGCCGCATCAACTAAGCGGAGGACAGCTTCAAAGATGCTCCATACTTCGAGCGATTTTGCAAAAACCGGATCTTATTTTAGCCGACGAGCCCACATCCGCACTCGATAATGTCGTTCAGCTTGATGTTATGAAACTTTTGATGAAATTTTTAGAGGATGTAGGCATTTTAATGATAACTCATGACGAAGATCTCGCCCGCTGGGCAAGCGATAGGATCGTTCGAATAGGAGTTTAAGCGAAGACTCTGAAATCTAAATCTTTGAAAATAGAATTTTTTTCTTCCAGCCAATCGAGAAAAGCTTCGTCAATATTTTCAAGCGAATCGCCGAGTTTTAGAAAATTGCTGATATGCTCTTTAGTTCTTCGTATGCTGTATTCGGTTGCCGTTTCGGTAGTTATGAGAAACGCCCAGTCGCTGCTTTGCGCCAAAAGCAGTTCTCTTAACATTTGATTCAACACTCTTTTTTGAATTTCGTTATGATCGTTTTTATATTTTTGTGCAAATTTTTGCATCGTATCAGCCATTTGGTGCAGATGTCTGTAAATCCAATCATTTCCGCGATTTAGCCATACGTCGTAATATCCCCGATCTCCCCATGACGAAGGGGTGGGGCGCGTAACTTGATTTATCGGATAGATGCCAAGATACTCGATCGGAGTCAATGTTTTAAAACTCTTATGAGCATCTATCTCTTTGAAAAGATGATAGAGAAAATCGGGTCCCTCAAACCACCAGTGTCCGAAGAGTTCCGCATCGTACGGAGATACCGCCATAGGCGTTCTATCGAGATGTTCGCTTATCTCTTCAAATTGTCGTACTCTTTCAAAGTGAAAATTTTGAGCGTGCTCTTTTGTTTTGCGGTATGCGGCCGTCGGTTCGTAGAACTCTTTGTGATCGCTCTTTCCCGTAACTTTTCTATATTTGTAACCGGTGAAAACTCGATTTCCGTCGGGTGAAATATACGGTTTTATATAGCTTAATTCCAAATCGTAGCCGATATCTCTATAAAAGTCGCGATAGTTAAAATCTCCGGGATAGCCCTCTTTTGAACTCCATACTTTTTTACTGCTGTGCGGATCTCTCGCAAAAACCGCTATATCTTCTTGCGTATAGATAGGTGAAAATACGCCGTTTTGAGCTGTCGGATCGGCGCAGATGAGAGTATGTGAATCTGCGAAGAAAAATTTTATACCGTATTTGGAGAGTATTTTATCAAGACCGTCGTAATATGCGCATTCGGGCAACCAAATACCGTTTGGAGGCGTACCGAAATTTTTTATATGCGACTTCACCGCTATCTCTATTTGTGCTTGCACCGATTTTTCATTTACGCTTAATATAGGTAAAAATCCGTGTGTTGCCGCACAGGTGATGATTTCAAGTTTACCCGTATTCGCGAAAAACTTATAACCGTTCAAGAGATTTCCGTCTAAAAAACCTTCGAAGAAAGATTTGATCTTCTCGTATCTATTTTTATAAAAATGTGCCAATTTATGTTCCGCTTCGGAGGTTTTTTTCGTACGCTGAATCTCTTTGTAACCAAGCTCTATCATTTTATCGAGATGTTTTCGATATTTTTGCATCAAAAGCTCATCCGTAAACATCTCTGCAAGAGGAGGCGTCACGGATACGGTAAGTCTAAAATCGACTCCCTCGTCTATCAGTTTTCTCAAATTTTCCAGTAGAGGTATATAACATTCGTCAATCGCTTCAAAGAGCCACTGCTCTTCAAGAAAGTAGTCATATTCGGGATGTTTAACAAACGGCAGATGCGAATGTAGTACGGGAATCCAAAAACCTTTCATCACTTTTCCTCTTTCGTATGTAGTAGGGTGGAGCTGTCGTTTCGAGACAGAAAAGATTTTTCAAACATCGATCCGCGCTTAGTTAGCATGCCGGAGGAGAAGCGTTCTTCCATTCGATAGAAAATTTCATCTTTTAATAGAAATCTTTTGTTCGTTTGAGTGAAAGTGGATATGTTTCTCCAAACGATTTGATCGGAGTGAATCACCTTTGAATTCGGAGCTATGAAATAGTTTGAAGTTAAAACGGATACAAACTCGCCTTCGAACGTATAAAATCCTATCTGTGTCCAAACTTTTTTAAAATCGATTTCTTCATAAAAGTAGTAATCTCCTTCGCCGTGATATAGATCCACCTCAAAAAGAAGATCCTCATTCGCATATGCTCTTAATTTCAAAGCTTCGTAAGAGGTGTGATATTTTGAGACAAGGTGGGGCGTAACTTCCCAGTAAGTGTATATCGTTTTCGGATTCACCGCTATTGTTTTTAATGTGTCCGCGTTATATCTTAAGGGAATTTCGAACTCTTTTATCATTCTTTCCGGCAGCCAGCCGGAATCGAGTTTTTCGTAAAGTTTTTGATACTCTTTTGCTTGATGTCTCCATGAGAAATCGACACGCATATTGTGAGATATCAGATCTTTGAGTCGATCTTTTTGGTGAAAAAGCTCAAGTGCGCGCTGAGTCGAGCCTACGAGTGTCGAGGGCGAATCATCGTCAAAAGTTATTCCGACACCTTTTTTATCGTCGAAAGGAGAAGAGTGCGTAAAGTCATCGACGCTATCTTTAAGGCCTCCCACTTCTCTTACGATGGGAACGGTACCGTATTTCATGGCGATCATTTGATTAAGACCGCAAGGCTCGTAAAGTGAAGGCATATATAAGAAGTCGGCGCTTGCATACATTCTTCTAGCGAGAGCTTCGTCGTAACCGATAGTGATGGATACGTTTTCATATTTGTGCGAAATCGATGCGAGAGCGATATTGTAGTGCTCTTCTCCCGAACCGAGAATGGCTATGTTTAGAGGTAGGTATTGAAGATTTTCAAGCGAGTTTAAGAGCTGATCTATCCCTTTTTGTGAAGTGAAGCGTCCGATAAATACGAAAAGAGGTAATCTGTCATTTTGTAAAAAAAGATCGCTTAATAGCGTTTTTTTGTTTTTCGCTTTAAAGGAGAGATCTTCGCCGTTATATTTGAAGGTTAGATATCTATCTTTTTGGGGGCTGAATTCGTCATAATCGATACCGTTTAAAATTCCTACCGTTTTGTAAGCGTTTTCTTGAATGAAAAGTTCCAAAGAGCATCCGAATTTTGCGCTTTGAATCTCTTGCGCGTAGCTAGGACTGACGGTCGTTACGACATCGCTAAGAGCGATAGCGCCTTTTAGCAGATTTATATTGTCATGATATTCCAATACGGCGGGTGTGAAATAGTCCCATTTCAGATCCAATTTTTTTATACTCTCTTTTGAAAAGATTCCCTGATAAGCTAGATTGTGGATCGTAAATACGATTTTAGAGGAGAGGAAGTAGTGCTCTTTCGCCAAAATTGCCACAAGAGCGCTTTGCCAGTCGTTTATATGAAGTATTTCGTACTTTTCGCCGCTTTGTTTCATATACTCCATAACGCCATAGCAAAATATTCCGAAGCGTAAGTCGTTATCGTCGTAGTCGCCGTACATCTGATCCCTGTTAAAGAGGTTGTTGAAATCCTTTAGAAAGAGAGTGTTTTCATTTTGAAAAAGTTCGAAATAGTAGTTCTCCTCGTTTACTAAAAAATTGAAGAAGAATTGCGTCGATTTGATGTTATGTTTTTGCAAATCTATGGAGCCGTAAAGGGGCATAATCGATTTGACCTCACTATATTCCAAGAGAGCTTTGGGCAAACTAGCCGCCACATCGCCCAATCCTCCGCTTTTTGCGAAGGGATATATTTCGCTAGATATAAAAAGCACTCTCATCGGCTCATCTCCTTTAGTAGTTTTTGCGCCGCACTCTCGGGCGTTACGGGATTGATCTCCAAGCCGGACGATAGTTCGTATCCCGCTATCGTATATATGCGGGGCACTATCTTGATATTGAATGTAAAGAATCTTTGTATATGATGAAAATAGTCGATTCGAGGGTGTTCTCTAACGGCCGGAGCGTTGTTAAATACGATGTTGTAATCAAACTCTCCCAGAAGTCCGTAAAGTGCGCTAAAAACCGATTTTAAAGTTCTTGCGAGATCTATTTTTTCGGTTGTGTTTATAGCTTCAAGAGAGTGTATCTGAATTTTCGGAGATATCATGATCTCGAATGCAAACGAAGATGCGTAAGGAGTGAAAGCGACAAAAGTATCGTTTTCATAAATGATCCTCTTTTTTGCGCGAAGCTCTTCGTTTACCGTATCAAGAAGAAGAGAGCGACCGTTTTTTATATAATACTCCCTACATCTGTTTATTTGGATATCGATCTTTTCCGGTATAAATGCGGTAGCTATGATCTGCGAATGCGGATGTTTGAGAGTGGCTCCGGCTTTTAGCCCATGATTTTTAAATACCTGTATATATTTGAGTCTCGTATCGTTTTTAAGATCTTTAATTCTGGAGATGATCGTTCTTAGATAAATTCTGTACAGATCTATGGTGTATTGATCGGCTCTTAAGTTATGTAAGGGCGTCTCTACGATTATTTCATGAGCTCCAAGACCTTTTGCGTAGGTGAAAAAGCCTTCCGTGTAGGAACTCTCCTCCTCCTCTATGCTAAGTGCATGATAGCGGTTTGGAATCACTCTTGTAATCCACTCGCCGTTTTTATCCTTGATGGAAAAAATCTCTTCGGGGGTGCATGATCGGGAATCTTTTTCAAAAGGGCATAGATCGATATCGTCGTCGTTCGCGATTTTTTCGGATAGCTCAAAAGGTCTATGTAGTCTATTTGGTGCGATAATTACACGCTTGCCGCTGTAAGGACACTCTCTTATCGTTGACATCATCTCACCTCAACAGTGCCGTTTAATTTTAAAGAAGGCTCAAGCAGAAATTTAAATCCGAGACTGAGCGCTTGATTGGTCAGATCAAATCCCGACTCGCTCTGACTGACCGTATCAAGCGGCGATAAAAAGATATCCGCGGCTTTTGAAAATTCGATCGTTATCTCTTTTTTCGTATAATCGTCGTATATGATGAGTATGTTTGAATTCGATATTTCTAAGCTCTCTTGCAACTTGTCGAATTCAAGAGGAGAGCCTTGGTTTAAGCTTTGTGCGGTGATCTTGATATCTTTTAAGTTTGCGAAATGAAAATTGTGTTCTAGAAGATAGAAGAGTTTTTCTTCGCTTTTGCTTTGTATCGAGATTTCGAAATCGATTCTATTCTCTTTGGTATGAAAAGTTTTGGTCACTCTCGTATCTATTTTATGATCGTCGATATATATACCGCCGTATCGACGCAACTTCACCTTTTGATTTTCGGCGAAAAGAAGTTCGAAAGGCTGATTCGCGAAATCGCCGTATTCGTTAAAATCGCTAGAGCCGAAGTTTTGCGCATTTGCATTCTCGTCGGTAATATGATCTATAAAGCTGTTTTTCGTATGCCAATCGTGTTTGATCGATTTCTCGTATTGGGTCGTATCTTCATCCAGGTTGTGAATGGTCGATATGGACTCTTCATTTTCGGCTTTCAAGCTACTTTTTTCGATTTTTTTCTCCGGAGGGTTTAAAATCTTTTCATGATAGCTTTCAAAATAGCGGCTCATACTGTTTTGATAGTTGAAGCTTTTGTCCCTTATGTCGAATTCTACGAG
This sequence comes from uncultured Sulfurospirillum sp., assembly GCA_964573205.1. Lineage (GTDB taxonomy): Bacteria > Campylobacterota > Campylobacteria > Campylobacterales > QNZT01 > QNZT01. The sequence goes on along the minus strand of CAZNIT010000022.1, from coordinate 87,652 downwards.
TTGAGCGCCGAATTTGGTATCGAAAATCGTTATGAGATTTTTGCTTACGCATTTGATCTCTTCGTATCCGTCGAGATTGATATCTTTTATTTCGGTTGCACATTTGTTGAAATATCTTATATTTTCGCAATCGATAATAAATCTGTACGCATTATCTCTTAAGTTGGGTAGATAGATTCCTCCAAATACCCCATGCCACAAAACATCGTTGGTTTGGGCTTTGTATAGCTGTTCGAGATAGATTTCGTCATCGACTCTGTTAATCGAGAGTTCCGTATATCTTTTATGTATGCGGTTTGCCTCAGGATATTTGATTAGGAAGTTCTTCCAGACGCTTCCTTTGACGAATTTCTCTATATCGTCTTCACAAAATCGATCTTTTAACGCATCTTCCATACGGTGAAGTAGTAAGTTGTCTTTTGCTTTGAGTGCCCACTCTCCCATCTCTATATATGAGGTGACGGGAAGATAAGCCAACGAAATCGGCTTCGCCTCAAGAAGGTATTGGCTATACAGCATACTCTTTATCACTTCGCTTTTTAAAATCTCTTCTATAAATCTTTCCAGCCACCCGTTCTCATATACCCACTCGTAGGTTTTGGGCCATATACCGAATTTTTCTCCGTCGTCGAAAATAATTCCGGCGCTTGTGACGGCATCGCCGATACTTTCGAGATACTCTTTCACCTTCAAAGGATTTTCAAATGGAACGGTATATCGAAGATGTTTGTTGATAGGAAAGATCTTGAGTATTTCTCCTTCATCTTCGGTTACAAAATAACCGTTTAAATCATCTTTATCAAATCCGGCGGCGATAAAATGATAGTCATCTACCACCACATACTCTATCCCGCAATGGATGAGATCTTTTACGATGGCACTGTCCCAAACCCTTTCTGTCAGCCATAGACCTTTTGGAGTTTGATCGAAATGCTCTTTTATAAAATCGTTTAGTTTTTTTATTTGCGCTTTTATATCTCTTGATGGTATCGAAGCGAGAATCGGTTCGTAAAAACCGCCGCTTAAAAATTCCACTTGAGAGTTTTTAGCTAATCGACGCATAAGAGAGAATAGTTTTTCATCGTTATCTTTTATGTACTCTAAAAGCCATCCGCTATAATGAAGCGAAAATTTGAAGTCGGGATATTTCGACGCCGTTTCGAAAAACGGTCTGTATGATTTTTCTATCGCTTCATCCACTACATGATGGAAGTTGTCTACGGGTTGATGACAATGAAGTCCTAGAAGCAAAGCGGTCTGTTTTTGCATTTTCTCTTTTCCTTTAAATATACCAATTGTTTTTTATCTCTTTTAAACAGTCGAATTCGATCTTCGAATAAAGCGGTAAAAGTTGCAAGAGTCGATCGTTTTTGAAGAGTTTGAGTTGCAGTTGTTCGTTTTGCACCACCTTCTTATCTATCGCTATTTCCATAATCTCGTCCGTAACATACTCAATGGAGTTTGCGATCTTTTTGCGTTTTTTAGAGATCGTAAGATCGTAACTTTTTTTTGCGATATCCATCTGTATGTAAGAGTTTTCGAAAAGATCGGCAAAATCTCCGATAAGTGCCAGATAGCATCTTTTGAAATCGCACCCCAGATAGATCTTTTTTATGATGAAAGCGTCCGTATTCATCGATGAGAGTTCCATCTCCAGATCTATCTCTCCGGATCCCAACCATTCGAAAAAACTGCTTATTTTCCCGTCTAGGATCGGCGATATCTTGTTTTGAGCCTTTTTTAAAAAATTCTTGCTCTCTTTGTTTTCGTCCACGATAGGCGTTGTAAGTGATTGGGGAATCCTTTTTCCCATAAGTGTATAAATGTTCATAAGGTGCGTTCTAAAGAGCAGATCGAACGTAGAAGCAAGATCCGTGTGGTGATCATCCCCGTACCACCAAAACCAGTCGCTGCTTTGGGCTATAAGAAACTCTTTTGTTATCTTCTCTATTCTGAAGCGGTCGAGTTTCGCTTTTTGTTTCTCAAATTCCGCTTTTGTCTCAAAGATAAGCTCCCAAGCTCTGTTTTTCTCTTTATGGCCTATCCAGATATCAAAATTCGCGTTTATCCAAGAACCGGGCGCTATTTCGGTGAGTTTATTTGAAGAGATCTCCTCATCCTTAAGCACTTCTGACATCAAAGAGCACTCGAAATCTTGCGAACTCTCAAGGGCGGCATAGAGAGTTTCAAAGAACTCTTCGGCGTTTTTTGGATAGTGTTCCCAAGCGTTTTCACCGTCGAGAATGATATTTATATTAATATCGTTTCCGTAATCTTTACGGATCTGCTCGATTCTGGCAAAAAAATCGTTTACCGCATGACGACTATCCCAGCCGCTGTACGTAAATCCGATCAGATCGCTTAGGGTTTTATCTCTGAAAAAGAGATTTATTTTCGACTCTTTAAAAACGAGCTCGTTATTTTTGTATATATCCTCTTTTGAGAAATGCCCGCTTTTATAAAGTACCTCTTCGTCGCTGCATGCGTAACGGATTCCTCTTTTTGCCAAAACTTCAAGAAATTCGTAACAGATAGAACCTTCCGCCGGCCAAAAACCGTCGGGTTTTTTACCAAAAAGCCTTTGGTATTGTGTGACGGCGAGATCTATTTGAAGTAGGGCGTCATCTTTTAAATTTCCCTCATATACGGGCAAAGTCGTGTAAGGATTCGCGATTTTGGCATTTTGAATATCAAAAAGAAGAGGTGCTATCGGATGGTTAAAGGGAGTCGTCGTGATCTCGATTTGTCCTTTATCCATAAGCTTTTTGTAAAAAGGTATGATCTCTTTTATAAATTCGCTCAAATTTCTAAGAAGTTTTATCTTATCCTCTTGCGTGTAGCCTCTTTGTTTTGAGATGAGCTCTTTTACGACACCGTTTTTTTCTCTTAAATATTGGCCGCACCAGCTCAATATAAAAAGTACTTCAAGATCCAAAAACTCATCGTCGCTGAAATTCAAAAGAGCTTCTTGTAGCGTCGGGTATCTTTTTCTCTTTTTATAAAGATCGTAATATTCCGGAAGCGGTTTTATCATATGTTCCGTATTCGAGAAAAAGAGATACTCGATAAGATAAAGTTTTTGACTCTGTTCGAGAGTTCCGACATCCTCTTTTAAGGTTTTTAAAAAACGATCGTTAACGTCGTACTCTTCATACTCTTTGAGTTGAACAAGAAGAGACGGAACGAGGTTGAAAGTGGCTTTAATTGTCGGATATTTTTCCAAAAACCATGGCATATCGTAATAATCTTTGATAGCATGCAAAAAAACCCAGGGCATAACGATCAAGGAGCTTAGATCGTCACGATAGTAGGGCTGATGCATATGCCACAGGAAACTGATCTTGGTTTTTTTCACTCTTAAAGTGTCTCCGCTACTTTTTTTTGTGCCCATGATGAAATTTTATCCTTATATTCCTGTAGTATCGCATTCGCCGTCTCTTTTTCGGGAGCTTGAACGTAAAGATTCAAAAAGTCGCTGTACTGATCGGGGATCATCAATATCCAGGCGTTATCGTCGATCCATATCTTGACCCCGTCAACCATGGATGAGCGTCTGTTTTTCGAGTCTTGCAAAAATTTTCTCATCATCGTACCTTTTAAAGCGTTGGGACACTCTATTTGTGTTGTAAGATAGTGAAATTTCGTCATCTCTACTGCAATGTCGGATAATTTGAAATCATATTTACACATCATCTCTATCACCTTCAAGGAGGCAAAAACCGTATCGCGATTGAACGCGAAGTCCGTAAAGGCGAAATTTCCTTCGACGGAAGCGACGAGATAGTACTCTTTTAGTTTCTCTTTCGTGAAGTTGCTATATTTTCCTCTTTCTATCTTTAGATTCGTGAATTTATCATCAAAAATATCGGGAGCCCAAGCGGGTAGAAATATCTTTCTCGTCTCACCTTGGGGAGTCGAGTGATTTGTCATATAGAGAACGCAAAGCAAGGCTATATGCTCATCAAGTAATTTACCCCTGTCGCAGATTAGGCGCATCTTCTGTCCGTTAGGATAGATCATCAGTCCGATATCCCTCTCAAGAGAGGTGACTATTTTCGAGAGATTCTCTTGAGATTTTTTAGCCAAAGTGGGAAGAGTCGAGAGCTTTTTTTCGTCCGGTACGGCATTTAAAACGATATTGTCCAGTTCGAGTCCCGTTAAAAGTCTGGGATAAACTTTCGATACCGCACCGCTCATCATATCTACGGCTATTTTTATATCGCTGCTTCTGATCGCGTCCAAGTCGAGATTTGAAAGTATATCTCTTGTATAAACATCCTCTAAAAATCTCTCTTCGGTTATCTCTCCTATATCTTCGCTGTCAACTCTTCTGAAGTTCTCTCTAAAAAAGACTCTTTCGATATTTTTGGACATATTCGTATCGATTCTAAGACCGTCTTCTGTAAATATGATGATCTCCGTGTGCGTCTTGTCGGTGATGCTTTGACGAAAATGTACGCCGGCTGAAATGTTCTTGTTGTTTGCCAGGTTGTAACGCATTGCGGCCGAGGGCATATAGGTGATATCCACAACATCGAGTCCCGTTGAGAGAAGTCCTCCTAAAAAGGCTCTTTTTAACATTCTCGAGCTTCTGTGAAAATCTCTTGAGACATACACTTTCGAGCCGATAGGAAGCATGGTTCCCAAAGCTTCCGCCAACTTGGTCGACATAGTGCATGATAGTTCGATATTCGTTCTACCTCTAACCATACCGTCTTCGAAAATGGAGCTTTTATATTTGCTTCCCCATACGACGTTGTTGCTTACGATCGAGCCTTCGTCAATTATTTTATCCGCCCATACAATCACGTCCTTTTCGAAGCTTACGTTGTCGAGCACGTCGCAGTTTTCAGCCATAATAAGTCCCTCTTTGATCTTTACGGAATCGCCGAGACGGTTTTTGTCGCATAGTACCGCTTTGTTTATAGTACAGTTTTTACCGATTTTGACATTGTTCCATATGACGCTGTTTGTTATTTTCGTATTGTCCCTTATGACGACGTTATCTCCAAGAACAACGTTTTCAAGTGTGACGTTTTTGCCGATTCTCTGGTTTTTGCCCATGACTACGATACCGCTTACGCTAAGATTTTCGGCGTTTATATCTCCTTCTTGGTAAACGACACCCTCTCCAGTAATACTCTTGTTTCCTTTGAAATTAAATGCGAAACGAAGATTCAATATATCGTCGTAAACGTCGCGATAACTTTGCGGATTTCCGACATCTCTCCAATATCCTTCGATCTTCGGACCCCAAAGAGGTATATCGTTTTCCATTAGCAAAGGAAATAAATCTTTCGCGAAATCGAAATTTTTTTCAAAAGGTATGAAATCCAAAATCCGAGGCTCGACGATATATATACCGGTATTGATCGTGTCGCTAAAGACTTCGCCCCAACCCGGTTTTTCGAGAAATTTTTCTATTTTATCGTTTTCATCGGTGATGACGACGCCAAACTGTAAAGGATCTTCCACCGGTGTGAGCGCAATACTAAAAAGAGCCTCTTTCTCTTTATGAGCGTTTACGATTTGCGTAAAATCAAAATCGGTAACGAGATCGCCGCTTACGATGATGAAATTGTCATCTTTTAGATATTTTTGAGCGCATTTAACGGCTCCGGCCGTTCCGTAGTCGTCATCGGGCAGAACATACTCTATTTTTATACCCCAATCGCTTCCGTCCTTAAAATAATCCTTGATGGTTTCCGGTTTGAAGTACAAAAGTATCACGAACTCTTTTATACCGAGTTCCTCTTTGAGTTTTACGATAATATGTTCCATCATAGGTCTGTTAACAACCGGCAGCATAGGTTTGGGTAAAGAGGTGGTAAGAGGTTGGATGCGGGTTCCAAATCCCCCGGCCATGACGACAGCTTTCATTCAAAATCCTTACTATAAATTTAATATTTAAATTATAGCAGAAAATATACCAAAAGTTTAAGTTTTTTAAATTTTTTTGGTCAATATCCGAAAAAGATATTGACCTTATGAGAAGTGAGAGCGGTTAGATAGCTTCGCAGGCTTCCTTTTTTCGGCTTCTGTGTTTTCTTTTTGGTTCATAGGCGAAGTTGTACATTTTTTCATAATAATCATGCGCCATTCTATTTGAGTCGAAAAACGGTACGACTTCACGCATAGCATGTTTTATGATACCGACCCATCTGTCTTGATCTTCATAGTACATCGGAATGATTTCGTTTTCAAGAACGTCCATCATATTTTTGTTGTCGAGACGATCTTGCTCGTATGTCGGAAGATTTCCGTCGCATCCGGGAATTGTGAAGGAGTTGTGTCCGTGAACGGCAAACTCGGGATGCCAACCGTCCGGAATGGAGAAGTGGATGGCGGCGTTCATGCTTGCCGTCATTCCGCTTGTGCCGGAAGCTTCTCTATGGATTCTTGGAGTGTTGATCCAAACATCGGCACCTTTTTTCAATGCCGCGGAGAGATTGAGTTCATAACCGGTCAAAACAGCGATGTTTTTTATATCTTTCGAGAGATAAAGAAGTTCATTAAAGATTCCTACCGCCACTCCGTCCGTCGGGTACGGTTTTCCAGCCCATATTATCTGTACGGGTCTTTTCGTGTCTTCGACCATTTTTATAAATCTTTCGAAATCAAGCTTCAAAAGCCCCGGTCTTTTATATTCCGCGAATCTTCTGGCCCAAACTATAGTGAGGACGTTGGGATCGAACATTTTTCCCGTTTGATCCGCGACGATGTTAAAAAGCATTCTTTTTAAATGTTTTTTTCTAGCGATTATCTCATAGTCGATATCTTCGTTTAAGGCTCTGGTCAAAACCATATCTTGCCAAAATTTTCTATTTTGGGCGTTGGTGATCGCTATGATCTTTTCATCTTCGTCTAAAACGTCTTTCCACATATCGTTTGCGACATCAGCATGAATTTTCGAAACCGCATTCGAGATTTTCGAAAGTTTAAGAGCTCCTACGGTTAATGAGAACATATCTCCTTTGGTATCGGTGATCTCTCTTACCGTCTCTATATCCAAAGATGCGAAAAAGCCCATACGGTGCAAGAGATCGATATTGTGTTCTTCATTTCCCGCGGCTTCCGGAGTGTGAGTAGTAAAAACGACTCTCTTTTTCACCTCGTCTATATCTTGGTATTTTTCGTATAGATTGAAGGTGAGAGGTACGGCATGTCCTTCGTTCATATGGTATATGTCTATCTCTTTTCCCAAAGCCTCAAGGGCCTTAACGCCTCCGATACCCAAAATAATCTCTTGAGCTATTCTGGTTTCATGATTACCGTCGTAGAGTCTATGCGTGATAGTCTTGGAGAGGTAGTCGTTTGGCTCTATATCGGTGGAGAGAAGCACCATCGGAGCCGTTTGGAAAGTTTCCGGTTTCAAAAGCATTACCTTTACATATACAGGCTTATTATTTATATTTACCGTTACGGTTATATTCGGATCTTCGAGAAATTGATAATTTTTTCTGATATGAGCCGCCTTCATACTGCCGTCTTCTTCTCTTTGTTGATCATAATAGCCGTATGACCAAAGAATTCCGACGCCTATGACATTTTGTCTAAGCTCATAAACGCTTCTCATATGAGAGCCTGCTAAAAAACCGAGTCCTCCCGAATAGATTTTAAGCGCTTGATGAAGCGCGAACTCCATACTGAAATAGGCTGCTTTCGTTTCGTATTGGTCAGCTATTTTTATCGTGTAGTTGTTCATTTGATTCCTTTTTATAGTTTTCTAAAAGTTGGGCTCCGAGCAAGTTTGCGTTCTTTAGTGTCGAGAGCGTCACTTTCGTATCTTGAGCTGATTTTCTCATAGCTTTTTTCGAGATCTCTTTTTCTATCATCTCCTTAAGGTAGGGATTGTTTTTAAAAACGCCGCCTCCTAATATGAGATTTGAGGGATTTAGTAAAGTAGTGAGGAGGGAAGCGGCAAATGCCGTGGCATCGTGAAAGTTTTGTAAAATTACGTATGCTTTTGGACTTTTACACAAGTTTAACGCCTCCAAAGTCGGTTCGATATTTAAAGCAAAATGATCGATCCACCTTTTCAAAGCGCTTCCGGAAGCAAAAAGCTCCAGGCAGTTATCTTTTCCGCAACCGCATGTAAAAGGCGAATCCTTATAACTTATATGGCCGATCTCACCGGCAAGATTGCTAAAACCTCTAACGATTTTACCTCCGTCAACAAAGCAACTGCCAAGACCCGTTCCCATATACAAAAGCACAAGAGATCGATTAGAATCGAAAATCCTCATTTGAGCCAGTGCGGCGGTTTTCAAATCATTGTCGATTTCAAGCCTCAGATCGTAGTTCGATTCGAAATATGATTTTATATCGAACTCTTGCGTATCGATATTCGGAGCACTCAAAATTACTCCGTTTTTGACCTGTCCGCCGAACGCGATGCCGATAAACGAGATCCGTGGATACTCTTTTAGCTTTTTAATAAGAAACTCTTTTAAAGATATGGTGTCGCTTTTTAAAGATTCTTCTTTAAAAATTCTATTTTCGTTTTTGATAACGTAACGAAAATTCGTACCTCCGTAATCTATAAAAAGTTTCATAAAACATATCCCCAATTCTTACCCGTTTTTGTTCGAACATGTAAATATTATAAATTTACATGATTACATCGGCATTTTAAAGAAGTATCATAGAATATGGAGGCTTAAATTATCTTTTTTTAAATAAATGTAACGATATGTTAAAATACTATAAAAGGAGCGCTAATGAAAAAATATCTTTTGGCGATCGATGCCGGCACCGGTAGCGGTAGGGCGGTTTTGTTCGATCTAAAGGGAAATCAGCTGGCCATAGGGCAGAGAGAGTGGAGTCATAAAAGAGAAGAGGGCGTGGCGGACTCTATGGAGTTTGAGTGTGAAAAAAATTGGGGACTGCTTTGCGAATGCATAAAAGAGGCCGTTAAAAGCGTGGATCCTAAAGATATACTCGCGGTTAGCGCTACAAGCATGAGAGAGGGAATAGTCTTATATGATGAAAAGGGTAAAGAGCTTTGGGCGGTCGCTAATGTTGATGCGAGAGCTAGTAAAGAGGTAAAAGAGTTAAAGGAGCTTTTTACAGGAATTGAGGAGCACTTTTACGAACATAGCGGACAGACTTTCGCACTTGGAGCTTTACCGAGACTTTTATGGCTTAAAAAGAATAGACGGGAAATTTACGATAGAGTTCACAAAATATCTATGATAAGCGACTGGGTTTTGGCAAGGTTGTGCGGCGTTATAGCATCTGATCCTTCGAATGCCGGAACATCAGGTATCTTTTCGCTCTCAAAAAGGGAGTGGGAGAGCTCTTTTGCCAAAAGAGTGGGCATAAAAGATGATATTTTTCCACCCGTTTACGAGTGCGGGGAAGTTATCGGCGAAGTGATTTCCAACGATTGCGGCCTCTCTAAAACGACTAAAGTGGTGATGGGCGGCGGTGACGTTCAACTTGGAAGTGCCGGACTTGCGGTAGTGAAAGAGGCTCAAACGGCAATTTTAGGCGGAACGTTTTGGCAACAGGTGGTAAATATAAAAAATCCGAAACCTCCGAAAGATATGAGTATAAGGATAAATCCTCATGTTGTAAAAGGTCTCTCTCAAGCCGAGGGAATAACTTTTTTCAGCGGTATGGCGATGAGATGGTTCAAGGAGGCTCTTTGTCAAAATGAGATAAAAGAGGCAAAAAAGTTAAAAATAGATACATATGAACTTCTTGAAAGAAAGGCTTTGGACGTACCGGTGGGATCTTACGGAATTCTTCCGATATTTTCGGATGTTATGCGTTATGGAAAATGGTATCATGCCAGTCCATCTTTTCTCGGGCTCGGGTTGGATAGCGAAAAATACAATATCGCTTCGATGTTTCGTTCCCTTGAAGAGAATGCTGCGATAGTGAGTGCTGAAAACCTTGAAAACATATCACGTTTCAGTGAGGTTGAGAGTGATGAGATCGTATTTGCCGGCGGAGCCAGTAAAGGTTTCTTGTGGCCTCAGATATTAAGTAGCGTTTGTGCCAAAGCGGTGAAAGTTCCGAAGGTGAAGGAGGCTACCGCTTTGGGTTGTGCTATTGCCGCAGGGGTAGGAGCCGGTATATATAAGAGTGTGCCGGAGGGTGCTTTAGAGCTTGTTGAGTGGGAAAAGAGTTTTGAACCGAATATGAAGGATCATCAGATATATAAAGAGATCAGATACAGATGGAAAAGAGCGTACGAATCGCAGTTGAAACTTGTAGATGAGAATATAACGGAAGCTATGTGGAAAGCGCCGGGACTTTAAAAATAATTACCGTTAGCCCCAAAGGGCTAGACGGTAATTTCATTACATCATGCCGGGCATTCCACCCATACCGCCCATGCCGCCCATATCAGGCATAGAAGCGGCGGCTTTTTCCTCTTTTATATCGCTAACCGTAGCTTCTGTCGTCAAGAGCAGGCTCGAAACCGATACCGCATTTTGAAGAGCAACTCTTTCCACTTTTAAAGGATCGATGATACCCGCTTCGAACATATCGACGTATTGACCGGTGGCGGCGTTGAAACCGTAGTTTGCATCATCTTTTTCAAGAACGTTGTTTGCGACCACTCCGGCGTCAAATCCGGCATTTGCGGCTATCTGCTTGATCGGTGCGGAGATGGCTCTGTTTACGATCTCGGCTCCGATAGCTTCGTCACCTTCGAGTTTAAGGTCTATTTTTGCACTGGCTTTGAGTAAAGCAGCTCCACCGCCTATGACAACTCCCTCTTCGACCGCCGCTTTCGTAGCCGAAAGAGCGTCGTCAACTCTATCTTTTTTCTCTTTCATTTCCGTTTCGGTCGCCGCACCGACTTTTATAACAGCTACTCCACCGCTTAGTTTCGCTAATCTCTCTTGAAGTTTCTCTTTGTCGTAATCGCTTGAAGTCTCGTCGATTTGGCGTTTGATCTGTGCGACTCTGGCATCGATAGCCGACTTTTCTCCGACACCGTTTACGATTGTGGTGTTGTCTTTATCGATCACGACACTTCCGGCTTGTCCCAAATCTTCTTGTGTAACGCTCTCAAGAGTTCTACCCAACTCTTCGCTGATGACTTGACCGCCCGTTAAAATGGCGATATCTTCGAGCATAGCTTTTCGTCTGTCACCGAAGCCGGGTGCTTTTACGGCCGCAATATTTAAAATTCCTCTCAATTTGTTCACAACCAGTGTGGCAAGCGCTTCCCCTTCAATATCTTCGGCAATGATTAAAAGAGGCTTTCCGCTCTTTTGTACCTGCTCAAGAACCGGTAGAAGATCTTTCAAATTAGATACTTTCTTATCGTAGAGCAGAATGTAGGGATTGTCCATATGCACTTCCATTTTTTCCGTATCGCTTACGAAATATGGAGAGAGATATCCTCTGTCAAACTGCATACCCTCCACGACATCCAATTCATCTTCGATACCTTTCGCCTCTTCGACCGTGATGACGCCGTCTTTACCGACTTTGTCCATAGCTTCAGCTATAAGATCGCCGATTTTTTGATCGGAATTCGCCGAAATACTGGCAACTTGCGCGATCTCTTTTTTGTCTTTGATCATTTTCGCACCTGATTTCAGCTCATTGATGATCGCTTCTACGGCTTTATCCATACCTCTTTTGACTTCGATCGGATTCGCACCCGCCGTGATATTTCTAAGCCCCTCTTTAAAGATAGCGGAAGCTAAAATAGTAGCGGTAGTAGTACCGTCACCAGCCTCGTCGGCAGTATTTGATGCGACCTCTTTTACAAGCTGCGCCCCCATATTTTCGATAGCGTTATCCAACTCTATCTCTCTTGCAACCGAGACACCGTCTTTTGTTATACTCGGAGCACCGAAGCTTTTTTGGATAAGTACGTTTCGACCTCTAGGTCCCATCGTTACTTTAACCGCGTCACTAAGTTTTTTTACGCCTTCGTATAATTCATTTCTCGCCGTGTCTGAAAATTTAATCTCTTTTGCCATATTTTTAATCCCCCTTGATTATTTTAAAATTCCTAAGATATCGTCAGTATTAAGTACGAGGTACTCTCCGCCCTCAAGCGTAATATCCGTACCGGAGTATTTCGCAAATACGACATTGTCGTTTTCGGCGATCTCTCCATCTTCTTTAACCTCGGAACTGACCGCCACTACCGTACCTGTGAGAGGTTTCTCTTTCGCATTGTCCGGAATGATAATGCCGGAAGCCGTTTTCGCTTCCTCTTCCACTCTCTTGACTAAAACTCTTTGACCTAGTGGTGTAAAGTTCATCTCTAAACTCCTTTGATATTTATTTGGTTTTTGTTTAATTATATAGATAATCGTAAAAGCTCATTTTTGTTAAGCGATGAAATTCTACTATAAAAACAACCAAATGTCAAGAGATTTACAAAAAAAATTCATAAAAACTTAGTCATTACGACTAAAGAATACTACATGCTCTTAAAGTATATAAATTGTATTTAAATCATGTATATACTGAAACGAGAGGTTGTTTTTATAGATGGCGAAAAAATTTAATAGTACTGTAAGAAAGTTTTTACTATAATCCCACTTCTTCAAATGTGGCAAGGTAGCTCAGCAGGTTTAGAGCGCTGGTCTCATAAGCCGGAGGTCGGGGGTTCAAGTCCCCCTCTTGTCACCATCGTAATAGACGCAAATATTACGGGAGTATTTGGATTTGATTCTAATTTGCCTTCTCGTAAATCTTTTTAAACTCTCTTTCATATAGTTTGGAGAAGTCGGCGTTATGTACGACGATGGAGTTTTCGTTGTTCGTGTCGTTTGCTTTTTTGGTAAAATTGTACGAACCGGTAACTACCGTATCGTCTATGATAAAGACTTTATCATGCATCGTGAATTTGTTTTTATCCAGTTTTACGGAGATACCGCTTGATTTGAGATACTTAAAAACCGAAGAGGATTGGTAGGCGTTTTGCTTCTCATCCATCACCCCACGTACGGTTACTCCGCTTGCGGCTTTTTTTATTATTGCGTCGGCAACGCTTTTATCCGTAAAAGCGAATGCGAGAAAATCGATTTTATATCTTGCGCCCTCTATCAAAGAGAGCAATCTTTGTTGAAAATCGTCTTCCGGAGAGAAGTAGATCTCTATACCGTCGCTTACATAAGCTTTTTCTACATAAGTACCCTCCAAAAGTTCTCTAAACTGCTCTTCGTAAACCTCAGCAATTTTAAAACCGTTCATTTTTACCAAATTTTCATTATTTCTATAAAACGCATAGTAAGTGTAGTTGCATGAACCGCTCCATACTCTTTTTTTATCTATTATCATGAATTTATTATGCATCAGCGCGTTGGTGTTTTCATCGTTTGCTACGAAGATTCCGGCACTTTTCAATACTTTCATATCATCTTTGAAAAATTCCCGATCGTCTGTGAATATTTTGACATCCACTCCTTTTTGGTGCGCTTTTATTAAAGCGTCTCTAATTCTGTCGTTGGTTAATGAATAGATCGCAAGATTTATGGAAGATTTCGCATTTAGGATATCGTTTATCAAATATTTGTCAATACCGCCGCCGAGATTGTAATTTCCGCTTGTCTGAGAGAAGTAAGCGTTGATTGTCAGCGTATCTTCGGTTAAATTCGAATTTTGCGATGGATAGGTTGATATCTCGCCGCAACCGGTTGAAAAAAACAGTAAAAGAAAAAAACTTTTTTGATCATCAGTACTCATCTTTAAATATAATATCGATTCCGCTGTTATCGGGACTAAATACGAAATCACTCTCGAAGTGATCGCTAAGTTTATATCGTATTTTTATAGTCTGAACTATATCGTTTATATAAATAAGCGTCACTTTTTTCGAGATCTTTTTACCAAGTTCCACACCGAGTTTTCCCTCTTGAGTCGTCGTAAGAACAAGTTTATCCAATTTGATCCCGAAATTTTGAACGATCTCCTTTGCGAAGATCGTTCCGAACATCGATATGGCGGTTTTTGAGCTGTCTTGATTACCGCCTATGAGTTGTTGCGTAGTAGAGTTGAAAAGAAGGATCGAGAGTATGTCGCTTTGTGTCAGGTACGGAGTTGAGTTGAAATTTATGATAGGTGCGTCGAGTTGACCGTTTATATCGATATGAATTTTATACGGATCGCTTATATGGATAGCCGATATGTTCAGATAGGGATTTAAGACTGATCCTCCAAAGAGTATCTCACCCGGCTGAATTTCAAATTCTTTGCCGCCTTGAGAATGAGTACCGTTTATCAGTTTCACCATCCCCAGCAGTTCGATCTTTTTATGAATCTCTTTCCAAAGCTTCAAATCGGCGGTAAATTTAACGGCCGTATTTTGAATCTTGTAGTAAATGGGCTTTTTTGTCAATATCGAAATATCCAAAGATAGAGTATCGCTCTGTTTTGAAGCATGTTTTCGCTCTTGAATGATGATTATATCTTTGTCTTGTACATCATGCTCTTTTTTCGGCTCGTAAGAGATGGTACCTCCGTTGATAGTTACACTTCCGTCGATATTCGTTCCTTTTTTCGACAAAAATAGATTGATCGCCGCATCGAAATAGAAATCGCCCTCCAGGTCGTCGTAATGATAATTTTTGGTAAATAGCTTCAAAATGGCGTTACGACGAATATAGTTATAATAGCCGCTAATTTTCGCGGCGTCGTTGATCAAAAACGAATCGATCTTTATCTGTTGTTTGTCAAAAATAAATTTCGAAGGAGAGTTGGCGAAAAAGAGTCTCTCTCTATCGAGATAAGTAGTTAAACGATAGTTGTCGATAGTCAGCCGTTTGTTTTTATATGATGAGGCGATTTTGAATTTTTCGGCAAAGAGAAACCTGTTTGGCTTGTACTCGTAAACAAACCACTTTCCATCCACGATCAAGCGAATCTTTTTTAGATCATTTATTTTCATATTCACTTTCAAGTCGGCATCTATGGGAATTTTTTCGAATTTATAGAGCTTTGAAATATCGTCTTGAAATTCACGCACCGAAGGAGTATCTATCAAAAGCGCGCACTCTTTTTTTATGTTGCCAGTCAGATTGACGATTTGTCTGCCGATCTTTGCGCTTAAGTTACACTCGGACGTATTCAAATCGTAATCGGTTTTTATCTTTAAGTATCTGCTTTTAAAATCAATAAATGCGTTTTTATTTTTGAATATGACGTCGATATTGGCGGGAAAAAGAGAGTTTTGTTTTAAATTCGGATAGAGTTTATTTAGAAGCGACTTTTTCGATTTCTTTAAAATCGCAAAAGTCGTTATCTTATCCGAGACAAGAGCCGTAGCGTTTAGATCGATCAGATTCGATTTTATGCCGTAATTTATTTGTGCGGGTAGAAGTTTTTTGAAGTTGATCGCTATTTTCGCATCGAAAATCATCTTTAAATCTTTTATGGCGTCAATATTCTCAAAAGATAAAATTTTCGGCGTCAACGTTTTGGATCTTAGGTGTAAAGAGGCTTTTTTATAACTTTTGCCGTCGTAGATGCCGGTTAGGTGGTCACTGTTTAAGTTCGCTTTGATTTTTGTGACGTTGCCTTCAAACTCTATCCGAGCGTTTTTTAAAAGTTTTGCCGCTCTTTTGTTAAGTTCGTCTAACTCTTTGACTCTCACTTCGCCGTCATATCTGAAACCGCCTTCTTTGTCGTAGTAGAGACGACCGCTTAAGTTAGCGTCTTTGGCATATATGGAATTAAGAGTCGCTTTAACGTCCGCTCTCATTTGTAAAGTTTTAAAATCAAAATCGATATGAGATTTCAGCTTGGGTATAGAAGCTTTTAAAAACGCATATTTCGAAATCAAAAGCTTATCGGCTTTCGCGTGGAGATTTGCATTCAAGCCGTTTGTATCAACTTGTAGATCGACGTTTATTGGTTTGATCTTCTCATGATCGAAAAATGGAACGAATCGCTTGAAATATTTATCCTTTAACTTCAGATCGACTTTTGTATATAGTCGATTGTTTTTAAGATATCCCGAAGATGACAAAGTCCACATGTTCGTAACACAATCGATAAAGACGGCTTTCGCGCCGAAATTCGAGAGATCTTTCGAATAGAGATGCTTAACCGTGAGCGAGCCGTCTTGGATTTTGTATTTTCGAAAACTAACCGGCAGCGTATAGACGATCAACTCGTCAACCTCAAACTCCTTGACGAATTTTTGTTTAATTTCTCTTTTTCTCTTTTTTTTATTTTTATTTTTTAAAAACGAAATTAACTTATGTACGTCTATCTTCTCGAGCCATAGTTTCTCAAAGACTAAAGAGCCGTTTTTCATCTTGCCCAAAGAGGTTATATCGGCGATATCGCTTTGAGTTAAAAAAGAGAAAAAACCGATATCCACGCCTGAGAGATCGCCGATAATATCGTTTGCTTGAAGTTCGATTCTCTTTACGCTTATATCTTCACTCTCAAAAGGTAGTGCCGAAAAGATTATTTGCGATATTTCTATGGTCGGAATATCTTCAAAACCGCCGCTTCGCTTTTTATCGGAAAATTTTCGAGAGAGATCGCTTATCCATCTTTGAGTGAGAGGGATATCGAGTTTTTTTATAGTTATTTCGTCAATTTTAAGTTTTGCGCCCAGCAGAGCTTTTAAATTCCAGTCGATCGAAGCCTCTTTTGTTAAGAGCCGACCTTCATAAGAGACGTTATTTAACGTTACGGTTTTTAAGAGATTACCGGAAACGCTCTCATATGAAAGTCCGAGTTCTTTTGTGGCATAATTTACAAAGAGTGTAAGGCTATTGGGATTTTGCAATACGAACAGCGTAAGGGCTCCCAGCAGTATAACAATCTCTATGAATGTTAAAAATCTCACGGTCTTCTTTTTCAAAACGACTGTCCTATTTGAAAATGTATGGCATATTGACTATGATCTTCAAGGTCGAAACCTATATCGAATTTAACCGGGCCGATTAGCGTGTTATACCTGATTCCGCCTCCGATTGCATGTTTGAAATCAAGAGAAAACTTCAGAGTGTCGCTGCTGATTAGAGTTGAATCCCAAAAAAGAGCGAAATCGAGTTTTTTATATAAAGGATGCACGATTTCGACGGAGTTGTCAAGAAGCGTTCTACCGCCTATCTCACCGCAGTTTGCGTCAAACGCTCCAAGTGCGTTATAACTGTATGCGCGGTTACTAAAAGCCCCTCCGGCATAAAAAAGTTTCGATTCGGGCAATCTGTTGTCGATCTCCTTTAAAAGTCCGAGCCTACTTTTTGCGGCGAGTGTGAAATCGTTTATGGTGTAGATCGCTCTAGCTTCGGAAATACTCTTGATAAACGAGATCTCGGAGAAAATATATTTCAAACCGCCCTCTACATACTGACTGAAAAAAAGGCCTTTTTTAGGATCTATTTTAGAATCTCTAAGATCCACGATCATTTGCGCGAAGGGATAGAAGATAAAAAAATCTCCCGAAGAGATGTTGCAGACATCTTTGAATTTTTTGATCTTTATTCGCTCGATTCCCACGCCGAGATCAAGGCTGAACCAATCGTAGTCGTTTAGAAGATGCAATTTATCGGCGAGCTTTTGTTCTTGGAAATTTTCGTAAGTAAGACGCGAATAACTGAAGCTATTTTTAAAGTCGAAGTAATGATCGAATTTAGGTACTTTGAAAAAAGCCGGCCAGAAAAATTCATTTTTTATATACTTCTCTTTTTGTGAATATTTGAGATCGAATGAGAGCTTTTTCGCATCACCCGTGAAATTTTTTCTATTCCAGTGTAAAAAGGCTTTCAGGCCGTAGTTGGTCTCGTATCCGATACCGATCTCCCGTCTGGTCGGTTTTTGTTTTGCATATAGCGTTATATCGGTATCGATTAGATCTTTATGTTTTGAGGTTTTTAGCTGAATTCCGTCAAAAGCCTCCAACCCCGAGAGAGTACCGTAACTTTTGTTGATCTTTTCGAGACTGTATTTTTCGCCGCTTCTATAAAGAAGCCTGGAATAAACCACTTTTTTCGAAATCCCTTTTGGAGGATTGATGGTGATTTTTCCGAATTTACAAGGTTTGTTCGATTTTAGGGAGAAAACCAGGTCGGCTTGATCCTTTTTTATATCGATATACGCTTTTGCGTCGAGAATAAAGTTACAATAACCTCTATTTAACATATGCTCTTTTATCTTTTTTTTTATTTCGACGAATTTCGAGGTTACGAATCTCTCTTTTTTTTTAAAATCTATAAACTTTTTTATGGGATAGTCGCTTTTTATCTCTATTTTGTTAACGCGAGTCGCTTTTTCTTCGTCAATTATGAAAGTTATGGTGGTATCGTTTTGTTTTTTCTCTATGTGAGTGTGATAAAATCCCTGCGATCTGTAAAAATATCCCAGTGATTCGTATAGTGAATTCGCTATTTTAGGATTTATTTTAGCTTTTTTGCTTTTATAAAATTGATACCATGCAGGCAGTTCAAGTCCCAGACTTTCGTAAATTTTCGTCGTTGATATCTTTTTATTTCCCTTAATTTCCAAAAACTTGAATGAACTCTGCGATAAAAGAGCAAGAGGGATGAATAAGAGTAGTATATATAACTTTTTTTTCAAACTTTCATTCCAGATTTTTTAATATAGGTAAAGTTGATTATATCAAAATAGTTTTAGAGTCCAAGGTTGATCCATGTAGTGTGTATAGTTCGGTTTCGAATATAGGAGTAACGATTTTGTACGATTATATCTACATAATAATCATCCAGTGGGATCACGGTTATACTCATATATTCGTTCATGATTTTAAATTTGCCGCCGTATGGATTTTTATCCTTGTAGCCTATAAGAGTTACCGGCGTGCTGAATGTCAAATACCCCAGATAATCGTTATAAAGGCCGCCGCTGTATTTGTAGCTATAGAGATAACTTTCCGTATTCATCGTAAAATCGAGAACGACGTTTGAAAAAATGTTTTTTTCGCCGAATCCGGAGTTTTCGATCGTAAGATGATTCGATATGAATCTGACGGTTAAAAGTTGCGCAAAATAGTCGAAATCGTACAAGACTCCCATATCCCCGTCGAGATAGATTTGTCCAAAAGAGGTGTATAGATATATATTCGTATAATTTACGCTAAAATCAAGAAGGCGATTTTGATAGTCGTAGAGATCCTGATGAAGCGTAATATCTATCAAACCGTTAAGTTTCGTTTGATCGTAATAGTATGGAGTAAAAGAGCAATTATGGTAATTTACGCTAAAACTATCATCCGCCGAGAACGTAAGAGAAAAATCTCCCTCACTGAAAGTTATAGACGCGTAACCGCTGTTTTGACAACCGTATCTATTATAGTAAAGATCCCTTTGGTCTTTGTACTTTGCGAGATTGTTTATTCCGTCGGAAGTGACCAAACCGGCACCGTTTACGGAGTGCTGGGAAGATAGAACCTCTCTTACGATTTTTTTTACTTCATAATCGCTCAAATCATCTTTATAGTCCGGTCCACCTTCGATTTTACAACCGTAAAAGAAAATCATAGTAAATAAAAGTATGATAAAAACTCTCATGATCAATCCTTTTTTACCCAACTTTAGTGTAAAATTGTGGAGTGATCGTGTTTTTTACTCGCTAATAGGGACTTAAAACAACTCCCGCACCGTAATCGAACACAAGATAATTTCCAAGAACGTTTTGGTATAACAAAACTATTACGGCGATAAAAAAGAGCCCCCCGAAAATATATCTAAGCGGCTCCTTTTTTACGAAAAGAGAAATTATTTTTAGAAAAAAGAGTAGAACTGACGCTGCGAAGAGATATCTGCCAAGTTGCGCATGAGCACTGAAAACTTCTCTACCCTCTTGAGAGAGAGTCTCTTTTATGGAGCTTCCTTGACTAACTCCCGTAATATAAGCGAAAAGTATGGCAATGATCGCCATAAAAAAGAGTAGATTGGCAGCTTTTAAAAACTCTTTTCCTCCTCCTTCGCCCGTTGCCGCAAGCAGACTTATGAAATGAAAAAAGAGTGCCATAATCGGTAAAACTATCGCAAAATCGACGATAAAGGGGTGAAAGTAGCCAAGATCGATCGAAGATCTGCTGACAAAGTCGTAAACCGCTTTATCAATATGTGTAATATCCATAATTTTATCCTTATTTTCAATTATAAAATGATAATCCAAAGGCTCTTAAAAGGGTGGAAAAGATAAAGATTAATTCGAATTTTTATATAATAATTTAATAAACACGGAGATAAAGGAAAAAGTTGAGAGCACTTATCAGCGTAAGCGACAAAAAAGGTGTCGTTTCATTTGCAAAAGAGTTGGAGAAGTTGGGATATGAGATCGTTTCGACCGGAGGAACTTACTCCCTGCTTGAAAAAGAGGGGATAAAAGCGGTCGAGATCAGCGAGGTTACGAAATTTCCGGAGATGTTTGACGGCAGGGTAAAAACGCTCAATCCCTACATCCACGGAGGAATACTTCACAGAAGAGATATAAAAGATCATGTACTAACGGCGAAAGAGCATAATATTAAAGCGATAGATCTAGTCTGCGTAAATCTTTATCCGTTTAAAGAGACTATCTCAAAAACAGACGATTTCGAACGGATAATAGAAAATATCGACATAGGCGGACCGGCTATGGTCAGAAGCGCCGCGAAAAATTTCGCCGACGTATTGATAGTGACCGATTGCGGCGACTACGATGAAGTGATTCGCCGCCTTAAAAACGGCGAAAACAGTCTTGAATTTAGAAGAGATCTTATGATAAAAGCGTATGAACACACGGCATCGTACGATTCTATGATAGCAAACTATATGAACGAGCGTTTCAAAGAGGGATTCGGACATAAGCGTTTTATAGTGGGAGAGAAGGTTTTTGATACTCGCTACGGTGAAAATCCGCATCAAAAAGGCGCTTTATACGAATTTGAAGATTTTTTTTCGAAAAACTTCAAAGCTCTAAAAGGGGAGGCGAGTTTTAACAATATGACGGATATAAACGGTGCGATCAAAATCGCCGCATCGTTCGCAAAGGAACCTGCGGTTTCCATCATCAAACATGCGAACGCTTGCGGGTTCGCTATTTGCGATGATCTTTACGAAAGTTACGTTCAAGCTTTAAAATGCGATCCGATTTCGGCTTTTGGAGGGGTTGTGGCTATTAACGGAACACTTGATAAAAAGCTTGCAAAGAAGATCAACGAGATATTTACCGAAGTGATCATAGCCGCGAACGTCAGCGATGAAGCGTTGAAAGTTTTCGAGAATAAAAAACGTATCAAGATTTTTACGCAAGAGAGCGATTATCTTAGGATTTCGGACGATAGATACGATTTCAAACATATTCAGGGGGGATTTGTCTTTCAACAAAGCGACGAAGTAGGCGAGGAGGAAGTTAAAAACGCAAAACTGGTCTCAAAAAAAGCGGCGTCGCAAAGAGAGCTTAAGGATCTTGAGATCGCCTATAAAATCGCCTCGCTTACAAAATCAAATTGTGTCGTTTATGTAAAAAACGGTGCGATGGTAGCCATAGGAATGGGTATGACTAGCCGTGTAGATGCCGCGAAATGCGCTCTTGAAAAAGCCAAACAGAGTAACTTGGACGTAACTGGTAGCGCTATGGCCAGTGAAGCTTTTTTCCCTTTTAGAGATAGTATGGACGAGGCGGCGAAGGCCGGTGTAAAAGCGGTAATAGAACCGGGAGGCAGTATTCGCGACGATGAAGTGATAGAGGCCGCAAACGAGCATGGCATGAGTTTGTATTTTACTCATGTAAGACACTTTTTACACTAGTACTATCGTTTTTTACGACGATATATATATCGAATTAACAAAAAAAAGGAAATCAATGATAGCAAGAGCGATCGTAAATAAATTAGGCGGTATTTTCGAGGTCAAAAAAAAGGCGAACGCCGCTAGCGGCATTAAAAAAAAGATCTTTACGACACTCTATTATATGTATCAATATGAAAATAAAAGTAGCGTAAACATACTCACGCAGTTTGCGGGCACTCCCTGTTTGCCTCATGACTTAAAGGCGATCTTTATATCCGGACCGGCGAAAATAGGAAAAAATTGCGTAATTTTCCACAATGTTACGATAAATGCTATAAACCATACGGATGATGAGAAGTTCGGAGCGCCCGTCATCGGCGACAATTGCTATATATCGCCGGCTGTTACGATCATGGGAGGTTGCAAAGTCGGCAACTTCGTTAGAATCGAGGCGAATGCGACAATTACGGAAGATATTCCGGATAATTCGGTAGTAAGCGTTTTACCCGACGGTAGTCAAAAAGTTACGACTTATCCGAAACAGCAGCGTGTCGATACGAAATATTATTCTCACAACGGTAAAAAGTGGATCTATAATGAAGACGGAGGCTGGAGTGAGGTAACGGACGAAGCTAAGCTAAAAAGATTTTTCGAAGTCTATGGTAAGTGACTTTACAAAAACCATTTTTTAAATAGTATCATCGCTAAAATCGTAGCGCCTACACTTAATAGAACGTTTAAGAGTATATTTAAAAACGCTTTATAGTAAGCGCTTTGTTCGATCAGCATAACGGTTTCGTAACTGAACGTGGAAAATGTCGTAAGAGCTCCCAAAAAACCGGTTATAAAAAGGGCTCTATATTCCGGCGATACGACCTGTTCGAAATAAAGTACCAAAATTCCTATTAAGAAACTGCCGATAATATTTACGCTGAGCGTACCTATCGGGAAAAAACCGCCGAAAAATTTTTGAACCCCTCCGGCAATCAGATAGCGAGATATAGCTCCGGCGAAGCCGCCTATACCCACATATAACATAGCGGAGTTTATCATGATATTTCACTTTTGTGTTTGTATCGGATCACATCTACGTCACTCATCGTAACCAGACCCTCTTCAAGAATCGTATCGAGTTTTTTTAAAAATTTTTCTATCTTCCGCTTATCGTCGATTATCTCGATGACAAGAGGTAGAGATTGTGAAAGAGCGACGACGGTATAACTTTTTATTTCGCTGTGGAGACCCATTCCACCGATACTTTTATAAACCGTCGCGCCGTTTAACCCCTCTGATTTCGCGTAATTCAAAATCACTTGCCAAAGAGGTTCGTTTTCGTATTTATCATCCGTATCGATGTAGATTTTAAGAAGTTTTTTCATACCCAGGATCTTTTTCATGACATATCCTTTTTAGATGGCATAGAAGTATCGGTCTATTTTATCGTAATCTTTTTTAGTTACTCTATATCTATAGAGATATCGTAGTATCTTTTTACGACACTCTTAAAACTTTTTAAAATCTCGTCCGCACTCTTGCCGTCGTCGGGATATGTTACTATCGAATCTAAAAACTTTTGATCGAGAAACTCTTGAAGTCCGTTTAAAAGCTCGTTCGCTCCGTTCCAGTCCGTTTTGGGCAAAAGAATGATATAGTTCTTGTCATACTCGAAAATTATATCGCTGTCTCTGAAAACGATCTGGATACTTTTTTTGATCTCTATATTTTCATAGTCGTCCAGTTTTAAAAACAAAAGGGAGAATTCTACCGGCTCGATCTCTTCAAATCGTTCGATTAGAGCTATATGATGGGAAATTAGCGTTTTGAACGAAGAGAGCGGGAAAAATGCTGTTGCCATATCTAAATTTTCCTTATTTTAAAATATTTTTTATATTATCGGCATTATTTTATTAAACTTGAATATGTTATAGCCGTTTTTATGGGTATAACTAAGCTCCATCTTGTGAGCTTTTAAAATGCTGTCTACGATATACAATCCAAGACCGAAACTCTTTGTTTTTTTGTCGCTTCCTTGGGTGAACGGCTCAAGATAATATGAGAGATCATATTGTAGTTTTTTACCTAGGCTTAAAAACTCTATACCGTCGTCTTCGGCAAAGATATGGACTTTATTGTCGATCGAGTATTTTATGCCGTTATCGATCATATTTTTTATGGCTATACTGAAGAGTTTGAAATCCACTTTAAGCTGCATATCTTCTTGTATCGTCATTTCGATCGAGTTTTTTTCTACCAAGGAGATATCTATAGCTTCGTCTATTATGTCGATAATTCTATATATCCTTTTATTCAAATAACTTCCGTCAACCGTAATTTGCTCGATGGCTATAAATTCGTTCAATAGGCTCTCCAGCCTTTGAAATATCGATATGAGCCTCTCTTTTTGTTTACTTTGCTCAAGCATTTCGGCCGAAATCATCCCTTTTGTAATCGGAGTTTTTAATTCATGCATGATGTTTCTTAAAAACAGTTTTCTAGAATTGTTCAGTTTTTTTATCTCATCGACCGCATGATTGAAAGCGTTCGCCACTTCGGAAATCTCGTCTCCTCTATCCATAACGCAGTTTATGTTCAGATCCCCTTTGGCGAATTTATCGATCTCGGTTTTTAATTTTTTGATCGGATTTAATCTGGAGATGGTCCAAAGATACGCTATGAATAAAACGATCAAAATACTTCCGAATATCAGTTTGATATACAAAATCTGCGCACGATAGGGCTTGAAAGCTTTGTCATAGAGCAGTATCGCTTTTTTGTTGATGGACTCGATTAGTAAAAAGTTGCTTTTATCATAGTAGTAGATAGCGCTTGAACCGACTTTGGCGCTAAGTTTTTGAAGAACTTCTCCTTTTTGAAGAACCTCTTTTATAAGATCGGTATTAGTTACGAGTTTCATGTTATAAACAATCAACTCTTTTTTGAATTTATCGTTTATCGGTTCGTTCAATAATCTGTAAAGTGTCGCTCTAGCGACAATAGAGTAGCGCTCGTTCAGTTCTTGAGTATATTTTTGTTTGTCGTATTTGATCATGTACAAATAGGCAACGCCGACTCCCAAAGCGGCGATTAGAAATATCAGTGTTATATTGTAAAAGATGGATTTTTTCATTAATCTGCGTAACTATTGTGTGAACTTATATCCGACTCCTCTGACCGAATGAATGTATTTGGGTTTTTTAGGAGTTTCATGCAGTTTTTGTCTGATTCTGCCGACGATGACGTCGATACTTTTGTTCGAACTCTCTTCGCTGATAGCTTCCACATTGTAGATAAGCTCTTCTCTTGAGACGACGCCTCCCTCTTTTTGTATGAGATATTTCAAGATTCCGTATTCCGCTTTTGTAAGATTCAGCTCTTGATCCTTGTAGGTTATGATTTTCTTGTCGTCGTCAACTTTGATATCTTTGGGCTTTTGAATATTCTTTTTGCTGCTGGCAAACTCGTTTTTTTTGCGTCTTAGAAGACTCTTTATCCTGGCTTCCAACTCTCTTGGATTGTACGGTTTTGGCATATAATCATCCGCTCCGCGCTCGAGCGCTTCGACTTTATCCGTTATATCATGACGAGCGGAAGAGATGATGATCGGAATATCGTATCTTTTTCTTATGTCGGTGCAAACTTCAAGTCCGTCGAGACCGGGAAGAGTCAAATCCAAAATCACCAGATCGAATTTCTGTATGTTGAGTGTGGAAAGACCCGAAAACGGATCTTCAATATTCGTCACCTCTATATCAAATTGTGCCAGATATTCGCAAAGAATTTCAGCCAATTCGGCGTCATCTTCGATCATTAATATTTTTATCATTTCAATTGTCCTGATTTTACTCTTTTTATCTAAAAAGCCGTTTGTTTAAATATAATATAAACCGTTATATATTTACCTTAAAAAGGTATAATAGATTTATTATTAAACAAAGGTAAATTTGATGTTAAAGATGGTTGAACATGAGATGAATCAACATGCAAAAACGCTTATCGCCTGCATGGATGAGCTTCAAAATCATATACACATGGCTTGCGTGATTGCGACCGACACTCTCGCAAAAGGAAATAAAATCTTAATTTGCGGAAACGGAGGTTCCGCGGCGGATGCACAGCATATCGCGGCGGAACTTACGGGTCGTTACAAAAAAAATCGAATCGCTCTGCCCGCAATCGCTCTTAGCGTAGATACTTCGGCGCTTACGGCTATCGGAAACGATTTCGGTTTCGAGACGGTTTTTAGCCGACAACTCGAAGCTTTGGCGAAAGAGGGCGATCTTCTTATAGCCATTTCGACAAGCGGAAATTCCGAAAACGTGATAAACGCTTTGAAAAAGGCGAAAGAGTTAAATTGTAGATCGATCTCTTTAAGCGGAAAAGGAGGAGGGCGGATGAATCGAATTTCGGACGTCAATATCGTCGTGCCTTCGAACGACACGCCGAGAATACAGGAGATGCATATCTTGATCGGTCATATCATATGTCAAAGCGTCGATAACGTTTTTTGAGTCAAACCAGGTGTTTGAACTCTTCACACTCGTTTAAAAGCGTTCGATAATTTCCGGTACAGATAATTTTGCCGTTTTTCAGTACGAGAATTTTATCCGCATCTTTTATGGTTTTTAACCTATGCGCTATTATGAATGTTATTTTATCTTTTGAAATGTTTTCTAAAGCGTCGGTGATCTTCTCTTCGCTTTTGGAGTCTAGTGCGCTGGTGGCTTCATCGAAAATCAAAATTTTCGGATCTCTATAGATGGCTCTGGCTATCGCTATTCTTTGTCTTTGCCCGCCCGAGAGGTTGGTTCCGAATTCGTTTATATTCGTGTCGATGGTATTTTGCATCTCTTTCACGAACTCCCAAGCGTTCGCTTTTTTTAACGACTGTATAACCTTTTCTCTATCGACCTTAAGACCGTACGAGACATTGTGGGCTATAGTATCGTTCAACATATAGACTCTTTGCGTCACTATGGAAATAGAGCTTCTTAAACTTTTAAGAGTAAGTGAAGAGATGTCGGTTTTATCAAAAAGTATCTTTCCGTTTTTCGGATCGTAAAATCTTAGAAGTAGATTGACTATGGAGCTTTTTCCGCCGCCGCTGCTTCCGACAAGCGCGATTTTTTCGCCCTTTTTCGCGTCGAATGAGATATTTTTAAGCGCGCATTTTCCGTCATAATCCAACGATATGTCTTGGAACTCAATCTTAGATATGTCATGATCTAAATTTTTCGTACCGTCTTTCACTTTCGTGGATCTTTCGAGTATATTATATATTCTCTCGCTTGCGGCTACGGCATCTTGGATTTGATTGTATAGTTTCGAGACCGTTTTCAAGGGGGTGTAAAGTAAAAAAAGAGCCGTTAAAAACGAGAAAAAACTTCCCACGCTCATAGTTTCGTCGATAACCTCTTTTCCGCCTACGAAAATAACTAGCGCAATCGCCAAAGCTCCTAAAATCTCCATCAAAGGACTGACAAGCTCGGTGGTTCTTACGGTTTTTCTACTTATTTTATTTATCTGTTCGTTTTCCCGTTTGAAAATTGCGGCTTCGTATCTTTCGACGTTGTTCGCTTTTACCATCTCTATATTATTGAAAATCTCGCTCAATCTAGCCGTAAGATCGGATATCTTCTCTTGAAGAGAAAAAGAGAGCGCCTTTTTCTTTTTCGCCAAAACGGAGAGAGGTTTTGTGACAAGAGGAAGTAAAACTATCGAGAAAAAAGCCATTTTGGGATTTAAATAAAATATATACCCTATGAGTATGACGACGGTCAACGACTCTCTTAAAATATTCGGAATCATATTCGATACGACACTCTTGATTCTCTCTACGTCGTTTACGGTACGGCTTATGAGTTCGCCGCTTCTGTGCTTGTGGAAAAAGTCCATCTCGAAAGTGAGAATATTCTCGAGCATCCTATCTCTCAATCTTTTTACGATATCAAGACCTATATACGAGGCGTAATAGATCTGTAGATATTTACCGATACTTTTAAAAGCGAATATCAAAACTAGAGCGAAGGGTAGTATGTATAGAAGTTGTTCGTTTTTGTTTATAAATATTTGATTCAATACCGGCTTTATGATATAAGCGGTAGCGGCGGCTCCCGATGCGGCGAAGATCATACCGGTTATGGAGATAGCAAACTGGAGTTTATAATCTTTAAAGTAGGGCAGGAACTTTTTCAAAAAAAGTTTCATCTCTTTATTTAACAATATATAGGTTCTCACTTTGTTTTTTGAGGCAATTATAGCTTAAGGGTGCTTAGTGACAAAAAGGTAAAAAAGTTTTTTAACTTGATTGACATAGACTAAAGTTTTGTGCTATAATAATTATAAAAATGGATATGGAGAGTTAAGTTGAGTAAAAGTTTGTATGAGACACTCGGTGTTTCCGAGAGTGCATCCGCAGATGAAATAAAAAAAGCATATAGAAAACTTGCAAGAAAGTATCATCCGGATATAAATAAATCTCCGGAGGCGGAAGAAAAGTTTAAAGAAGTAAACGCGGCTTATGAGATATTGAGCGATCCTGAAAAAAAGCGTCAATATGACCAAGTGGGTGATAATATGTTCGGCGGTCAAAGTTTTCATGATTTCGCAGGTTCGCAGGGTGGCGCCGATTTGGACGAGATACTCAGATCGATATTCGGAGGCGGAGGTTTTGGCGGTTTTAGCAGCGGCTTTGGAAGTACCCAAAGCGGCTTTGGCGGTAGTTACGGAGGTTTCGGGGGCGGTGGATACTCACAACCGAATCTCGATCTTGAAACTTCCATCACCATACCTTTCAATACCGCGGCGCTAGGCGGAAAACACTCTGTAAGCATAAGAGGCGAGAGTTTCGATATAAAAATTCCGGCCGGTATAAAAAGCGGTGAAAGACTTAGAGTCAAAGGCAAAGGGCAAAAAAGCGGATCAAGAAGCGGAGATCTGTATATAAAGGTAAATGTCGCACCTAGTCCGGAGTATGAAAGAGATGGAAACAATTTGACAAAAGAGATACATATACCTCTTAAAACTGCTCTTTTCGGCGGAAAGATACCTGTTAAAACACTTCACAAGGAGATAACCGTCAAAGTGCCAAAAGGTATAAAATGCGGACAGAAATTAAGAGTCAAAGAGCAGGGAATCATAGATAGAAAGACGAAGAGAACGGGAGACTTATACCTTGTTTTAAACGTCGATCTCCCTAAAGTCCAAGATCTTGATAAAGAGCTAGTGGAGATGATGGAAGAGAGACTTCCGTCGTAACTCGATTCATAAAAAAATATAAAAAAAATCAGATAAAGGAGTTAACGCATGCATGGGTACGATGAACCGGTTTATCTTATAAGTGTCGTCGCAAAAGCGCTGAATATTCATCCTCAGACATTAAGACAGTATGAGAGAGAAGGGCTTGTTACACCCTCTAGAACCGGCGGAAAGATGCGTCTGTATTCACAAAGAGACATAGATCGCATCAATATGATTCTTCGTCTTACGAGAGATTTGGGAGTAAATCTTGCCGGAGTGGATATAATATTGCAATTCAAAGACCAGATAGATCAGATGGAGCAAGAGATCGAGGATCTCAAAGTCGAACTCTTAAAACATCAAAGAGAAGGACGCGTAGCTCCTCAGCATTCCCTTGTAAAAAAACGAAATATTTACGAAATAATAATTTTCGGAGAGTAAGATAGCCTTTAGGATATCTTCTTTCCAAAAAGAAGTATCGGCATATATTTGTATGACCATGCTCCAAATAGAGCTATCCAAAGCAGTACGCTTAAATCAAACAAAAATCCCGTTGCCGTAAAAGAGTATAAAAGACGCATATAGATCACAATCTGAGTCATATAAAACAGAGCTTTAGTTAGATTGTCTATGATCATCAAGTTTCCGGAGTGACCGAGCGTTACGCGCGTGCCAAAACCGATGAGTACGGTCAAAACAAACCCCAACACTACCAAATGAAGACCTAAGAAGAGGAAATCTTTATGCATGATAACCGCAGCCATATCAAGCAAAGATCCTATCAACAATCCCCCGGGCAGCCAGAAGATAGCCAGATGTAAAATCCATAAAATAGGTTCCGCTTTTTTGAAAGGGAGTTTCCATCTGTATATCTCTTTTGCCAAGAAGATACCGCCGATATAGTAAAAGGCGAATCCGTAGGGATATGCGGAGATATCCGTTACAACTCCCAGAAAAAAGAGAATAAAGATCGTTTTTAAGATTTTATCGTTTTTATCGACCATTACATGCGAGAAAAAAGGTATCATTCTTTGTCCGACCGAGAGAGCTACAAATATAAGATAGAGATAGACGGCCGATTTTTTTGCGAACTCTTCTAAAATACCCGAATTGACGGCAAGGGCGATTATAAATATCAAATTTGCGACAACACCCGCTCCAAAGGAGAGCAGTATCCAAAATTGATCATGTTTATCGGGGGATGCCGAGACTTTGTAAATTTGATAAAATAGATAAAATGTATATAACTGATTGCCAAAAAGCAAAAACATTCCCGCATATAAAAAGCCGCTCCAAGTGAAAGCGCCTAGCAAAAAGAGTATCGTTCCGCCAAAAAGGAGCGTGAAGTTCGTCGTGTATATATTTTGTTCAAGAGGCGGAAATTGGTTGAATCTAGGATATGTCGTAAGCAAAAAACCTTGAAAAAAAGGTGTAAAAACGATAAAAATCATCGAGTATGCATGAAATGAATTCGGTGTGATATTTAAGGTCGCGACACCTTTGAAACTCAGTAGAAAAACCAACATGAAAATAATTGCATTTATCACGCCCGCCGCAAAAAACGGTTGATGAGGCTGTGAAAGAAAGTAGCTCAGTTTCGATGAATTTTTCCGCATTTTATCCCTTTTTAATATAAATGTCGAATTTATATGATATAGTATAATTCTTGTATATAACCCAAAAAGGTAAAAATTGATGAATAAACTATTTTTTCTGATCATACCATTTTTTCTCTTGAGCTGCGGTTCCACAACAACCAAATCGCCTCAAATCGAGCAAGAAGGAAATCTATCCGCAGTAGCGAATCAATCGCAAGAGAGTCAAGATCAACAACAAATCGATCAAAAAAAAGATCCCTACGAATTGATTCCCCAAACCAACCCCTGTAAAGAGGGTGAATTTTATCGGCTTAAAACCAAAGAGTGTATTCCTTTGAAATATCCCGATTGGGGGTTTAAGGGATTTGAAATACCGAGCGAGAATGTTTACTATATGCAAACTTGCCAAGAGAGCGAACTGGAAGAGCTTTTGAAAAATATCCCCGCAGAAGGCGGAAAGATCGTCATGAAAGAGTGTACTATCGAGACTAACGACGGTATTGTCGTGAAAGATAATACTATTTTAGAGGGTGCCGGTATGGGTAAAACGATACTTAGCAACCATAAAAGCTCGGCGGTGAAGATCGAAGGTAAAAATATCATATTAAGAGGTTTTACGGTCGAGGGAAATCATGACTCTTTAAACGGTATAAGCGCTTATAGGATGGAAGGTAATGTGCTGGTTGAGTATATAGAAGCCAGAAACTTCAAGATCGATCAAGGAGCCGGAATATCTTTTTTGACGAAAGGATATATCGCAAGTCCCAGAGTCACCGTTAGATTTTGTCTAAGTTACGGGCAGCTTCACGGCATCGATGCGAAAATTTTTTATAGCCGCTCAAAAATGTTGATCTACTCGAACGAGGCTTACGACAACTACAACTACGGTCTTGATTTTAGTCAAACGGCCGATGTGGAGATCGCCGGAAATTATTTTCACCACAATAGAGTCGCAGGCGCAAAATCGCCGTCATCTCATAATGTTAACTATCGTTACAACGATATAAACTACAACGGAAGAGAAGACTCCACCGACGGAAGAGCCGGAGTCGTGTATGCCGGATATTCATATTTTTATTATAGTTTCATTACATTGGAGTATAACGATCTTTCAAACAACGGAGGTCTTGCGTTTGCATGTTGGAACGCGACGATGTACAAGGTAACGCTAAGAGATAATATAGTTACCGGAAGTAGTGACTCCAACGGTTACAATATCGGAGTCGATGGAATCAAAAAGGTGGAGATTTACGGAAATCAGGGTAAAATTTGGGCGGGCGAGGGCAACAGTACCGAGCTTATTTATCACTGATTCTTTTTTTTAGACGTATGAAATCGTCACCGAGCTCTATTTGCCGCTCTTGCAATAAAGCGGTAAGAGCTCTTTTATATGACTTTTTACTGATTCCCAAACAGTCTCGAATCTCTTTGGGATCACTTTTATAGGTAAAGGGCAAAACGGAATTTTTTTCTCGTAGAAGGTTCAAAATTTTTTGTTTTGAAATCTCATCCGCCATCTTTTTGGGAGGATTCAACGAAAGATCCAGTTTCGAGTCATCTCTAATCTTTTTTATGTAAGCTGTTCGTTTTTCTCCGATTTTTACATTTTCGTAAATTTCACTATGATAAATCATCCCCTCGAATTTATTATTTGCAATTACTTTGTAGCCCAAAGGAGTTTTAGCGATAATCAATATATCCACACGGTTTAAGTTTTTCATTGAAGAGGGATCGTTTTTCAGATATCTTCCTATTCTCGTATCGGCTACAAGACGATCGCTTTGCGGGTCGTAAGTTATGTAAACTATATATTTGCGAGAGATCTTTAGAGGATTTTTCTGCATTTTCTTAGGCACCAGCAGCTCTTTTGGAAGTCCCCAATCCAAAAAAGCTCCAAAAGAAGTAACGTCGGTTACCTTCAAATAAGCGAACTCACCGAGCGTGGCATACGGCTTCAAAGTCGTAGCTACGACTCTATCCTCGGAGTCCTTATATATAAAAACCTCTATCTCGTCACCGACGGACATACGGTCTTTTACATAGAGATTGGGTAGAAGAACTCTCTTTTTTTCTCTATCGCATAGATAAAATCCGTATTCGCTTCTATCTTCGATCGTCAGTTTATTAACAACGCCTAATGAGAGTTTATCGATCATAAAGTTTACCTTTGTGTTTGATAGAGTTTTTATTTTGTCTTCTTTTTGTTTTTTGAAGTTGGTTCGCACCGTGAAGAATCTCTTTTCTTATCTCATCCATTTCCATATCGCTTAGAGGAAGATTGGCGATTTTTTCGACAAATTTTTCAAGATGTGTGAGATAGGGACTATTTAGCAAAACTTTTTCGATGTTTTCGAGAGGTTCGAAAATCAGATCTATATAGTTCGAAAAATCTTCTTTTCGCAACTCATCGTTTTTAGAGACGTAGCCGACGATTCTGTTTAAAAATCTCTCCAGCTCTCTGGTATATTTTGTTCGTTTATATTTTTCCATCTGTTTTTGAGTGAACATCAAAGCCTCACCAATGTCGCGCCCATTCCGCCCATATTCGGCGGAGCGTCGCTAAAAGATTTAATTTTCGGATGTGTTTTTAGAAACTCTTTTACCGCAAAAGCCAGTTTTCCGCTACCGATACCATGATATATCAATACTTCGTCATATCCGGTTATCAAGGCGTCCGAGAGAAAGTAGTCAAGCTTATCGATCGCCTCTTGGGCTCTTAATCCGTGAAGATCCAGTTTTATGGAGGAGCGTGACGGTTTTTCTATTTTGATTTTCGTTTTAATTTCGGGTTTTTTATTTCGATAATTATCGATTCGCCGTAGTTCGTTTATCGGAGCTCTGAATTTTATACCGTCGCAAAGTATCATCGCCTCCTCTTTTTTCAAAGACAATATTTCGCCGTTTGTGTTTTTATATTTTACGAACTCTCCGACTTTCAAAGGTTCACCCTCTCGTACCGTCTCTTTACTCAAGGCTTCGGTTTTTCTTTTATGAGCTTTATTCATGAGTTTATGGATTTCACTCTTATGCGATCCTCTTGCCGCCTTTTTCGCCTCATCTATCGCTTTTTGGTATTCTACTTCAAGCTCTCTTTTTCTCTCTTTTAATATTTTTTGCGACTCCTCTTTTTGGTTTTTCAGCTGTTTGTTTAATTTTTTCGTTTTCTCGATCTCCATATCCAGCATATTAAGTCTCTCTCTATTTTGAAGCTCCATATCGATATTTCTTTGAATAAGATCGTTTAGCTTCTCTTTATCCTCTCCGTAAACCGTTTTAGCTTTTTCTATCAAAGTTGCGGATATACCGTATCTTTGAGCCGTCTCGAACGCATAACTTTTTCCGATGCTGCCGTAGAGAAATTCAAAAGTCGGTTTTTGTCTAATTTGATCGTAAATCGCAGCTGCAAGTTCGACATCAGGATGCGTAGCCATCATAGACGCCAATCTTTTGTGATGTGTGGTTATAACCAATTTCACGTCTTTTTTGCATAGATTTTCAAGTATCACTTTAAAAAGCGACGCCGCTTCATCCGCATCGGTTCCCAGCTCTATCTCGTCAACTCCGGCGATAAAGTCGTTTTTCGCCAACAATTTGGCGAACTCCGTCATTCTGCCTGCAAAGGTGGAGATATCGTTTTTGACCGATTGCGGATCGTCTATGATCGCGGTTATCTCTTTGAACGATCCGATATGAGATTTGTGAGGATTTATCTTCATAGGAAGTAGATGTTTCGCTAAAAATACAACCGAGAGAATGGATTTTAACATCATAGTCTTACCGCCGGCATTGACACCCGTGATTAGTAGGATCTTTTTTGAGAAATCGATACTGACGGGTTTTGGATCTTTTATGGCGGGATGTGAAAAGTCGGTAATTTTAACCCTACGGTCTTTTTGCGGTTTCAAGAACTCCAGATTTTGGGATTTTGCGAAAAAAATTCTCGCTTGATAGGCGTCAAATCGATCAAAAGAGTTATTTATAAATCTTAAAAAAGGTTCGAATTTACAAAAAGTTGCGGAAATTTTTTTCTCATATTCCAAGATTATCTCATCTTTTTTATCCAAAAGGTTCGCTTGTGATTTTTTAAGCTCCATGATGGAATCGGGTACGACATAAAAGTATCCTCCGCTACTTCTTGCTACGACGCTTCCCTTTAAAAAACGGTTGAATCCGCCTCTTACCAGAAGCGTTTCACTCTCGTTTATATAGTGAATTTGGCTATCTACCAGATACGCAGAGAGTCTTTGTGTGCTAAGAAGTCTTCTCATAGACTCTTTTATTCTCTCCTTGTTCCTCTTAAGCGAAGAGCTTATCTCCAAAAATCTCTCGTCGATCTCATCTCTTAGTTCTCCCTCTAAATCGAAATAAGAGCATATCTTCATTATCTCCTGGGGAATTATAATCTTCTCCAGCCACCGCTTTATAAAATCTTCTTTGAGACACTTTTTCAGATATACGAAATATTCGACGATTTTAACAAACTCGTATATTTCATAAATCTTCAATGTTCCGCGCTTTTTCAGATACATAAGTTGCTTGTCGAGATTTTTTACCTCTTTTGGCGCTTTAAACTCCATAGTCGAGAGTTTTTGCAAAAAATTATAGTGAAGATTCAGATCTCCCTCCATAAACAGAGGTTTGTCTCTAGCTAAAAACGAGTTGAAAGTTTCGATGAAATTCGCAAGATCCAGCTTGGATATTATCTCATTCACTCTTTATCTCACATTCTTGTATAGGGTATATAAGATCGCTTAAAGAGCTGTTCTTGTCGTTTGAGACAAAAGATTCCGTACCGTTTTCGTAATAGAAAAATTCTTTAGTGACGGTATCGTTTCGGCAAAGAATCTCTTTACCATGATTGAACGCCAATACTATTTCTCTTTTATTGTCGGCGTTTGTGTCAACGATCATCTCGTAAAACCAAAGAGCTATGACCGCGACGATGACCGATTTGATAATTTTCATTTTCTTTTTTTGCGAGAAGTCTCCCTCTTTCGTCAAGACAAGAAAGATAATTATGACAAGAGCCAAAACCCCTAAAATTATCTGCATTTAATTTATCCCCCGAAGCTGATAAGTGATATCTCCGGCACCAAGACCGATGATGAGTCCGTTATTGAGATCTTCAATTCTTTTTTGATCTTTCAATAGAGAGATCGATCCTTGTAAATTGCAAACTTTATCCGCGAAAAGCGGATGATATCTTTTGAAATGGTTTTTAAAATCTATAAATTTCTCCTTTTCGCCCACATTATATACCGGTAGTATCACAAGTTTATCTATACCTTCGAAACACTCTTTGAATTTTTCCAAATTGTCGATCGTACGACTGTATTTATGCGGTTGCCAGATGGCCACAACCTCCTTCAATCCGAGTAATTTAGCGTATTTTCTGGCGGATTTGATCGTCGCTTTGATCTCGGTGGGATGATGGGCGTAATCGTCTATGACTACATGATTTGAATCTATCTCAAGTATGTCGAAGCGTTTTTTTATTCCTTTGTAGGCCTTGAGATTTTTTCTGACATCTTCAAGAGAGTTTTGAGTGATAGCCGCGAGAACTGTAAGCGACGCGTTTACGGCGATATGCTCTCCGACACCGAAAACTTCGAAAGTACCGAGATCTTTTAAAACAAACGATGTGAACGGTTCGTTATCGATTATGATCGTTTTTATATCTTTTATATCTTTTGTGGGGTAGAGTCTGATAGCCTCTATATCCTCAAGTGTAGAGAGAAATTCATCCTCGGCGTTTATGACTCTGATTTTAGCTTTTGTTATAAATGTCCTGTAAGCATCGTAAAATTTTTCGAGATCATAATCGTAATACTCCATATGTTCGGGTTCGGCATTCGTAACGATCGCAACGTAGGGGTTTGTATTCAAAAAGCTGGCATCACTCTCATCGGCCTCGAAGATCAGATTCTCGCCTTGTTTGTAGTGCATATTCGAGTTAAATTGCTTACTCTCCGCACCGATGATAACGGAACCGTCGATAACCGATGCCAGCATAGCCGAAGTGGTACTCTTTCCATGTGCGCCGGCAACGGCGAAAACTCTTTTGTTTTTTAAAATAAACGGCAAAGCCTCTTTTCTGGAGAGAAGAAGCATATCTCTCTTTTTTGCTTCGACTATTTCCGGATTATCCTCTTTTACCGCGGCTGAGTAGATGATGATGGATTGATCGGTAATATTTTCGGCGGATTGCGGAATCGATACTTTTATTCCCTCTTTTTGCAAAGTCGATGTAATCGGAGAGCTTTTCATATCCGATCCGGTAATTTCGTATCCGTTCTTTTTCAAGAACCTGGCAAGAGCGGAAAGACCGATCCCTCCTATTCCGATAAAATGTATTTTATTCGACATGTTCTTTTATCCTTTTTAAAGCTTCTTCGATCCTTGTTTCATCCTCGACAAGTGCTATACGCACATATTTTTCTTTTGTCTCACCTCTGCTTAAAAACGAACCGGGTAGTACTTTTACATTCATCTTTTCATACAAGCTCTTCGTAAATCGAAGATCGTCATCGACTTCAAACCAGATATAAAAGGTTGATTGCGGAATCTTAATTTTGAGTATTTCGTGTGCGAGCTTCATATTTTTAGCGTACATTTCACGAAAAAAAGCCGCATGAGATTCATCCTCCCAAGCTGCTGCTGCGGCAAGCTGTAGGGGGAGCGGCGAAGCGCAGCCGACATATGTCCTGTATCTTAGATACTCCTTTAATATCTTCGCGTCTCCCGCTATAAAACCTGATCTAAGTCCCGGAGCCGAGCTTCTTTTGGATATGGAGTTTACGACGAGAATATTTTTGAATTCGTCGTTGCCGATTTTTTTCGAGGCTTGAAGAAGTGAAGGGTCGCGTAACAAATTGTAGATCTCGCTGTAACATTCGTCGTTCAAAAGAACAAAATCGTACTCTAGCGCGGCTTGAACCCACTTTGTCAAATCATCCATACTCATACTAGATGCGGTGGGATTGTTCGGAAAATTTATAATTACAAAATCACACTCCTTCAATTGTGCGGGATCTATAGTCGCTTTGAAATCGTTTTTTTTCGTAAGATTTATATGTACGATTTTAGCACCGGCGGCGATAGCGGCTCCCTCATATATTTGATAAAAGGGGTTCGTAAAAGCCATAACGGGATCTTTTATATCATGAAGAAGAAACTGAGGAAAGTTAAAAAGTACCTCTCTTGTTCCGAACGTCGGTATGATCTGATCGTTTTTAAGTTCTATGTTAAAGCGACGCCATACGAACTCTTTTTGAGCATTTTTCAAAATCTCTTCACCTGCCGTTTTAGGGTACCGGTTTAATAGAGGTGAGTTTTCGCAAAGAACATCTCTTATGAAAGCGGGAGTTTCAAACTGCGGCTCGCCGATAGTTAGAGCTATCGAGGAGTATCGACTATCGGGTTTAATTCCCTCAAGTAGGATGTTCAATTTTTCAAAAGGGTATGTTTCAAACTGCATAAAGCTCCTTGGGAGGTAATCTAAGTGATTATATCTAAAATGTATGATATGATTATAGCAAAGTTATTTGAACTGGACAAAAAAATTTACTTAAACGGAGCACTTAATTATGAAAAAACATCACGAACATGTAACAAAGCTTGAAGAGGCAATAAAAAAATCCGAACATTTGAGTGATGAAGAGAAGAGTATGACTCTGGAGAAAATTGCCGAATGGAAGCTTGAAGATAAAGCTTTTTCACTTCTGCCGAACGAATTGGCTAAGCTTTCGGAAAAAATCGTTCCTCTACTTAAAGAGGTGGGACTCTTATAGAAGTTTTTTATCTTCGAGCAGATCTAAATTTTGCGAAACGTTCTCTTTATCGAAATATAGCGTTTGAGACGGAAAAGCGAATTCCAGATTATGCTCTTCGAGGATACTCCATATCTTATAGAGCAGATCCTCTTTTATCTCAAGCCAATCCTGCCAGTTTGTCGTTTTCGTAAAGGTATAGATCAAGATATCGATAGATGAGTCGGAAAATTTATCAAGATATACCAACATTGTCGATTTTATTCCCAGTTTATCCTCCATAGATAGAAATTTTCCCGAGTCCTTATATCTTTTTCTCATACTTCTTTTGTCTATCTTCTCCGGTGAAATTATACCGGGATGATCTTTTAACATTTTCGCTATTTCATCTATCGCCGCTTTTACGTTCTCTCTTTTTGAGCCGTACGTTACACCTATATGCATTTTGATACGCCTACCTATTGTCCGTTTATTCCAATTTTTTAGAGGCTTATTAGCAAGCTCGGCGTTTGGTACGGTTATAAGCGCGTTATCGAAAGTTCTGACTTTTGTGGATATAAAGCCGATTTCAACAACCGTTCCCTCGATATCGTTCGTAGATATCCAATCCCCTTGCGAAAACGATTCGTCGAATATGATCTTCAAAAGTCCGAAAAAGTTAGAGAGTGTCGTTTGTGCCGCAAGCGCAACGGCAAGACCACCTATACCGAGTGACGCCAAAAGACCGGTTATATTGACGCCCATTTTAACAAAAGCTATTAAAAGCGCTCCCAAAAATATAATCACTTTCGTTATGGAGAGCATCAAATTAACAAGTTCCGCCCTTAATTCTTTATTATTTTTAAGACGCTGATGCTGAAAATAGACGAAAAAGATATTTTCGATAAGCTGCATCAAAATATACGCTATTATCGCTATAAAAAAGAGATGAAAAAAAAGAGTCGTTTTTTCGCTAAGAGGCTGAGGATATTTGACGACTTCAAGAGCCAGTTGCAATCCTATTCCGTTTATCAGAAGCGATACCGGTCTTCGAATGCGATCGAGATTGTCTATCAATATATCGTCACTCTCATCTTCTTCCTGTAATATTTTGGATTTGAAATAGTTGTAAAGTTTTTTATATATAAGGTAATTCAACATCCAAAAGAAGATTATGATCAACAAAAACAGTACCACTCGTCCTACATCCAGTTTCAAGTATCTTAGGTAAGTGTTCGCTTTTGCGAAAAGCGGTTGTTCGTTGATATAGGTGATAAGATCGTCAAGCTGAAGTTCGCTGGCAATCGAGCGGTAAGTCAACATTTTGGCATTAATTCGAAGATACTCTAAAAATGTGTCGAAAAAGTAATAATTCTTCGCCAGTTCGAAAAAATTCTCTTTTATTTGAGAAGAGACCGTGCCTTTTTTCGGCGCCACCTCTTCGTAAGTGGAGATCAAATCTTTTATCGGAATATTCTCTTTAACGATCTTCGTAGTTTTATCTATCTTTCGTATCAAATTCTTTTCGTCGATATTCGTCCACTTTTGAGCCAAAAATAGTAGAAATTGATAAATTTCACTTTTGATTTTTAGTGTTTGAAGTCTTATTTTATCTCTTTTTACCGCTTGAAGATAACCCATTTTTCTATTGGAGTCGATTTTTAAAAGTAGGGTATTTATCTCTTTTTCGCTTTTTTTTGGATCGTAAAAAGGGTTATTTCGTTTTTGAAGCGAATAGGGCTCGTTCTTAAGCTTGATTAGAAGTCCCTCGTACGCATGAATTCTCTCCTCCAAAAGGGTGGATGTCTTGTTTTCATCGAGAGTTTTAGTGATGTTGTCATCGACCGATATCATCATAAGAACGGATTTTTTCGAGAAAAATTTATTTTCAATTTCGATCAACTCCTGCCAAAAAGAGGTTGCGCTAAAAAGCGGCAGATAAAAAAGAAGTAAAAAGAGAGAAATCTTTTTCATTTAAATCCTTAAATATATAAACCGCATGATACACTATTTTTGGTTACAAGAGGTATGAAACGGAGATTTCGACGCATATGTTAAAATTTAGGATTAAGCGGTAAATTAATTGGTTTTAAGTAAAATTAAATATACCGTCTTGTTTAACAAGGGTTTAAAAGGTAAATAATCATGATCAAACGTATATATTCATCCCTCTTTGCACTATTGTCTTTATTTATTCTCCTTGGCTGTTCGAACGAATCTAAAATAACGATCTTCGACGATCAACCTCACTATGTGAACAAAACCAAAATAAGCAGAACCGATTGGGTGATATTGACAAAACCAGGTCAATCCGATATAGGATTGTTAGAGAAATCTTTCGATTTCAATATGGTCGAAATAAAATTGACAAAAGGTGAAAAAAAAGGATCTCACTATCAATTTTTCATTGATACGGATAAAAATCCCCATACGGGATATAATGACGGTTGGATCGCCGACGGCGCCGACTATCTAATAGAGGATGCGAGGGTTTACAAATCTCTTTCGAACTCGCACGAGTGGAGATGGGAGAGGGTCGATAGCGTTACATTTTCAAA
Source organism: uncultured Sulfurospirillum sp. (assembly GCA_964573205.1). Taxonomy (GTDB): domain Bacteria; phylum Campylobacterota; class Campylobacteria; order Campylobacterales; family QNZT01; genus QNZT01. The sequence goes on along the minus strand of CAZNIT010000022.1, from coordinate 46,832 downwards.
TAGCGATACAACCGTATATACTGCTGCGTCGGCGGATCTGTTCGAAAATATACAAACTGATTTTAGAGTCAGTTGCGTCTGTCTGGATCGAAATTGGGACTATATATCTAAAATCGGCATGATCGACCTTGATCAAGGTGCCGTCAAAATTGATGCCGACGCATCCGATTGGGAAAATATCCCTACGGCGGCTATATCCGATTTCGGCGAATTTAAATTTTATCAGGACGAAAAAAGAGTCTATTTCCTAACGCAAAACGGCTCGATCGCGCAACACACTCAGATATTTATAAACACCGACAACGATACCGACAGCGGTTATCTTCCGCAAGGCGGCGCCGATTATCTTATAGAGGACGACAGGTTGTACGCTTCCCTCGCAAATAGCGACTCTTGGGAGTGGGAGAGGATCGCATACGTGACTTTCGCTAAAGAGGGCGATCTGCTTGAGTTGGGAGTTTTAAAGGATAAAATTAAACTTAGCTCAAATAGTATATTTTTGAGCGCTATTTCTTGGAACGAGGATTTTAACACCGAAGTTTCGAGGATGGATAAGGTACTAATCGACTTAAACGCTCGCGATAGAAAAAGTTTGATTATTTCCGAAGTGATGGCTTCAAACGCTCATACTCTTCTGGACCCCGATTTTTTCGCGTTTTCTGATTGGATAGAGATATATAACGCTAGCTTCGAGGATATGGATATAGGCGGTTTTTATCTTAGTGATTCTCTAAAAGACGGAAAATGGGAAATTCCGCAAGGAACGATCATAGGTGCCAACAAGCGCATAGTGTTTTGGGCCGACGGCAAAGACAGCGTACAAAAAGCGATGCATACCGATTTCACTTTGAAAGCTAAAGGTGAAGAGGTCGCACTTTTTGATAGAAACGGCGAACTCGTGGACGGTTTTTCTTTCGATGAACAAAAGAGTGATGTATCTTGTACTATTGACGACGGCCGTCTAGTCTATATGGAGCCGACGCCGGGCGAACGGAACTCAAAAGCGTACGATAGCTTGCTCTTGAGCCAAAAACCCACTTTCTCCGTAAGCGGAGGATTTTACGAAAATAGATTCGAGGTGGCGATCGTCTCAAGCGACGACGCGACGATATACTATACCACCGACGGCTCTTTGCCGACTAAAAACTCAAATATCTACGACAAGCCCATTCTCATAGATAAAACGACCATACTAAGAGCTCGTGCGAAGAGCGGAGGTAAATTTTTAAGCGAAGATATAACCGCCACCTATTTTATAAACGAAGATATCTCTTTAGCCGTCGTATCTATCGCTACCGATAGAAAATATCTCTTTGACGATCAAATCGGCATATATACGACCGGAACAAACGGTGCTTCCTCTTTCGGATGCACACAAGAGGATTTTAAAGCCAACTATTTTCAAGATTGGAGCAGACCGGCTCATATAGAGTTTTTCGATGAAGAAAAAAATCCCGGATTTTCACAAGAGATCGAGTTGGCCGTCAGCGGAAGCTGCTCCCGCATAATTCCTCAAAAATCTCTAAAAATTACGGCCGACGGCAAATACGGTAATAAAAAGATTTCCTATAAACTGTTTGAAAACAAACCTTTTACGGAGTATAAAGGTTTCAAGCTAAAAAGCTCCGGTCAAGATTGGTTTCAAACTATGATAAGAGATCCTTTTTTACATCGTGTCATAAAAGACGACCTCGATGTCGATTATCAAGATTACAGACCTTGTGTTGTTTTTATAAATGGAGAATATTACGGTATTCATAATATTCGAGAAAAGAAAAACAGAGATTTTATAGTACAAAATCATCCCGGAGTAAAAAAGAAGAAGATAGATCTTTTATACGACAATGGCGGAGTGAAAAAAGGGAGTGCGAAAAACTATATCGATATGATCGAATATATCGAAAATCATGATCTCGGCATCGATGAGAACTATCAAGAGGTCGCATCGAGAATGGATATTGAAAATTATATCGACTATATGATAGCCGAGACATATTATCTCAATCAAGATTGGCCATATACGAATGTAAGATTTTGGAGAGAGAATAAAGAGGGTGCGAAATGGAGATGGATCTTCGAAGATCAAGATGTCGCGTTTGGTCCTTGGGACGATCCGATGGATATAAATATATTCGAATTTATAACGTCGGTGGAGAATCTTACATATGCAAATCCTCTATGGTCAACTTTTTTATTTCGTTCATTGATAAAAAACGCCGGATTCAAAGCTCGTTTTAAAGAAAAATATTATAATTATTTAAATTCCGTTTTTCAACCGGATAGGATGCATGAAATACTTGATGAGATCGTATCTAAAATCGAACCGCAGATGCAAAGACATATCCGAAGATGGAGAGGTACTTACGAAGAGACTATAGAGAGTTTCGAGATGTGGCGCTATTATTTGGCTCATATGAGAGATATGATAGATACCAGAAATCAAAGAGTCAGATTGGAGTTGGAAGCTTTTTGAACACAATTTGAATATAATATGACCAAAAAGAGTCGTTATGAAAATTCTACTTTTGGAAGATGATATAATCTTAAGCGAGATCATAGAAGAATATCTTTGTGAATTGGAGTGTGAAGTGGTATCGGTTTATAACGGTGAGGAAGCCCAAAAGGTTGCGTATGAAGAAAAATTCGATCTTTTACTTTTGGATGTGAACGTACCAGAGATAGACGGATTTACTTTTTTACGATCGCTTCGAAGCGTACAAAATAACACGCCGGCTATATTTATCACTTCGCTTGACAGCGCAAAAGATGTGGAAAACGGATTTATTTGCGGAGGAGACGACTATCTTAAAAAGCCGTTTGATCTACTCGAGCTTAAAGTTAGGATCGACAATTTGAAAAAACGCTTTGGAATCGAGCAGAGTCGTATCGTAAAAATCGACGATCGAAAAAGCTACGACTATTGCGATCGCAGTATCGTTGAAGAGGAGAATAGATTTCATCTTTCAAAAAAGGAGGCCGAGATTTTGGAGTATTTTTTAAAAAATCCTCATAGAGTTCTGAGTTTCGAGGAGATACTCAACAATGTCTGGAGTTACGAAGATACGCCCACTCATGCGACTTTGAGAACTTATATAAAAAATCTTAGAAAGAGACTTGCCAACGACTCGATAACAAACATAAAAGGGATAGGATATCGATTTCACTAAAGCTGAAAAGGCTCTTTTATACCGCTTCATGGGGCTTTATATCAGCTCTTTATTTATACTTTTCGCTCTAATAGCCTATCTTTTCTATAATCTTAATTATAGTTACAAATTGGATGAAACTCGTCATAAACTTCAGCTAAAAGCGCATGATCTCTCTTCCAAGATTATCTTTGCGCATATGAACGGTAAACCTTTGGACCTTGGAGCTCTTAGCAAAAACGGTTATTACGACATCACTTTTTTAGATGAGAATCAAATACCTATATCGGGTAAAAAAGAGGGGTCTTTCAATCTCTCAAAACCGTTTATCGTAGAGGATGAGAGGATAATTTTGGTCGATAAGGGGAGTTTCGGACATTTAGGTGTAAATTATATCGTAATAAGCGATTCTCATTTTAACGAAAAGATCGACGCCGTAAAAAGAGAGATCGTATTTTATCTATTTTTGAGTTATCTTATCGTCATGATAGTAGGGTACTTTTTGGCAAAACTTTTTATTAAACCTATACGCTTAAGAAGAATCGAGCTTGATAATTTTATAAAAGAGAGTACTCATGAGTTAAATACTCCCATTTCCGCACTTTTGATGAGTGTCGATGCTAAAAAAGAGAGTGCGGATAAAAATGACGAGAGAATAAAAATAAGCGCCAAAAGAATAGCGGATATCTATAAAGATCTTACATACCTTTTTTTAAGAGATGAAAACGATAAAAAAGATACGACTCTAGATATCGTTGATATTCTCAAAAATCAGATCAAAGCTATTGAGCCTCTTGCGCAACGAAAAAAGATAAAATTCAAACAAAAATACAACAATCCGCTTTACTTTAAAATCGATCAAGAAAGTGCGGTAAGACTCATAAGCAATCTTTTGAGCAATAGCGTTAAATATAATAGATTCGCGGGATTTGTGGAGATATTCGTCGATAAAAATAAACTCGTCGTAAAAGACAACGGTATCGGAATAGGCAAAACGGCTCAAAAAGAGGTGTTCAAGCGTTTTTACAGAGCAAACGATAGCGAGGGAGGATTCGGTCTGGGGTTAAACATCGTCTATGAAATCTGTAAGAAATATGAGATAAAAATAGATCTGTTCTCAAAAAAGGGCGAAGGTACGACTTTTATTTTACACTTTTGACCAAGCCGTAAGCGACTACACACTCTTTGCACACAACTTTTATAAAATCGGATTCCAATATATAACAAAATAACGAAAATAAAGGAATCGACATGAACAAAAATAGAATTTTAATTGTGACGTTCGCCACTTTCGTCTCTTTTTATCCTCTATCGGCGCAAGAGATGAAATGCGGTGCCGGCAAGTGCGGCGCATCTATGAAGAGTTCGAAAACCGATACGAAACTATTAAAAGATCAATTCGAAAAAGATGGTTATAAAATCGTTTTGGAATCAAAAAAACCTATAGCGGTAGGCAATAACGAAATTTTCGTCACTCTTTTAAAAAATGGGAAAAAAGTTACGAACGCCAAAGTGAAAATTAAATTTTTCATGCCCGAAATGCCCGGTATGCCCTATATGGAGTATAAAGAAAAATTGAAACTTTCGGGCGACTCTTATAAAGGTAACGTAAATTTTTCGATGAACGGCACATGGCAGTATCAGTTGAAATTCAAAGATAAGGATGAAAAAATCACGACACTAAGAGGAAGCGTCAATCTTTAATATGTGAGGTTATCTCCTCACATATTTTGAATCTATTACTCTACCGTCACGCTTTTAGCGAGGTTTCTTGGCATATCTACATCGTTTCCGAGCCTTATGGAGACCTCTAACGCCAAAAGCTGGGTAACTACCATCATCTCGAAAAATTCACTCATCGGATGATCGCTATGATATGTATGTACATAGTCGTCGGCCAATTCGAATCTCTCCGGAGAGATAGCCAAAATAGTAGCGTCTCTTGCACTAAGCTCTTCCACATTGCTTTTTACTTTATCGTAGTGAAGAGTTTTAGGCATAAGCGCTATAGTAAACAGTTCGCTATCGGCTAACGCGATAGGACCGTGTTTCATCTCTCCGGCGGGATAACCTTCCGCATGAAGATATGATATCTCTTTTAGTTTTAAAGCTCCCTCAAGCGCTAAAGGATAGAAAAGATCTCTTCCGATGAAGAAAAATCCATGACCGTGCAGATATCTTTTCGATAATCTTTTCATCTTTTCGTGCAGTCTGTTATCTACAACCACCGCATTGGGGATATGTCTTATCGCTTCGATTTCAGATATTATCTGCTCTTTTGTCATGCTCTTTTTATGTTGAGCTATGTAGAGTGAGAGCATCCACATAACCATAACCTGTGTTGCGAACGCCTTTGTACTGGCGACACCTTTTTCGATTCCGGCTCTAGTCAAGAGAGTATAGTCCGCGATTCTTACTATCGAAGAGTTATCGACATTACAGATGGCAAGCGTTTTCAAACCGGCATCTCTAGCCATTTTAAGAGCTTCCAAGGTATCGGCCGTTTCACCGCTTTGGCTGATAACCACAAAAAGAGATTTAGGATCCAAAAGGGGATCTTTGTATCTAAATTCACTGGCTATCTCCACGGACGTTCTAATTTTCGCCTGTCTTTCAAAAAGATACGAACAAGCAAGTCCGGAGTTGTAGCTTGTACCGCAAGCGCAGATTTTTATTTCGTCGATGCCGTCGAAAAAGTTCGCATCCAACTCTTCAAACTCAACTCTCTCATCCAACACTCTTCCCATAATCGTATCTACCAAAACCTCACTCTGCTCATAGATCTCTTTTTCCATAAAAAATCTAAATCCGCCTTTTTGAGCCGATACTTTATCGCCGACGAGAGCTTTTTTATTAAGTCTCTTCTCTTTTTTATCATGAAGAAGCACTATTCCCTCTGTTACGGAGGTGTAACCGTAATCTCCGTCGTCAAGATAGATCACCTCGTTAGCTTTGCCGATCAGTGCGGCATCGCTGGATCCGAAATATATATCACCTTTTTCACTGTTTCCCACGATCATAGGCGAGCCGTTTTTAGCGAAATAGATACGATCGGGATCCGCTTTGGTTATAAGAAGTACCGCATATGCGCCTTCAAGCTTCTCCACGGTAGCCTCAAACGCTTTTAAAGCATCGTTTAACTCTTTGTACTTTTTCTCGAAAAGATGAACGATAACCTCAGTATCCGTCTGACTTAAAAAAGTGACACCCTCGGCGATAAGCTCTTTTTTCAACTCTTGATAGTTCTCTATTATTCCATTGTGAACGACATAGCTAAACTCTCCTAGGTGAGGATGAGCGTTTATTTCAGTCGGCTTACCGTGAGTCGCCCATCTGGTATGTCCTATCCCCATCCCGAAACTATCGGCCGTAAACTCCTTGGTCTTTTCTACAAGATTTTGAAGTTTACCGACAGCTTTGAAAGAGTGGATTTCACTATTTTGAAGTACCGCGATTCCTGCTGAGTCGTATCCCCTATATTCAAGCTCTTTCAATCCGTCAACAAGTATCTCTTTGATATCCTCTTCACCGATGTATCCTACAATTCCACACATTTAGTTATTCCTTTAATCTTTTGAAGTCAATCTTTGAACGACGATCTCTTTGTTAGTGCAAAATTTGCCGTTTTTCTCTATTAAAATAAGATTTCTGGCTCTTTTTTTAATAGTTTGTATTTTTGCGCTAGCGATGTCTATGCCTATATCGTCAAAAATGGTCATAATATTAGCGATTAATCCTTTTTGATCATTGCATTCGATATTCATTTTAGCATAAGTCTTTGAATGATCACAATTTATTTTGATCTCCTTTTCATTAATATCCAATTTTTTCAACTTCGGTTTTTTGCCTGAAAGAAGAGCCTCTTGCAAAATTTTTTCGATATACAGAAGCTCATCTTCATCGACTCTTTTTTCAAACTCGATTTTAAAAAATTTTATACCGTCGAAAAACTTGTATATATCCATATTCACCACGTTCAAATTCGATAGCTTCGAAAGAATATAGCCGAGATTGACACTCTGTTTTCTTATGATCTGAATACACAGATGAGTTTGGTTTTGTATTTTGTATTCGTAGTTTTTATTCAGTCTGTAAACCCAAGAGGCTATATCTATAATATCTTGCGGCGAAAATTTCAAAAAAAGAAGATTGGATTCTATATTTAGTATCTTTTTTTGCAAATTTTTAGGCAAAATAACGAAACCGGACGATTTTGAGAGAGTCTTCTCCTTTTTAATCCGTTTTGTCGTTTCGTTTAAAACTATATGATTTGAAAACGCTTCGTAGGAGAGTTTGTAAAGTTCATTTAAAAGTTTAGCGTTGTTCACCGAAAAGGCATTTTTCGAAACCGATGCGATATCGGCATATGTCAGAACATACAGCATCTTTAAAACAAGCGGCGTCTTTAATTTCGCCATAAAGGAGTAGATGATCTTTTCACTATATATATCTTCTCTATGAGCGGTATTACTCATAAGAGTGTGATGAAGTACAAGGGTATATGCTTGTTGCGCCTCCTCTTCTTCGAAACCTAGCGTAAGGGCATATCTCTTCACGATTGCGGATCCTAATCGGGAGTGATCTTTTTTTCGTCCTTTCCCGCAATCATGTAAAAATGTCGCCAGACGTAAAATCGCTTTTTGATCTTCGGTTAAAGAGTCAAACACCTCTTGTACCGCGGTATCGGTTATATTTTCAAGAGCTTTTAGCGTATTTAAACTATGAATATCGACGGGATCGTTGTGATATCCGTCAAATTGAGGCAGATACGCCACCTTTCTAAGAGGCGGTAAAATATGACTTAACTGATGCGCGTTATATAACGCTTCGAACAGATGAGAAGATCTCTTTTTGAAAAAGAGCGATTTTAAGAAATCGTTTAACTCATTTTTTTCAAGCGTACTAAACGACGCGCCTTTTAACGAATATATGAAACTTATATCAAAATAGTGTTCTTCGTCGCAAAAGGGCAAAAGCGAATTCAGCAGAGTCAAAAGAGGCTTTTTTGATTCGTGTAAAGATCTTAGATGCGTTTTTCGGCAAAAATAGTGGTTTTTTTCTATCCTCGCATTTTTTAACTTCGATAAGTTTTTCGAATCGAAAAAGAGCGTATGGGTGAGTCTTTTGATAACGACTCGGCTGATCGTTCGTATATGATGCATAGCTTCGAAAGTCTTTTGAACGGTTTTGGTTTGAGTCAGGCCGAGTTTTGAAGCGACATCCGGAATGAGTTCGAGAATCAACTTGTCTCTTTTTTTGCCGGCACTCAGATGCAGCGCCGAGCGAACTCGATATAAAAATTCCAACGAGAGCATAAGCTCTTTGTACTCGCGATCGGTTATATATTTTGAGGGAAGCTCTTTTATCTTCGTGACGTTAAATCTGGTTTTGGCTATCCAAAACAGTAAGTTCGCATCTCTTAAACCGCCGGGTGAAGATTTGATATCCGGCTGCATACTAAAAGGGTACTTTATCGTACTCTCTCTTCTCTCTTGCATTTTTTGGAGTATGAACTCCTTTTGATCATGTTTTCTTATTCTTTTTAGGGAGTGCTCGACACTCATCCAAAGATACTTCGAGCCGCAGATAAATCTCGATTCCAAAAGTGCGGTTTTGATCGTATGATCGCTCAAGCTGGCTTCAAATAGCGTATCGATACTATGAACCCTATGACCGAGTTTCAAACCGCTATCCCATAAAATCTGTAAAAAAGATTCGATCATCGGCAGAGTGTTATATGCCGGAACATCCTTATAAACGATTAAAATATCGATATCCGAATATACGCAAAGCTGCTCTCTTCCATATGATCCCATCGCTATTATGGTTATCGGAATCGAATTCGTAAGAGGCATGAACTCTTTGAAATGGGTTCTTAATATATATTTATATACCGATGAGATTATAAGATCCAGATTTTTCGTATGTCGCACTAGGAAGTTTTTGCCCTGATCGTATTCGAAAATTTCATTTAACGATCGTATATATGAGAGGATCGTCTCTTTGATCTCTTTTGAGACTTCAAAGTCGGAACTGTTTTGATGGATAAGTTCTTCTAAGTTCATTTGAAGTTTCAAAAATATTCCCTTTTTTATTATTAAAGTTAAATTATATCAACTAATTGATTAAAAATTTTTAATGCATCATTATCACATTTGGCTTATAATCGGCTAAATTTGTTTACAAAGGAGCTAAGAATGAATATTCTTTTAAAAGGAGTAACGGTTTTGCTGGCGGGTGGAATACTTTTCTCGCTTAATGCCGCTCAGTTCGAGTTGACACCTACGATAGGTAAGAAAGTTTACAACAAAGACAGTACGCTTGATGACAGCGAAGTGCTTTTTGGTATAAGAGGTACCGCTTACGCTACTGAGAACATCGCACTTGAAGCGACTCTTGAGTCTTCGACGAACAATAAAACTTTAGGCGGCGGAGATACCGATATCGAGAGAGGTTCTTTAAACTTGATTTTCGAAGCGCCAGGAGCTAAAATCAGACCTTATCTTACAGGCGGTATCGGTTATGAAAGAACTCATGGAAATACCGTTAAAACTACAAATGACGATTCGCAGGCGTACTATAACGGCGGTGTGGGTATGAAATTCGACATAAATGACAATATCAATCTTTTGACCGAAGTAAAAGGTATGCACAAAATCGAAAACGGTGATAACGATATAATCGCGACGGTAGGTCTAGGCGTGAAATTCGGACAAAAAACCGCGAAAAAACCCACTTGTGAAACTCCGGCGGCTCTTTCCCTGGATGAATTTGCGAAGATGTGTAAAACTCCAAAGGCCGCCGCACCTTCAGTCGTACAGATGCCTCAACAAGAGATCGCAACTCAAGTTCAACAAAACGTCGTCGTCGAGCAGAATATTCCGGTTGCACAGACTATCCCCGCAGATAATTGTGTCGTCGAGCTTAGCGATAAACCCATAATTCAAGAAACACAAGAAAAAAGTGAGACCGCGGATATCGCGGAAGGATATTATATACAGATGGCCGCACTGTTTAGAGGAAACGGAGAGTTGCTCACATCCAAACTGGAGAGAAAAAATTATCCGCATGTTCTATACAATACGACTAGATTCGGTAAAGATGCCACTCTTGTGCTCGTAGGTCCGTACGAAAGTAGAAAAGAGGCGTCGATAGCGCTTAAATATCTTAAAAGATTATCAAGAAAAGCCTTTGTCAAAAGATTTCCCTAAACTGTCGAATACTTAAATTCACAAGATCGAGTTTGACTCGTCTTGTGATTCCTCTTCTTAAAATTTTTTCGTTAAACGCTTAAAGATATTTTTTTTCTATCCGATATACTCGTAGAATTAAAATTTTTATGAGGAATCTAGTTATGAAAAAAATTTCGCTTCTGTCACTCACTCTGTTCTGCGCAACGGCACTCTTCGCGAAAGAACCCGTATTTACATACCATGCGGGCGGATATTTCGGAAAGAACTTTACGGATACGAACTCGATGATGCGTGACGACACTCTATACGGTATCAGGGGTACGGTTATGCTTACACCGTTTTACGGTATCAATTTAGGGTATGAAAGAATGGACAAGATAGATATAAAAAATAGCTCCGACACTATCGATCTTCAAAGATTATATACTCAAATAGAAGTTGACGGAGAGGAACAATATCATGTCGTGCCGTACATAACCGTAGGAATAGGATATGAATTTTTAAGCAACGATATAGTTATAAACGGAAAGAAACATGACGTATCTCAGGCATATCTAAGCGGCGGATTGGGATTTAGATACAACTTTATACCTGAATTGAGTATTTTCGCAGAGGGTAATACGATATGGAAAATCGACACCAGCGATGTTGATTATACCGCTTTGTTAGGCGTAATGTACCATATAAACGCCACAACTTGCGACGATACTTACGTTACGGAACGTATGAACGAAAAACCTCAAGAGAGAAATGTCATTCATGTCGGAAAAGTGAACAATTTATCCGGTTGGAACAAGCCTGACACAAAAAGAGTATCTACGAAAAAAATAGAGGCTAAAAAGAGTGTCATAATCGACGAACAACCTCAAAAAGCGGTCAAGATCGTTCAGAAATTAAGATCCGCGAAAGAGAAAAAGAGTCTTATGACTTTAGGCAACTACTATATTGCCGTCGGAGCTTTTAGGACAAAAAGCGGTCTTTCAAACGTCGTAAAAAAATTAAAAAAAGCTGATATTCCTTATAGTATAAAAAAGGGCACAAAAACCGACTTGACATATGTGATGGTAGGTCCTTTTGATACCAAATCAAAAGCGAGAAAAAAACTACATTCGGTAAAAAGAGTACAAAAAGATGCGTACATAGCTAAACTAAACTAGCTTTTTGTTACAATAGCGCTAAAAAGAGCGTTAAAAATTGGAAAAAATCATACAAAAAGTAAAAGATAATCAAAGAGTAAATTTTAAAGAGGCTTTAGAGCTCTATGAGCTCGACCTCTTCACTCTAGGCTCTCTTGCCAATGAAATCAGAGAGCGAAAATGGCAAAAAAAAAGTTTTTTCAATATAAACCGTCATATAAATCCCACGAACGTCTGTAAAGATATATGCAAATTCTGCGCTTTTAGCGCGAGTAGAAAAAATCCCGACCAATATACCATGACACATCAACAGATACTTAATATCGTCGAAAACTCTTCGAAAGAGGGTATAAAAGAGGTTCATATCGTTTCGGCTCACAATCCTGATGCGGGATTGCAGTGGTATATGGAGATTTTTTCGAAGATAAAAGATAAGTTTCCGCATATACATGTAAAAGCTCTTACCGCCGCAGAGATCAACTTTTTATCGAATCAGTACGATAAAAGTTACGAAGAGATCATCGATATGATGATCGAAAACGGCATAGACTCGATGCCGGGAGGCGGAGCTGAAATTTTTGACGAAAATATAAGAGAATATATTTGCAAAGGTAAAGTTAGCTCCTCTCAATGGCTCAAGATTCATAAATTATGGCATAAAAGAGGCAGAAAATCAAACGCCACTATGCTTTTTGGTCATGTGGAGAGCAGATCTCATAGGATAGACCATATGATCAGATTACGCGATCTTCAAGATGAAAGCGGAGGCTTCAACTCTTTCATACCTCTTGTCTATCAAAGGGAGAACAACTATCTGAACGTTAAAAAATTTCTCTCTTCGCAGGAGATACTAAAAACTATGGCTATTAGCAGAATAGTTTTGGATAATTTCGATCATATTAAGGCTTACTGGGTTACTTCGACGATAAATCTGGCGTTGGTATCTCAAGCGTACGGAGCCGACGATCTTGACGGAACGATACAAAAAGAGTCCATCAATTCGGCTGCCGGAGCCCAAAGCGCTACCGGTATGACTCTTTTGGAATTCGTATCTCTCATAAAAAATAGCGGATACGTACCGGTTGAAAGAGACTCTCTTTATAACGAGTTAAAGCTTCATTAAGTCGTTTAGCTCTTTTGCGATCTCTTGTACGCTCTTATTTTCCACATTCAAAACGATGTCCGCCGCAGCTTTGTATCCGACAACTCTTTGGTCGTATATCCGTTTCGCTTTTTGCGGCGTTGTGAAAAGAGGTCTTTTTTTAAGTTTTCTATCGGCATTTGGATGAGTCGATATCCTGTGATATATCGCCTCGAACGAACTGTCAAGAAGAACGACCCTGCCGATATCTTTTAATTTTTTTTGTTTGAAAAATCCGCCGCCGGTGGAGATGATCGTATTTTGTACATTTTTTGCCAGCCACTTTGCCGTTTTTTTCTCTAGTTCTCTGAAATAGGCTTCACCATCTTTCTCGAAAATATCTTTTATTTTTCTATTTTCAAGACTCTGGATCAGATCGTCCGTATCGATAGCGTAAAAATCGTACATTTTCGCATACGCTCTGGCGATAGTTCCTTTTCCTACTCCCATAAAACCAATAAGTATAATATTATTCACTACTCAAACTCCTCATCGCTTTTTTTCTTTTTCGCCTCGAGTATGATCTGCGTGCCGGTAAAATCGAAATACTCTCTTAACTGATTTATCAGATATCTTTTGTATGAGAAGTGAAGAGATTTGGGTCTATTCATAATCAACGCTATTCTGGGAGGCTTTATATCAAACTGAGTCGCAAAATAGATTTTCGTGATTTTCCCATGATCTGAGGGAAGTTGATGTTTTTTATTCGTTCTTTTTAGGATATCATTCAGTTTGGAAGTAGGAATTCTGAAAGTATAGTTTTTATATACTTCCAAAATGAGATCATGAAGCTTATGCACTCTTTTGCGATTTAAAGCCGATACGGTTATAATCGGAGCGTACGACAAAAATTTGAATCTCTCTCTTACTTTTTGAACGCTTTGTTTATAATCAAGCTGACATTTATCCCATTTATTCAAAACTATGACGCATCCTAGTTCAAATTTATCTATGAGATTTGCGATTCTCTCATCCAACTCTTTGAAATCTTCACTAGCGTCTAAAACCAAAAGTGCTATATCAGCGTTTTCCAACATCGAGCGCGTACGATTGAGAGCATATTTTTCTATACCCTCGATCTTTCCTCTACGTCTGATCCCGGCAGTGTCTATAAAGGTAAAAAGTCTATCTTTGTAAACCATTTTCTCGTCAACCGGATCTATCGTGGTTCCCGCCACCTCGCTTACTACCGATCTGTCTTCTTCCAAAAGAGCGTTTAAAAGTGAACTTTTTCCGACATTTACCCGACCGATAATAGCTATCTTGATTTCGTTATCTTCTCTTGTTCGATCTCGCTCGTTTTCACTAAGCTCTTCCTCTTTTAATATCTCCTCAAGTGAAAAGTCATCTTCATCCTCTTTTAAAACTCGCTCTTCGTTTCGTTTTGGAAGTTTATTCTCTATCCACTCGATAAGTTTTCTTGTACCTCTGTTGTGCGCAACGGAGAGGAAAAACATATCTTTGGCTCCGAAGCCGCTAAACTCCCAACCGATCTCCCGTGCCTGCTTGTCGTTGTCGATTTTGTTTACGACTAGAGCCGTATTTTTTGAGAGTTTTTGAATTTGAAAAAAGATCTTTTTGTCCTCATCGTCGGGAAGCATTTTCCCATCGACCATATAAAGGATAATATCCGCTTCTTTAGCGGCTTGCAGAGATTTTTCCTTTACTTTACTAAAAAGAGTCGTCGAGTCGTCGAGTCCTCCGGTATCGATTAAAATCGCCGGAGTTTCGTTGATTAGTATTTCGGCCTTTTTGACATCTCTGGTCGTTCCGCTCACCTCGGACGTAATTGCTTCGCGCCTTTTTGCGATTCGATTGAAAAGGGAGCTTTTGCCGACATTGGGTTTGCCTATTAGGGCTATTTTCGTCATTTTATCACTCTTTTGTTTTTGGTTTGTAATATAACACAAATTTGTTTTGATTTTAGGTATTGTTAAAGCCAAAGGTTACTAAAATAGAAATTAAAATTATCGAGGAAAGATCATGATACTCATATCGGGACCTTGCGTCATAGAAAATAGAGAAAATCTGTTTAAAATAGCAAAAGCTCTTGTTAAATACAATCAAGACGAAGATATAGATTTTTATTTCAAAGCTAGTTTCGACAAAGCCAACAGAACGTCTTTGGAAAGTTTCAGGGGTCCCGGTCTTCATGAAGGATTGAAGCTACTTCAAGAGGTACGAAAGGAGTTTGATTTCAAACTCTTGACGGATGTTCATGAAAGTTGGCAAATAGCAGAGGCGGAAAATGTCGTGGATGTGTTGCAAATTCCCGCTTTTTTATGCAGACAAACCGATCTTTTGGTGGAAGCGGCAAAAAGCGCCTGTATAGTCAATATTAAAAAAGGGCAATTTATGAATCCTTCCGATATGGAGTATTCGGCTTTGAAAGTTTTACAAACCAGAGGTGTTAACGAAGCCTCTTATCAAAACAGTAAAAAATCCGGTCTTTGGTTGACTGAAAGAGGCAGTAGTTTCGGGTATGGAAATTTAGTGGTGGATATGCGTTCATTAATGATTATGAGAGATTTCGCCCCCGTCATTTTCGACGCCACTCATGCGGTTCAAATGCCGGGTGCTCAAAGCGGTAAAAGCGGGGGCAAAAGCGAATACGTAGCACCGCTTGCCAGAGCCGCTGCGGCCGTCGGAGTTGATGGATTCTTTTTTGAGACTCATTTTGATCCCTCAAAAGCTTTAAGCGACGGACCGAATATGCTGACGCTTCAAGAACTTGACAGAGCTGTCGATTCGATCAAAGCGATCAACTCCGTAATTTAAGATATACGATAATGCCGATTTTGGACGATAGGAGTACTCTGAATAAATTAAGTGACAATTTCTTTTCGCTTCTTCTGCTTCAAGGAGTGAACTATCTGGTTCCTCTGATCGTCTTTCCGTATCTGGTTCGAGTGTTAGGTGTTGACGGA
The DNA here is from genome assembly GCA_964573205.1 of uncultured Sulfurospirillum sp. GTDB lineage: Bacteria > Campylobacterota > Campylobacteria > Campylobacterales > QNZT01 > QNZT01. The sequence goes on along the minus strand of CAZNIT010000022.1, from coordinate 31,289 downwards.
TTCGGCCTTTATAATTTCATATTTTACGTTATTTGGATGGGAGTGGTTATAAGCGATTACGGCTTTGATTTGAGCGCTACGAAATTGATATCGATAAATCGAGACGATAGCAAGAAGATCGACGAAATATTCAGTGCGGTCATGATCATAAAGTCGATGCTAGCACTTTTGTTTTTGATATTTCTCACTCTACTGATACTCATTTTCGAAAAGTTTTCAAACGAGTGGCTTTTGTATTATCTGGCGTTTGGTTTCGTTATCGGTCAAGCGCTTTTTCCGACTTGGTTTTTTCAGGGTATCGAGAGAATGCGTTATATCACCGCGTTAAACGCGCTGTCGAAACTTATTTTCACGCTTCTCATATTCGTTTTCATAGAGGGCAAGGAAGATCTGGACTTACTTTTCCTATTTAACTCACTAGGAGCCGTTACGGCCGGTTCGATCGCGCTATATATCGCGTTAAAGCGCTTTGGCGTAAACTTGAAAACGGTACCGTTTAATACTTTGAAGTTTTATCTTCATGACGGATGGTATATATTTCTCTCTCGTCTTGGCGTTGAGATGTACACCTCTTTGAATATCATACTTTTGGGATTTTTTGTAAACGATACCGTATTGGGATATTTTTCCATTGTAGAAAAGATCATTAGAGCGATCGGAAATATATTGGAGCCACTAACCAGAGCGGCTTATCCATACCTCTCAAAAGTTTACAAAAGCGATATCGGCGCTTTTTTCAAGAAAAATATACAGTTGTCGATAATCATTGCGGCCATTATGATACCTCTTAGCTACGGAGTCTATTTTTACGGATATCTACTGCTTGAGTTGATATCGGGCGAAAAACCGCAAACACTACTTTTGGAGATAAATTCGATTCTGGTATGGATATTGGTAATCTATCTTTACGGCAGTCAATTTACCAACGCATTGGTGATTTTATCTAAAACTAAACTTTTAAATCGGATAATAGTGTCGGCATTAATTATAAACATCATTACCGCTCCGATAGTTCTATATTTTTTCGGCATCGTAGGTTTTAGTTGGCTGTATGTTTTTATAGGTTTTTTCATTTCATTCGTAAAAGGGTATTTTGTCTATTTTAAATTTCGAAAAGAGAGTCTGAAAAGATGAGTGTGATATTAACTCAAAAATATGCGTATATAATCGAAGAGAAAGGATTTAAGAGGTTTCTCTATCTGATCGTTTCGATTTTCCCTCTTTTAAAAGATATAGTAAAAAGCGGCAAACATCGCGAACTCGTATCGTTTAGTATTTGGGAAATATTATACGGCTTAAAATTTTATTCTAAAAAGAGTGTCGTAAAGTTCGACGATTTTAAACCTTTTGTCTTAAATGATGAGACTGATATAAAAAAAGTTCGATTCGATATCTCAAAAAGCTCTTTTGAGATAAAAAAATCTTCGTTCGATTGGAAAGTTCGTTTTGTCGATAAAGATGGAGATATCTACGGTACGTTGGCCGATAATGACAAGGTTTTTTATAAAAAAGCGAAAAACGCTAACGAGGTCGAACGATTGTACATTTTTGAGGATATCGTCAACTCCCTCTTCATATCCGGTAAGGGTACGATTCTCGTATGCTCATGCGGTAATCTTTACAGAAGCGAGGATAGAGGTCGTACTTTCAAAAGAGTTCTATCTCTTACCAATCCGAAAAATCCTCAAAGCTATATATTTCATACGAACGGATTCACACATTGCGGCGAGGAAGTTATATTGGTCGGGGAGTACGGAAACGTCGCCAAAGACGGCAGATGGATGAATGTCGCAAATATTTACAAAAGCGTCGATGACGGGAGACAATGGCAAAAAAGCGAATTTCTCAAAAATATGGGAATAAACAAACATGTACATATGATAAAATATAGCGAAGTTTTAAAGAGAGTTTTTCTAACCGACGGAGACAATCTGAAAAAACTATGGATCAGTACCAAAGAGGGTGATTTCGATCATAATAAAGAGTGGAGATTGATAAATCGTTTTCATATTCAGATGGGCGGATATACCTCTTTGTGCGAAGTTGACGATACCGTATTTTTAGGTACCGATTATCTGGGAGGAACGAATTTTATAGTCTCTACGAAAGATGGCGAAAATTTTGTAAAAAAAGTTATACCTGATCCGTATAGACGTAGTCCCGTTATGAATCTGCAAACACTCTCTTTTGCGAAAGAGAGCTTAATCTGGGCGATTTTACACAATCCGATATCTTCAAAAACCAAATGTCTGCTTATGTGTTCGGATAATGGTGCGAAAAGTTGGAAAAGAGTGATAGAATACGACGGAACGATCTTTGAGATAGAGCTGAACTCGGATAGAGAGAAAAAAGATGAATCTATCACTTTCTTGCTAACGGACAAAAGAGAAAATGCGGCGACATGCTTTGAGATATCGAAAAGGGCAACTAGTGATTAAAAGTGACTTCATTCGTTATTTTGAGACCTCTACCTCCGATACGAAGTTGAAAAAAACGACCTCGGCTCTTCTAGCTCCGGGATTTCGGGCGATGGTGGTTTATCGATTCGGTAAATGGGTGGAAAGAAAAAATAGGATTTTTAAAATCTTTTTACTTCCTGTATATTTTTTCTTGAATCAGAGAGTCAAAATAAAATGGGGTATTCAGATACCGCTAGGATGTGAAATCGGTGAGGGATTTTACATCGGTCATTTCGGAGGTATTACCATCGCGGCGGATGCTAAAATCGGTAAAAATGTCAATATATCTCAACTTGTCACTATCGGAGAGGCGGGACGGGGAAAAAGAGCCGGCGCACCTCAAATCGGTGATGACGTCTATATAGGTGCGGGAGCGAAGGTGATCGGAAAGATCAAAGTGGGAGATAACGTCAAAATAGGCGCCAACGCCGTCGTCTATAAAGATATTCCGCCTGACGCCGTAGTCGTCAATTATCCCGGATTCAAGATCATATCTTATGAGGGTAATCGTAAAAAAGAGGTTTGATGCGTATATTTTTAGTTTTGCTTCTTCCCTTTTTCCTGTATGCGAAATCTTTAGAATCAAAAATCTCCAATATGATAATTATCGGATTTAAAGGGCTCGATTTGAATAGCTCTACACTTGATATCCGAACCATCAAGAGAGATTCAATCGGCGGCGTAATACTTTTCTCTCACAATTTAGAGAGTGAAGAACAGTTAAAAAAGTTGACTCTTAATTTGAAAAAAATTTCAAAAAATATTCTTATAGCGATAGATGAAGAGGGCGGTAGAGTGGATCGTTTAAAGAAAATAACCCATATAAAAATACCCTCGGCAAGAGAGATCTCCAAGCTAAACGATAAAGAGATCGAAAAAATTTATACGAATTTGGCAAAAAAGATGAAGTATCTAGGAATCAATCTAAACTTCGCTCCCGTCGTGGATCTTAATATAAACCCTCGTAACAGCGTTATAAACAAGGCAAATAGATCGTATGCGAGGGATCCTCTAAAAACGGCTCATATCTCATCCATATTTATCGATTCGTTCAAAAGGGAGGGGATATTTTGTACACTCAAGCATTTTCCGGGTCACGGTTCATCTATGAACGACTCGCACAAAGGCTTTACCGATATCACGAAAAGCTGGAAAGAGATCGAGCTTTTAGTATATATAAAGTTACTCGAGTCGAAAAAAGTCGATCTTATTATGAGCGCGCACGTTTACAATAAAAATTTAGATCCTCTATATCCGGCTACATTATCGAAAAAGATTTTAACTTCGCTTTTGAGAAAAAATTTAGGATATGACGCTTTGATCGTAAGCGACGATTTACAGATGGGTGCGATACGAAACAACTATTCGCTCAAAGAGAGTTTGAAACTTGCTATAAATGCAGGCGTGGACCTTCTTCTTTTCGGAAATCAAGTTGAAAAACCTATAAAAATTAAAAAGATCATAGATACCGTAAAAGTTTTGATAAAAGAGGGAGACGTTTCGATTGATCAAATCGACGAAGCTAACGAAAGAATCGATAGATTGAAAAAAAAATTATAAGTTAAATAAAATGATTAACCGATGGTCTGTGTGCCTACTGTTACTAATCGAAACATCTTGTAGAGATAAAAAGTTAAATAAAATATAAATGTTATATTTTTATTTCTGTATAAAATCTTAACTTTAATGAAATAATCTTGATTTTTTCAACAATAAGTAAAAAATACAATAGTTATTTAAAGTATTTTTTTAAGATATCAATTATATTAAGCTAAGTTTATAAAGGTAATATACATATATGACTTTAATTTCGAAGGTTTATATATGTCAAAGTTTATCTATCTTTTCATTATGACGGCACTTATTACGTTTACGGGTTGTAACGGTGATAAACAAACCGCTTCTTCAAACGATGAAATAAAACATCATACCGACACACCCGTTCAAAACGACGATCTAAAACTTAGTGCGACTTTGATAGCCATACCTCAAAACGTGACGACAAACGAAGATACTCCGAAATCTATAAAACTACAAGCTAGCGGTAGCGAACAAGAGAATCTCAAGTTTATAGTATCAACCGCTCCTCTTCACGGAATATTGACTTCAAATCCGCCGAATATCACTTACATACCGAATCTGGACTTTAACGGAGAAGACAGTTTTATGTTCGAGGTCATCACAAACGACGAAAAATCGTCTCCGGCTAAGGTAAACATTGTCGTTTTGCCGGTAAATGATGCCCCAATCGCCGTATTAAAAGCGAAAAAAGGGGTCGTCTCGATAGATAAAATAGCTCAAAACGGTTTTATCAGCGGGGATAGAAGTTACGATAACGACGGAAAAGTCGTAAGTTATAAATTTTACGACAACACTCGTCTGATATACGACGGCAACTCTTCCTCTCCTTGTATAAACAGACCTTCTTGTTATCAGATGAACGAAGGTATTCATACGATATCGCTGGTCGTTGTCGATAATGAAGGTAAAGAGAGTCTAAACAACGCAAGAATCACACTTAAAGTGACGAAAAAAGAGCCGCCTAACATCCCTCCGACACTTGATGTCTCGAAAGATAAGATCGTAAAGGTTAATACACCTGTAAAACTTGTCGCAAAAGCCGACGACAGCGACGGTATAATCGTTTCGTACAAATGGATGGAAGACGGTAAAGTTATCGGCTCATCGTCGATTTTGGACTATACCCCGACAACGGTCGGTGAGCATAAATTGACCATAACCGTTACCGATAACAGATGGGCGACTAAAAGTGACGAAGTGATGATCAAGGCGACGATAGAAGATCCCGTTCAAAATATCGCTCCTTTGATTCATATCGGCGAAACTAAAAGAGCGGTAGTCGGCGAAAGCATCGCTCTTGAAGCGAATGCAACCGATAGCGACGGTGAGATCGTATCTTATAGCTGGACGCAAAACGGTGAACTCTTAGGTAACGATAAAACACTAATCTATACCCCTAAAAGTCCTGGTGAGCAGAAAATCTCTTTAAGTGTTATCGACGACGATAACGCCGTAAGCAGCGTTGAGATAATCGTCATAGGTATAAGTTCGCTAAGCGAGTGTTCCGCGACCTTAGAGACGCAAGCGAATTTCACCGATACTTTCGTTGCGCAAAATCATGAAGATATAGATTTTTTCTTTTCCGAAAATAGACCGATGAGCGTTAACGACATAGCTGCACTGTTTAATTATGCGCGCAGTCAAGACGCTACGATATCAAAACCTATGAAAATGCCTTCTCAAAGTAAATGGGATCAAATGAGCGAATCTCAAAAAGCGCTATTTTTGATCAATAGCGAACGGTGCGCCAGAGGAATAAGAGCTTATGAGGGGATATCCGCACGGTTGGTTACGGAAGTTTCGCAACCTTATGCGAATCTCTTGGCCAATACGCAAAACGATACCTTTGAAAACCCTCATGAAATAGACGGCAGAACTCCTTTTGAGAGAATGGAGCAAGACGGCGGTATCGAGATAGATCAAAATGCCGATTTTTTCCAATATGCTGAAAATATCGCCTTTAAAGAGGTTGTCTCATACGATGCGTACCCTAAGATTTACGCCGCTACGGCCAAGTCGATATATTCTTGGATTTATGAGAATAAACAAAAATCGTATGCAGATAGAAACTTCATACTCGCTAAAGAACTCAAGGAAAACTCGGGAGATATCTCCTCGGAGGGACTCATAGCTATCGGGCAAGCTAAGATAAATTATACGAAACAATCCGACGACGGCACGCTTTATCTAACGAAAATAGTAACCGTCTTAAACGGTTTCGATCCGAACGAAAACTGGGATACGAGTGATGTAATCAAAAACGATTTTAGTGAATGACGGTTGAAATACCCATATTCGCACTATGAAATATAACCGTTTTATATTTTCTTGAGAAGTACTCCATCAAAATTTTTTGAAGAACGGGTTCTATCGACGGAGTAAACCATGCGTTATTGCTTATTGCGATCATATATTTGGGATTTCCTACAAAAAGTTCGTCTCTTGTAGCCTCGTAACATATAGCGTTTCTGAAAGTGCCCACGCTCAGTTTTATATCCGTCGGTTTTTTGGCGGTTTTATAATCTTCCGCCCCATCGTAAAAAGTATCGTTTATCCATTTTGCGATAAATTTCGGAAGAGGAATCTCTTCACCAAACGGAACCAGTACGACCTTGTTGGCGATATATATCTTTTTATCGTCAAAATAGTAGGTGGAATTATAGGAATTTTTACCGTCACTGTAAAGTCCGCCCGTAACTATGACTATCTCTTTTGACAGTTCTTGAAGTTTTTGCATCAACTCTATATCCGTATTTAAAAAAAGTGCGAAAGCGCTCTCGTTTAAAACGACCATATCGTATTTTTCGCTTATGGCTTCGAGAATTACGGCAATATTGTTTTCTATACTGCGGTCTTTGTAGCTTGGATCCCATTTAACGGATTGATCGAGTTTCGAATCCGCCAACATTATCTTAATATCCGGCAAAGGAAGCTTTTGTGTCGGCGGATATTCGATAGATAATACAAGAGGTATAATCGCGACGACTTTATGCCATCTTTTAAATGACGCAAAAAGAGCTAAAGAGAGTAAAAATAATCCAAATTGCCACTTAGCTATCCCCAAATAGGAGTGAACGAGCGTAAGTTCGGGTATGAACCAGTTAAAAGACATCGGATGAAAATAACTAAAAAACGAAAATAAAAAAGCCCTTGTCAAGGGATGAGTAAAAAGCGACACTACCCAGAAAAATAGTCCGTATCCCAAAGAAACAAACAGTACCATAAGAGGTATGAATTCGCTTACCCCGTAATACCTGAAAGAGAAACCTATCCAGTAAAACCAGAAAAAAGCTATAAAAAAGCCGCTCCAAAAAAGCGTCGCGCGACTTGATACCAACAGAAGATAAAAACCCAAAATCGCACTGACGGTCGTAACGCTTTTTACGAAAAGTTCGTTTTTAATGCCGAAATAATCAAGATATATAAATAAAGATAGAAAAACGGCGGTAACAAACCCGAAAAAGAGATACTCGGGAGAGAAAAAGCTTTTAAAAGTCCTCCAACCGAAATACGGTCTTTGTATATAAAAAATCTCCCCTAACATATGGCAGGCTCCGCACTTTATAATGTGCGAGATTTTAGCAAAGTAGTACTTAAAACACAATTGCGACCTAACAACTCAACGATCGATAGCGACACTTTATTTTTTTTGGTTATAATTGCCCTGTAATTTCGAATATACTAGGAAAACAGATGAAAATGACAGGCTCACAGATGGTGATCGAAGCTATGCACAAAGAGGGTGTTAAAGTAGCTTTTGGATATCCCGGCGGTGCGATCATGAATGTCTATGACGAGATATATAAAGATAAAAATTTCAAACATATTCTAACAAGACATGAACAAGCTGCGATTCATGCCGCCGACGGTTACGCGAGAGCCAGCGGCGAGGTCGGAGTCGCTATCGTAACCAGCGGTCCCGGTTTTACAAACGCCGTTACGGGATTGGCTACCGCATATACGGACTCCATACCGATGGTGGTCGTCAGCGGGCAGGTACCGATCACTATGATCGGTACGGACGCTTTTCAGGAGATCGACGCGGTCGGTATAAGTCGTCCTTGCACAAAACACAACTATCTGGTCAAGGATATCAAAGATCTACCTCGAATTTTGAAAGAGGCGTTTTATCTCGCAAAAAGCGGCAGGCCCGGACCGGTTCATATAGATATACCTAAAGATATAACGGCTCAAGAGGGTGTTTTCGAGTATCCCAAAGAGATATCTCTCAAGACTTACAAGCCTCATTATAAAGGTAACTCAAGACAGATTCACAAAGCCGTCGAGGCGATCGTTCAAAGCAAAAAACCGATCTTATATCTTGGAGGAGGTCTTATTAGTTCAGAATCGACCGATCTTGTCAGAGAGTTCGCGAAGATAACCGGTATTCCGGCGGTTGAGACCTTGATGGCAAGAGGTGCGCTTCATCACAATGATCCTCTTCTTCTTGGGATGGTCGGAATGCACGGAAACTACGCTTCCAATATGGCGATGAGCGAAGCCGATCTTATGATAGCTCTTGGACCTCGATTTGACGACCGGGTAACAGGAAGACTCGATGAGTTCGCAAAGCACGCCAAAATAATTCATGTAGATATAGATCCAAGCAGTATCGGTAAAATCGTGCATGTCGATTATCCGATAGTAGGTGATTTGAAAAACGTCCTTGAATCTATGCTGGAGCTTGCAAAAGAGAAAATAGATAAAGAGAAGTATGAAAATTGGAGAGGACTTCTTGCAAGATATGATGAAATACACCCGCTCTCATACGATAAAGATTCAAAATCAATAAAGCCGCAGTGGGTCATAGAAAGAGTGGGTGAAATATTAGGAGATAGAGCGTATATCACAACCGACGTGGGACAGCATCAGATGTGGACGGCACAATTTTACCCTTTTTCGTTTCCCAGACAATTCATTACAAGCGGCGGTTTGGGCACGATGGGGTTCGGATTTCCGGCAGCCGCGGGCGTAGCTCAATACGCAAAAGAGAAGGTCTCAATTAATTTTACAGGGGACGGCTCCATTTTGATGAATATTCAAGAGCTCATGACGGCCGTAGAAAATAAACTTCCGGTTATCAATATTATTTTAAACAATAATTTTCTAGGTATGGTACGACAATGGCAGACCTTCTTTTACGACAAAAGATATGCGGAAACCGATTTAAGCATGCAGCCCGATTTCGTTATGCTCGCCGAGAGTTTCGGAGCAAAAGGTTACGTCGTCCGAACGAAAGATGAGTTTGACAAAGCGTTAGAGGATGCCTTGAAGCAGAGTGTACCGGTAATGCTGGATGTAAAGGTTGATCGTTTTGAGAATGTATTGCCGATGGTACCGGCCGGCGGGACGCTTTATAATATGATGTTAGAATATAAGGAAGAGTCATGAAAGAGATAAGAAAGGTAATCTCTGTAATTGTCATCAACGAAGACGGAGTTCTTTCAAGAATAGCCGGACTTTTTGCCGGACGCGGATATAATATCGAGTCGCTTACCGTCGCACCCATTCCGGAGAGTGATTTTTCTCGCTTCACAATCGTAACGAAGGGAAGTGAAAGAGTGTTGGAACAGATAACCAAACAGCTTCATAAACTGATACCAACTTACAAAGTCATTGAGACGCAAGAGGTGGTCGAAAAAGAGATGGCTCTTGTGAAAATTCCGCTTGAGAGCAATTTAAGCGGACTTGACGCGATCTTAAACGGATATAACGGTATCGTCGCAAACGCTACGGAAGATTCTCTTATATTGATGGCCGTTGACGATGCGAATCGAATAGGCAACTTTTTGAAGATTATAAAAAAGTTCCAACCTACCGAGATTGTACGCGGCGGCTCGGTTTCAATGGAGAAGTGATGCTGTTGAGCCAATTGACAAAAAAGCTCTCTCTTGGTTTTGAAGGAAAAGACTTCGAAGTCGAAGCGATAAATACTTTGAAGGATGCTTCCTCTGCGGAGATCTCTTTTTTCGACAATATGAAATATATCGACGAATTGTCAAAAACAAAAGCCGGGGCGGTTTTTTTGGATAAAAAATATGAAGCTCTTTTACCCGAAAACTGTACGGCATTGGTAACAAACGAGCCGTATTTAAAAATGGCGGAGGCTAGTTTTTATTTCAAAAAACCGCTTATCGAACGAAAGAAAGAGCCGAAAATCGCAAAAAGCGCGCATATTTGCGAATTTGTACATATAGGCAACAATTCGACGATCGGTGAGGACGTCACAATCTTAAGCGGCGCTTGCATCGGTGAAAACGTGGTGGTGGAAGAGGGGAGCGTAATATATCCCAACGTTACAATTTATAACGATGTAAAAATAGGTAAAAAGGTCTTTATTCATGCCGGGAGCGTTATCGGAAGCGACGGTTTCGGATATGCTCATACAAAAAGCGGAGAACACGTAAAGATTTATCACAACGGTAACGTTATCATAGAAGACAATGTGGAGATCGGCGCAAACAGTACGATAGATCGTGCGGTTTTCGGCTCCACAATAATAAAAAAAGGAACCAAAATCGACAATTTGGTACAGATTGCGCACAATTGCGAAATAGGGCAAAATTCCATTTTGGTTTCACAAGTGGGAATTTCCGGTTCCACCAAAATGGGTAGAAACGTCGTGATGGGAGGCCAAAGCGCAACGGCGGGACATCTTGAAATCACCGATTTCGTAACGGTTGCCGCTCGAGGAGGCGTTACCAAATCTATCACAAGGAAAGATACTTATAGCGGTTTTCCGCTGATGAAACACAACGATTGGCTGCGATTGCAAGCTAAGATAGCAAAATTATTAAAAACAAGGGGAAAATAGTGAGTGGGAAAAATACGATATTAAAAGCTTTCAAATTGGCGGGAACAAAAGACGGACAGATATCCGTCTCAAAGATAGAAGAGCCTTACGGGCCGAATTCCGCACCGGTAGTCAGTATCGGCATATCGTTAAAAGCAGATTCGGATGAGCCTGACTGGAAAGCTCACATACCGTATGAAAATTTAGACGAACTTATAGAAGCGCTAAAAGAGGCTAAAGAAGCTCGATAAAGAGTTATACTACTTTAAGCTCTCTTTTTGTACAATCCGCAACTTGACAGCTCATGTGAGCCTGCTTGATGCGGATCTTTGAGTTAAAAATCATATATTACAAGGAAATCGAAAATAATGAAAAGAACATATCAACCACACAACACACCAAGAAAAAGAACGCATGGTTTCAGAACCAGAATGAAGAGCAAAAACGGTAGAAGAGTCATACGCTCAAGAAGAGCCAAAGGCAGAAAAAGATTAGCGGTTTAAAAGATTTTCAAACTCTTAAAACTAATTCGGAGTTTAGATACTTTTACAACAATTCGACAAAAAAACATGTCCGTTCATGCATTGTCTTCTTTAAAAATGAAGAGAGCAAAAAAGCGGGCTTTACGGCCAGCAAGAAAATCGGTAACGCGGTCGAGAGAAATTTTGCCAAAAGGCGTCTTAGAGCCGTTTTTATCGACTTGCAAAATAAATTGAAAGACGGAGTGTTCATCTTTGTAGCCAAAAAAGAGATTTTGGATATCGAATTTGAACATCTGAAAAAAGAGATCAAATACGCTTTGAAAAAAGTCGGGGCTTTTAAAGAGTAGATGAGAAAAGTTATACTGTGGATTTTAGAGATCTATCAAAAATTTTTCACACTTTTTAGCTTCGGCAGTTGTAGATACTATCCTACCTGTTCGGAATATGCCAGATGGCAGTTTGAGAAAAACTCTCTTTTTAAAGCTATATTTCTCTCTGTTTTTCGAATTCTTCGTTGCAATCAACTTTTTAAAGGCGGAATCGACTATCCCGTTGTAAAAAAGAGCTTAAATTCTAAGAGAGTTTGCTATCATAACTCAGATGCAAAAAAGATTATTGTACAATTTTGGTTCGTTCCGAAAGAGGACAACTATTTTTACCTTATTAAAACATTCAAAAGGAATTGACCTTGCTTGACAAAATGACACAGCAGCAACGCATGATACTTGCAATAGCACTCAGTTTTTTATTTTTCGTAGTTTATGACTTAACGGTGCCAAAACCCGTTCCTATAAAGCAAGATTTGAATAATACAATTCAAACCGAATCATCCTCGACAACTTCAAATGCGGCACCCGTCGCCGCCTCAAGCAAGAGCGCGCCGGCTACCAGAAGTGTTGAAAGTGAAAAATCCTCTTTAAAAAACGGCTCGACTCAAGCCGATACAATCGTAAAAGTCACTACGGACGCCTTTCAAGCCGAGATCGACTCTCTTGGGAGATTTTCGAAGTTCGAAGTCTTGATAGAGAAGTTCAAAACTCATGAGGGAGAGCTTCCTAACCTCGTCTCCGTCAACGCTCCGGTCAAGCCTTTTGAGATACGTTTTAGCGACTCCACTTTAAACGACGAAGCATTTAAAACTCCTTATACTACGAATAAAGAGAGCCTGTCCGTCTCGAACAAAGAACAGAGTGTAATCTTGACACAAAAGCTAAGTAAAGTGACCGTTACGAAAAAGATCACTTTTTTTCCCAACGGAACTTATAGAGTTTCGATCTCTTTGGACAATCCCGTCGAATACTACATAAGTCCGGGCTTCAGACCCGATCAAATAGCCGACATGTACACATTTAAAGGTGTTTTAATAAGAAAGGCCGACGGAACCATCGAAACTATCGAGGATGGTGACGCAAAAGGAAACGAAGTTTTTATGAAGGCGAATATAGTAGCCGCGAACGACAGATATTTTACAACGTCGTTTTATGATTTTGAAAAAGGTTTCGACGTATATATAACCACTGATTCCAAAGAGGATCCTCTCGCCTTTATCAAAGGATACGACGGCCTAGAGGTAAACGGATACGCCGGCGCTAAGGAACATGATAAATTAAACTCGATCGATCCTAGAATGTCCGATATAATCGAATACGGATTTTTTACGTTTTTAGCAAAACCGATGTTCGTACTTTTAAAAGCGATATATAACTTTGTCGGCAACTGGGGTTGGGCGATAGTTATTATCACCATACTTTTAAGACTTGTTCTTTTCCCTCTCACCTATAAAGGTATGGTGTCGATGAACAGATTAAAAGAGCTTTCTCCTAAAGTTAAAGAGATACAAAAAAAGTATAAAGGCGATCCGCAAAAGATGAACGCCAAAATGATGGAATTATATAAAAAACATAACGCTAATCCGATGGGCGGGTGCTTACCGATGCTCCTTCAGATTCCGGTTTTTTTCGCTATTTACCGCGTTTTGTTGAATGCGGTCGAATTAAAACATGCGCCATGGATGGGATGGATACAGGATCTCTCCGCTATGGATCCGTACTTCATTCTTCCCGTTTTAATGGCGGCTACGATGTTTTGGCAGCAGCATATCACACCGACGAATTTCACAGATCCGATGCAAGAGAAAATCATGAAGTTTTTGCCTTTGATCTTTATGTTCTTTTTCGTTACTTTTCCTGCCGGCCTTACGCTTTATTGGTTTGTCAATAACCTTTTTGGAGTCGCTCAACAATACTATGTAAACTCTCTTTTTGCGAAAGAGAAGGCTAAAAAAGAGGGGAAAAACGTATGATTAAAATAGTTGCGCAGACTCTTGAGGAGGCGTACAAAAAAGCCTCCGTAGCGCTTGATTGTTCTGTCGTAGATCTTGAAATCGACATACTCCAGTCACCCTCAAGAGGATTTTTGGGACTTTTTGCGAAAGAGGCGATCATTAACGCCAGATATAAAAATGAACAAAACGAGGATGAAGAACTCGAGCATAAAAGAAAGATCTTTTCGCAAACCATATCTCCTCAAGCGCAAGAAGAGATAAGTGAAGGTGTGGACGAACTCCTAAAAAACAGTTGTTTTAAAGCACACGTCAGCGAAGTAAAGATTCTTGAGGGTGAAAAGGGAGTCTATATCAAACTCGACGGAGAGGATGCCGCGCTTTTGATCGGCAAAGAGGGATATAGATACAAGGCGCTTTCATACATGATATACAATTGGATAAAGATAAAATATAATCTTACTTCGACTCTTGAGATAGCATCGTTTTTAGAGACGCAAGAGACGATGATCGAAAATTACCTCAATAGCCTCGACGACAAAATAAAAGAGAGCGGTAGAGCACAAACAAAACCGCTTGACGGTATTTTGGTAAAAATTGCGCTCGAAAATCTAAGAGCAAGATATCCTGATAAATATGTCGCCATACGCACATTGAAAAACGGAAAAAAGATCATTATCGTCAACGAATATAAAAAGGGTTGATCATAAACGATACGATTTGCGCCGTTGCCACGGCTCACGGAGTAGGGGGGATATCCATAGTTCGCTTAAGCGGCGATAAAGCCGTTGAAATCGCAAAAAAAATCACCGTAAAAAACAACTTTAAACCCCGCTATGCGCATTTATGCAATCTCTACGATAAAGACTCCTCTTTGATCGATGAAGCCATCGTAATTTACTTTAAAAATCCAAAAAGTTTCACCGGTGAAGATGTCGTAGAGTTTCAATCTCACGGAGGATTCGTAACGGCGAGCAGAATCGTCGATACCTGCATCTTTTACGGTGCTAGAAGCGCGACTCCCGGTGAATTTACTAAAAGAGCGGTGCTTTACGGAAAAATGGATTTCGCTCAAGCTGAGGCCGCTGCGAAACTAATAGAGAGTAAAAGTGTCGAGGCCGCAAAAATACTCTCTTCTCAATTAAAAGGCGAACTACAAGAGTTTGTCAACGATCTTCGCGATAAGCTCGTCGAGATACTCGCTTTTATAGAGGTCAATATCGATTATGCCGAAGAGGATCTACCAAAGGAGCTTAACGATCGCATAAAAGAGAAACTTGATAATATTTATCGTATTTTGGAAAAAAGCATGCAAGCCAGTAAGAGAAGAGCGGGGGTCATTGAAGGATATAAAGTAGCAATTATCGGAAAGCCCAACGTCGGCAAAAGCTCACTTTTAAACGCGCTTTTAAGTTACGAAAGAGCGATCATCAGCGATATTGCCGGAACGACTAGAGATACGGTCGAAGAGAATATCAATATAGGAACACATTTGGTAAAAATAGTCGATACGGCAGGAATAAGAGAGAGCAAAGACGAAATAGAAAAAATCGGAATAAAAAGATCCGTAAAAGCTATCGAAGAGTCCGATGTTGTCATTGCGATGTTCGATGCGAGCGAAGAGTTTGATAGAGACGATGAAGAGATCTTGAAACTTTTAAAACGTTACAGGCAATCAAAAGAGATTATCACCGTTATGAATAAAGCGGATTTGAAATCCAAAATCGACTACCGCTTATTGAAGAGACTTGACCCCGTTTCGATTAGTGTACAAAAAGATTCATCTAAAATAACCAATAAACTGGAAAAACTACTGGATACTAAAAGCTTGGGCGAAGACACCATTTTAATAACCAAGCGTCAACTTGATACGACTCAAAAAGCTTTGGAAGCGATAAAGAGATCTTTCGAACACCTTACAAGCAAAGAGTTGGAACTTTTCGCATATGAAATAAATGAAGCCATCGACTCGATTTGTGCGATAACAAAACCTTTTTACAGGGAAGAGATACTCGATAAAATGTTCAGCAATTTTTGTCTTGGCAAATAGTATAAAATACCAAATATATATTTTGGTTAACATAATATATATTCTCTTGAAAAAAACTACGCTATTACGATTTTTTCTTGTACTCTATTCCACGCATGTTTTTAAGCTCCTTCGCTCTTGAGATCAGATTTCCTTTTCCGCTGCTTAGCTTTTTAAAAGCCTCTTCATATGCGTTTTGAGCTTTTTTAAGCGAACTTTCTATTGTTTTCATACTCGATACGAAACCGGAAAATTTATCGTAAAGATCACCGGCTTTTTTTGCTATATCTTTCGCGTTTTTGTTTTGATACTCATATCTCCAAGAGTGTTCTATCGTTCTTAAGACCGCAAGTAGAGTCGATGGAGAGACGATAATGATATTTTTTCGATACGCTTTTTCATATAAGTTTTTATCGGCATTTACTGCGGTCATAAACGCCGCTTCTATCGGTATGAACATCAAAACGAAGTCCAAACTTTTCAAGCCTATAAGCGATTCGTATTTTTTTTGACTCAACTTTTTTATATGCATATAGATCGAATCAAGATGAGCATTTAAATGGATCTTTTTTTCGTCGTCTTCACAATTGTGATATCTCTCATAAGCGGTCAATGAAACCTTGGAATCTATGATTACTTCTTTAGAGTCGGGAAGATGTACGATAACATCGGGCTTCATCACCCTACCTTGTTCGTCTTTGTAAGCTTTTTGTATTTCATATTCCCGCCCTTGTTCCAAACCTGAATTTTCGAGAAGTTTTTGAAGTATCATCTCACCCCAATCTCCTTGAAGTTTGTTATCTCCTTTTAGGGCGTTTGTAAGATTTGCGGCATCTTTCGAGATTCGTTCATTGAGATTTTTGAGTGTTTGAATCTCTTTTATCAGAGAGAATCTCTCTTTTGTTTCATTTATATAAAAAGCTTCAACTTTCTCTTGAAACTCTTTAATATTTTTAGCGAAGGGAGTTAAAAGAAGCTTTAACGATTCTTGCTGATTTTGTGAAATATTCTCGCTCTTTTTTTCAATTACCTCTCTTGCGATATGTTCGAACTCCTCTTTTATACTATTTTGATTTTGTTGAAAAAAGAGTATCTTTTGTTCTGAAAAATCAAGTTTATGTTTTAATTCGAGATTTTCATTTTGAAGATTTAAAAGGGTTTCTTCGACTCCCCTACTCCGCTTATTTAAAGCTGATATATATTTTGCATAATAATCGACAAGATTCGAGTATATATAATAAAATATTATAATTGCAATAAAAGAGGCGACAAAAAAACCGATTAAAAATGAAAAAATATCCATGATTTATCATACAATATTATAAATATATTGTAGATTAAAAGGGCCAGATAGTCTCAACCATTCTCGATCCCCAAGGCTTTTTAGTCGATTCTCTTATATCGCCCTCTGTCTCGTAAAAGATTTTTGCGTCGGCTATGTATTTCGAGTCGATAGTATTTGTTTGATCTATATCAAAAGGTCTGATCACCCCCGATATCTTTACGATTTGCTTTGTTCCGTTTAAAAGTAATTCACGACTTCCGGCGATAAAATAGTTTCCGTTATTTAAAATTCTTACCACTCGTGCGGTTATCGTCGCTTTGAATTTTTCGTTTCTAGATTGCGTGCCCGAAGCCGAAAAATTATTGTTCGAGTTGGTATTGAAGCTAATATCGGTTAGAGTATTTACGTTTTTGCCTAGTGTAGCGCCTATTCCGGCTCCCACACCTCCGAATATTCCGCCTCCTAGATTATTGACGGAAGTATCGGTTAATTTTTTATCTCCTTGAGAAGATTGAAACGCACTTTCGTTTATTATGACGGTAACCGTATCGTTTATTCTCATAGCCTTTTTATCGGCAAAAAGCTGAGTCGTTCCGCTAGCGTAAATACTACCCTCTTTGGGTTTGGTACGAGTTATTTCACAGTTTCCTACCGAGTTGGATTTAACGTATGCGGGTACGCTCATATCGAGTGCCGGTTCGACCTGATGCGAAGTACAAGCGGTGAAAAACAATGTTAAAATAGCGATAATGATAATTTTTAACTCTTTCATGAAGTATCCTCATCCTCTTTTTCCCATATAAGAGCACATTTTATACCAAATTTATGGTAAAATAGAGGCTCTTTAATAGGTACTTAAGTAAAACTTAGGTAACTTTTATAATATATATTAATTATCATATACTAACACAACATATATGATAATACTAACTATTGAATTCTTAAGGAGAAAACGATGAATTTAAATTCCCGTACAAAGCTACCTGTCCTGCTCTCCGTTGCAGTGGCAATAGGTATAAGCGGCTGTGCAGAAAAAAGAAAGTGTGAGACAACGGTACCCGCAACAACCAAAATTGTCGCACCTTCTACAGATGCCAAAGATCAACAGATCAGACAACTTCAAATCGCGATTGCGGAAGCAAGAGCCGCCAAACCCAAAACGGTGGTAAAAGAGGTGATCGTGCCCGCAGCTTCTTCACTTTATCCGCCTAACGCGAAACCTGGCGAGTGTTATGCCAGAGTTTTGACTCCCGCGAAATATCAGCTTCAAAAAGAGAAAGTTCTTGTAAAAGAGGCCGGTGAAAGAGTGGAAGTGGTTCCCGCAAAATACAGATGGACGACAAAGAAAATCTTAGTAAAAGAGGCGAGTGAAAAGATCGTGACCGTTCCTGCCAAATATAAAAAGATAACCCAAAAAGTTTTGGTCAGCGAGCCCGGCGAAAAGATAGTGACAATTCCGCCCGTGTATGATACCGTTACTGAAAAAGTACTTGTCAAGCCGGCTTATACGACTTGGAAAAAAGGAAGAGGTCCGATTGAAAAACTTGATGGAAAAACAGGAGAAATTTTATGCCTGGTGAATGTTCCGGCGGTTTATAAAACCGTAACTAAAAAAGTATTGAAAAGACCGGCACAAACGAAAGTCGTTCCTATTCCCGCAAAATACAAAACCATAACAAAAACGGTGATTGCCGAACCGGCAACGACAAAAACAGTTGTGATTCCGGCAGTTTATAAAACCGTGAAAGTAAAAGAACTAGTCGAACCTGCAACAGTAAAAAGGATTCCGATTCCGCCGGTTTATAAAACTGTCACTAAAAAGATCGAGGTTCAAGAGCCAGTACTTAAATGGGTACCGGTCGTATGCAAAACCAATATGAACGGTAATCTTGTTTTAAATGTGCAAAAAGCGTTGAAAGCAAAAGGTTTTAATCCCGGACCGATAGACGGTATCTACGGTTCAAGAACTAGAGCCGCACTTCATAGATTTCAAAAAGCTCAAGGAATATCTACAGGTGCACTTACAAAAGAGACCATAAAAGCACTGGGTCTTTAGAAATTTTCTTTTTGTAACCGCTTAATATAGCGGTTACAAACTTCTTAGAAACTTCATAGTGGTATCTAAAACATCGTCGTCATCTTTAGATGCGGCGGTTAGAGTTTGTTTTGTTTTGTTTTCGAACTCTATGGTTATATTTTGCCCGTAACTTGAAATTTTGGATATACCGCATTTTGAAGCGAGAATCTTTATAACCACTATTTCGATAAATTGTTTTGTCATCATATCCAATTTACCGAAACGGTCTATCATCTCCTCTTCTATCTCATATACCTCGTTAGGATTTTCGCATTTACTCAATCTTCGGTAGAGTTCAAGCCGTATTCGATCTTCCGATATTGTCTTATTGTCGATATACGCGCTTACGCCTAGTTTCATCTCGATATCTTTTTTAAGAGTCGTTTTTCGATTTAAGAGTGTGTTTAAAGCATCTTCAAGCATTTTAAGATAGAGGGAATATCCAATATTTTTGATATGTCCGCTTTGTGCTTCCCCCACCAAGTTTCCACCTCCTCTGATCTCTAGGTCATGATAAGCCAAAACGGATCCGCTTCCAAGAAAAGAGTTGCTCTCAAGCGCTACAAGTCTTTTTTTGGACTGCTCGGTAAGTCTGTTTTTATCCTCAGTAATAAAATAACAATATCCTTGTCGTTTCCCTCGTCCAACTCTTCCTCTTAGTTGATGAAGGTCGGCGATCCCGAAGTTTTCAGCGCTTTCCACTATTATCGTATTTACGTTGGGTAAATGTATGCCAGACTCTATTATCGAGGTACTAAGCAGCAGATCATATTCTCTTTGTTCGAAATCAAGCATCTGTTTTTCACTCTTAAGGGGTGGAACTTTAGAGTGCAGAACTAAAATCTTTAAATTCGGCAAAATTTTCGAGAGTTCTCTTTTTTTATCTTCGATGGAAGCGATACGATTATGTATGTAAAATATCTGCCCTCCTCGTCTCAACTCCCTTAAAATCACCTCTTTAATCAAAGCTTTGTCGTACTCCTTGACAAATGTCCTAACATCTTCGCGATCAAGCGGAGGCGTCAAAAGTTGAGAGTATTGTTTTATCGAAGATAACGCCATATTCAAACTTCTCGGAATCGGCGTGGCACTCATAGAAAGGACATGAAGATTTTTTTTAAACAGTTTTAGCTTCTCTTTCTGTTTTACTCCGAATTTGTGCTCTTCATCCAAAATCATCAATCCTAGATTGCTAAACTCCGCCCCAAAAAGAGCATGAGTACCTACACAAACATCCAAAGTACCATCGGCAAGAGCTTTTAAAATTTCACTTTTCTCTTTTGTGGAGGTAAATCCGTTCAGCTTAGCAACCGATATACCGTATTTCGTAAATCTCTCTTTGAGCGATTTGTAGTGCTGAGTACTAAGAAGCGTCGTCGGTACAATAAATGCCGCCTGATATCCGCTTTTAACGGTCGCGAAAATCGCATTCATCGCTACCTCGGTTTTTCCGAATCCTACGTCACCGCTTAGGAGCATATCCATTACCTTCGAACTTTTCAAGTTTTCAAAAATTTTATTTACGGCTTCAATTTGATCTTTGGTATATACAAAACCCGCATCCTTTTGAAAAATTTCGATCTCATCGATGACATCGATCACCGGAGCATCGCTCAACTCTCTTTGTGCGGCGGTTTGGATTATCTCTTTTGCTATCTCGAAGAGTTTTGTTTTCGCTTTGGCTTTAAGTTTGCTAAAAGAGGCCTTACCGAGCCTGTCAATTATAGCTAAAGAAGATCCGTCGGATATATATCTATCTATCATATCCAGGTTTTCCACCGGTATTAAAAGTTTGTCGTCACCCTGATAAGCGATCTCTACGAAATCTCTGACCACTCCCAAAACTTTCGTGTTGGTAAGTCCCTTGAAGATTCCTATTCCATACTCATGATGAACTACGTAATCTCCCGCCTTTAGGTCATCAAGAACAATGGTCGCTTTTTTTCGCCTTTTCCTCTTTTCTCTTTTATTCAGTGATAATATCAACTCGTTTTCGCCGATAATATTTACTATCAAATCTTCATATAAATACTCTATATCGATATCGGAGGGAATTTCATACTGTTTTACGATAGCTTCGTTATTTGCGATAAGAGTTATTTTCTTATCTTTATGATGAGACAAAAGTGCACCCAAGTCTACAATTTCTATATCTTTATAACCGCTACTATCTTTTAATACCTCTATACTATTTAAATAATTTTGTTTTTGATCCGATACATCAAATGAAAAATATTCATCGATTTCATCTTTTATATCATTTATAAAAATAGCTTTTTGTTTGCTTAAAAAATCTTCTCCAAGATCATCAAGCACCCAAAAACCAAGCGATGCCATATCTTTAACAAAAGCATCACTCTCAAGAAGTTCTACTCTTTGTATAACTTGCTCATATGATTTTTCATCCAATGAAAAAAGTGCGGGATTGATGCTTATTTGATCTATTTCGTTTCTATCCGACTTTTGGCTATCGCAAAAAAACGGTCGAATACTCTCAATCTGATCGTCAAAAAGAGATATTCTAAAAGGGAGTTTGGAATCGGTAGGAAATATATCTATAATATCTCCGCGAAAAGATACCTCTCCTTTATCCTCTACAATATCCACAAAACTATACCCCCAGTAAAGAAGTCGTAATTTAAACCTCTTTAAATCGACAATATCGCCGAAATTCAAAATTAAACGATCAAACAGATCTCTTTTTGGCAAAGGGTGAATCAACGTACGAAACGGAGAGATTATAATCTTTTTTTCATCGTCAAGATCGTAATAACTATGCAACTTGCACAAAAGATCCGTCAGTTCCTCTTTATAGGGTCTTAGATCATCTTTATATTGCGCTCTTAAATCCGGGAAGGTGAATGTTCGATAACCAAGATACCTTAACACCTCCTGTGCGATTTGAGCCTCTTTTATATCGCTGCAAAGAAGCAACGTAGTCTCTCTTTTTTTACTGAAATATTCAAAAATTTTTGCTTGCAATCAGACCCTTTTATACCATAAATTTTGTGCAATAGTAATAAAGATATGATTACAAAGAGGTAAATTTCCTGTACGAAGCCGTTATGGAGTTGATAAGAGGTTGCCAACTAATTTGAGGAGTCGATTCGAGCAATTTCTCAAACCCTTTCGTATTTGCGACCAAAAAATATTTCGGATCGATAAACTTTTTTATATATCTTATTTCATAATGAAGATGAGGACCCGTCGAAAGACCGCTGTTTCCAAGATAACCTATAATCTCTCCCTTCTTGACGAAATCTCCCTTTCTAACTTTCAAATCACTTTGCAAATGACCGTACATACTCTGAAAACCGAAATTATGGGATAAAATTACCAAATTTCCGTAACCCCCCGTCGTATAACCGGCAAACTCCACGATAGCGTCCGCCGTCGCATATACAGCTAGTCCCATTTTACCGCCTATATCGATACCATGATGAAATCTCTCTTCATTATAAATAGGATGTATTCTATACCCGAAACCGGATGTAACTCTTTTGGAATCGACGGGATAGCCGACGGGTAGATTTTTTAAAACCATCTTTTTTATAACCGGAGTAGATTTTTTTATAACGCTTTGAATATTTTGATCTCTTTTGCTATCATTTTGACCTATCAACTCCTCTATTTTATCGATATTGTCGGATATTTGGCGGTAGAGTTTCTCTTTTTGGACGATTTTGTTTTCAAGATCCATATACTTTTTTTCAAGTGCTAGTTCTCTTTTTTTTACATCAACGGTTTTATTGGAAAAATAGAGTGAGAACATAGCGACTATCACAAGAGAGAATGCGACAAAAACCCAGACATAAAGAAGATATTTAGATTTTTGCCTTTGGTACATGATGTTTTAAAAACTCCTCTACAACTGCGAATGAACCGAAAACAAGATACTCTTCACTCTCGTTACACTCTACAAAATCACGATATTCGATATCCAGCGACAATAGGGCTTTTTCTATTTGATCCCTATTTTCGACTCTTTGGTTGTAGATCGGCAAAATTTCAACTCTTTTTATAATCGGCTTTAAAATTTCTAATATTTGTATATAATCCTTATCACTGAAACTATTATATACAAGCACGACCTTTCTCTCTTTGAAACTTTTTGCAAGGGCACAAGCGGCCATAGGATTATGACCCACATCGATCGTAATATTCGATCTAATCTTTTGAGCCCTTGCGAAAAGCTTTACATCTTCAAGCATTCTCCACTTTATCTCAAAACCGAAAAATTTAGCTGCCGCCATTGCCAAAAGCAGATTGTCGCTAAAAAATCCAGGAAGATTTAAAGATTTTATAACTCTTTTTGATTTCGCTATCTCGTCTTTGGTAAAAAAATATCCGTATCTAAAAAATTCAATATTATCTTTTCGCGATAACTCTTTAGCCAACTTATAGACGATTCTATCCTGCTTGCCGAGTATAGCGAATTTTCTAACCGCTTTTAATTTCGTCTTTGCGATCTTTTCGAGCGTCTCTCCGAGAAAACTCTGATGATCAAGACCGATGGGCGTAACTAACGTCAAATCGTTGTCGAAAACGGAAGTTGCGTCATATTCGCCACCTAGTCCGGCTTCTAAAATTATAAAGTCGTTTCTTTGTAAAACTGAAATGGCAAGAAGAGTGGCATACTCGAAATAACTTAATTTGTCACTGTCCTCTTTTTCCAAGATGAGTTGCAACCTTATATGATGCTCGTTTAATATTTTATTATCCACGTTTTTCGCATTTTGCCAAATTCTTTCGTTAAAATTCAAAACATGAGGAGACGTATAGTGTCCGACATTGAGACCCTGTTTGTAAAGATAGTGAGCCAAAAATCTTCCCGTCGAACCTTTAGCGTTCGTACCCACGATGTGAATGATTTTAGGTAGTAAAAAAGCCTCTTTGTATTTATCCCAAATCGACGGAAAACGCTCATAATCGATCTCTTTGTAATAAAGAGGTTTATTAGCCAGAAAATTCTCCAACTCGTTCATAAAATCTATGCCGTAACTTTCATCAAAGGATATACTCTATTTCTTCCCGCCTGTTTAGCTTGATAGAGCATTCTATCGGCATCTTCGATCACCTCTTTTTGATTGCTGAACTCTTTGCAGTTGGAAACCCCGGCACTTAAAGTAACGGGAACCTCTTCATCCTTATAGACGAAAGAGAACTCTTCAACCCTTTTTCGAATCTTTTGGGCAAAAACCAAAGCCCCGTTTAGAGGAGTGTTCGGAAGTATCGCCAAAAACTCTTCTCCACCATAGCGTCCGATAATATCAACATCTCTTTTTAGCTCCAAAAATATCTTTCCAAGTTGTTTTAAGATCAAATCACCTGCTTCATGACCGTAAGTGTCGTTGATATCTTTAAAGTGATCTATATCAAAGAAGACTAAAGAGTACTCAATATGATATCTTCTGTAACTCTTGTCAACTCTGTTTAACTCTTCATCCAAACCTCTTTTTGAAACCAAGGATGTCAAAAAATCCAGTTTGGACTCTTTTTTTGCTTTTTGAAGAGCGTTTTCAAGACTTTTTATCTTTTTTTGCATCTGCACTATCAAAGTATCCTCTTTTTGCATGATCGTGCTTAATTGTTTGGTCTCGAACTCAAGAGTTTCCGCAATTTTCAGAAGTTTCGCTTTCACGCTTTCAAAGTCGCTTTTTCCGCTCTCTATGCTTAAGAGTTCGTTTTTTATCTCTTTTACTTTGTCATAACTTATATTTGAATTGTCTATTAGATTTACGATTTTTGTAGAGACTTCACTCAAAATTTCGTCAAGAGACAAAATTCTCTGCTTTACCTCCGCCTTGTCAATTTTGACCCTTTTTTTAATCAACTCTCTGATTTTATTTTGAATATCGCTATCTTCAAGAAGTTTAGGAGAATTTGTAAGAGTGTAACTCATAGTAGCTATCTCTTCGTCTAAGGTCGAACTCAACGAAGGTGTAAGAGATGCCGCTATGACAGAGGCTACCGAAGATAGCGACTCGGTTGTGTCGCTTTTTTTCAAAAGCTCTTCGATAGAATCAAGAAGCGTATTTAGATCGTTGGAGCGACTGTTCGCGAGAGATTGTATTTTGTAAAGATAGTTATGTCTGTGCGAGCTTAAAAGCTCCTCCCATTTTTGAGTAATTATCTCAAAAGAGTTTAAATCGCTAAGATATTCTATTCTCTCCAAAGAGGCGTTTGCGAGTTCTCTGGTTTTTGAGTCCGGAAATCGTGATATCATCTCGAGAAGATGCTTAATTAGAGTGATCGTGACTATCTTTTGTTTTCCGCTATTGCCGACGGATAGTCTATTTAGACTGGATACCAAATAGGTCAAAAGCTCATCCAAAGAGTTTACACTATATTTGGATATATCTTTTTGCAGCGTTTGATTCAGTTTTTTTATAAACTTATCTTTTTTATGGCACTCTTGTATGCTAAAGCCGTATTTATTGGCAATCTTACAGAATGTCACCTGATAATTTTGCGGTGTCAACGGTGTCTTTTGTCTGTTTAGTGTTTGAATGGTCTCTTTTACAATATCGTTTATCGTCACTTCATATACCTTTGATCGACAGTTTGGATATAAATTCGTCCACTGCTTTATAAGAGGCGTTTTTGATCGCTTCAAATCTCTTGGTATCGGATATGACACTATTGGACTCTATGGCAAAGTCGTAATCTCCTCTTGAGAGAATTTCTCCGCCTTGCCCGTTTTTATCCCTATATTTCGTCAAAAGATCTACATAAGTTTTATAAGCGATCACATAACCGTTCTTATCATACTGTATCGGCAAAAATGAAACTCTCTTTAATTTCATAGAAAGAATCGATCGTGCATCTTTCTTGGCAACAATTCGCGAACGAAATTTCATAATCACCGCTTCGTTGATGGCGTCTCTTATCAAAACCGTATTTTCGGGATCCTCGAGACTCGTTTGCACCTCCACAAAGATTTTATCCCCTAAAATATCTTTACTGTAATACATCGTCGGTTTATAACCGCATGATATAAATATAAAAGATATTAGAGTTAAAAAAAGAGTTTTCAAACTATTTTACCACCAGATTTACAAGTTTATTCGGTACATAAATCTCTTTTACGAGGTTTTTATTTTCAATCCATTTAGAACATTTCTCTCTAGCAAGAGATAGTATCTGCTCTTTTGAAGCCTCTTTAGATACTTCAATTTCATCTCTTTTCTTGCCGTTTACGGTAACCGGCAAAATTATACTCCGCTCGTCGAAAACCTCTTCTAAAATCTCTATTTTTGAAAAGTTTTCGCAATTAAAAAATTTCTCGCTTAATTCCCAGCAGATATGAGGGATAACAGGCTCCAAAACATTTAAAAGTATATAATACCCCTCGCTCCAAACAAGAGGATTTTTTTGCGCATTTAACGCATTTAACGCTTCCATCGAAGCCGCGATGAGAGTATTGAAAGCAAATGTACGGTTTTCATAAATCTGTGACGATTTCAATGCCGCTTCATAAACCTTTTTGCGCGCTTTTTTCTCATTTGAAGATAAGGCGGAGTGATCTATCAAAGGAAGAGAACAGGCGGATACATTCGAAGCTCTATCGACAAATCTTTTTATAAATTTATAAGATCCCTCCACGGCCGAGTCATTCCACTCGAGCTCTTTTTGAGGAGGCGCGGCAAAAAGAATGAAAAGCCTCGCCGTATCGGCTCCGTACTTTTTTATGATCGTGTCGGGATCGACGGTATTTCCTTTTGATTTACTCATCTTCGCGCCGTCTTTTAAAACCATTCCTTGCGTTAAAAGATTTGAAAAAGGTTCATCAAAATCTATAAAGCCAAGATCTCTAAGGGCTTTTGTAAAAAACCTGGCATATAGAAGATGTAAGATCGCATGCTCAATTCCGCCCACATA
The DNA here is from genome assembly GCA_964573205.1 of uncultured Sulfurospirillum sp. Classification (GTDB taxonomy): domain Bacteria; phylum Campylobacterota; class Campylobacteria; order Campylobacterales; family QNZT01; genus QNZT01. The sequence goes on along the minus strand of CAZNIT010000022.1, from coordinate 4,421 downwards.
CTGATCCACGCTCATCCAGTAGTTTACATCTTCTCTTTTAAAAGGCAGATCTTTCGCGTTGGGTGTGCAGTAGCGAAGAAAATACCATGAACTTTGAACGAAAGTATCCATAGTGTCCGTCTCTTTTTGCGCATCTCTTCCGCACTTTGGACACTTGCACTCCCTCCAGCTTTTATGAGTCTCCAGAGGATTACCCTCTCCCGTTATCTCTATATCGTCGGGAAGGGTTACGGGAAGGTTTTTTAACGATTGAGGTACCAGCTTACAAGAGGGACAATGAACAAAAGGCAAAGGCGCTCCCCAGTATCTTTGACGGCTGATTCCCCAATCTCTAAGTTTATAGTTTATCTCTTTTTTCCCGATTCCGAGCTCTTGAAAATAAGATATGATTTTCTCTTTGGCTTTTGTATTTTTCAAACCGTTGAATTTGCCGCTGTTTATCAATACACCCTCGCCGGTATATGCCTCTTTTTGGAGGTCGCTTTTATCGGATGATATCACTTCTATCATAGGCAGTTGGTATTTTTTTGCAAACTCGTAATCCCTTTGGTCATGCGAAGGAACGGACATTACCGCTCCGCCGCCGTAACTTGATAGTACAAAGTTCGCAACCCAGATCGGAATCTTCTTCTTCGTAAGAGGATGCAGGGCGAAAATCTCAAGATCGATACCCTCTTTTTCACAAAGCGCTCGATCTTTTTCAGGAACTTTTTGCATATCTTTTATAGCTTTAATCTTCCGCTCATTTAAAAGATTGTGCTCAACTATATATTTTACGATAGGATGCTCTGGTGCAAGTGCGCTATAAGTAACTCCGTAGATCGTATCCGCTCTTGTAGTAAAAAGATCGAATTTTTCGAATTTTTTATCAAGTTTTAAAAACGACTCTTCAGATAAAGTCAACTCGAAACTAAGCCCCTCGCTTCTACCTATCCAGTTCTCCTGCATAGTTATGACCTGTTTCGGCCAACCGGATTCGAGTTTTTTCAAATCATCCAGAAGTTCTTGGGCATATTTCGTGATTTTTATGTAAAATCCGGGCATTCTCTTTTGCTCTACTTCGTTGTCACATCTCCAACAACACCCTTCAATTACTTGCTCATTCGCCAAAACCGTATGACAACTTTCACACCAATTTACGATCTGATCTTTTTGGTATAAAAGTCCGCTCTCATACATCTTTATGATGAACTCCTGCTCGAATTTCGTATATAGCGGATCCGAAGTAGCGAATTCTCTTTTTTTGGAGAAAGAGAGTCCTAAAAGCGACAACTCTTTTCTCATATACTCTATATTTTCATAAGTCCATTTTTTAGGATGAAGTTTATGCTTTATAGCGGCATTTTCAGCGGGCATACCGAAACTGTCCCAACCGAATGGATGCAATACATTATACCCTTGCTTGCGATAATATCTGGCAATAGCGTCTGAAATCGTATAGTTTCTGACATGTCCCATATGTATCTTTCCGCTGGGGTATGGGAACATACTTAAAATATATTTTTTAGGCAGTGTTTGGTCATCTTTCGGCTCGAAAGCTTCACTGTTACTCCAAATTTGTTGCCATTTTTTTTCTAATTGAGATGGATTGTAATCCATTTTATCAAACTCCTGTCAGGATATCTTTGTAGTAGTTAAAATTCTTCTCTAGTTTTGGCGGCTTCTATGAGTACAAGTGCCATTGAAAAGAAGTTTGCTATCATAGCGCCTATCGCCATAGCGATAGCCGCTTTTGAATCATGTGCTAACGTTTCATATAAAAATGCCGGTATCAGATGCATATCCGCTACCAGCGAAGATGCGAAAAGTTCGGCCGAGAGGATATTTTTTACACCGATTTTAAGAAGTGTGGAGACTAGATTGATACTTGTTGCGATAAAAAGCGCAATCATATTTTGATCGTATAGATAACCAGCTGTCGTTGTAAGGCTTGTCAGTGCAAAAAATATGAATACAACTTTTCCCCAATCCATAACTAAACCACTCCTCCCTCGTATTGTTGGCGCATCTTCTCTTTTTCGATACGCTGTTTCTCTTTGATCGCGAGTTTTCTTTTATAATCTTCGACACTAAATCCAAGCCACTTCAAAAACGGCGAAGCGACGAAAATAGAACTGTATGTTCCGACTATTATTCCTATTAGCATCGTAAAACTAAAACCGTTTATGATCTCTCCGCCGAATAAAAAGAGAGTTAAAACAACAAAAAATGTTGTTAATGAAGTAAGGGTGGTTCTTGATAGCGTCTTTGTGATAGATTCGTTTATGATTTTGAAAAGATCAAATATCTTACTTTGTACGATTCCCTCTCTGATTCTGTCAAAAACGATAATCGTATCGTTAAGAGAGTATCCTAAAATAGTGAGAATAGCCGCCAAAATATCCAGATTTACATCTATCTGAAAAAGAGAGATCGCCCCAAGGGCGATTGATACATCATGAATGAGTGCGAAAATGGACGCAACCGCAAATCTCCACTCAAATCTAAATGCTACATATATCAATATTGTTAAAATCGATAAAAACATCGCCATCAAACCCTTTTCACGAAGTTCGTTTCCGACCTTCGGACCGACCATATCAACACGGCGTATCTCAAAATTTCCGGTGGATTTCAATAGCTCTCTGGCATTATCGCCTATATCCGTACTAACGGATTTTGAAGATGTGGGTATCTTTATTATTATCTCTTGCGGCGAGCCGAATTCCGTAACCGAAGCCGAAGCGAAAAGAGGATCGCTTTTTATAACTTCTCTTATGCGCTTAATAGGCGCCTCTTTCTCATACTTTACCTGAACCAAAGTTCCTCCGGCAAAGTCGATGCCGTAATTTAGACCTTTTGTAAATAAAATTGCATAAGAGGCAAGAATCATGAAAATCGAAAATCCTAAAAAGATCTTGCTTTTGGACATAAAGTCGTAAGTTTTTACGGTATTGAAAATCTCCATCTATTTAGCTCCTTTATCTATTCCAAACCAAGCTTTAAGATTTCTGCTTTTTTGAATCTTTGGTAAGAGGTATGTATATACGCCATGTGTTCCCATAATAGCGGTAAGCATTGAAGCCAATATACCTATACTAATCGTTACGGCAAATCCTTTAATAGGCCCCGTACCGTACGCATATAATACAACGGCGGCGATAAGAGTTGTGATATTTGCATCGAGAATCGCGCTCATAGCGTTGTCATACCCCTTCTCGATCGCCGTTTTTATATTTGCACCGCTTCTTAGAAGCTCTCTTATTCTCTCGTTTATAATGACATTCGCGTCAACCGCCATACCGACGGTTAAAACTATACCTGCCATTCCCGGAAGAGTAAGTGTCGCGCCGAACATCGCCATAACCGCGACTATGATAAAGAGATTTGCGACAAGCGCGATATCCGATATTATTCCCGAGTATCCGTAATATATAATCATGAAGAAAAATACAAGAGCGAAACCGCTAATAAGCGCGATAAGCGAAGCTTTGATACTATCGGCTCCAAGCGACGGCCCGACACTTCTTTTCTCAAGCAAAATAACCGGTGCCAACAAAGCGCCGCTTCTAAGAGCGATAGCCACATCATGAGCTTCTTGTATGCTAAAGCCGCCGCTTATCTGGCCGCTTCCACCGCCTATTCTCTCTCTGATAACCGGTGCTGAATAAACGACATTATCCAATACGACCGCCATTCTTTTTCCGATATTTTCACCAGAGAAATTTCCGAAAATTTTCGCACCTTCACTATTTAGCGTAAAGTTTATAACCGGTTGATTTGATTGATCAAAAGCGACTCTTGCATCCGTTAACATACTACCGTCAAGAATGGGAACCTCTTTTAAAAGATACTTTTCATCTTTATTTTTTACATCGGGAAGTATGACATCACCGTACTCCGCCGCCTCATCAGGGGAGAGTTTATAAACCTGATCCGCTCTTTTTTCATCAAGTGCCATTAGCTGGAGATGAGCCGCTTTTGCTATAAGTTCTCTTGCTCTTTTCTCTTCTTGCGGAGTTTTTATACCGGGAAGTTCAACTAAAATCTTATCTTTACCCTGTTTTGCTACCGTAGGCTCGGCAAGCCCGAATTGATCAAGCCTGTTACGAATGGTATCGACAGCCTGCTGAATGGCGAATTTTTTTACGGATTCGACTTCAAGTGGCGTAAGCGAAACGCTATAGTGCAAATCTTTTTGTTTTACGTCAAGACCGTTGATTTCGGAGAGCATCTTCTCGAGGCTCATCTTTTCGTCACCGTCAAGAAGCGTAAAAGTAACGCTGTCATCATGAATTTTCAAATCATCTATAATGATCTCTTCATCATCTGTATAAAATTTTATAGTCGAAGCCAGGGATTTGATTTTTGATTTTATAGCTTCATCGGTTTTGACACCTAAGAGCATATGGAGTCCACCTTGCAGATCTAGTCCGAGGTTA